>JBGUPL010000057.1:0-7687 GCA_045130275.1 Bacteroidales bacterium
AAGAGCTGGTTCCGTTTCCTGCTCTCCGTGGCGGTCTTCTCCTTCGTGGTCTATATGGTTCCCGGTCTGTTCGGTGCCCCGCTGAAGGCCATCTCCGGCTGGTTGCCACCGATGACCACCCAAGATTTCGACATCTCCAACATCGTGCGTACCGAGAGCGGCTCCGGCGGCGCGACCGCCAGCACCTACCAATGGACCGAGGAGCCGATGTACGCCGACAAGTTGGAAATCCCCTTCGGCATCAAAGGCTACTTCGACTACGATCAGGCGCTGCGCGTTGCCAAGAAGGAGGGCAAGCCCGTCTTCCTCGACTTCACCGGACACGGCTGCACCAACTGCCGTAACGTGGAGAACGCGGTCTGGATCGACCCCGAGGTGCGCCGCATCTTCGCCGAGGAGGTCATCGTCTGCACCATGTACGCCGACGACAAGGTGATCCCGCTGCCCGATGAGGAGAAGGGCAAGCTCACCGACGCCAACGGCGACCCCATCACCATGTTGGGCGCCAAGAACCGCTTTATCGAACAGACCAAGTACCACGAGAACTCACAGCCTTGCTATTTCGTGGTAGATCCCGACGGCAATATCCTCTCCGGCCCGACCTATTACGAGCGCGACAAGGACCAATACATCGCGTTTTTACGGAAGGGTATTGATGCATTTAAAGTCAATAGGCAATAGGCAACAGGCAATAGTAATTCCATAACGAACAACCCCAATTCCCCCCTTTAGGGGGGTGGCCTTTAGGCCGGGGGGTGTAGAACGGATGAGGGGAGAATGACGAATATTTGACATGTGACGTATAATGACGAAGGAAACGAAAATGAACTCAAAAAAATGGTACATTAAATTAGCACTCAGCGTGTTGAGTGGATTGTTGCTGGCGCTTTCGTGGTGTCCGGTTGGAGGGATTGCGTTGATTAGTTTGCTGGCGTTCGTGCCGTTGTTTTGGCTGAGCGATATCTCGCTGCGGGAGGGCAAGCGCAACGCCTTCGGACGGGGCATCCTGCTGTTCTACCCGGCCTTCTTCGTCTTCAACCTCATCACCACCTACTGGATTGCCTTCTGCACGGTGCCCGGCGCGGCGGCGGCGGTCATTGCCAATGCGTTGCTACAAACCTTGACGTTCTCTACATGGCACGCTTGCCGTAAACAAGTGGAAAACAGATTCTTACAACTATTATTGTTGATTTCCTTCTGGATTTCCTTCGAGTACTTGCACCTCAACTGGGACCTGACGTGGCCCTGGCTCAACCTCGGCAATGTCTTCGCTTCCACGCCTTGGCTGGTACAATGGTACTGCATTACGGGGGCGTTAGGCGGTACGGTGTGGATCCTCATCGTCAACTTCTTGATTTACCAAGATGTATTTCGGAAAGAGAAGAAAGATCGGACAAAGAAAGTCATAAGGGGTGTTTTCGCGGCCAGTTTCATTCTGCCCCTTTTGGCCTCTCTCTTTTTCTACTGGGATGGCGAGCTTAAAATGACCACCCAACCGCGTCCCGTCGAGGCGGTCATCGTGCAGCAAAACACCGACCCATGGGCGGAGGAGTACCGGCTCACCAACACCCAGGAGATCCAGCGGGTTCTCGATGTGGCGAAGCCGTACCTCAACGAGAAGACCAACCTCGTCATCACGCCGGAGTCGGCCATTGCGCACACCATCGAAATGGAGGCACTGCGGAAGCACAACTTTATGGAGGGCGACTCTCGCTTCGAAGGATTCGCCTTATTTGACAGTGTCACAGCTGTTTATCCAAACCTCAACTTTGTGTTAGGACTCTCCACTGTGAGCATCTCCGACCACAAGACCTCGCCTGTCGCTCAGGAATGCAATCCGGGACAATTCATGGAGTTTTACAACACCGCCGGCTTCTACAACAAAAACGGGCTGGTAAGTCATTACCATAAAAGCCGGTTAGTGCCCGGTGTGGAGAAGATGCCGTTCCCCAAGATTTTCGGCTTCCTCGAAAAGGCCATCATCAAACTGGGCGGTTCCAACTCTTCGTTGGGCAACGACACGGTGCAGCGCACCTTCGCGTTCGACGTCAATGGCCAGGAGATGCGCATCGGCACGGCCATCTGCTACGAATCGGTCTATGGCGAGCTGGTCGCAAAGTTCGTGCGCGACGGCGCAAACATCTTGGCGGTGATCACCAACGACTCGTGGTGGGACGACAGTCCGGGCCACCGGCAGCACTTCGAGATGTCACGGCTGAGAGCCGTCGAGACACGGCGTTACGTGCTCCGCGCGGCCAACGGCGGGTTCTCCGGTGTAATCGACCCACTAGGCAAAGTGTTGGAAAAGACCAACTACAACGAGCGCACGGCCATCAAGACCACGGTGTATGCCAAATCCGGTGAGACTTTTTACGTGAAACACGGCGATTATATTGCCCGCATAGGCATATTTATCTCCCTGGCAGGACTTCTTTTCGTTTGCATTCTTGCCATAATCCGAAAAGTGAAAAGACCCTAGTGTTTTTCACCTCGTAATCATTCCGCTAAGCGGTTTTTCAGATTTCATTCTCAAAAACAACATTGCTATGAGAAAAAACAAGACACTCCGGTTATTATTCGTTTTAATCGCTGGCCTATTGTTATTCAACGATATAGCCATCGCAACGCCGATGGACAGCACGACGGCTCGGAAGGTTGCCACAAATTTCTACAACTGGAAATTTGGGCGTTCGGTGGACTACAATCATGCCCAACTGGTTTACACACAACAGATTCCGTCGCAAGGGGCGGTTATGCAGACCTCGCCTGTCACGGCCTTGTATGTATTTGATTTCGGCGGGCATTTTGTGATAACCTCTGCCGACTCGCGAGTGACTCCGGTGCTCGGCTACTCCACCGAATCCGGGTTTAATACTGATAATATATCCGAGGGTCTGGAATGGCTTCTCAACGAATATGTCAAGGAAATCGACTTCATCACCCAACACGTGGCTGAATCAGAGTGTGAAGAGAACGTAAACGCCTGGAAGCGGCTTCTTTCTGGGGAAACACCTGCGCTGTCTGCCGCTGCGAACAGCACTGCCGGACCGCTGTTGAGCACCAAATGGAACCAGAACAATCCGTACAATTCCCAATGTCCCTCTGACCCCAACGGACCTGGCGGGCACGCCTATGCGGGATGTGTGGCCTGTGCTATGGCTCAGATCATTCGTTTCTGGACATATCCTTCCACTGGTATCGGCAGTCACAGCTATAATGCCAACTTTTCCAGCCAGGGATTCGGCGATTACGGCACGCAAAGCGTGAATTTCAGCGAAGCCACTTACGATTTCAGTCTGATGCCACTGACCCTGAACAATGCCACCCAGGCACAGATCGATGAGGTGGCCAAACTGATGTACCACTGTGGTGTCTCTGCGGACATGATGTACAGTCCCGGTGGGAGCGCCGCCTATGACACCAAGGCGGTCAGCGCTTTACGCAACCATTTCGGTTTTGAAGGAGCCGTGTTGAAGTACCGGAGCAACTACAATGCCACCTCATGGACTGCATTGATCAAAAACGAGCTGAGTTCCATGCGGCCGGTCTATTACAGCGGGTCGGGCACTGACGGGCATGCTTTCATTTGTGACGGCTATGATGACCAAGACCTCTTCCACATCAACTGGGGATGGGGCGGGCTGTATGACGGATACTTCAGTCTGTCAGATCTGACCCCTGGAAACAACAACTTCTCATTCAACCATGCTGCCATCATCGGTATTGATGCCTCGGTGCCCAAGATACATCCCGAAACCCACAACCTCTCACTCCTCTCAGAAGCAAACAGTTACAGTGCACCCAAGAAACTCACGATACTGGCAACGTCGCTCCCTGGCTACATCATTGCCACTGCCTCCGGAAGCTTCCGCATCAGCAACGATGGAATAAATTTTTACACAAACCGGACCATCAGCAGCAGTGGCGGCACCATTTACGTTCGCTATCAGCCATCTGTCAACAGCGGTTCCGAGCACGGATCCATCGTTCTAAGTTCCGGAAACATCCGAGACACCGTCCTGCTGACCGGCTCCATCTACGACAACACCCCTTACTGTCTGCCTCCGACGAATTTATCCCTCTCCTCGCAAAATCTGCAGGACATCAACCTCCAATGGGAGGCTCCAACGATATCGCCTGACCCGCACACGCTAACCTGGGCAGCCAGCCACAACATATCTTTCTGCCTCGACCAACAATCTCTTTATAAGGCCACTCTACTGCAACGTTACTGCGACACCGACTTGGTGGCCTATCACAACCGGGCGCTCACCAGCATTTCCTTTTACTATTTGAGCGGCATTTCCTCCTGCAAGGTCGTAGTGTACAAAGGTGGCGGCTACAGTGGGGAATTCAACCCTGGCACGCAAGTCTGTTCTCAGGATGTTAATCTAAGTTCTCTGACTCCGAACAGTTGGAACACAATCACTCTCAACACACCTGTCACGGTGGATGTCACGCAGGAGTTATGGTTCGGCATCTATTTGGAGGCGCCTGCCAACGCCTATTGCATTTCTTTAAGCACAAACAGTATGCCGAGTAAAGGATGTATTCTCGGGAGACACTCCTCGGGGTCGGTCAGCTGGTCTGAGCTATACACAAACCGGTCATTCTGTATTCGCGGCACCGTGGAGAACATGCAAACGCTGATAGACTACCAAGTCTCACGTAACGGAACCCTTATTGGCACTACCACGGCCACCGGTTTCCAAGACCATGTGAGCAGCACTGACACCTACACTTACACGGTCACGGCCAACTGGAGCAACGATTGCGCCGCATCCGCACAAAAAGCGTTCGCCAATGTGGCGAGCATCACCGCCACGCCGGAAGTGCTGGATTTCTTCAGCAACCACGGCTTCGGCACCCTTGTCAAGACTTTCATCGTGGGCGGCAACGGGCTCACGAACACCATCCAGGCAACCGTCAGCGGGAACTTCCAAATCAGTGCCGACGGGACCTCCTACTCCACCAGTCTTAGCATACCTTCTTCCGGCGGAACCATTTATGTGAAATACACTCCCCTATCCTCGGACAGCGAGTACGAAACCGGGCAGGTCACCCTGACCTCTGGTAACCTTTCCGCCACCGTATCCTTAAGCGGACAGAACACCGATGAGTGCAATCCCCCGCAAAACCTGACCATCGCCCAATCGGGAAACAACATCATGTTGGGCTGGAACGAGCCAGAGGCACAAATCATCCAACAGCAAACTTTCTCTTGGCTCAACAGCTTCGATGGCGTATCCTATTCTTTAGGTTCTGGCTTACAACATTATATGGTGCACCGATTCGAACCTGCCGACCTTTTGCCTTACCATGGCAAACATCTTACGGCTGTTTCCTTTATCCCTGAACAAAACGTCACTGCATACAAAGTGGTTGTGTATCAGGGCGGTAGTTTGAACGGCTCCAAATACCTTAATTCCGGCACAAAAATTTTGGAACAGGACGTAAACATTTCTACCTTGAGCAACAACACTTGGAACACCATCCAGCTGAATCAGCCTGTCACCATTGACGCAAGCCAGGAACTTTGGTACGGCATATACATTGAGGCACCTTCCAACTGCTATCCCATCCGGGTAGGAACACCATACGTGGCCAAAAAGGGACTCATTATGAAATCCGCCTCGAGTGGGGATAATTACTGGTCCGAATTCGGAATTCCAGGCTATTGCTTTGCACTCAAAGCCACTGTCGAAGACGCCCCTATTTCATTGATCAACTACAAGATAAACCGCAATGAAGATATAGCGGGCACTACAAACAACACTGCCTACAACGATCCGATCCTTTATAACGGCGAGTATAACTACGAGGTTTGGGCTGTTTGGAGCAACGGTTGTCAGGCAGCCGTCCGGGATGGCATCACTGTCAGCGGGCTGTGCGATCCGGCAGGACAATCCTTCACGCAAACCGCCTGCGACAATTATTCTTGGAATGGCTCAACATACACACAATCAGGTATTTATATTTACACACACACCAATTCCTCCGGTTGTCCAGTCACAGACACCCTGCAACTGACCCTCAATCACGGCACGCACAATGTGGAAACTGAGATTGCTTGTGAGAGTTTTGAATGGCATGGTATAATCTATACAAAAACAGGAATTTACACGTACGAATACACTAATGCCGATGGCTGTGCCAGCATGGACACGCTGCATCTGACCATTCATCATGGCACGCACAACACCATTTCCGAATCCGCCTGCGCCAGTTTTGTCTGGCACGGACAAAACTATACCACTTCCGGCATATACACTTATGTGTACACCAACGCGGATGGTTGTGAAAGTTGTGACACGTTGCATTTAACCGTGTACCCCGTTTCCACGACACCGATCGCCGCTGAAATCTGCGAGGGAAGCAGCTACGACTTCTTCGGACAGGCGCTCACCTCGGCGGGGACTTACACCCATACCCTGCAGAGTGTCCACGGCTGCGACAGTGTGATTTCGCTGACGTTGGCTGTCAACCCCGTCTTCAATACGCCCATCTCTGCTGAGATTTGCGAGGGAGGCAGCTATGACTTCTTCGGGCAGACGCTCACCACCGCGGGCACCTACACCCATACTCTGCAGAGTATCCACGGCTGCGACAGCGTGATTTCGCTGACATTGACGGTCAACCCCGTCTTCAACACGCCCATCTCTGCTGAGATTTGCGAAGGAAGTAGCTACGACTTCTTCGGGCAGTCGCTCACCACCGCGGGAACCTACACCCACACTCTGCAGAGCGTCCACGGCTGCGACAGTGTGATTTCGCTGACATTGACGGTCAACCCCGTCTTCAACACGCCCGTCTCTGCTGAGATCTGCGAGGGAAGCAGCTACGACTTCTTCGGACAGACGCTCACGTCGGCGGGAACTTACACCCACACCCTGCAGAGCGTCCACGGCTGTGACAGCGTGATCACGTTGACATTGGCGGTCAATCCGATTTACACCACAACCATCACTGCCGAAATCTGCAAAGGAAACAGCTACGACTTCTTCGGAGAGACGCTTACTACTTCGGGCATATATAGTCACACATTGCAATCCATATACGGCTGCGACAGTATCACCGTGTTGCATCTTTTCGTCAACGACTACCCGCGCACCACCATCAGCGTGGATATCTGTCACGGTGCATCATACCATTTTGGCAACACCGACTACACCATTTCGGGCATTTACTACGACACCACCAAGACCGATGAAGGCTGCGACAGCATCACCGTGTTGCATCTTTTCGTCAACGACTATTTGCGCGACACCATCAGTGTGAACATCTGTCACGGCAACTCATACCATTTCGGCAACACTGACTATGCCGTTGCGGGAACATACTCCGATACCACACAAACGGATGCTGGCTGCGACAGCATCACCGTGTTGCATCTTTTCGTCAACGACTATCTGCGCGACACCATCAGTGTGAACATCTGTCACGGTGCATCCTACCATTTTGGCAACACTGACTATGCTGTTACGGGAACCTACTCCGATACCACGCAAACGGATGCTGGCTGCGACAGCATCACTGTATTGCACCTCAGCATCAACGACTACCTGCGCGACACCATCAGCGTGGACATCTGTCACGGAATCTCGTACCACTTCGGCAACACCGACTATGCCGTTGCGGGAACCTACTCCGATACCACGCAAACGGATGCTGGCTGCGACAGCATCAC
>JBGUPL010000058.1:0-4631 GCA_045130275.1 Bacteroidales bacterium
CAGTACCTGTGGCAGGACGGCAGCACCAACACGACCTACACGGTCTATCAGGACGGCGACTACTGGGTGGTGATCACTGACCACTGCCTCGGTGCGAGCGACACCATCAACATCGGCTACCTCAACGACTTTACGGTCAGTCTGGGCCCCGACACGACGTTGTGCGAAGGCAGGACGATGACCCTCAACGCTGAGGTACCCTACTGCGACTATCTGTGGCAGGACGGGAGCACGCAACCGACCTATCTGGTGCGCGGTCCGGGGACGTACAGCGTGGAGGTGAGCAACAGGTGCTTCAGCCACTGGGATGCGGTGAACATCGACTACGAGCACTGCGCTCAGGAGCTGTACCTGCCCAACGCCTTCACGCCGAACGGCGACGGCGAGAACCCGGTGTTCCTGCCGGTGTTCAGTTACCCCGACGAAATCGAGGAGTACCGGATGGAGATCTACAACCGCTGGGGGACATTGGTGTTCCGCACGGAGGAGAAGACCTATGGCTGGGACGGAGCCAACGCCATCAACGGGGTGTATGCGGTGATGGTGTACTACAAGACCCGCGGGGAGAAGGAAAAGGCGGTGAAAGGGAGCGTGACGGTGGTGCGGTAGGAGAGTCGGCATTCCTGCCGACTGTCGCTATTGTGTTCAACATTCCTGCCGCAAAAAAGAAAAATCGTATCTTTGCGGCATCATTTAGAATCAATAAGTTATGAAAAAGTTACACATCACAATCGCTTTGGTTCTATGGAGTTTCGCGCAGGTCGCGGAAGCGCAGAACATGTACCGGAACTATCAGTCAACCGCAGTTCAAAAGCCCGAGAGCGCCGTTTCAGTGGTGCACAGTAACGGGTATATCTATTATTTCCAAACGGATGCTGCCAGCCAGAGGCTCTCTGTCACGGAGATTAATCCGTTTTCCATGCTGCCGACGGGGAATAACTACTACGTCCCGACCAGTTTCGGTTTTGTACTGAATGGTGTCTTTGAAGGCTTCAACGGAGAAATGGTATTGTTCGGATACGACCGAAACAACAGCACGTGGAACTGGTATCCAGCGGTTATGGTGGTTAACAACGATTTCTCGAACTCCTATTTGTACGTATGCAACATAATAGAAAGCCCATTTGTGTCGGGATGTTCTGGTTATGATATAAATGGGGAAAAAATTTATGCCCTGGTGGCCGACAACGGGAGGCTTTACACCATCAATGTCGCTAGCCCAACCCTTTTTCGTGAATTCACAGCAAATTCGAACCCTCCTTTTTTCGATCGTTATACTGACATTTCATGGAATGCCGAGCAAGAAATGTTTGTCGCTACAGGATCGGCTATGCCGACAAACCACGATCATCTCCACCCCTTTGTGGAAATGTTAAGAATGGATATTCCACAAGAGGCACAGAATCCTGCTATCGCTTCAAGCGTTTTTTCCTATATTTTAGATAACATTGCATACGAAAAAGTCACTGAACACAAGGCATTGCATGTACAGATCAGTTGTGACGAGCTGTTGTTGTACAGGGATTTGCAGGAGGATTACAATTATTTAGTACACGATATTATTTGGATGACGCGAATCAATAATTATTGGAACTCTTCTGCCTCAATTTCAGAAAGTTACTATTACCTGTTGCCAGATGCCAAACTGACGGCTAAAGATTTGATTTATGATTTCAAGAACAACCGGGCGAACCTGTTGTGTGTGTTCAGTCACTGCGTAGATGGTCGGACGCAGTTGCTGGCGCAAGCCGATCCTTATTCTCTGTCATCCGGACTTAACGTGGGTCAGCTTGGGGGTGCATTTGTCAATACGTATTGCACAAGTCTTCAATATCCATATGCGAATATCTACTACACAGATTTAGACATGAGAAATTTGGCTTATAACCACTATAATGCATGTTTTCCTGTTCTTATTGCCGGCGTGAATGGAAAAGGAAGTGTTCTGACGGAGACATACGACATTTCTGCTTCTTCTTGCGATATGCCTTTGGAAGTAATCGATATTGTGGGAAACCCCTATATTAAACCGTATCCCATAAGCAATAATTTTGTTAATGTAACTTTTCTGCCTTACTCTTTTCCCCCGATTTCTGACAATGTGCAAATTAACGTAATATGCGATGAACCTACTGTCTGCTCCCGTCAATATGGTGGCAAATCAATACAGGAACCGAAAAATCAAGAGGAATCAATTGCAAAGGTTGTCTTTGAACACAATCTACAGTTTTTCTGCGAAGGTTTTAAAGGGAGTGTTCGATATAATCTCTACGATATGGCTGGCAAGCTTTTACAGGAAGGAATAATCCAAAACGAGGAACGCAAAATACTAAATGTCTCTGCAGGTGTTTATTTGCTTAAAACCAACGATGCGGTAGGAAACCACGTGGTGAAGAAAATCGTACGACTGTGAATTTATGAAAATCATACGCTTTATTATCATATTAGTATTTTGCTGCGGTTTTTCCAAAGCTGTTTCCGCCCAAACCCAAAACATCTCCGGAAAAGATTTCTGGGTGATACTGTTTAACGACGAGGGACTATCTGATACAATTTTGTTTTATGCGTTAAGTGACACCCTTGCCAACGGTAGTGTTGATAATGAGCATTATGGTTTCCATGTTGATTTCCAAGTTGTTCCGGGTGAATTGACCCTTTTGAAGATTCCAGCCTCAATGATTCAGACAGGTGTACCATATTTAGCTGTATCAAATAAAGGGGTAAGAATACGTTCGTCTTCCAATATCTTTTTGTATATGCAGAATATATGCACCATACCAGACACTATGATAACATACAATTGGAGTAACGGGTGTGGACTTTACCAGTCACCTCTAATGGTTACCGCTTATGTATCTGACAAAATTCCGCTGTTTCCCGTTTCAACAAATATACGGGAACGTTTTCCTGACCACGATGAAGACTGGTGGTTTTATCGCTGTAACGGTCAAGACGTGGGTATTAATGGGACTGTCAATACCTTTGGAACTATTCAATGCATTACTGCAATGGAAGACAATACAATTTTGTATTTCACTTATTTTTCAAATTGGTCAACTTCTTTAGACACCTATTCGGATTCTATACTGTTGAACAAAGAACAGAGCGTAGTCCTGTCCCCTTATCCGATTTCCACTTTTTTAGGGAAAATGTTGAAGTTTTCCACAAATTGCAAACCTGTAATTAGCACGACAGGATCTGGTGTCATTGTTGATAGCGATGGTTGGGATGGGGGGTCTTTAAATGGAGAATACACTCCATTTGCCAAATCTCATGCTTACCAAGGGTATGACTATTTGTGCAAAAAGCTAGAAAACAATCGTTTTGACAAAGGAATATTCTATCTGAAAATCTTTGAATGCGTTAATCCACCATATAGTGTTTGGAACAACGATGTGGTCAGATACATGTACAACACATTGGTTCCTGCAACATATATGGATTCATCCACCAATCAGATTGATTACATCCACGGGTATCGAGAGGCGATACGGAAATATTGCTTGTTGACAGGCGAACATAGAGGACTTTGGGGCAGCCTCACCACATACGTCAGTGTTCCTTATACTTTTTTGCGATCCTCAACACCAATTTTTTTCCATGATTTAAATGGCCCGTATTACTTCATCTATAAGGAAAGTGCGCCCGGATACCCTATTTATGGTGTTCTCACGGATACACTTGGATGCTCCCGTTGGCTCAGGAAAAATCCTTTCGTCACAGCACAGCCCACCGACCGCATGGTTCATAATTGGGTATATCCAACAACACGTAACAATATCAAACGGAAAAACAATATTGGGGACACCGTGCTTTCAGAAATTGACACACTTTATGTTGACTTGCAGATTTATGTGCACGAGAACGGACTGAATACGACGTATTTCAACGGGCAGTTGCTGCCGGCGGAGGTGTTCGATTCGTTCCCGATGACCAACGGTGACTATTACGTCACCCAGATGGCTTTCTATAACGAGGACATCCCCGAAATCATTCGCATCTCCAATGTGAATGGTTTCTCAGCCTACGTGGATGAGTTCGGCTATAACGTGTTGCCTGCACCTCCAAATCATCCGGAGATAGACGATATCACCAAGGTTTACTACTACCATTCAGGAGCCTCAGGTTGTTTCTACACGGACTATCCAAGCGGAAGTATCAATATCGCCGAACACAACTTCGACACCGTCCACCGCTGCCTCGGCGACACGCTCGCCCTCCTTGTGGAGCACAACCCCGACTCCGTGCCGGTGGAATGGATCGTGGATGGGGTCTCTCACCTCGGCGGTGCCTACTCGTTCCTGCTCGCTGCCCTGGACACCCTCACTGTGCAGTGCGTCCTCCACTACGACTGCCCCGACACCACCACCACCTTCGTGGCTGTGGTGCCGCCGCCGGTTCTTACCATCGCGCACGACACCACCGTGTGCGCGGGCGCGACCCTCTCCGTGGAGCAGCCCAATGTCCTTTCCTACCTCTGGAGCAACGGGGCGACCACCCCCTCCATCACGGTGGACTCCGCGGGGACGTTCCAGGTGGCGGTTACCAACATCGGGTGCCGCGCCGAGAGCGACAGCTTCCACGTGAGCCTCTACGGACAGTCCTCTGTGGATTTCGGCAACGACAGCCTC
>JBGUPL010000059.1:0-6717 GCA_045130275.1 Bacteroidales bacterium
TTTGATGTAGCCGAAGTCGCCTGGCGCTTGATATTGCGAAACAAACGGGATTTCGTTGCCGGAGTTGAGCTTGTTGGTGACATTCAGTGCATAGAATCCTTTATAACGGAAGGTCAGATAGTCCACCTTGGAAATCAGGATATGTTTCTGAAGGTCAGATTGTTGCAAGTCGCTCTCCGTGAAATCGTCGGAGGGCTGCCCGGCAAGGTGGTTGATGATTTGCATGTAAACGCCGTTAAGATTGGGCATCAGCACCAAGCTGTATCGGTTAGCATAGAAGTCGTTCCCATAGAAGTCGGCGGATAGGCCATCAGCAAGGGGGACGGGTGCGAGAGCATTGAGGAGTGCTTCGGGACTATCGAAGTGTTGGTTTCCGTTTCCCCATCCCGTACAGAGGCTGAAAGATTTTCGGACTAAATTTGTGTATGATACCGAGTTCCGTATCTCGTTCAGCCATTGCACGAAACCTGGTTTCAAAATATCGAAATCACTGTCTTTGAGCGTCAGTGCGACATTACCTATGGAGTAGATTTTCGCCTCCTTGGTGACACCGTTCTCCGTTTTCAGGAATTTGTTGCCATCTCCGGCAACAAAACCATGTTCAGTCAGCAGGGCGGAGGCCTCCGACAGCGACTTGCCGATGCAGGCCTTGAGCAGGGTGAAGTCGTTGGTGATGGGCTCCGGCACTTCAGGCGTGTAGTTAATGGGCTGCGGCTCCGACGGCAGCGGGCCGATGGGCTCGGGTGTACAAGCTGCGAAACATAGGACCAGAATTATCCCGGCCAATAATGTAATATGTTGGGGTATATTCTTTTTTCCCATTTTTGTGAATTTTTGATGCTGCGAAAATAAGGTTTTTCTATTATAAATGGATGCAAAAAATTAAAAAGGTTACATTTTTAGAGTATCCAAAACAGTGGTGTCCGCTAATCGTGGCTGCGGAGTTTTTTTGTACTTTTGCCGCCAGTTTCAAATATTCTGATTATGACTGAAAATCAACAATATAACGAAGCGGGTCATCCCGCCTCCCTCTACGAGGAAATCCTTCACCGCCAGGACCCTGAACAAGCCGCGCACCTGAGCCGTTTCTTCAAGACCGGCAAGGGCGAGTACGGCGAGGGCGACAAGTTCCTCGGCATCAAGGTGCCCGTCGTGCGCGAAATTGTGAAGAAGTGCTGGCAGTCCGTCTCGTTCTATGAACTGGAGGCCTGCGTCACGTCCGAATACCACGAGATGCGGCTCGCCGGACTGCTCACATTAGTGCTGTTCTTCAAAGCGGCCAAAGGCGACCGCGGACTGCAGCAGCTGAACGTCAGCTTCTATCTGTCGCACCTCCAATTCGTGAACAACTGGGACTTGGTCGATCTCACCTGTTACGAGATCCTCGGTGTCTGGCTCCTCGACAAGGACCGCAAGATGCTGTACGACATGGTGGAGAACGGCACTACCATTTGGGAGCAGCGCATCGGCATCGTCACCACGATGCAGTTCCTGCGCCACGGCGAGCTGGATGACACTTACGCATTGGCGGAGCTGCTCCTGAAGAAGCCCGCGCCCCTGCACGACCTGCTGCAGAAGGCCGCCGGCTGGCTTCTCCGCGAGGCGGGCAAACGCGACGAGCAACGCCTCCGCGACTGGCTCGAACCCCGCCGCGCGACAATGCCTCGCACGATGCTTCGTTATGCGATCGAGCGCTTCCCGGAAGAAGAACGGAAGCGGATGCTGGGGAAGTGACGCACACTGGCTTTCCCCGTCAGAGTTCTCTTCTCAGCCAGATTTATAATTTTTTGTCATAAAATGATATCATAAAATGACAATAATCGAGCTTGCACATTTTTTTTATTTTGGGCGAGCCGGCGCGGCTTTGGAGCCGACGCTTCCAAGCGTCGCAAACACCCATTCACGGACCAACATTGCGAAACGTTGTCTCCTTCCGCCGCGCCGTCGGGCTTTCCGCTACAATGTTTTTGGCCATCCGTTTCCGTAGGGGCGTATGCGATACGCCCCTACATGTGGTGTTTGTACGGGCGTATCGCATACGCCCTCATGCCAAAAACATTTCCGCTTCAATCCCTCTCGCGCGCCCGTCCGCGACATTTCCCCGTTTCGCGGCGAACCATCCAATCCCTTCGCCTGCACCTTTTTCCCGCGCCGCGAACATCGCTTTCGGACTTTCTCTCAAAAAATGGGAACATTGCCCGCATCCGGCTACAGATATGCCACCGCTGACGCGGTTGGTCGCGGTTCCGACTCCTTCTGGCCTTGCGGAAGCGCTACGACTCCTCGAACGTGACGTGCACCACGTCGTCGAAACTTTTCCCGATTTGCTTGCGGATGTCTTTGCGGACACCGATGATGAAGCAGGGCGTTCCCATCTTGACGATCTGGCCGTCGTAGGGCACACCGTCGAAGGTGGCGTGGACCGAAAGGCGGCCTTTGCCGTACAGGGCTTTGATGTCGAAGGGGACCTCCACGTAGGCGGCGTCCATGTTCTCGTTCTGGAGGATCACCGCGTCGAATCCCATCCGTCGGGCCGCCCGCTCCTGTCCGTAATATTCCTCGAACTTTCGTCTTAAAGAGGCCTCGTCGTCGATGGTTTTACGTAGGAGCTCCAGCCGTTCGGCGTTGGGGGAGTGGTCGAACCAGAGGTGCAGGTAGCCGCCGCGACCGTACTTCTCGCGCAGGTGTTGCACCATCCGCTCGTAGTGGCCCACCTTGTCCAGCTCGGGGTAGTGCTCCATGCCGTACTGCACGGTGCGGCGGACGATGGTGTCGGGGTCGATGAAGCGGTCGGCCTCGGCCACGACACGTCCGTAAAGACTGCGTGGCGCGTGGTCGGAGGAGGCACGGTGATCTTCCACGGCTTCCGCCATCGTCTGCAGCTGGCTTTCCGTGAACCACTTCCGCAATTCGTTGTCGGCGAGCAGCATCCGTGCCGACACTTCATGGTGGTGTTCCCGTCCCTCGCACAGCCCGATGTCGTGGTAGGCGGCGATAACATACACCATGTCCACATCCACCTCCATTTGCGCTGCCAAGTCCATGCTTTGCGAAATCACCATGCACACATGGTCGCGTTGGTGCGCCTTGTCGAATCCGTCGTATAGCGGGATGATGCGCGCCTCGACGTGGTCGCGGATTTCCTGGGTGACGGAGAACTTGTTGCTGTCAGGTAGATGGTTCATATAACGTTCTTCTATTGCTCTGTGAATGCTAGATAGTATGCGTCTTTGTTGTCACTTCGTCGCATTATACCGGCATTTCGTTACATTGAAAATGTTTGTCGTAAATTAATTGGTTAGAAATGGAACCGCAAAAGTACAAAATTTAGTGACAGGTATATGAAATTGCGGATGATTTCCCTTGATTTTGCAAAATCTAAAAATAATATTTACAATAAATTGTTAAAATTATTACGGGTTTGAGTTGTAGTAAGTTGATTTTCAGTGAAATAATTTTTTTAAGATTTTTGCCATCGAATCGTTTATTTGTTGTATATTTGCGACATGTTTTTATTGAAAATCAATAACTATGAAAAATGAAGTAGCACAAAAGGATTTTGACATTCCTCAGTTGAGGCAAATGGTGTTGGATAACACCGAGAGAATTGATAAGAACGAACTAATAATCAATCAGATGCGAAAGGAAAACCTTGAGCAGAGTCGCAAAGCTGTTGAACGCGATGAAATGCTGGAGAACTCCCGCCGGGAACACGACCGCTGGGCGCAACGAATGAGAGAGACCCTGGATGAGATCGCGCAAATCGCCAGAAGATCGCAGATAGAACAGGAAAAGCGCGATTGTGAGTGGGAGAAGCGTAAGCGGGAACAAGAGATGCGGTCTGAGGAGAACGACAGGAAGATGCGGGAACAGTTCAAAGAGAACGACAGATGGATGAAGGAACAGTTCGCTGAGAACGACAGGAAAATGCAGGAACGGATGGAGGAGAGCGACAGAAAGATGCGGGAACGGATGGAGGAGAACGACAGGAAGATGCGGGAACGGATGGAAGAGAGCGACAGGAAGCTGAAGGAAAAGTTCGAGGAAACCGAAAAGCAGCTGAAAGATACCTCATTGGAGGTGAAGCGACTGTCCCGTCAACTCAGCGGTACCACGGGGCACATTGTGGAAGGTCTGGTCAGCTCTTCGACAGAGAAGATCTTCCAGAAAGCCGGACTCGATTTGCATAACAGCGGCAAGAATCTCAAAAGGAGTCTTCCGGCCGAACATATTGCAATGGAGGTGGATGTCCTTCTTAGCAGTGCAGAAATGGCGGTCCCTGTAGAGGTCAAGGCCAACTGCACGAAGGACGACATATACAGGTTCCTCCATCAGATGAGTCATTTCCGGCGGCTGTTTCCCGAATATGACGGAAAAGAGGTCTTCGCCGCTATCGCCGCCATCAACTACGAGAAGGGTGTTGCGGAAATCGCCCATAAAGAGAAACTCCTCGTCATCCGCGTCAACAGCGATGACGTCTTCTCCATAGACCCCTTCAAGAGGGAAGACTTGCTGAAATTCTAAGAAGTTTCCATCGGGTACAGGGCAAGGTAGAGGCAATCCACTAACTGCCGGTCGTCGTCGCGTTGGTGCATGCCGCCGCCGAGACAGTATTTGAAGGCTTCGCAGTGCTCGCAAGGCCCCGTCTTGGCCCAGCTGCGGTCGCGGAACTCCTGGAACCGGTTCTGCCACACGTCCCAGAAATCGTCTTGATAGACATTGCCTTGGTGGAAGTTGTGCCGGATGCTGGTGCAGCCGGAGATGCTGCCGTCGATGCGGATGCTGGCCGCGTTCACGCCGGCGATGCAGCAATAGAAATGGTCGCGCACCTCCCCCTCGAACTCGCCGAGGAAGCCTTCGCAGCTGAAGGAGACGTCAATCCGACCTTCCTTGCGTGTGTCGCGGATGAACGCCATCAACTCCCGTTTTTGGCTGTCGGAGAGCTGCAGACTGCTGTCGGTGGCGGCGCGGCCGGCAGGAAATATGGTGCCGATGCGCCAGTGGGTCACGCCCAATCCGATCAGGAACTCCTTGAACTCCAGCAGTTTCGGGAAGAGGGCAGGGGTGATGCAGGTGATGATGTCGTAAATAATGGAGGGTTCGTTCACGATCATGCGGATGGCTTCCACCGCGCGTCGGAAACTGTCGGGATGCCCGCGCAAGGCGTTGTGCTCCGCCTCGAAACCGTCCAAACTGACTGAGATGGAGTGCAACCCAGCCCGGAGCAGCCCGTCGAAACGTTCGCGGTTGAGCAGCATGCCGTTGGTGACCAATCCCCACGGATAGCCGCGCTTGTAGAGTTCGATGCCGCAAGTCTCCAAGTCGGGGCGCATCAGCGGTTCCCCGCCGGAAATGATGACCATCACGCGATGCGGGTCCACGTGCGGGGTGATCTGCGTGTCCACCACCTTCAGGAAATCATCCAACGGCATGTCGGGGGCCGTTTCCTGCGCCGTGCAGTCGCTGCCGCAGTGCCGGCAGTTGAGGCAGCATCGCAGGGTGGACTCCCAGAAGAGCTGCCGCAGCTCGTGGTCGCGGACCTCCAGTCGCCCGTACTTGGCGAACAGGTTCAGTGCAAGACGTTTACGGAATCCAACTTTCATTCCTCTACGCATTCTTCCACGAAATCCGCATCCCGCATTGCCTGTCCGGATGGCATCTCCGAAAGATAATCATCCGTCTTCTCTTTTTCTTCGAAAGTGGCGACACGCGTGCCGTAATAGCATTGGTAATCTTCGTTTCGGTCACAAGATATGGCGGCGAATCCCAATAATGCCAAAAGCAATGCCAATAACTTTCTCATAGCCTTATAGTTTGGTGTGTTCTTTGATTATTGTTCCGGTTTTATAAACAAACCGAAGAATATTAGAATTTGCTGCAAAAATATTATTTTTCCTATTATGATGATGCAAAAAGTCCCAAAAGGTTACATTTGTTATCTCCCCCTTAACCAGCCCTTCAACGCCCCGCACTCCCGCAGGAAAACCTCGCGGCTGACCACCGTGTTTTTATGCTTTTGATACAGTTGCTGCAAAAGCTCATCGACTTTCGCATTGTTGGATTTCTCCAAGCGATAGGGGGCTGTGTTGTAGATGGCGATGGTCGCGTCCTGCGATTCCACACTGCGGATGTCGGTCACGGGCAGCCGCTTTTCGGCCAGCTTCATCGCGTATTTGTAATAGCTCATCTGCTCTTTGTAACCGCGCTCACGGCTCTTGAGGAATTGTAACTTGATGTATTCGTCCAGACTTTCGCTCAAGGCATAATCCCGATGTCCGAAAAAGAGGCTGTTGCCCCACCATTGGTGCGCTACCTCGTGCGGTATCCACGAGAAATCGGGCATTATGGTATAGACATCGTAGAAATAATGGCCGAAGATGATCATGTCGCGCAACGACTGGCACATCACAAATTCGGGGTCGCCAATTTCCACGATGTTCATCGGATTCTGCGAGAGCGAATCGTTGAAAAAAGAGCTGTAGAAGCCGTAGGAGTCCATGAACTCGTTGTAAAATTCTTCCGAATAAGGGGTTGTGTCGTTAAAGGCGCGGTAGAAAAGGAACGGTCGCGTCGGACTCTCCATCTCTTTGCAGGTATAGTTCTCTTTGGGTAGCAGTATAAGGTGCAACTCGTACGCCGGTGTCATTACCGTCCCTCCGATAAGATAGTAGCTCTCCGCCTCGATACGGACAGTCGCCGTCAGTAGCTCGCTGTTGC
>JBGUPL010000060.1:0-1846 GCA_045130275.1 Bacteroidales bacterium
ATGTCCTGTACTGAATAAGTTGACTCTTTTGAAGTGTTCAGTATGAGACATAATCGTGGAATGACAGACGACAAGAGACTGATGTTATTAAATGAGTATCTGTCCTCAGGCAAAAAATTATCAGTATTCGAGAGAGAAAAAGATCTTTCCAATGGTAGCATTTCAAGATGGCTTCGTATCTTTGCATCCGAAGACAAGCCTGCATCTCCTGTTATGCGGGCCTTATCGATGTATATGAAGAAAGATCCGGACAAGGAAGAGCTTCTTCGTGAGATAGCACGCTTGAAGCGGGAGGTGCGTTCCCAATCACTTGAATTGAAGCGCATGGAGATGTCCCGTGACGCTTACGAGCGCATGATCTTGCTTGCTGAGGAGCGTTACGGCATTGCCATCCGAAAAAACTCAGATGCCAAGTAATCACCGCCCTTGCAGTTGAGTTGCGCACCTACAAGGTGGCTCCTCTGTGCAGATTGCTTGGCATATCCAGATGGGGCTATTACAAGCATGTGGAAAAGGACAGCGAGGAATCAATCCTCATCACGAGCGTGGTGCTCTACTGCCACCACATCCGTTCCCCGGACAATTTGCCGAAAGCCGGCTGCCGTGAGCTCCTGGAACTCTGCAGGCAGTACTTCGGCATGAAGTTCACGCTTGGCCGCGACCGCTTCTATGACGTCCTTCGCTCCAACGGCTTGATGCTTCGGAAGAAACGCTGCAAGCCACGTACCACGGACTCCAGGCACAACAACCGCATCTACCCCGACTTGGTGAACACCACGCCCAAGCTAGTGGCCAGGCGTGCCGGGCATTTGGTCGTTGCCGACATCACATATGTATATTGTAGCGACGGGTTCGGCTACCTGTCATTGCTGACAGACGCATACAGCCGCTACATTGTGGGTTGGTGCTTCCGTGAGACACTTGGGACTGACGGTCCCGCCCAGGCCCTGGCGATGGCCATAGGGTGCTACGCCGACTTCGGCATTGACATTTCCGGACTGATACACCACTCCGACCGCGGCGTACAGTACACCTCACAGGAATACGTGGGCATGCTGCACAAGATAAAGGTACAGATCAGCATGACGCAGAAGGGAGACCCGCTGCATAACGCACTGGCCGAGAGAATGAACAACACGGTCAAGAACTCGTGGCTCTTCAACAACGGGGAACTGGACTTCATCGCGGCAGGGGTCTCCATCGCGAACTCCATCCGCATGTACAACACCGCAAGGCCGCATCAGGCCCTGGGAATGAAGACCCCCTACGAAATGATGGCAGGCCGGGCAGACAATCCCCTGTTGGGCTTTCCATCGCCACAGGCAGGAACCGATGGCATGGCGTGAGGAGTGGCTGGCAAACAAACATGACAAGGGAAACGCCTTTTTGACAACCAAAAAAGGAATAACTCTTGCAGCATCCGAAGATAATGCCTATCTTTGCTCCGCCAAGAAGACGGACGTGCGACGGCTAATGCCTGACGTATCTTCCGAAGAATCGTTGGGGGCATTGAGCCCCCAGCCGATTCTGCCAAGAAGAACGGGACGTGCTCTGGCACTGCCTGATGAACCTTATACAAAACGGGTGTCAACCATCTCAGGAATAGCGGAGAAAACAACGGCAACCTTTTCAGGAATAAGAGAAATAAGAGAAAGAGTGTCTACCGAAACAGGAACAAAGGCCAAAACTGACAACCTGTGTAGGAATATAAACAACGAAGTGTAAACCAATTTAGTTTTAACAAATAAAACTGTCAACCAAAATCAGTACTGGTCACTTTTCGTAATTTTATCATTTCATGATGAAATTACTCCGTTTCGGCATAAAAAAGAAATGCGATTTCTTT
>JBGUPL010000061.1:0-1714 GCA_045130275.1 Bacteroidales bacterium
CTGTTACGCACTCTTTAGATGAATGGCTGCTTCCAAGCCAACATCCTAGCTGTCACTGCGACAAAACTTCGTTAATGTAACTTAGCACATACTTCGGGACCTTAGCCGATGGTATGGATTCTTTTCCTCTCGGACATGGACGTTAGCACCCATGCCCTCACTGCCGAAGAACATCTATGCGCATTCGGAGTTTATCCGGACTTGATAGGCGGTGAAGCCCTCGCATCCGATCAGTCGCTCTACCTCACATAGACTACCTCGACGCTGCACCTAAATGCATTTCGGGGAGTACGAGCTATCTCCAAGTTTGATTAGCCTTTCACCCCTACGCACAACTCATCCAAAGACTTTTCAACGTCAACTAGTTCGGACCTCCATTCCGTGTTACCGAAACTTCATCCTGGTCATGCGTAGATCACTTGGTTTCGCGTCCACCCCCTCTAACTATGCGCCCTGTTAAGACTCGCTTTCGCTTCGGTTCCACACCTGAAGTGCTTAACCTCGCTAAAGAAGGTGACTCGTAGGTTCATTATGCAAAAGGCACGCCGTCACGGCTTATAGCCGCTCCGACCGCTTGTAAGCGAACAGTTTCAGGTACTATTTCACTCCTCTACTCGAGGTGCTTTTCACCTTTCCTTCACAGTACTGGTTCACTATCGGTCTCTAGGGAGTATTTAGCCTTACCGGATGGTCCCGGCTAATTCACGCAGAATTCCTCGTGCTCCGCGCTACTCAGGATACTGCTACCAATCATATTCTTACCCGTACGGGGCTTTCACCCTCTGCGGCCTGACTTTCCAGACAGGTTCCGGTTCAAATATTTCTCGGATAGCGCAGTCCTACTACCCCGCCCGCGCCTAAACGCTGACGGTTTGGGCTCTTCCGCGTTCGCTCGCCACTACTTGCGGAATCACAATTGTTTTCTCTTCCTACGGGTACTAAGATGTTTCAGTTCCCCGCGTTCGCCTCATCTATTGATGATAACTGGTCTTCAACCAGCTGAGTTGCCTCATTCGGAAATGTCCGGATCAAAGGTTGTTTGCACCTACCCGAACCTTATCGCAGCTTACCACGTCCTTCATCGCCTCCTAGAGCCAAGGCATCCACCGTTCGCTCTTTCTTTCTTTTTCTATAATGTGAAATTGTTCGTGACAATATCGCGATTTCGATTTCTCGAAATCAAGAAATTGTCTCCAATATTTTTTTACATTGTGAACTATTTTTTCTTGCTCGTTGATGATCTTGACATACTCATTTGTTTCCAAATAAGCGTCACAAATCATCGCTTTTACATTGCCAATACGTCAAAGATCTCTTAGGCATCAATTTGCCTTACTTGAGAGTGAGCAACTGATTAAGGTTACTCACCTATTATTAATACAACAGCGTAGTACTTGGGTGTTCCCCATACACTCTGACTAAGCGCCCTGCGCAAATTTTTGGCATTCAGCAGTCGGTCTCTTCAACACCGTGCCTCGCAGCACTATCGGTTGAACCTTCTGCCGAACACTCCAGAAAGGAGGTGTTCCAGCCGCACCTTCCGGTACGGCTACCTTGTTACGACTTAGCCCCAGTTACTCGTTTTACCCTAGGCCGCTCCTCGCGGTCACGGACTTTAGGTACCCCGAGCTTCCATGGCTTGACGGGCGGTGTGTACAAGGCCCGGGAACGTATTCACCGCGCCATGGCTGATGCGCGATTACTAGCGAATCCA
>JBGUPL010000062.1:0-29069 GCA_045130275.1 Bacteroidales bacterium
GGATTCCGTGCGGCTTGCTTTCCGTCATATTGATTCGGAAACAGGCGGACTTAGCGGACAGTATGCCCCTCTGGATTCCGCGTTTAGTCGTGATGAAATCATGGAAAATCCGCTTTTTGTCAAAATGAAGGAAAATAGTGTCGAGTAGCGGTATCAAACCTTTCAAACGGTGGCTGTTTCGGGTATTCCGCAAAAACGAGACAGCCATTCACGAGTTGAACTACCTTTTCTGGGAATGTACCTGGCGTTGCAACCTGTCGTGCCGCCATTGCGGTTCGGATTGCAAGTCGGAGAGCTGCGTCCCGGACATGCCGTTTCAGGATTTCCAGAAGGCGGTTGAACCGTTGGCACAACGCTACCCCCGTGGTACGGTCATCATTGCTATCACCGGTGGGGAACCCTTGCTCCGCCCCGACTTGGCGGAATGTGGCAAAAAGTTGATGGATAGTGGATTCCGCTGGGGTATTGTCACGAACGGTATGCTGTATGACGAGGCGATGCACGCCAAATTGATAGCTGCCGGCTTGTCATCGGTGACAGTAAGTCTGGACGGGCTTGAAACAACCCATAACTGGCTGCGCAACCACCCCGAAAGCTTCCAACGGGCGTTGCGAGCGTTGCGGATTATCTCGCGCACTCCTGGACTCGCGTATGACGTGGTGACCTGCGTGCACCAGCGTAATTTCCCGGAACTGCCTCAGCTCAAGGAACTTTTGATTCGCAATGGCGTGAAGAATTGGCGGCTGTTTACCATTTCCCCCATCGGTCGGGCGTCTCGCAACGGTGAATTGCAACTCTCTCGGGCACAAGTGGAACAAATGATGCAGTTTATAGCAGAAACACGACGCGAAAACCGTATCCGTCTGACATTCAGTTGCGAAGCTTATACAGGGAAGTATGAAGAACAAGTTCGCGACAGCTATTTTTTCTGTCGGGCGGGCATCAACATTGGCAGCGTCCTGATAGACGGAGGTATCTCCGCCTGTCCCAACATCGACCGCAGTTTCGTGCAGGGAAATATCTATCAGGACAAATTGCTGGATGTGTGGGACAACCGCTTCCAGCTTATGCGCGAAAGGACGTGGATGCGCACGGGAATGTGCCGGAAATGCAAAGATTTCAAGCAGTGTCTCGGCGGCGCAATGCATCTGAGACCATCGGTTAATGACAATATATTGAGGTGTTACAATTTTAGGAAAGAATAAATGAAACTTTTTTCCCATTGTATCGTCTATAATATCATATAAAAATGATGATGAAAAGACTTCACCTATTTTGGATGTTACTTGTGACGCTCCTCTTCAATGTTGGATTGGAAGCTCAGAATATTGACAGCGTGAATGTTGTGGTCGATACGGTTGTTCTTCCTATGGCTACTGGTTACGATTGGATCACCTACCGTGGCAAGGCTGACATCATCGACACGGGTGGCACGCGCACCTGCAATTTCTATATGGTAAACCGTACGGACAGTATTCTCTATCTCAATATCCACGCTTACGGTGTCGAAGTCATCCGAGCTGTTTTCACCCCTGACAGTGTCAAGTATGTCAATAAGTTGACTCAGCAGTACTTTTACGATTCATACGCTCCCATCAACAGATATTTGCCTTTTACTTTTGACTTCCAGACCGCTCAAGCCTTGTTCAATGCTGAAACGGAGAAGCTTCCTCAAGGACAGAAGTTGTCGTATGAATATTCGGCTTTCCAACCTGTCGATAGTGCCAGCTCCTTTTTCACGGAGTTCGTCTTCAGAGAACTGAACCGAGTGATTGAAATCCGTGGCAAGATCAAGGTTGTCCGGTTGAACGTGCCGGGGGTCACCAGCATTAAAATCCCGGAAAAGTTCGAGCGCATAACCTTGTAGGTATGATTTCGGAAACACTTAGTTCGCAGAAAATTAAGTCGTTAGCAGCGGAGATTGGCTTCCAAGACTGTGGTATCGCGCGTGCGCGGGTGCTTGCTGAAGCGGAGAAGGAGTTCCGTCAGTCGCTTGACAAAGCCTTCAATGCCGAGATGCACTATTTGGAGCGGAACATTGAAGACCGTTTCAATCCGGAGTCGCTGTTGCCGGAATGTAAGTCGGTTGTCGTGGTGACATACAACTACTTGACCGATGTTGAACAGAAATCCGACAAGTATCGGACCGCCCGTTACACGTGGATTCAGGATTACCACATTTTGGTAAAGAATCTGTTGGAACAGTTGGTGGATAAGATTGTAAACTATTATCCGTCAGTAAAGTGTAGAGCCACTGTCGATAGTTCCGCCATCTCGGAGAAGCGTTGGGCAATGGAGGCCGGGGTAGGGTGCATGGGCAAGAACGGTTTGATCCATAACAGCAATGGATCCTTCTTTGTCATAGGAGTCCTCTTGGTGGATCAGTTTTGCGACGAATACGACCAATCTTTGCCAAAATCCGATTGCGGCGCGTGTGAAATCTGCGTGCGAAGTTGCCCTGTAAATGCTTTGGAAACGCCGTTCCGAGTAGATGCGAGACGGTGTGTTTCGTATCACAATACTGAAGATAAAATGCCTGATTACAATGAGTTGGCGTCGCAAAAGTATCTCTTCGGGTGTGATATATGTCAGGAGGTTTGTCCTCATAACAAAAAAAAGTTTCCAAACCCGTCGAACATATCGAAAAAATCTTTATTTTTGCCGCTCGAAAATGACAGCTGGGAAACGCTGACAGAAACGGATTTCAGACGTTATTTTTCAGATACTTCGATTCTGAGAAGGAAGTATGCAAGATTTCGTTCTTTGATAGAAGCAAAAAGGCAACAAGAGCATCTTTGTAGAATGGAACCACAGGAAATTATCCAATATGCCACGAAAGTGTTGCGTGAAGAAGCCGATGCAGTGTCAAAACTCACTGGTTATTTGGATGATAATTTCGTGAAGGCCGTTCAGGAGATTATCAATTGCAAAGGTCGCGTCATTGTGACAGGTATCGGGAAGAGCGCCATCATCGGTCAGAAGATCGTGGGAACGTTCAACTCGACAGGAACTCCGGCTGTGTTCATGCACGCAGCAGATGCGGTTCACGGTGACCTGGGCATCATCCAAAAAGATGACATTGTGGTCTGCCTCTCCAAAAGCGGGAACACGCCGGAAATCTCCGTGCTGATACCGTTTTTGAAGGCCAACGGGAACATCCTCATCGCCATTGTCGGCGCTATGGAGTCCCTCCTGGCAAAGGAAGCGCACTACGTGCTCAACTGCACGGTGTCGCGCGAGGCAAGTCCAAACAACCTGGCCCCGACCAGCAGTGCAATGGCTCAGTTGGCCATAGGCGACGCCCTCGCTTCAACGCTTATCAAGATGCGCGGATTCACGACGGAAGACTTCGCGAAAGTGCATCCCGGCGGTATCCTCGGAAGACGAACCCGCTTGAAAGTGGAAGACCTCTACAAACTGAACGAGGTTCCCTCCGTGAAAGAGGACGCCAACATGCAGGAGGTGATTTTAGAAATCTCCGGCAAACGTTTGGGCGTGACGGCAGTCGTTGTTGATGGTAAGGTGGTCGGTGCGATCACAGACGGTGATTTGCGCCGAGCCATCCAACATCACCAGGAAATCATGTCGCTCAAAGCAGCCGACATTATGACCCGGAATCCTAAAACCATCCACGAGAACACCCTCGCCGTGGATGCGTTGCAGATGATGAAAGATCATCACATCACAAACATTTTTGTGGTGGATGATGAGGAAAAGTACCTCGGTGTGATTCATATCCACGACATCATCAAAGAGGGTATTTATTAAGCCCAGGTGGCGGAATGGTAGACGCGCTACATTCAGGGTGTAGTATCCGAACGGATGTGCAAGTTCGACTCTTGTTCTGGGCACTCAAAAGAAAGACGGTTGAAATGGCCGTCTTTCATTGTTTTAGAACCGCTCATTATGGCCAAATTATTCATCGTGCCGACCCCAATCGGCAATCTGGAAGACATCACCCTCCGCGCACTCAACGTCCTGAAAACCGCGGACCTGATCCTTTGTGAAGACACGAGAACCACCAAGAATCTGCTCCAACATTATGAGATCGAGGGCAAACGTTGCATGGCGTACCATATTTTCAACGAACATGAACAAGTGGGGAACTATATCCGCCAGATCCAACAGGTGGCGACTGCCGCATTGGTGAGCGATGCGGGAACCCCAGGCATTTCCGACCCCGGATACCTGCTTGTGCGCGAAGCTCTGAAACAGGATGTCGAAGTGGAATGCCTCCCCGGCGCCACAGCCTTCGTGCCCGCGCTCGTTCAGTCCGGCTTCCCGTGCAGCAGCTTCTATTTCTACGGTTTCCTCCCCCATAAGAAAGGGAAAGAAACCCTGCTGAAACGCTTCGCCGAAATGGAGGAAACGGTCATCTTCTACGAGTCACCGCACCGTCTGTTAAAAACATTGGCCAAAATGGTGGAAATCATGGGTCCTGACAAACCGGTCGCCGTGGCCAAAGAACTGACTAAAATCCATGCTTTCACGTTTCGCGGCACCCTTGCCGAAGCGTTGCAGTACTTCGAAAGCCAACAGGTAAAAGGGGAGTTCGTGCTGATATTATGAAAACCAAAGAAAACAAGACATGAAAATATGTACGAACTCCAAACTGATCAACACGGTTCCCCTTTTTCCATGTTTTACAATAATTATTTATAACTATGATTGAAATAGTCTGCTGTTTCCTATAGACAATACCTCCTTTTGCTGGTTCATTTATTTGATAATCAGTTTTTTGGTTGTTGTGCCAACGTCCGTTTTTGCTTGTAGGATGTATAATCCGGCACTAATCCCCGATATGTTTAGATCATCGTTGCCAGAGACATTTTCCCATTGTCGCACCACTCTGCCGGTTTTGTCGTAGAGCCGTATAAGGTTGGCTTCTCCGCAGATGGCCCATTGGAAGGATGTATTGGCAGGGTTGGGGTACGGCGTTGCTATGACGTTTTCGCGCTCGCTGATGCCACTGTCATCGCTGTCTTCCTGACGGCGGCTGATCGAAATGTTGTTCAACTGTGTGTTGCCATTTGCCGCCGCGGCCAGCAACCAGCGGAGATAACGTGTCTCGGCCGACAAAGGCAACTCCCCGAAATGGCTGAACTCCTCCGAACTGATGTCCGATTCGTTCAAGGTGGTCACAGTTGTCCACTGCATGCCGTCAGCCGACTCGCTGAGCAGAAATGTGATCCCGTTGTAAGCGGGAGGGGTTCCGCTTTTCATTCCCCGGAGGTCAAAAGATACCGTGCCTGGAGGCCCGTCCAGGTGAGCAATCAACATGGCGGAGCCTGCATTTTTGGACTCGAATTTGGCGGACCCGTTTGCGTAGGATGTTCCCAACTTGTTGCTGCGGAAACCGGCCAGAAACTTGATGTCTGCGTGTGTGGAATCGCTGTTGCCCGTGATGTCGAAGGGAAGTGCCACTAAGCTGCTGGTGTCGAGAATGATGAAGTTTGCCACCACGACGCTGCTGTTGTACATGCTATCGTGAGAAGCCAACGCCTTCAGCGTACAAATAGTGTCGATGAACAAGGTTCCGGTGCATACAGCCGACGACGTGTCCGGGACGCTGCCGTCCAACGTGTAATGGATGGTTGCGCCGGGAGTTTCGCAGGTGAGGGCTACCTGCTGAGGCTCATAGTAAGTGCCGCCGGAAGGGGAACAGACGGGCGTCGCCACCGTTTCCAAAATCGTTTCCTCGCCGTCCACGATGCGGATGTCGTCCAAACGGTACTCGACCTTGGCCAGACTGGAAAAACGGAGGTGCAGGTGAGGGTTTGCGGGTACGTTTGGAAAACATACCCGATACCAACCCGACGTTCCCGTGCCGGTGGGCAGTGTGTCTTCCATGGGGAGCCGCACCCACACGATGCTGTCGGTGGAGAACTCCACCGCGAAGTTGCTCCCGTTCTCGGAGACGGTCTTCCGAAGTCCGCAATAGAGTCTCACGGTTGGATGCGGGGAAGTCGTGTTCAAGCCCGAGATTTGGAACCATTTCACGGTGTCGTTGATCAAGACATTTCCGCCGCCCGATGCGCCACCATAGCCCGTTGATGCGCCTGATGTGCGTACATCGCAGGTGCCGTTTCCCACATACAGCACGGTGGTGTCCTGCCAGCCGTCGTAATATTGGATGAGTGTGTTCATGTATGGAATGCCCATGTCCTCTTCGTACAATATTGTCTGTCCTTTCGAATACTCGAAACCCGCGAGGAGAATAAGCGATATAATGCCTATTTTGATTGGTGTGTTTTTTTGTCTCATATCCTTTCTTTTCAATAACAAGAATCCATAACCAAAACCAAGGCAAATATACTATAAATCTAATAAAAAGTCAATATATTGTAATAAATATTTTCATAGAAATTTGTTAAGTTTCTAATATGTAATGTTTTATAAAACAAAAATATTCTTAATATTAACGATATTTTGTTAATATTAAGATTGGTATTAAGAAAAAGTTGTAAAAAAGTGCGACTCTCAAACAGTGTGAAAGGAATGAAATCGCGCTATTTCGCGCATTCAGCCGCAATTTCCTGCATCAGCCACATAGGTGTTGAGGTGGCTCCGCAGATGCCGATGCTGTCCGCTTCTGAAAGATTGATGTCTTTAAGTTGGTCCACGCCGGTCAGCAAATAACTGTGCGGATTGTGTTGCTTGCATATATTATATAGGTAGAGCCCGTTGGAGCTCTTCTCTCCTGAGACGAACAGAATCACATCGAAGTGAGTGGCGAAGTCGGCGATCTGTTTGGCTCGTGAGGCAACTTTACGGCAGATAGTGTCTTTATACTCAAATAGTTCCGCGTGCCCTTCGGCTTCGTAGCGCTTGTGGATCCGGTCAATCAACTGGTTGTATTCTTCTACGCTTTGGGTGGTTTGGGAGTAGATTGTCGATGGCAGGGAGAAGTCGATGCGGTCGATGTCTTCAGGTGACGAGATAACAATTCCGGTGTTTTCGGTCTGTCCGAGCAGTCCGATGACTTCCGCGTGGCCTTTTTTCCCGAATATCAGGATTTGTTTGGGGGCCGTGCCGGAATGATATTCGTCGAGGATGCGCTTTTGAAGTCGCAGCACAACGGGACAGGTGGCATCGATCAGCCGGATGCGGTTCTTTTTGGCGATTTGGTACACTTCGGGAGGCTCCCCGTGTGCGCGAATCAACACAGAGGTGTCTTTCAGGTTTTTGAATTGTTCGTGCGTGATGATTTGCAGTCCCATTTCCGATAGACGGCGAACTTCCTCGTTGTTGTGGACGATGTCGCCGAGGCAGAAGAGGGAATGGTGCTCACGTAGGTAATCCTCCGCTGTTTGGATGGCATTGATGACGCCGAAGCAGAAGCCGGAGTTTTCATCGATGACGACGGTCTTGGGCATGTTTACCAGTTATCTGGGAAGAGGGAATCGACAAATTCGATGCGGTTGAAGATCTGTAGCTGATGGATTTTCTCGCCGACGCCGATGTATTTGATAGGTACTTGGAACTGGTCGGAGATGCCGATGACTACGCCGCCTTTCGCGGTACCGTCCAATTTGGTGATGGCCAGTGCGTTGACTTCGGTGGCGGCGGTGAACTGCTTGGCCTGCTCGAAGGCGTTCTGTCCGGTGGAGCCGTCGAGGACGAGGAGCACCTCGTGCGGGCCGTCGGGGACGAGTTTGCGGATGACGTTCTTGATTTTCACAAGTTCGTTCATGAGGTTGACCTTGTTGTGGAGGCGTCCGGCGGTGTCGATGATGACGACCTGGTGGTGGTTGGCGATGGCGGATTTGACGGTGTCGTAAGCCACGGCGGCGGGGTCGGAGCCCATCTTCTGGGCCACGACGGGCACATCGCAGCGGTTACCCCACTCCTTGAGCTGGTCGATGGCGGCGGCGCGGAACGTGTCGGCGGCGCCGAGGACCACGGAATAGCCGTGCTTTTTGTATTGGTAGGCCAATTTGCCGATGGTGGTGGTCTTGCCCACGCCATTCACGCCCACCACGAGGATGATGTAGGGCATGTCCATTTCCGGAATCACGAAGTCGTTGACCTTTTCGAGGTCGTTTTCGAGGAGCAGTCCTGCGATTTCCTCTTTGAGGATCATGTTCACCTGGTTGGTTCCCAGGTATTTGTCCTTGGAAACCCGCTTCTCGATGCGGTCAATGATCTTAAGGGTGGTCTCCACGCCCACATCGGAGGTGACGAGCACCTCTTCGAGGTTGTCGAGCACTTCGTCATCGACTTTCGACTTGCCGGCGATGGATTTTGCCAGTTTTTTGAAGAAGTTTTCCTTGGATTTCTGCAAACCCTCATCGAGTTCCTTCTTCTGTTCCTCGTTGATCTCTTTTTTCTTATCTTTGTTGAAAAATGAAAAGAATCCCATACGTATGAATTTTCCGCAAAAGTACGAAATTTATTGATATGTTTTAAAACGAAAAAAGGCGGGCAGGCGCCCACCTTTTTTCAACCATGAAAACAAAATATTACTTTTTAGCCAAAAAGTCTTTAACAGCGCCGGATTCGATCACAGCTTCCTTGAAGGTGTATGCTCCGGTCTTCGGTGAACGCTCCATCTTCACGACGCGCGTGTAGGTGACGCCACCCTCTCTTTTCAATGATGCAACAACTTTCTTTGCCATCTCTTATCGTTTTTTTGTTATTTAACTTCTTTGTGAATTGTCATCTTCTTCAAGTACGGATTGTACTTCTTGAGTTCAAGTCTGTCGGGAGTGTTCTTTCTGTTCTTCGTCGTGATATATCTGGACATTCCCGGAACTCCGCTTGCCTTTTGCTCTGTGCACTCAAGTATCACTTGTTGACGTGCTTCCTTCGTTTTCTTTGCCATTTCTTTCTTTAATTATTTAGGCTGCAAAAATACACTTTTTTTTAATTCGACACCTTGCCTTGACGTTTTTAAGAAATATTTTTATTAACAGCTGTTAATTTATTGAATATTAACTGTTTATATATTTTCTTCGGGCTGTAAAAGATTCCATAACTGGTCTTTCAACTCAGTTAACCGCCAATTTGTTATGGCAGAAATGCAGATTGTAGGCGCAAATTTCGCTAATTTCGACTCCAATTCCAGCGCTTTTTTCTCAGGGATGAGGTCGCATTTGGTGACGGCAAGCATCCAGTTTTTGTCCAGCAATTCTGGATTGAACTGGTTGAGCTCGTTTTGGAGGATTTTCACCTCTTTTTTGATTTGGGTGACGGTCTTTACTTGCCCCTCGTCATCAGCTGCGGGGATCATGAAGAGCAGCGCTGCGTTGCGTTCGATGTGCCGCAGGAACCGCAGCCCGATGCCCTTGCCTTCGGACGCTCCCTCAATGATGCCGGGGATGTCGGCGATGACGAACGATTGGAATTCCCTGTAAGCCACCATGCCGAGGTTCGGCTTCAGGGTGGTGAAGGGGTAGTCGGCGATTTTGGGCCGTGCGTTCGACAGTTGCGTGATGAGTGTCGATTTCCCCGCGTTCGGGAAACCGACCAACCCGATGTCAGCCAACACTTTGAGTTCCAGGGAGACCCATCCTTCCACACCTTCTTCACCGGGTTGTGCGAAACGGGGCGTCTGGTGTGTGGCATTCTTGAAATGCACATTGCCGAGACCGCCGCGGCCGCCTTTCATGACGACAACCTCTTGCCCGTCCTCCAGTACTTCGCCCACCTCCTCGCCGGTGTCCACGATCTTGATGATGGTGCCCAGGGGCACTTCGATGTAGGCGTTGTCGCCGTCCTTGCCGAAACATTGGTTTTTCTGCCCGTTGCCGCCGTGTTCCGCGAAGACGTGCTTGGTGTAGCGAAGGTGCAGCAGGGTCCACAAGTTGCGGTTGCCGCGTGCAATGACACTGCCGCCCTTGCCGCCGTCGCCGCCGTCAGGACCCGCCTTCGGGTTGTGCGCCGTTCGCGCAAGATGCGCCGATCCAGCACCACCGTTGCCTGAGCGCGCAAAAATCTTTACATAGTCTAAGAATTGTTCGTCTGCCATTGTTTTAGATTTCGATTTATGTTTTGCGATATACTCGGTTTGTCTATTGATAGACTTTGGACTTGTCCTAACATCCTTGGTTCCAAGTCTCAAGTCTCAAGCACCGCGGCAAAAGTACGATTTTTCCAGATATCAGCGGATGAGCGTGACATTCCCTTTCAGTTCAAGCTCATCGCCGTCTTTGCATTTCCCTTTGAAGTAGTAATCGTAAACTCCTCTTGGACAATCTTTATGTTTGAATGTGCCGTCCCAGCCGATGTTGTTGTCCACCGTTTCGAAAAGTTTCTCGCCCCAGCGGTTGTAAATAGCAAAATAGCATTCCTCCAAGATGTCGCTGCGTGCATATAACATATCGTTCACTCCGTCGCCGTTTGGCGTAAAACTGTTGGGGATGAAAACGAATGGGGTGCCGCACAAGACGGGCTGCACTCTGATGGTGACGGTATCGCTTTGGGAACATCCAAACGTGTCTGTGACGGTCACAGTATAGGTCATGGTTGTATCGGGCGTAAGGATGGTGACGGGCAGGTTGGGCGTCTCCATGTTGTCTGCCGGAATCCATTGGTAAGTGTAGAAATCACCGTAATCCGTTGAAAATAAGGTTGCTTCGTGATATGCGATGACTTCACACGGGCTGCACCAGGCTTGTAGCGGTTCGGGGAAAGTCCCCTCCCTGACGGTAATATGCCCAGTGGCGGTTGCGGTGCATCCGAGCCCATCCGTGACAGTGACCGTGTAGTCTGTGGAGTGCTGTGGGGTCACATGCGGGTGCGCGCCGCTGTAAACGGAACCGTCTTCCAGTTGCCAGCTATATTGGTAGGGCAGCGTGCCCCCGATGCACGAAACGCTTAATTCAAGGTCATCTTCAAAACACAAAAGCGGGTTGATGATGTTGTAAATAACTGGTTCGTTGATGGTTATATTGAAAGAATACACTTTGGTGCAGAAGGCGGTGGTGACACGGGCATAATAGGTGCGAGAAGTAGCGGGAGAGACCTGCAACGAGGAGGTGTTCTCTGCAATAACAATATAGGAATCAGGATCCTCCGACCATTGAATATGGTAGTTGTCCGATGTGTTGACGAGGACAGAAAGCGTGGCAGAGTCGTTCTTGCAAATAACGGTGTCGCCGGAAGCTTGAGCATCCAAGGTGTGGATGTTGACGTCTTGCGTGAGGGTGTCCACGCAGGCGGCAGTTGATGCGATTAGCGTGTATGTGGTTGACTGATCCGGCGTTGCGACAGGGTTGGAGAGAGAGGGATTGTTCAGTGATTCGGCAGGCGTCCAGAGATAGTCCACCCCGATGGATGGCGGAAGCCCCAGTTCGGCGAAATCGCCCTCGCAGATGTCAATAAGAGGAAGCGTAGAGGAGGTGTTCGAAAGGACTAAAATTCGCTTCCGCAGCGTGTCTGTCACATTGCAACTGCCCAAATCATGCACCATCAGGGTGACCTCGTAGTATCCCGTTTGTGTGTAAAGATGGTAGGGTTCCCATTGCGTGGAGGTGGTGCCGTCGCCAAAATCCCATGAAACGGATGTCTGGGAACTGACAAGTTGCGAGTAGTTGCTGAAAAATACTGTGTCGGGAAGGCAGATGACATTAGGCATGAGGAAATCGGAGACCACCACGGGCATGTTGAAGTCGATCTTGATGGCGCCGAGGTTGCAGTTGCTGCTGCCGTTGAAAATGGAGTAAGCGCCGGGGGTGGTCGGGAACGAGTTCTGTCCGCCACAGCCTGCGCACACGGCCTGATAGATGCGGCCGTGCTTGTCGAACCGGCTGGTGCCGCCGTCCACATGCTCCCGCGCACTGTTGGCAGCGCCGCCGAAGAAAGTCGCATAGATCAAATTGCTGGCATCGTCGCTGATAGCCATGAAATAGAAGTCGCTGCCGTCGGTGGTGGTTTGGAAGGCATCGCTGGTGATGGGAAGCCCGGCGGTGCCTCCGAAGCCGTTGAGTTGGGCGGATCCCCATCCAGACAAGTAGATGTTGTTACAATAATCCACCATTAGGGCCGTGGGCGAAAAGTCGGGACCGCCAAAACCGCTGCCGAATGCTGTGGACCACACCAAGGAGGATAAATTCGGAGAAAGTTTGATGAGGAACTGCCCGCCGTCGGGGATGTAATAGTCGGCATTGTGCACCCACTGCAAACCGTCGGCAGCGGTTTGTCCGAGCACATGGGGGTAATCTTCATTGTCACCTTTAATGAGATAGGCCTGGTCATAACCGCTCTTCCCTAAATAGGTGCTGTGCAACCATATGTTGCCGTTGGCAGAGAGGTGCGCCACAAAGCCGTCGGCCTGATCTGCCGCGTCGGCGTGGTTCGTCTGCAGGGAAATGGGCGAGACTGGTAGGTTCGAGGAGGTGGTGCCACCGCAGATATAGACGCTCTTGTCGGTCGCGACATACATGCTGTAGCCGGCATCATCGCCGGAACCTCCGTAATAACAGCTCCAAATTATCGTGGACAAATCCTGGCTCATCTTGAAGACACAGACTTCTTGCTTGCTAAAACTGTCTGGTAGATAGAAGTTTGATGTGACAGGAAAGTCCAGAGAACGGGTGGAAGAGACGACATAGATATTGCTGTTTTCATCGACGATGATTTCGCCTCGATTGTCGTCGGCGTAGTTTTTCCGAAGGGATGAAGCAGTGTTGATGCCATCGTTGCCGCTGCCACCGATAAAAGTGGAGGAGGGCAGCTGAGTGCCGTCCGCACTCAGCTTGCTGACAAAAATATCGGATCCGTTGGCGAAAACCATGCTGGTTGACAACGTGGTGTTTGGACCACCATTGAAAGTGGTGTCGAAAGCATTGCCCGAAACAGGGAAGTCAGCGGAGCCCGTAGTCCCGAAGATGTAGAGTTCGTCGTTGGCGTTGACGTGCAGACTGTGCGGGATGTCGGCTGCACTGCCACCGAGGTAGGTGGAGTAGTGCAGGAAACTGCCCGTGGCGTCGAATTTGGAGATGGCCACGTCCACCTGGCCGCAGAAATCAAGCTGGTAGGCACCCAGGGTGACAGGGTAGCCGGTGTTGAAGACTATGCCGCCGCCGTAAAGGTTGCCGTGAGAGTCGTAGGTGGCGGTGTAGCCCCAATTGTCGGCGGTTGAACCGGAAAAAGAGGAGAAGACCACCGTCGGGTCAATGACGAGTGTTAGGGCAGGATCGTATGAGCCCAGGTCGAAGGAAACGGTGTTCCCCTGTAGCCGGTAAGAACACGGGATGACAAGAGTATCCCCTTGCTTGTCAATTTGATATGCAAGAGGTTTTAGCTCCAGAACACGATCCACAGCTGTATATAGCATCAACTCATCCCCGACTTTTGCGATGCTTTTCAGACCATCATATCGCAGCCGTATATCTTGCGGGTTGCCACCCGGTGCAACATGGAATTCATATTTCAGATAGTTGCCATCTTCTAAAAAAAGCAAGTCAATATTCGAATAAAGTTGACTGTATTTTATTTTGGAGTAGGTCATGACATGGGAAGCCCAACGTCCAGGGTCTTTCCCGAGAAAAAAGTTATAGTAGTGTTTGTAGGGCTCAAATCCATTGACTGTAGGCTCTGTGCGCGCATTCACAAAGGAAACGCGGTAGGCGGCAGCGTCAAGAGTTGTACTCGGAAATGGTTTTCCCTCGTGCTTTGCTTCATAGAGATTGTGTAGCTGTTGAGGGTCTATCTGTGTGACAATGAAGTGTTTGTCGCCAAAGAAGAGAGCACCGCCGTCCGTTTTTGCGGCAAACCGTACAGCGGGATCCCACTGACCAAGATTCTGCACGAATTCCCATCGCCCTGCCGAAAGCGTGTCGGCGGGCTTGTGGGCTTGGAGAGTCTCGAAAGACAACAAGGCGAGAAGCAGTATGACCAGCAGTTTTCTCATTGCGGAAAAAATCGCAGCAAAGGTACATTTTTTTGGATTACGCGGCTATATGGTCACCCGCTCGAAATCCATCTTCCGTTTGATGATATCCACCGCCACTACGCGCACGCGAACGGGGTCGCCAAAACGGAGGTTCTTGCCGTGATGCAAGCCTACGAGCGTGTAGTTCTCTTCGTCAATGTAGTAGAAGTCGTCGTCGAAACTGCGCATCGGGATCATGCCCTCGCAGTGCGACTCCTTCAGCTCGGCATAGACGCCCCACTTGGAGATGCCCGACACTATCGCGTCGAACTCCTGCCCGATCTTGTCGGCGAGGTATTCGGCCTGCTTGTACTTGATGGAGTTCCGCTCGGCCTCCATCGCCTGCCGCTCCATGTCGGAACAGTGCTTGCAGTAATCCTCGTATTGCTCCTTGTTCACCGAAGGCTCATGTGCCAAATAGCGATCTAACAATCTGTGTACCATCAAGTCAGGATAACGACGGATGGGCGAGGTGAAGTGGGTGTAGTAGGGGAATGCGAGCCCGTAGTGGCCGATGTTGTCGGTGGTATAGACGGCCCGCGCCATGATGCGGATGGAGAGTTTGCTCAGCATGTCGTAGTCGGGCTTGCCCTTCTCGCCCTCCAGCATTTTGTTCAGCGAGCTGCTGAAGGCCTTCGTGGAGGTGGTCTTCAGGTCGAAGCCCAACTTCTTGACGAAATTCTTGAAGATGCCCAATTTATCCTCCAACGGCTTGTCGTGCACACGATAGACGAAGACGTTTTCGGGCTGCCCGACGCTGCGTTTCTTGCCGATCTTCTCGGCCACGCGCTTGTTGGCCAGCAGCATGAACTCCTCGATGAGCCAGTTGGCCTCCTTCTGTTCTTTGAGATAGACGCCGATGGGCTTGCCGTTCTCGTCGAGTTTGAACTTGACTTCCTCGGTTTCGAAACTGATGGCGTTGTTGTCGAAACGTTGCTTGCGCATCACCTGGGCGAGCTTGTGCAGCTGCAGGATGGCCTCGCTGAGGTCGCCTTCGCCGGTCTCGATGATCTGCTGCGCCTGCTCGTAGTCGAAGCGGCGATTGGAGCGGATGACCGTGTGGCCGAACCACTCCTTGTGGACTTTGGCCTTGTCGTCGAGGTCGAAGACGGCGCTGTAGCAGAGCTTGTCCTCGTCGGGACGCAGCGAGCAGAGGTTGTTGGAGAGCGCTTCGGGCAGCATCGGGATGGTGCGATCGACGAGATACACGGAAGTGCCTCGGCTGTAAGCCTCCGCGTCGATGCCGCTGCCGGGCTTCACGTAGTAGGAGACATCGGCGATGTGGATGCCCACGCGGTAGAGTCCGCTCTCAAGAATTTCGAAGGAGAGGGCGTCGTCGAAGTCCTTGGCGTCGGCGGGGTCGATGGTGAAGGTGGTCACGTCGCGGAAGTCGCGGCGGCGCAGAATCTCCTTTTCAGGGATTTCCGTGGGAATCGCTTCGGCCTCCAGCTCGACGGCTTTCGGGAAGGATACAGGGAAGTCGCTCTCGGCGAGGATGCTGAGCATCTCCACCTCGTTGCTGCCAGGTTTGCCGAGCACGTTGAGGACTTCGCCGATGGGATTACGGTGGTTGCCCGACCAGTCGATGATGCGCACCACCACCTTGTCGCCGGTCTTCGCCTTGCGCAGGTTCTTGCCGGGGATGATGACGTCGCGGCGCAGAATCGTGTTGTCGGGCACGAAGAAGGCGATGCCTTGCTTGATGTGGATGGTGCCGACGAGTTGCCGTTTGCTGCGCTGCACGACCTCGACTACCTGTCCTTCAAGGCGTTTGCCTTTGCGGGCGGGGAAGAGAACTACTTTCACGAGGTCGCCGTTGAGAGCGTTGCCGAGGTTGCCGTCCGCCACGAAGATGTCGTCGATGGTCGATTCCTCGGCGGTGTCGTCTTGTTTGCCCTGCGGGATGACGAAGGCCATGCCGCTGCGTTTCTGTTCCACACGGCCGATGATGTAGTGCTTGCCGGTGGTCTTGGTGTCCTGGAACTTGCTGTTCAGCTTGTATTTGCCGCGGCCGGCCTTCAGCACGACCTTGGCGTTGACGAGCTTCTCCAGCTCTTTCATGACTTCCGCACGGCCCTTCTTGTCGAAGATCTTCATCTTGGCCGCGATCTGCTTGTGGTTCAGTTTTTCGGTGCTGTTCGAGAGCACTTCTATGATTTGTTTGTTCATTCTTATAAAGGTTAAAGGTTAAAGGTTAATGGTTAAGGTTTAATGGTTTAAGGTTTAAGGTTTAATGGTTTAGGGTTTAATGGTTTAATTGTTTAAGGTTTAATGGTTTAGGGTTTAAGGTTTAAGGTTTAAGGTTTGGAGGGCGTCTTTTACCTCGCGGATGATTTCCAGGCATCGTTCATGACTCATTTTGGTGTTCATGCCGACGGTAATCATGTCTTCATCCGATGGCAATCCCTTGAAATTAACGGATGTGGCATGTTCTCCAAGTGTCTCGTTGTACGTCAGATCGTATGCCGGAGACCATTCCCAATGTCCGTCGCGATAGATGAAGCTGAAAAAGATATTTCGTTGTTTTACGCAGCTTATATTGTGCGTAATAATTATCGGCAAAGATACTAAAAATTCTGATTTAATAATAGCGTCAGAAATTTATCCCCCCCCCCTGATAATCATTCATCATTCTTAATTCATCATTCATCATTCATAATTCTTAATTCTTAATTCTTAATTGTCTTCCACCCTCCGTCCCCGTCCGCAACAATGAACCACGCCTCCAGTTCCGAATGCTGCTTCACGATTTGCGCGGACTTCTCGTGGCCGAGTACCATGAAAGCGGTGGCATAGGCGTCGGCGGTGGCGCAGTCGGGGGCGACGACCGTGACACTCAGCAGGTTGGTGCGCTCGGGCTGACCGGTGCGCGGGTCGAGGATGTGGGTGTAGCGCACGCCGCCCTCCTCGAAGTAGTTGCGGTAGTTGCCGCTCGTGGCCACGGCCCGATGGTCGGGCAGGGGAATCGATTCGAAACTCTCACGCGCCCCGTCGGCTGTTTGGGTCGGAACCTGGATGCCCACCTTCCATGGTTTGCCGTTCTTGTTGCCTCTGGCCGTCACCTCCCCGCCAATCTCGACGAGACAGTCCGCATAGCCGTTTTCCACCAACCAGTCGGCCACCCGATCAACAGCGTACCCTTTAGCCACGGCGTTGAAGTTCAGCTGTACGCGAGGATCTTTGCGAAGGATGCTGTCGCCCTGCAGGTTAACAAGTTGGAAACCGACGAACGCGCGAACCGCTGCGAGAGTGTCCTCACCCACGGTATGACGCACGCCGTCTTTGCCGAACCCCCACAGCTGCACCAGCGGCTGCACGGTGCAGTCGAAGGCACCGTCGGTGGCGGCACTCACCGTCTTGGAGAGCCGCAGCACGTACAGGAAGTCTTCGTTCAACTTGACGTCTTCCCTCTTGTTCCAGCAGTAGATGATGGAGTTGGTGTCGAAAATGGAGAAGGTGTGCGACAGATCTGCCAGCAGCGAGTCGATTTGCGCGTGCGGGAGCGGACGTTTGTCGTCAGGCTTCGTGACGCAAGTGATGGAATACGTGGTTCCAAACGCCTGACCCTCAATGTGTTTTCGAACAGGTGTTTTGTAATGACAGGCGCTCAACAAGATGAGCAGGGCGGAAATTATACTGATGGATATTTTTTTCATATCTTTTTTGGGATGCAAAGATAGCATATTTTCCATATCCAGAGGATTCTGTTTTGATAAAAAGACTATTTTTGCACCCGTTTATTTTGAATATATACTTAAAACCACAAACCAATGATAACCTTTTGTATTTCATTGATTTTATTGATATTGGGATACTTGTTCTACGGAAGATTGGTGGAACGGGTGTTCGGGATAGACGAAACTCGGAAGACGCCGGCGGAAACGATGGCTGACGGTGTGGATTATGTGCCGATGAAGCCCTGGAAGTTGTTCTTGATTCAGTTTTTGAACATTGCAGGTGTGGGACCTATTTGCGGAGCCATTATGGGTGCGCAGTTTGGCACGGCTTCCTATTTGTGGATAGTCCTCGGATGTATCTTCGGAGGTGCGGTCCACGACTATTTCTCTGGAATGATTTCCCTCAGGGACAATGGTTGCAGCCTTCCTGAAACACACGGCAAGTACCTCGGCAACGGGGTCAAACAGTTCATGCGTGGTTTCATGGTGTTGTTGATGGTGTTGGTTGGTGTGGTTTTCGTCAACACGCCTGCCCAGTTGCTCCAAAGCCAGTTCACCCCGAACATGAGTGTTTACATTTGGGTGGCTATTATATTGGCTTACTATCTGATAGCCACGTTGTTGCCTATTGATAAGGTGATTGGCAGAATATATCCTGTCTTCGGTTTCCTCTTGATGGGCATGGCTGTGGCCATTGTCGTCGCGTTTGTGATATACCGCCCTGAAATTCCCGAAATCTGGAGCGGTCTGCAGAACCGTCATCCGATGGCCGACACGAACCCGCTTTTCCCGATGATGTTCATTTCCATCGCATGTGGCGCGGTGTCAGGGTTCCATGCCACGCAGTCCACTTTGGTGGCGCGTTGCATGACCAACGAGCGTCAGGGACGGCACATATTCTACGGTGCGATGATAGTCGAAGGCATCGTGGCGTTGATTTGGGCGGCGGCAGCGGCTTATTTCTACCATTCCGATGCGGCATTGCAAACCAAGAGCGGCCCTGCGATGGTGGGACACATTGCCAACACTTGGTTCCCTGCGGTTATCGCCGTCATCACCATTCTTGGTGTTATCAGCGCGGCCGTCACCTCTGGTGACACTGCTTTGCGTTCCGCCCGCCTCATTGTCGCCGATTTCATGCATCTGGAACAGAAGAGCATCTCCAAACGCCTCTGGATCGCCATCCCGCTTTTTGTCGTGACCGGTGGTTTCCTCATTTTCAGCCTTGCCGCCCCTACAGGTTTTCAGGTGATCTGGCAGTACTTTTCCTGGGCCAACCAGTTGCTTGCCGCCTTTACCCTTTGGGCCATCACCGTTTATCTTCGCCGCAACAAAAAAGCACCCTATTATTGGATTTCCCTGATCCCGGCTCTTTTTATGACGATGGTTACGGTAAGTTTCGTCTTTGTTTCTAATAGTTGTCTTGGATTGATTGTGCCGCGTACGTTGGGGTATGTTCTCGCTGCCGTCATCACATTCGGCACGCTTTGCCTGTTCTATCGCAAAGCCCGCGTTTCCGCCGAGTTATAAAAAAAGGGGACGCAAAATGCGTCCCCAGATCTTTCGATTAGCTTTTTATTTTTTCACGAATAATGTGCGTGCCACAGGTTTCCGTTTCTGGTAGAGCACCACAATGTAGTTTCCTATTGATAGGTCGCTGATATTTATATCTTGATTTATTTCATTGATCTTTAATGTTTTGACTTTCTGACCGAGCGAGTCGAAAACGATAGCCTTGTCCACTTTTTCAGGATCCGTTTTCACGGTGACGATGTCGCTGGCGGGGTTTGGATAGACCGATATTCTTACGTTGAGGTGGTCTTCGACGGAAACGCCTTCTTGCGCCATGGCGAAGCAGTATTGTCCCGGTAAGAGATCTGTGGTGGTGAGAGTGGCATTGTAGGGGCTGCCAGTGCGGGTGTAAGGGATGGACATCCAGGGTGAATGTCCGTCAGGACGGTACATCAGTCGCAGGTTTTCAAACGAAAGGCCGTTTTCGAAAAGCGGGTTGTCAATGTTGCCGACTCCGCGAATGAGCCGGAATTTCAAAGAACCTATAGGTGTCGCGCCTGCAAAATTCACGGTCCAGTAGTGCGCTGTGGAGAACTGGAGGTATCCGTCAGGAAGGGGTGAAGGGGCTGTTGGGGCCACCAGATGATGTTCGACCCGGATCAATGCGGTGTCCGTAATCTGGTTGATCAGGGCTGTGCAGTTCGTGTTTTGGAATGTGACACTGCCGGTCGTGGAAACCTTTTTGGTGTCGTCAATGGTGGCGTCGTTCAGCTTGCCGTGATAATCCAGTATGGCAAATACAGGATGGAATGGCGCTAAAACCATAATCTCGGTGCTGTCGCCGGTAACTGTTTGATTGTCAGTTGTGCAGAATTCCATATCTTCGGAAACAAGGGTCACTTCCACGGGCACGTTCGTGCCCGGATGGTTGGTGCCGTATCCTTTTTGGCTAACCATCACGGAGTACACGCCGCATCCGTGCCCTTGGATATTCTCCACGTCAAAATCCAAGAAACCGGGCTGGTGGACCCAGTCCTCATAAAAATGCATCAGATTCATGCCCGAAACTTGTGATAAGTAAGTGAAAAACTCCTCGGAATTGACGTTCTGATAGGCAAAATGGTCGAGAAGCTGCCTTAAACTGTTGAAAAACAGCGAGTCGCCCATATAGTTCCGTAAGGTGTGTATGACCAGCCCGCCTTTTTGATAGGAATGCATGCCATAGGTGTAGTCTTGAGGCACATTGTCCAAGGGGTAAAGGCCTCCGTCCTGTTTGGCCAGGTTCTGCAAGGTTGTGGTGTGCAGGTCGCGGATATGCTGTTCGTAGGCGTCGTAGAGCCACTCTTGGACCAGCGCCTCGGAGTAGTCAGCGAATCCTTCGTTGATCCACATCTCTTCGGGCCGCTCGCACGTGATGAGGTCACCGAACCAGTGGTGGAAAAGTTCGTGCATGATGGTGCTTTCGTAGGCGAGCGAGCCGTTGACTGCCGCGTTGGGCAGCGCGATGTTGGTGGCGTGCTCCATGGCACCGCCGGTCATCGCCACGCACACATAACCCACCCTCGGCCACCGGTACGGCCCGAAAAATTCCTCGTATTTGCGAAGAACCGGCTTCAAGTGAACGAATGATGCTGGAATGTTGGGATAAACAGTTGGAGAGGCGTAGATTTCGATGGGAATGACCTTCTCCGCACCTTGGAAAGTGTCTGCGTAGCAAAGATAATTGCCCACAGCCATAGAGACCAAATAGACCGGCACGGGCTCCTCGAGTTGCCACGACCATATTCTCGTGTTGTCGGGAAGGGTGAGCGAGTCGGTCAGAAGTCCGTTGCAAACAGCTCTTTTCCCGTTTTGGGTGCGGATGTGGAAACTGTAGCTCGATTTGTCGGTGAACTCGTCCATGCAGGGAAACCAGCAACGACCGTAGGAGTGCGGGATGTCGCTCAGGGCAACCCCGACGTTGTAGGCGTACTCCCCTTTGAAATAGAAACCTCCGAAGGAACCGTCGTGCGAAGGCACACCATGGTAGTGCACCCGCACCACCGCGGTGTCGCCCGTCTGCAACACCGGCAGTGTCACCAACAACGACTGCCCGATGTGTGTGAATGGGGCCGGTGTCTGGTTGACAAACACCGAATCGGTGGTCAGTGCCATCAGGTCGAGGCGGAGCTGGGAAAGATTGTTGACCTTCGGTACGACAGTGATGTCCGTGTATCCGTCAATCACGTGACTGGTGAAATCCACCACCGAAAGATGGAGGTCGTAGTGCGCCACATGCACAGAGTCAGTGCGCTGTTGCGCAAGGCCGCTGAACACTGCCAGCAGCAGTAATGACAAAACAGTAACTGTTCTTTTCATATTTATTATGCTCTTCATTCTAAAATTTTCTCGTTGGATATGTTGGCGATGCTTTAGACATCTTCGCGACGAAGATAATTGCTGGTTATCATACGATTGTCTTCCATCGGGAATTTCAGTTGACCATAGTTGGTCTCCGCCACAGACATTTTATGATGCAGTTTTTGGAATATCTTTCTACGCTGGTACTCTTTCACCGCAGCTTCAGATTCATAATATAAATATTGTATAAAGTCTAACACGGCTTTACTCTTCTTCTGACTCTGTGCGATATCTTGGGGAGTGCCCTCGCACAAAATATGATTGTCCGCCAGCGCTGGCAGTAAATGAACATAATCTTCGATGTCTGCCTGTTTGTCGGCGGAAAGCATTAAAATGTAGTCGGCCTGCGGATGGGAAAAGGTTATCTTGCAAAGACCTTGGTTGTTGAAAAGGAAATATTCGTCCTCGAACAATAATCCGCCTAAAAGAGGGTTCTGCTGTTCTAAGGACATGTCCATGGGCGCGGTTACCCTGTTTGTTAATACCACCAAGTTGATGTCATATTCTTGGTTGAAAGACGAGAAATACATGGGAAATCTCAAACGGGGGTGAATCTCTCCCAGAGTGATGTCTCCAATGTAGGCGCACGGCCGTTTCAGCAGGTCTTGAACCCGCTTTGCAAAAGAAAAATGGGTTGAAGGGACGCTGATCCAACATAGCCAATAGTTTTTGGCACTGCCGAATGCATCTAACGAAATAATCTGTTGGTTATTTTTCTTCTTTGCAGCCATAGAGGTGTTCAGTTCTTAACATCCAATCACGGCTTCCATTATCAAAGCGACATTTTGTTGATTGGTGAAATAACGTGCAAAAATACAATTTTTGAAAACAAGAATGACATTGACTAAAACTATGAGTGGCTGTTTTTGGACGTTTACTGGTATTCCATCCGCCACAAGAAATACTCCACTCTCTTTTGCGAGAAAGCTTCGATACGGGAAGCGGTGAGCAGAAACTGGTTGGAACTGTACCAAGGGGAGAAGCTCTCCACCACGATTTTGTGTTTCTGGAGCGGCTTGGTCGGAAGGGACAGGGTGCTGGTGCGGACAGGCTCTTTCACGGAGTATGCGGAATCGATCAGCATTGAGGTGAGCTGCTGGCCGTTGAGGTAGTATAGCAGGATGTCGCCACCCGAAAGCTGTTTGGCCGTCAACTTGCGTAGTACGCGGGAATGTAGCGATTCCGATTCGTCGTAGGGACAAGTGACATTGGTCACGAACACGCCGTTGGTGTCGAAGAAGTGTACGTCGGCACGTTCGTAACGGTAGCCGCTGAAACGGGGCTCTACAAACCATCCGTTGAAATAGTTGGCGTATTCGGGATAGTAAAGTTCTGTGATACAGGATATTCTGTCACTCATAAAAGTCGCTTTCGTGGGGAGAAATGAAACGTGAGAGTGCGGGGTGATGATGATCATCCGTTTCTCACGAACGCCTTCGGGCAAGGTCTTAGGAGCGTTGAGGTCGGAACAATAGACGGTGTCGGATGGCATTACTTTGTGGTTCAAGATGTTGACGGGATGCATATAGAACGTTTCATCGTCTTCGTAGTAAAGCATCAGCAGGGCATGTGCGGGTCCGATGCCAATCCACTGCGCCCACGAAGCCGGCTCTTCGAGAATGTTGGCGAAGGAGGATTTGCCGGTGAAGTCGGTTTCGAAATACATGGTGCGGCGACCCGACGCGAAGCAGATGACTGCTTTGTCGTGGGCGGTATCGACAGCGGTGGTCAGCACCAGCCCTGGATTTTCCCGTGTGAAGGTGAAAGAGGTGGGGGAACCTGCTCCTGCGGGCAGAAACCAGACCTCCTCCACGCTGTGGCGTGTGACTGTGAAGAATAAATTCCCCTGATGGTAGTGCCAGTCGGAAGTGGTGCCGTCTGTAGGAAGACCGCTTATCTCTTTTGTCTCAAATGTCTGATTGATAGTATGGTATATAAATAAAACACCTTTGTCAGTCTGGTGCGATTTCTGAAAAATGCGCCAAAGGCAGACCACGGTGCCGTCTTCGTGGAAGAACTGCTGACATTTCCACTCCAAGGGCAGCGAGAGGGTGGTGTCCCAACGCGGATGCAGGTTCGTGTCGAAGTGCACCATTTTCATTTGGTGGAGTTTCCGTGTGGCTGCCTCCGTGAGCACGCACACGCCGTTCTCTGCGCATGCCACCGAGAGGGTCGCTTTCTCGTGCTTGTCCAGCGGCATAGCAAAACCGTTCGGGCCGCTCTGTGCGAGCAAACCCGAACGGAATAGGGCGATAAGTACTATTATAGGCAGTAGTACTTTCTTCATTTTTTTGTTTTTTCTAGCCTTTAGTTTTTAGCTTTTGGCCTTTAGCCAATAGCTAACAGCCAACAGCCAACAGCTACTTCACGATATAGTCAACGTAAATTCCCGGTGTGTGGATTTGTTCCATCGGGATGGAGCCGGTGGGCACGAGTTCCTTCGTTTCCAGGATCACCAAGTCGGCGGCGGCAGCCATCATGGGGTTGAAGTTCTGCGTGGTGCCTTTGTAGATGGCGTTGCCCATCTCGTCGCAGATGCTGGCGCCGATGATGGCGACGTCGGCGTGCAGGGGAAGTTCAAGGAGGTATTCCTTGCCGTCGACTTCGATTTTGCGTTTGCCGTTCTCAACCACGGTGCCGAGGCCGGTTTGGGTGAGGACACCGCCGAGACCCGCGCCGCCGCAGCGGATGCGCTCCGCGAGGGTGCCTTGCGGACAGAATTCGATCTCGAGGGTCTTCTCGTTGAACTGCTGGATGGTGTCGGCATTGGTGCCGATGTGGGAAGCATAAAGCTTCTTGACCTGCTTGTTGGAAATCAACATGCCGATGGCTTTGTTGGGATAGGCCGTGTCGTTGCAGATCAGGGTGAGGTCCTTAACACCCTTGTTGGCAATGGCTTCCACCATTTTCACTCCCGTGCCGGCGCCCAAAAAACCGCCAATCATCAGGGTCATTCCATCTTTCACGTGCGCAACCGCGTCTTCAATTGATATTAATTTGCTCATATTGCTGTAATTTTAATTTGTATTCTCCAAAATTTAGGGATTGCAAAAATACATTTTTTTTGATTACGATTTATGATTTGTGATTTGCGATTGACGATTTGTGGTCCGTGATTTATGAACCGTAAATCGTAAAAGAAATTTTTTGTACCTTTGCCGCGTCAAATGAAATCAAACGAGATTATGCGTAAAGAAGTTGATTTTCTGGTGATAGGATCGGGCATTGCGGGTCTCTGTTTTGCCCTGAAGGCCGCGAATTTCGGGAAAGTGTGTCTGGTCACGAAGGCAAAGCTGGACGACGGATCCACTCGTTATGCCCAAGGCGGCATCGCATCGGTGATATACAAACCCGACACCTACGAGAAACATATCGAGGACACCATGATCGCTGGTGACGAACTTTCCGACCGCCATATCGTGGAATTGACTATTCGCGAGGCCACCGACCGGGTGATGGAGCTGGTGCAGTGGGGGGTGGACTTCGACAAGAACAAGGACGGCAGTTTCGCCTTGGCGAAGGAGGGCGGTCACTCTGAGTTCCGAGTCCTTCACCACAAGGACATCACCGGCTATGAGATAGAACAGAAGCTCATAATGGCGGCTAAACGCAATCCGAATATCGAGATATACGAGAACCGGCTGGCGGTGGAGATCATCACCCAGCACCATCTTGGTGTCGAGGTGAATCGCCGCACCCCCGATATCACCTGCTACGGAGCATACGTTTATAACCCCGAATCTAAGAAAATACACACCATCTTGGCGAAAGTGACCATGATGGCCACTGGCGGCCTCGGGATGGTGTATGAGCACACCACGAACCCCGTGGTGGCCACCGGCGACGGTGTGGCGATGGTTTATCGCGCCAAAGGGGCCGTGCGCGGCATGGAGTTCATCCAGTTCCACCCGACATCTCTCTACAATCCCAAGGAATCGCCTTCGTTCCTCATCACCGAGGCCATGCGCGGCGCCGGTGGAATCCTGCGTGACGCCAACGGGGTGGCTTTCATGGAAAAATATGACGAACGCGGTTCGCTCGCGCCCCGTGACATCGTGGCCCGCGCCATCGACTCCGAAATGAAACAGCAGGGTGTCGATCATGTCTTTCTCGACACATCACCCATTCCACAAAAAGAGATTTTCGAGCATTTCCCCAATATATATGCCAAATGTCTGAGCATTGGCATTGACATCACCAAGGAGATGATCCCCGTGGTGCCGGTCGAGCACTACTCCTGCGGCGGCATCCAGACCGATGAGTGGGGGGCGACCTCCATCCGAAACCTTTATGCCTCTGGCGAATGCGCTTCTACAGGCCTTCACGGTGCCAACCGCTTGGCATCCAATTCATTGTTGGAAGCATTGGTCTTTTCTCACCGCGCCTGTATCCGCGCCGTCGAGGATCTGCCGAGTATCCAGTTCTGTAACGAGGTGCCCGATTGGAACAGTGAAGGAACTGTCCTTAATGAGGAAATGGTGCTCATCACGCAGTCTCGCAAGGAGTTGCAAACCATAATGAGCAGCTATGTGGGTATTGTGCGTTCCGACTTGCGCCTGCAACGCGCCTTCGACCGTCTGGAGATCCTCTACCGTGAAACAGAGGACCTGTACAAGAAATCCGTTCTCATCCCCGAGATCTGCGAACTCCGCAACCTTATCAACGTGGGTTACCTTATTGTGCGCCATGCCATGGCCCGCAAGGAAAGCCGCGGACTGCACTACTCTCTCGACTACCCACCGCATTCAATTAAGAATTAAGAATTAAAAATTAAGAATTAAGAATTACTGATTATAAACAACGATTCACTAATCACCTGTCACTAATCACTAATCACAAATCACCATTCACCACCAATAACCCATAACCCATAACCATTTATTATGAATCTAGAAGGAAGAAGAACAAGTTCAAACGTGGAGGACCGCCGCAAAGTGTCCGGTGGTACCATTGCCGGTGTCGGTATCGGCGGAACCCTCATTGTGGTACTGCTTTCGATGTTCCTGGGCCGCAATCCACAAGATGTGTTGCAGCAAATACAGCAACAAAATGTCACTACAACTGAAAACCAGCGCGAGTTCACCCAAGAGGAACAGGAACTGGCCGAATTCTCCAGCAAAATCCTCGCCAGCACGGAAGACGTGTGGACGGCGGTGTTCAAGAAGATGGGCAAGACCTACCGCGCCCCCAAGATGGTGCTCTACACCGACGCTGTGCAGTCTGGTTGTGGCAACGCCACCTCTGCGGTGGGACCGTTCTACTGCTCTGCCGACGAATGCCTCTACATCGACCTGAGCTTTTTCAGCACGATGCGACAGCAACTCGGTGCTGACGGTGACTTTGCCTACGCCTATGTGATCGCCCACGAGGTGGGCCATCATGTGCAGCATCTGCTCGGCACCCTTGACCAAGCACACGCCCAAATGGCTCGCATGAATAAGACCGATGCCAACAAGGTGAGTGTTCGCATTGAGCTGCAGGCCGACTTCTATGCCGGAGTTTGGGGCTATTACGAAAATCAGACGTTCAAGTCGTTGGACGACGGCGACCTGCGCGAGGCTATTGAATGTGCGGCTGTGATCGGTGACGACTATCTCCAGAAAAAGCACACTGGCGGATTTAATCCGGAGTCTTTCACCCATGGTTCCAGCGACCAGCGTATGCGTTGGCTCAAACTCGGACTCACCACTGGCGATATGAGCAAGGGCAACACTTTCAACATTCCGGAGTCGCAGTTGTAATCGAGCCTTTGAAAAAAAAGAAAGTGCAGGGAAGTAATTCTCTGCACTTTTTCTTTTTTAGCTAACACTAAACTCAAAAAGCCATCTTATACATGGCAAGGCACGATGTCGTAACCGAACACAGTGCCGGGCACAACCTCCTCGGGCTCTTTGCCGTAGCGCAGCACGATCATGTTGCGTGTGCCTTTGAGGGTGATGCGCTCGTTCTCGATCCAAAGAGCGGTGCCTTCGCGCAGGCCGACGACGGTTTTCTCCTTGTTCACGGCGAGATATTCGTTCAGGCGCACCTGACGGGTTTCGCCGCCGTGACGGATGCTGTCGTTGATGGCTTCAGGATAGGGATCGATGTAGTGCGGGTTGATTTGGAACGGCACAAGATCGAAGCAGTCGAAGCTCTCCGGCATCACGATGGGCATGTCGTTGGTGGTGCACAGGGTGGGGCAAGCCACGTTGGAACCTGCACTCCAGCCCATGTAGGGCGTGCCCTCCATCACCTTGCGGCGGATGGGCTTGATGAGCTTGTTGCGGTGCAGCTCGGCCACCAGATGGAAGGTGTTGCCGCCGCCCACCATGATGAATTTCGCATTGTTGACCGCCGCCACGGGATCGCTGACCTCGTGCACGGAGACGACCTTCTTGCCGAATTTCTCGAACACGCCGCGCACGCGGGCCGTGTAACTGTCGTAGCTGTCGGGATAGACTTTGCCGCCCACATCCACGCCGGCGTAAGGCACAAACAAAATTTCGTCAGCCGTGCCTTGCAGAAACTCTGCGATTAACGGCTGGCACCAACCCAAATAGGGCTCCTTGTAATTGGTGGAATTGCTTATCAGTAATAGTTTCATAATTCGTAAATATTTGGTTGTTAAGTTATAAGTTATAAGGCAAAAGGCAAAAGGCAAAAGGCAATAGTTTGGGACTTCGCAATAATCTGTTGCCTGTTGCCTGTTGCCTGTTGCCTTAAATCTGCGGTCCGAACGGAATCAACGCCTTGCCTTCTTCGGTGTCGCTGAAGTTGGCGAAGTTCTTGATGAAGGCGGCGGCCAGTTCGTTGGCGTTCTTCTGGAAAGCCTCTTTGTCCGCCCAGCTGTTGACAGGGTTGAGGATGTTGTCATCCACGCCGGTCACGTGCTTGGGAATCACCAAGTTGAAAGGCTTCACGATTTCGGTTTCGCAGCTCTTGAGCTCGTCGTTGAGGATAGCCGTGATGATGGCGCGGGTGGCCTTCAGCGAGATACGCTCGCCGACGCCGTAGCCGCCGCCAGCCCAACCAGTGTTCACCAAGTAAGCCGTAGCGTTGTGCTCTTCGAGCTTCTTGGCCAGTTCTTCAGCATATTTCGTGGGGTGCAACAACAGGAAAGCCGCGCCGAAACAGGAAGAGAAGGTCGGTTGCGGGGTCACGATGCCGCGCTCGGTGCCGGCCAACTTGGCAGTGTAGCCGCTCAGATAATAGTACATCGTTTGCTCCTTGTTGAGGATGGAAACGGGAGGTAACACGCCGAAAGCGTCGGCGGAAAGGAAGATGATCTTGCTCGGATGCGTGCCGCGTGACACAGGGCGCACAATGTTATTAATATGGTAGATAGGGTAGGAGACGCGGGTGTTCTCGGTCTTCTCGGCAGAGTTGAAATCGATGTTGCCCTCGGCGTCCACCACGAGGTTCTCCAACAAAGCGTCGCGTTTGATGGCGTGGAAGATATCGGGCTCTTTCTCCTCGCTGAGGTTGATGCACTTCGCATAGCAACCGCCCTCGAAGTTGAAAACGCCGTTGTCATCCCAGCCGTGCTCGTCGTCGCCGATGAGGGCGCGGTTCGGGTCGGTGGAGAGGGTCGTCTTGCCGGTGCCGGAGAGGCCGAAGAAGAT
>JBGUPL010000063.1:0-32847 GCA_045130275.1 Bacteroidales bacterium
CGTCGCTTGCGAATCTCAAATTCCTCTCTCTTGAGTATTTGCTACATTCCTTCATTCTTTCAATGAACATTCCCCTGTTGACAACCCTCTCTTTTTGTTCGCCCCATGTCGTTGTCGTTTGGGAGTGCAAAAATAGTTTTTTTTGTATTCCATACAACACCCTTGGGCACTTTTTTTCATTTTTCTTGCATTTTTTTATTAACTTGCTGTGTATCAATAAAATAAAAATGAATTTTTTCTGATTTTTACCCGTTTTTTTGGATGAAAAATGACGATTTTACGCCTTTTTGGCAACCCTTGGTCTGAAATTTTCGCAGATTTTTGGAAAATTTCCGCAAAAACCGAATTCTAAAGGCTTCCAAAAAAACCTAATTTTAGTGTAATTATATGTAATGCATTGATTACGTGTGTTTTATGTATTTAGCATGTTTGTATATTATTGTATGTCAATATGTTAGATTGTTTCATGGGCTCTTATTTTGTCGTTTTGACTAATTACATTAATATAATATATACAAATATTTATTTTTTGCGATTTTTAGGAATTATGCGTTCACATGACCCGAAAAAGACATTGTTTTTTGTATCTTCGCCGCAAATTATGGTCTCAACCAAATCCAAACCGATGAAAAAGATCCTCATCTGCCTGTTCCTGATCCTGACAGGCCTCTTTTGCCTCGTGGCGTTAGGAGCCTCCGAACGGAAAGATCCCATAAAGTCACCCATAAAAGGACCGGAAGGCGCCATTTACTACAAAATCACGCTGCCAAAAGGGTTCGATCCGTCCAAAGACCGCTGCCCGATGGTGATTCTGATGCACGGGATCTTCGCCAGTCAAAGCATCAACCCGATGCCGGCACTCGCCAAAGAGTTGGCCAAGGCGGGCATCGCCTCCATCCGCTTCGACTTCAACGGGCACGGCAAAAGCCAAGGACGGATGCAGGATATGACCATCGAGAAGGAGCTTGCAGACGCGCGCGCCGTCTGGGATTACGTCAGTCGCCTGCCTTACGTGGAGGGTATCGGCCTGTTAGGGCACTCGCAAGGCGGGGTAGTCGCCTCGATGACGGCAGGACGATTAGCCGCCGACGGCATCACGCCCGACGGGGTGGTGCTTATCGCCCCCGGCTCCGTAGTCAAAGACGCGTGCCAAGCCGGTAAGTTCTTCAACGCACGCTTCGACCCCGCCGACCCGCCGGAGTTCGTCCGCTGTTTGGTTTTCATGAAATTAGGCCGCGAATACTTGCTGACCACGCAACAGTTGGACATCTACGGGACGGCGGCCGCCTACCAAGGGCCCGTCCTCCTGTTGCACGGAAGCCGCGACGGCACCGTACCGATGTGGTGCAGCGAAAAATTCCTGGAGGCGTACGGCAACCACGCGACCCTGCAGGTGGTGGAGGGCGAGAACCACACCATCACGCGCCACCGGAAAGAGGTGGTGGCGAGCACGGTGGCGTTTTTCAAGAAGGTTTTCGGGAAATGAAATTATAGTATCTTTGCCGCAAATTCATAGATAATGAACGAGATCACAGCTTCTCAAACAACCCATTGGCTGAACCGTTTCCGTATGGCTTTAGTGGTTCTGTTGCCGCTTTCCGCATTACTGACGCCCAAGGATCCTTCAGTTTATCTGTCAAAATGGGGTGTTGCCGCCGTGACATTATACACATTGGGCTGTTTGAGCATCCTTTGCGGAGACTTTTTGCGAACAAAATGGAAAATAGTTGACGACAACGCTTTCAAAGAAAACAATATAGCCAACTGGTTGTTTGCAACAGGAATTATCGGGTACCTTATTGTATGCAGTTTAGTGAAAGACCATTATTTGTCACAAATGGTGCTTGGGGAACCCCTTTTTGAGGGCGGACTGATAGCATTCCCTTCCGTACTGCTCATTCGGTTTATTACGCGAGCCATCTGTGAAACACGTTGGGGAAAATTCACTGGAATCCATACCGTACTGAACAAAATAGCCGGATACTCTTTAATGTTCTACATCCCTCTAAAAACATTGGGAATTCGATTGTTTTGGCTCAACAACTCCATATCATCATTCGATGATTGGGTATTATCAGGTATATATTTTATCGGAGTCTTTTGGCTCATCTACCTCATCGCGTCTGTTGAGGAGCTGATTATCGCTGTCTTTATGAAAGTGCGGTTCGATCCGTTCCGGAAAAGCATCTTCTGCAAAAGTCAGCGGTAACCCGATTTTTTTGATACTTACCGCAGACTTTTAAAAATCTGAATTATCCCCTTGAATCTTGTAAACATCCTGTCTGCGTATTTCTGCGAGTTCCGCGGGCATATAATTGTCCCGCAGACCACGCAGATTAACGCAGATTATCACACCATTTTTTGCAAGACTTAAAGGAACAATTCCAGCCGTAAAAAAATAACCCAGCGGTAACCCGTAAAAAAAACAGGTTACTGCAAACTTTCATTTCCGATAAATCATTGATAATCTGAAAATTGACATCCTTTCAATACGTGATATAAATCACATTCTTATCCCGCCTTTCCGCCTCAAGGGGTTCCAGACCGATGTCGGCGCGGTGACGGTTGATCTCCGCCGTGTCCACAGGAGTCAAGTCGTCCGAACAACCATATTGGCCATAATAGCTCTTCCCCTTGCCGGTGCGCACCAGGTAGAAGTCGTAGGTGTGCGCGTACGATTCCGGACTGCCCTGTCCGCTCTCCAAAAGCTTGCGTGAACGCGGATACTCCACCTCGAACCAGTAATCCGGGTCGGCTGAATAGAGGTGGCGACCCAAGAGAAATTTGGCGAAAAAGTCCAAGGAAAGCACGTCCTCGATTTCAGGATAGTCCGCCCGAAGCTGCGCAATGGACGCTTTCAGAATGGAGTCCTTGAATGCCAGCATCCGGACCTCCATCTCGTGGTCAAGTCCCGGCAAATCCGACAGCTTGATGGCCATCTGGTCCATCTGTTGCAGTTCCCACAGCTTTCTGCGCACCTGCCACTCGTTGTATGAATACAGACCGCACTCCGCTTGCTGGTATTCGACCAGCTTGCGCTGGTGTAGCAGCGTGTCGCCTGCAAAATAGGCCCGACGGTAAGGAAGGTTGAAGTCGTAAGCCTCCATTTGGAGATGATAGAACGCTGTATCGTAAAGGGCAACCGCCTCCGCATAACGACCGAATACAGCGAGCATATCAGCATAGTTGCGCGCATCCCAGGAAGGGCGGAAATACTCGGAAAACTGCTGCAACCGCTGCCTGTTCTCCTCGTAACGGGCAAGAATCTCCCGCATGGCAACCGTGTCCTTTGTCCGATTTTCCGCCCAACTGAACTCACTGTAAAGATTGTTCATCTCCATCTTGATACGGTAATACTCTTTCAACCTCGGTGAAAGAACGGGTTCCTGTGCCTGGACAACCAAGCACAAAATCGTGATAACCAAAATGTTTGTAATCTTTTTCATTGCTTTGGGGTTTAATGATACTTTCGTTATATAATGATATTTTCGTTATAATCAATTCTACCAAGATCTTGCCCCTTACGGGGCTGTTTAAGGAATAAGTTTTTGAACATTAAGGGAGATTACGGAAAGATTATGGTGTTTCGGAAACGCTGACCTGATAGATTTGCGGCGCATCGCCCGTCACAATTACATTGTAATGCTCCTCCTGCTTTGTGTCGGGCGCTTCGTCATAGAACTCCACGGGGTCGCCATACTGGATGGAGAGCCAAGACTGGGACTCCCAAACGCTGGGTTGGGAAACCTCATCGGTACGTTGGGAATGCTTTTTGGCATGACGGACAACTCTCTTTGCCTTGACGTTTTCTGTCGGAACAGTCACTTCTTTATCAGAATATTCGGAATGCGACTGCGAAACCTCAGCGGTAACCACCACATTTTCCATAAACGAAGGAATGTTTTTAGAGGAGGCGAGCAGCGAATTGCCCACAACAAGGAATGCCGACATCGGAATCACGGAAAGATAACGCATCCAACGGTGGCGACCGTGAACAGTTGCCATCATCATGCGAATGCGGCTTTTGACAGCAGTGGCACTGAACGAATGGACAGGAGCCAGACGGTTTTGATGTCGAATCTGTTTCAAAATCAGATCGAAATAGTCATTTCGGGGAACATTCGAATGGATGACAGCCGCGTCGGCCGCATACTCGTGCTGAGACTTGAGCACGGATTTATACGCCCACACGAAAGGGTTGAACCAACAAACCACGCCCACAAGCTCTACAAAAAGAATATCCAACGTGTGCCACTGTTGGGCGTGAGCCGCCTCGTGACGCAGCACCAAATCCAACTCATCAAGTTCAAATGTGGTAGAATCTACCACAACGTAATGGAAAAAGGAAAAGGGCACTTTCTGTTCAGGATTATCCATAACTTTCAAACCATTCAGCTCGATAAAATGCTTTCCAATGATCTGCTTCAAGACCTTAAACAATCTCAAAAGGAACAAAATAAAGAAAAGCGCAGCCCCTGCCACATACAATACCATCCCAAAAGGAATGGCTGGAGCTTCCGTAACCGTTGTCAGAAAGGATTGAGTATTCGGCATTAGGGGTTGTACAGGAACACTGAACTTTATAAAAGGAAGCAAGGAAGAAAAAGCCAAAGAAAACAGCAGATAAAAACGGTTAAGCTGATGATACTTCTCCTTACGTAGAAAGAGCAAGTAGCAGAGCAGAAAAATCCCACTCGACAACACTATAACTCCAATATCAACCAGCTTGAACATAGACTTGTGATTTGTGACTTGTGACTTGTAATTTAGGATTTAAGACTTATGAATTTGTTTCGCTTTTTGGACCAGTCGTTCGAGCTCCTGTAGTTCCTGGTCAGAGATGGGGTGATCAGCCGTGAAAGCGGAGACCAGCGAAGAGAGGGAGTTGTTGAAATAGTGGCTGACCACGCGACCAAGCAGACTACGGGAGTAGTCCTCTTTAGAAATGAGCGGATAGTAGCGATTTGCCTTGCCGAAAGTCTCGTGCCCGACATAGCCCTTGCGTTCCAACGCCTTCACCACGGAGAGCGTGGTGTTATACGGCGGCTTCGGCTCGGGAATCTCGCTCATGATGTCCTGCGCGAAACCTTGTTCCAACTTCCAGATTATCTGCATAATAGCCTCCTCCGAGGCAGTAAGTTTCTTCAATGTTACCATATCTGTTATTTTACGGCGGCAAAGATAACGAATTTTTCGTTATAAAACGAAAAATAAAATATGGGCGATTTCTATTATTTTTTTCAGAACAATAGAAATTTTGCTATTTTTGCAGCTATGAAATCAATAAGATGGAAAAGATAATCATAGTGATTGAAAAATCCAAAGACCATTTTGGAGCATACTCCGAAAACTGCGATGGCATCTATGCTGCAGGCAGCAGCATTGACGATGTTAAAGCGGACACTCTCGATGCCATCCGACTGCTGAAAGAAAACCTACCAGCAGAACGTTGGCCGGAGCCCCTCAAAGTGGAATATGAAATAGAATGGAAATTGGATGTGCCCAGCTTCCTCGAATACTATTCTCATTTCATGTCTTTATCCGGGATGGAGAAAATGACAGGAATCAATCAGAAACAGCTGTCAAACTATCTGAATCACCGATCTAAACCTCGAAAAAGACAGACCGAAAGAATAAAAAACGGCATTCACCGCTTTGCAGAAGAACTGCTGAGCATCACACTTTAACGAGGAAATGTTATCTTTGCGCCCTTTTTGAAAGAACAATGAAGAAAACAGGTTTATACTTCGGCTCGTTCAACCCGATACACGTCGGGCACATGATTATTGCCGAATATCTGCTGGAACATTCCGACTTGCAGGAGCTCTGGTTCGTGGTGTCGCCACAAAACCCGCTGAAGAAGAAGGCGTCGCTTTTGGACGACCGCCAGCGGCTGCATCTCGTGAACCTGGCCATCGGCGACGACCTCCGTTTCCGAGCCTGCGACATCGAGTTCTCGCTCCCGAAGCCTTCTTACACCAGCTACACGCTGCAGGTACTGCGCGAGCAGTACCCTCAGCGCGAGTTCTGCCTCATCATGGGCGAAGACAACCTGCAGACCTTCACGAAATGGTTCAACTACGAGTACATTCTGGAGAATTACCACCTCTACGTCTATCCCCGTCCCGGCTACGACGGCGGCGAATTCCGCACACACCCGCACGTGCACCTCGTCGATGCACCCCTGATGGCCCTCTCCTCCACCCTCATCCGCGACAACATACGTGAAGGCAAGTCCGTAAGGTATATGATGCCGGAGAAGGTGTTCCAATACGTGGATCAAGAAGGGCTTTTCAAAGACTTAAGACTTAAGACTTGAGACGTTAGAAAATATGGACGATATGGAATGGAATGGAAAAAGAGAACAACTTATCTTATTACCAAAATGAACGTAAGACTCCAAAAAAATCTTAAGTCTCACGTCTTACGTCTAAATTGAAAGAATATGAGCTTCAAACGATATAACATAGAAAATCTGGAAATCATCTCCGCAGGGGCGGAGGGAAAAGCCGTCGGCAAGGTCGATGGCCTCACCGTCTTCGTGCCGTACGCGGTGCCCGGCGACATCGTCGATGTGGAAGTCTATAAACGCAAACGCGGCTACGCGGAGTGCAACCTGCTGGCCATCAAGCAGCCGTCGCCCGACCGGGTGGTGCCGCCGTGCGGACACTTCGGCAACTGCGGCGGATGCAAATGGCAGATGCTGACGTACGAGAAACAGCTGGAATTCAAGCAGAAACAGGTCGAGGACAACTTCAAGCACCTCGGCAAATTCGAGTTCCCGCCGCTGATGCCCATCCTCGGGTCGGAGAAAATCTACTACTACCGCAACAAGCTGGAATACACCTTCTCCACGATGCTGTGGCTGACCTACGACGACATGAAACGGCAGGCGGAAGGCGAGTTCTTCGAGAACCGCTGTCTCGGCTTCCACGTGCCCGGCATGTTCGATAAGATCTTGGATATCAAGCACTGCTGGCTACAGGCAGCCCCGAGCAACGACATCCGGCTCTTCTGCAAACAGTATGCCATCGAGCACAACCTCGACTTCTACGACCCGCGCCAGCAGAAAGGGCTGTTGCGCAACCTCATCATCCGCACCGCCTCCACCGGCGACCTGATGGTGGTGCTCATCGTCACCAAATACAATCAGGAGGTGAAGGATATGCTCGCCGCCCTGATGGAGCGGTTCCCCGAAATCACCTCGCTGACCTTCGTCATCAACACCAAGCTCAACGACGCCATCTTCGACCTGCCGTTCCACCTCTATGCCGGTCAGGACTACATCACCGAAAAGATGGAGAACCTGCAGTTCAAGGTCGGGCCAAAGTCGTTCTACCAGACCAATAGCGAGCAGGCCTACAATCTCTACAAGGTGGTACGCGAATTTGCTGACATCCAAAAAGATGAGGTTGTTTATGACCTCTTCACCGGCACGGGCACGATTGCCAATTTCGTGGCGCACCAGGCCAAGCGGGTAATCGGCATCGAGTACGTGGATACCGCCGTAGAGGACGCGAAAATCAACTCCGCACAGAACAATATCACGAACACGGAGTTCGTGGTGGGCGACATGGCGAAGATCTTCACCGACCAGTTCATCGCGCAGCACGGAAAGCCGGACGTCATCATCTCCGACCCGCCGCGCGCCGGCATGCACCCGAATGTCATCGAACAGTTGCTGAAACTGGAAGTACCGCGCATCGTCTATGTGAGCTGCAATCCTGCCACGCAGGCCCGCGACCTCACCTTGCTCGACCCAAAGTACCATGTGGAGAAGGTGCAGCCCGTGGACATGTTCCCGCACACGCAGCACGTCGAAAACGTGGTGCTGCTGAAACTGCGATAAGGCAATGACTTAGACTTAAACCATAACTGTAACTTAACTTTGAACCCTCTTTTTCCATACATCGTAACTCACTATTGCCTTTTTGCCTAAAAAAAGTATCTTTGCCATCCAAAAATCAATTAAAAATGAAAGATATGCAAGCGTTAGTCAGCATTATTATGGGCAGCACGTCCGACCTTCCAATTATGGAAGCAGCCTGTAAATTCTTTGATAGTCAAGAAATTCCGTTTGAAGTGTTGGCTTTATCGGCGCACCGTACCCCAGATGAAGTGGCCGAATACGCCAAACATGCGCACGAGCGCGGCATCAAGGTGATTATCGCCGGTGCGGGCATGGCCGCCCATTTGCCCGGGGTGATCGCCGCCATGACCCCCCTGCCCGTCATCGGTGTGCCCATCAAGTCGTCACTTGAAGGCGTGGACGCTGCACTCGCCATGCTCCAGATGCCTCCGGGAATCCCGGTAGCGACGGTTGCCATCAACGGAGCGCAAAACGCCGCTATCCTCGCACTCCAAATGCTCAGCGTCAACAATCCGGAAATGATGACTAAAGTTGTGGCATTCAAACAGAATCTGAAACAGAAAATTGTGAAAGCCAACGCCGATCTCGCCCAAGTATCCTACAACTTCAAAACCAACTGATCCCTTTTATGATCAAGGTCTATTCCGCTTCAGCCGGCGCGGGGAAAACTTACAACCTCGTACTGGACTATCTCGCCACGTGCTTTAAGAGCCATCTCAAATCTTTTTTAGCACTGAAAGACCGACAGCACTATACCTGCACGTTAAGCAATGATTACCAACACATTCTGGCCATCACCTTCACGAATAATGCTGCAGCCGAGATGAAAGAGCGTGTGATTCGGCAACTTAACGCTTTTGCCTTCGCACATTCGGTACACGACCTTGATCGTAACGACTTCGACAATCTTTCCTTGAAAGTCTTCGGCAAAAGTCACTCCATTCCGGAAGAGGAATGCTTCATCTTCTTAAATGAAACATCCAAATCATTGCTAAACAGTATTTTATACAACTACGCAAGGTTTAGTATCACCACCATTGACAGCTTTATCCAACGCGTTATCCGTTCTTCCGCCCTATACCTCAACCTCAATATGAACTACGCAGTGCAGATCCGGCTGACTGACTTTTTCCAAATGGCGATTGAACAATATATCTGCGAACTGTCTCATAATGAACAACAATTTCAAGTGGTGGTGAAAGAATTGCTGCGACAATTCGAAGACCAGGGTGCCGCCAGCATCAACCAATTTCTGTCCAAAGGACTTAACATCCTCTATTATGATGCTGAAAAGAGCCATCCGTATGTCAAAAAATTTTCAGAAATATCTGATTTACTGAAAATTATAGATTCTTGGAAAAAGAATAAAAGTATTGCCCTGACAAAATGCAAACAGCTGGTCAAACCGCTTGCGGAACAAGCCCTCGCGATAATCCACACTGCGGAGAATGACGGAGTTCTGACCAATCAGCAAATGAAATGGGACAAATGGTTCGCTCATATCCAAGAGGACCCTTTCGAGCAGGAAAAAGGCTTCGATACCAGCAGATGCCATCAAGAAATAAATGAAAGTAAGATCTTCACGATCTCTAAAACTGGTCCGAAGGCGGAAAAAGAAAGAAAAGAAGCCCTGAAAAATGTTTATGCCGAGCAGGTGAAAGATCTTTTTGAACAAGTTAGGGAAATTGTGTTAAAATATGCTAAAAGTTACTTTACCTGTCATATCTTGGGGAAAAACGCAAACCCCTTGTTGGTGCTCAGCGCATTGAAGTACCACATAGAAAACATCAAAGAGCAAACCGACTCCTTCTTTCTTGTTGAAAGCAACCCGTTACTGAACGACGAAATCCTGTCGGAGACCAACGGCGGTCCGCTTTTTGAAAAGCTTAGTTTCTACAAACATTTCTTCATTGACGAATTTCAGGACACCTCCTTGATGCAATGGCAGGATTTGAAGCCATTGATAATCAATTCTTTAAGTGAAAATGGAAGCTTGACTCTTTTCGGTGATGTGAAACAATCGATATACAGATTCCGCAATGGCGAAGCTGAACTGTTTTATCGTCTGTCAGACTACGAGCGCCTGATAAACACCCGCTCGGAACAGGATCTTGTCAATATGCTGCAAGATCCCCAGGATTATCTATTCGAACCGTTGAAGAAAAACTACCGGTCGAGATCTTCCGTGATTGAATTCAACAACCATTTTTTCCGATTCTATTCAAATGTATTGGAAAAATCAGACTACTACAGCGACGTGGAGCAAAGCATCCGGCCAGACAAAGAGGGCGGTTTGGTTCAGATTTATTGTTATAATAAACTGAATTACAAAGATATAAGAAATGTTTGGGAAGATTGTCCCGAAGAATTCTATAAGACGGTATATCTTAAACTGCCCCATGAGGAGGCCGAATTGCTATACGCTGTGATGGATGCGAAAAAACGCGGGTATGCGTACGGGGACATGGCGATTCTGCTCAGTGGGCGTTCCAAATGCAACGATTTCGCCCAATGCCTCATTCGTGCCGATATTCCCGTCATCACATCAGAATCTCTACAATTATGCGATAACCCGAATATCAATTTGATAATTAGCACTTTACGTTTTTTATTATACCCCTCCGATACACTGGCGCAAACCGTGATTCTGGACTTCTTTTCAAAAAAACAAAACATAAACCTCAACACCGCCCTGAATTCCAATAACTTCGAGGATTTTTTCACATTGATGGAAAATCTGTTTGAAATTCAGGATTTTAGAAAAACTGCTGAGCAGTGGAAGAAAAGTCCGTTTCTCATAACCCTAAAGGATATTATTCTGTTTTATGGTTTCTCGCGGGACGCCGACCCCTTTATCGCCGATTTTTTCGATTTAGCGCTCCATTACACGCAAACACAGATTGCTTCGATCGCCGATTTCTTGGTTTGGTGGGACGACATCAATCTTTATCGGGAAACCATCCCGCGGCTTTCCTTGTCGAAGGCCTCGAATGCGATACGCATCATGACCATTCACGGATCCAAAGGGCTGGAATTCCCTGTGGTGATCACACACACCACGGCAGAGTCCAACAGCAATAGGACCCACTATTGGATAACCGATGCTTCCAGCGGACAAAGTTGCTACGTGAAGCATGAAAAAAACATGCAATTTTCTGATTTTCAGAATGAATATGAAGAAGAAGAGGATAAATGCCACCTTGACCGACTGAATTTGTGGTACGTGGATTTCACCCGCGCCCGCGATATGCTGTACATTTTAACCGAGAAATCCGAAGGATTTTCTGACAAGGACAAAAAACCGGATATTAAAAAAACCATCAGTCAATTTATTAATAATCACCAAATTAATGTGATTGAAATAGAGGATGGCGTCTATTCTTTTGGGGATTTTGATTGGCAGAATGCACAGGTCACTGAACCAGAAGCCAACGAAGAGACGAATTTCAGGGTCTATTGTTCCGATATGTCCTTCTGTGGGAACCCAGCCATTAAGGTTAACGTTTCAGAATCCAATCAAGAATCCTTGGACGAAGGCACATTAATTCATGATTTTTTACAAAAATTAACTGTTTTCCCTGCCACACAGGAAGAACGGGAAGCGACATTGGCAGGAAATCCGGAGGGAATGAAGGAACGACTCAACCAACTGTTCAACAAAACCGCCATGGATCCTGCATTACGCCCATATTTTTACTTGGATCCAGAGGACAGTGTGCTGAACGAAGCGCCTATCATCACGGGGACTGGAGAAGTGCGGCGACCCGACCGCATTGTCTTCAAACCGGACCATGTGATGGTCATTGACTATAAAACGGGTAAAGAATACAAAGCCAAATATGAATCGCAACTGAAAGAGTATCAAGAATGTATGCAAGAAATGGGATACCCGGATGTGCGGGCGAAGATTTTATATATCGATTAGCGAATGCAAAAGCTTATGTTAAAGACATTTGTCTAAGTCCAAGTCATTGGTATATCAAAAGATTTTTCAAACAAAAATAGTGTTGTATCTATAAATTTCATATTTTTGCCCGAAAATAAAATATAGTCATTATGTCCTTTATCACAGAAAGAATTGCATTGGAAGGGTTGACTTTTGATGATGTGCTCCTGATACCGGCATATTCAGAGGTGCTTCCTAAAGAGATTGATTTGAGAACACGGTTCACGCGGAACATCCGCTTAAATCTGCCATTCGTTTCAGCGGCCATGGATACGGTCACGGAGTCGAAAATGGCTATTTCCATCGCCCGGGAAGGTGGTATTGGCGTCATTCACAAAAACATGTCGATTGCGGAGCAGGCCAAGCAGGTGGCTTCCGTCAAACGTGCCGAGAACGGCATGATCAATGCGCCTGTGACCATCACGCCTGAAAAGACCGTGGGGGATGCCTTGCGAATCATGGCCGAATACCACATCGGTGGCATTCCTGTAGTGGACGAGAGAAACATCCTCGTCGGCATTGTCACCAACCGCGACCTCCGTTTCGAGAAAAACTTCAACCGTAACATCTGTGACGTCATGACGAAAGAAGGGTTGATCACCACGACCCGCGACACAGACCTGTACCGTGCCGCAGACATCTTGCAACAACATAAGATTGAGAAGTTGCCGGTGGTGGCCGAAGACGGAACGCTCATAGGACTAATCACTTACAAGGACATAACGAAAGCGAAAGACAAACCGTTCGCCTGTAAGGACGCACAAGGCCGGCTGCGGGTTGCCGCCGGCATCGGCATCACCGCCGATGCGGTGCAACGGGCTGAAGCCCTCGTGGAGGCCGGCGTGGATGCTTTGGTGCTCGACAGTGCACACGGGCATTCCAAAAACGTCATCAACACATTGAAGGAGATAAAAAAACAGTTTGACAACGTGGATGTGGTGGTCGGCAACATCGCCACCGGCGAAGCAGCCAAACTGCTCGCCGACGCAGGCGCCGACGCGGTGAAAGTGGGTATAGGACCCGGCTCCATCTGCACCACCCGTGTGGTAGCCGGCGTGGGCGTGCCCCAACTCAGCGCAGTCTATGGCGTCTATAAAGCCCTGCAAGGCTACGACATCCCCCTCATCGCCGACGGCGGCATCCGCTACTCCGGTGATATCGTCAAAGCCCTCGCCGCAGGCGGTGACTCCGTGATGCTCGGCGGCTTGCTCGCCGGTGTGGAAGAATCCCCTGGCACCACAATCCTCTTCAATGGACGTAAGTTCAAGACTTACAGAGGTATGGGATCCCTTGAAGCCATGCAGCAGGGTTCCAAAGACCGATATATGCAAAGCGATGTCGATGACGCCAAAAAATTGGTGCCCGAAGGCATTGTGGGCCGCGTCCCCTACAAAGGCGACCTCTACGAAGTGATCTACCAGATGGCCGGCGGCTTGCGCTCCGGCATGGGCTATTGCGGGGCAGCCAACATCGGCAAACTCCATGAGGCTCGCTTCTGCCGCATCACTAACGCCGGTGTCCTCGAAAGCCACCCCCACGACATCACAATCACCAGCGAAGCCCCGAATTATTCCAGTGAATCCAAATAAATAATTGTATAATCATCAAATATAACTTGTTATGAATAATAAAAATATCATTGTTGGTGTTGACTTCTCCAACAGCTCCCTTAACGCTATGCGCCATGCCATCTCATTGGCTATCAAAACTGGCGCCGATTTGCACCTTGTATGGGTCAAAACGCCCGGTGTCACCAATAACACTGAAAACGGTGACGACAATTACATTCACAAACTGCAAGATTCCTTAGAGGAATGGCGTAATATGTGTAGAATGGAATCTCCTAACACAGAGGTGAATACGATCATACTAGAAGGTAAAGTCCATGTGGAACTCGCCAAATATGCCACCAATCTGCCTAATCCCATGATTGTGTTAGGTACACACGGTACTTCCGGTTTTGAGGAAGGTTATATCGGCAACAATGCCAACCGTCTGATCAAGGCCGCCAAGGTTCCGATTCTGATTATGCGTGAAAACATCGAAATCAAGCGTGACCTGCATAACATCTATGCTCCTATCGACTTAAGCTTTGAAACATTGCAGAAGATGCGTTATGCCACCTATCTGGCCAAACGTTTCGCCGCCAAGGTCACGATCGCCGGAATCTATTATCCGAATAACGCAGACACACGCCACATTATCAATGTGCAGATGCGCCACGCCTCCGACATGTGCGAGGATGCCAACGTGCGTCACGAGATGATCCCGCTGACCGTGCAGAAAGATTATGTGCAGACACTGCTGAACCACGCCCACGAAATGGACGCCAACCTGATTGTTATTATGCGTGAGGAGAGTGAAACGGACTTCACCTCCAGCTCAAACATGACGGAAATCCTCAGCACCTCCAAGATGCCGTTGCTGATTATCCCCAACATCCAATCCGCAGGTCTCGGCAGATAATGGCAAAAATTCGCAAACGGACGCTCCGCGGAGGCAATATGCTAAACCCCACTCCGGTGGTCATGGTCTCCTGCGGCAGTACCCTCGATGAATACAATATCATCACGATCGCATGGGCGGGAACGGTTAATTCCGATCCGCCCATGTGTTCTATTTCCCTGCGCCCCTCTCGCCACTCTTATGACATTATCAAAAAAGAAGGTGCTTTTGTCATTAATTTAGTAAATAAACAGCTGGCCGCTTGTGCCGACTGGTGCGGTGTGCGATCAGGGAAAAAATACAACAAATTTATGGAAATGGGACTCACACCCGTACGCGCCTCACAAGTGAATGCCCCGATGATTGAAGAATCTCCCGTAAATTTGGAATGCAAGGTCACACAAATCATCCCACTCGGCACACATGATATGTTTCTTGCCGAAGTTGTCGCCGTACATGTCAACGATGCTCTATTTTCGAAAAAAACAGATGCCATTGATCTTCGTCGGGCTGATTTAGTGACGTATTCTCATGGCCATTATTATTCTTTAGGCGAGAAAATCGGAAAATTCGGTTTTTCTGTTGAAAAACGCAAATAAAAAGAGACGGAACTTTGAGTTCCGTCTCTTTTTTATTCTACAGAATAGTTTCCTATTTCTGCATCGTGGTCGGATGCATATCCGCACGAGTGTAGATTTCAGGATGGAAGTACTTCTTCATGAACTCGACCATCTCTTTCTTGGTGACCGAATTGACGATGTTGTCGTATTCAGACGGAGCAATAATCGGTTCATCTTGGGTGACCTTTCCGCTGATGTAGCCGAGCCAGAAGCGGTTGGTCTGGATGTTCTTGGCACGGGTGCTGATCATCTGCTTCTTCACCAACGCCATCGTCTTACTGTCGGGACCCTTCTTCTTGAAGTCGTTGAGAATCTTCAGGCTGGCGTCAGCGAGCTTGTCGGTCTTCACGGGGTCGCAACCCAGCAGAATCAACAGGGTCATCTCAGCACGCGGAAGTTTACTGGCGCCCATCTGCACCATCGGGGAATAGACATCGCCCATCTTCTCACGCACGATACGCACGAATTGGATGTCCAATGCCTCGCCGATCATGTCGGCGATGATGGAGTTGCGGTAGCTCCAGTCAATCGGGTTGCTAATCATCATACCCATATAGCCCTGCTCCTCGGTGCCGGCATAAACAGTCTGCGTGGTGGCCTTCTCCGGACGTGGTTTCAGCACGTTGAGGTTGTAGTTCTCTTTCTTGGCCGGTTCGGTCTTCATGGAACCGAGATAGAGTTCCACAAACTCTTTCATCTCTTTTTCGTCGTAGTTGCCCACGAAGAAGAAGTTGAAGTCGGCAGGGTTGGCAAAACGCTCCTTGTAGATCTGCACGGCGCGGTCGAAATTCACCTGTTTCAGATACTCTTCATCGAAGGTGAACATCTGCTTCATGTAAGGATCGTTATTGTAAGCAGCTTCCAGTAATTTGCCCAAATATTGGTACAACGGCTGGGCGGTGATCATCTGAAGCTGTTCTTTCGTCTCCTGCATCACCAGTTCGAAAGCGTTCTCGTCGATGCGCGGGTTGGTGAAGAAGGCGTTGAGGTACTGGAAGAAGAATTCCAAGTCCTTCGGGGAAGAAGAACCACTGAAGGTTTCTGACAGCAGGCCGATTTCAGGAGAAACACCCACATCTTTGCCTTTCATTTTCTTCATCAGGGAGTTATAGTCCAGACCAGCAATACCGCCGCGGTCGATGATCTCAGCGGCAAAGTCGGCGGAAGCGAGGTCTTTCACACCATAAAGCGATTTACCACCCTTGCTGCTGGCGCTGAAGAGGATTTCATCGTTCTTATAGTCGGTTTTCTTCAGATAGACGGTGATGCCGTTGGAAAGGGTCCACTTTTCGGCACCCACAGCCTCGATTTTCTCTACAGAAGTGATTTTGCCGGGTTTCAGGGTCCCTTTTTCCAGGATTTCTTGATCCTTGTAGGTATCCACATAGGGCTGGACATTAGCTAAAGACTTGTCTTTCAGGATGCTGAGGATTTCCTCCTTGCTCGGAACGGTCACGCCTTCCTTCTCGGGGGCGGTGATAATCGCGACCATGTTGTCTTCCGTGATCCAATTCTTAGCCAATGCGTTGACCTCTTCCAAGGTGATGCCTTCGATGAGCTTCTTGGCGTAGGTGTTTTCGCGTTTCGCACCCGGGATGGGGTCTTGACGCAGGAAGTTGTTGATGTACTGGGAAGCAAAACGGGCGGATTCGGTTTTTTCGACCTCTTTGGCAGCCTTGTCGTATCTCTCTAACAACTCGTCTTTAGCACGATTAAGCTCGGTCTGCAGGAAACCATACTTCAGCACGCGATACTCCTCCTGCATCAACACGCGCAAAGCATCGGAAATGTGGCTCTCTTTGGCTATGGCCATAGAACCATACGCATCCGTGTTGCCGATGAAGTCACTATAACCAGCGCTAGCACCGATGAAGGGGCATTTCGGATTTTGAGTCATCTCTTGGTAACGTGCGTCAAACATAGCATTGTAGAGGTCGATGCAGAGTTGTTCGCGGAAGTCGCCGATGGTCTTCATCGCGGTGTGTTTGTGCTTGCGGATAATCTGCACCATGTTGCCAGTGGCTTCTTTGTCGGTGCAGACGGCCACGAGGGGTTCCTTGTTGGCACCGACGCCGTAGGTCTCTTTCTTGCGGGGGTTCTGCTTGGCGGGAATGTTGCCGAACATCGTCTTGATTTTGGCTTCCACTTCAGCCACATTGATGTCACCAACCACAATAACTGCCTGCAGATCCGGGCGATACCAATCTTTGTAAAAGTCCTTAATAACTTGGTAGTCAAAGGTTTGCAAGATGTCCAACTTACCGATGGGCATACGGTCGGCGTAGCGGGAATCCTTCATCAGAATCGGCCAGTACTCCTTTTGCATACGGTCGTCGGCACCGAGACCGAGGCGGTATTCCTCGATGATGACACCGCGCTCCTCGTCAATCTCCTTGTTGTCGTAAAGGAGACCGGCGGCCCAGCCACGGAGGATCTTGAGACCGAGGTCGATGTTCGTGGGATCATCCGTCGGCATGGGAATCATATAGACCGTTTCGTCGAAGCTGGTGTAGGCGTTGAGGTCAGCGCCAAACACCACACCCTTGCTGCGCAGGTGGTCAACCACGCTGTTGCTCGGGAAGCCCTCGATGCCGTTGAAGGCCATGTGCTCGGTGAAGTGTGCCAAACCCTGCTGGTTGTCGTTCTCCTGGTTGGAGCCGGCGTTCACCGCGAGACGGAACTCCACGCGGTCCTTCGGGTAGGTGTTCCGACGGATGTAGTAGGTCATGCCATTGTCCAATTTGCCAATGGTCACATTCGGATCCGCTTTGATGGGATCATTCAGATTCAAATCGCCCTTCTGCGCGAAGACTACCAACGTGCAGACTAAGGCCATCAGAAACAAAAATACTTTCTTCATAAACGTTTGTTTTATTAATAATTATAGTATATCCTTTGACGTTTTTTCCCTTTGACGCAATAACTTCAAAAAAACTACAAATATTTTTAATCGGCGGCAAAGATACTATTTTTTGAGAATTGCGACTTAGGACTTGAGACTTAGAATGGTTGGGATTTTTTGTTATTTTTGCCACCGAATTTTTAAAACAAATACTATGCTAGAATATTTTCACAATGTACCCTTTTCCGTCACGGTTTGCGACAAAGACGGTAAAATTCTGGAAATGAACGAAACTGCCGAGCGCGTGCTCAGTCACGGCAAGCACATCATCGGGCAGAATTTACTGGACTGCCACCCGGAACCGGCCCGCACCAAACTGATGGAAATGCTGAAAAACCACAACCTCAACGCCTACACCATTGAGAAAAACGGCGTGAAGAAGTTGGTTTATCAATCTCCCTGGTTCGAGAACGGCGAATTTGCCGGATACATCGAGCTCTCTATGGAACTGCCTGCGGAAATGCCGCATTTCGTGCGGATGCCGAAAAACTAATGTAACTTATGATGTAGTGTAGTTTTTTATTCTTTTTCTACGTTTATAGATTGTTAAGGATAAAAACATTAAAATATGAAAAAAATTTTTACAACAGCGGCTTTCTGCCTTATTTGCATTTTTGGTGCCTACGCCCAAAATTATTCTACTGTTCAGATCACACCCGTAAACGGGGTGTTGACAGTTAATGGGATTGCACAAATCTCTATCCCGAATTACGATCCCAGTGAAGTTCAGTTGGAACCCATGTCGGGATCCGTTGCGGTGCCCAGCTCCGACCAGATGTACACGGTGCAAGAATTCGCCTCCTTGGACGATGTGTGGAACGCATGCAATTCTTCTGCGGTCTGGTCATCCAACATGGTCACACTGGATACCTATTCCGGTCAAGGCATGAATGTCGGTTATGCCGCTCTGAAATTCGCCGGCACCCCGAACACCTACGGCTACGCCAAGTTCGATAAAAACGTATCCGGTGGATGGACCGAGTTCGGCTATTTCACATCGGGTTCCGGTATTGCAGAATGGACAAATACCATTTCCGTTTATCCGAATCCCGTGGTGGAAACCATCAGCATCCGCAATGCCGAAGGATCACGGATTGCCATTTACAACTCGAATGGACAACTCGTGAAACAAATTGAAAATGCGGAATCCAATGCTTCTGTAAACGTTACATCCTTATCTGTCGGTCTCTATTTTGTGCAAATTACACATGACAATCAGGTGAATACTGTGAAGTTCGTCAAGGAATAAATGACATTCGCCGCCTAGGAGAAGCAGCATCCCTGCTGTTTATGAAAAACTACATTCTTGCTGCTTATGAGAACCTTTAGGTCGTCATTCTTGACGACCTAACGTTTTATTTGCTATTTTTGCGCTTCGAAATACCATTTGGCTATGTATTCTAAACAAACCCCAGATAATGGCAGCCTCACCTACGGCATGCGCCCCGTGATGGAGGCCATCGAAAGCGGCAAAACCATCGATAAAGTCCTGTTCCAGAAAGGGTTGCAGGGCGAACTTTTCAAGCAGCTCTTCTACGAGGTGCGGCAGCGGAAGATCCCGTTCCAGTATGTGCCACAGGAGAAGCTGAACCGACTCACGCGGCAGAACCATCAGGGTGTGATTGCGTTTCTGTCGGCCATCGAATATTGCGACATCTACAACATTGTGCCCTCGATTTTCGAAGAAGGCCGCGTGCCCTTCCTGTTACTGCTCGACAAGATCACGGATGTGCGCAACGTGGGCGCCATCGCCCGTTCGGCCGAGTGCGCGGGCGTGGATGCCATCATCCTGCCGCTCAACGGCGGCGCGCAACTCAACGAGGATGCCGTGAAAAGCTCCGCCGGCGCCCTCCACAAGGTGCCCGTCTGCCGACACTCTAACCTCGTGGAAGTAATTCAGTACCTGAAAGATAGCGGCATCGAAGTCATTGGCGTGACTGAAAAGGCCAACCACGCGCACTACAACAAGGATTTCACCGGACCCGTCTGCCTCATCATGGGCAACGAGTACGAAGGCATCGCGTGGGACTACCTCAAACATTGCAACGACACGGTCACCATCCCGATGGTCGGCACCATCCGCTCGCTCAACGTCTCTGTGGCCACCGGCATCGCCCTGTTCGAAGTCGTCAAACAACGTAATCCTGTGAAAGAATGAAGATTGGCGTACTTTCCGACACTCACGGCTTCCTGCACCCCGATGCGTACACTTTTTTCAAGGGATGCGACGAGATCTGGCATGCCGGCGACATTATGAACGACAGTATCTTGGATGAGCTACGCATCATTGCCCCGACGGTGCGTGCTGTCTATGGCAACTGCGACGACTGGGATATTCGCCGTGAAGTAGATGAGTATGAGGTTTTTACATGCGAGAAACACAAGGTTGCACTGATGCACATTGTGGGTTCGCCTGGACGTTACCAGCCGAAAGCGCTACAGATCATCCGCGAGGAAAAGCCGACCATTTTCGTGGCCGGGCATTCCCACATCCTGAAAATTATGTACGACAAATACCACAACTTGTTGTTTATTAATCCCGGAGCAGCAGGTTTATACGGTATCCACACGCGCCTGACAATGCTACGGTTCGAGATTGAGGGCGAGGAAATCAAAAACATGGACATTTACGACATTCCCAAACAAACGCCGGTAAGATGAGTACTAAAGAACCGATAATCACCATTTTGGGTCCGACCGCCACGGGCAAGACCGGCGTGGCGGTGCGCATCGCGGCCGAGTTGGGCGGCGAGATTGTGAGCGCCGACTCCCGTCAGGTGTTCCGCCGCATGGACATCGGTTCGGGGAAGGATTTGTCGGAGTACCAGTACAATGGAAATCCCATCCCCTATCACCTCATCGATGTGGAGGAACCGGGCAGGGAGTACAATGTCTATCGCTACCAGCAGGAGGCTTTCAAAGCCATCCACGACATCCAGGAGCGTGGCAAGCGTGTGGTATTTTGCGGTGGCAGCGGCCTCTACATTGACGCGGTGCTTCAAGGTTACCGATTTCAGTGGCAGGAAGACAGTCAGATACTGTCGGATCCCGTGCCGTCGGCCATCATCGGCCTGCGCGGCGACCGTGAGCGCATCCGCGAGCGCATCACTCGACGGCTGCAGGCGCGTTTGAAGGAGGGTATGGTCGAAGAGGTGCAGGCGCTGTTAGACGAGGGCATTCCGGCCGAGCGGCTCATCCGCTTCGGACTGGAATACAAGTACGTCACCCTCTATCTTACGGGCGAGCTGCACTATGGCGACATGGTTTCATTGCTCAACACGGCCATCCATCAGTTCTCGAAACGTCAAATGACCTGGTTCCGCCGCATGGAGCGTTTGGGATTCAACATCCACTGGGTTAACGCAGACTTGCCTGAGGAAGAAAAGTTCCGAAAAATATACACTTACTTACGAGAAGAGGGAATCGACTGTTTGTAGAAAAACACGCCCGAGTGTCTCTACGATTAATTCAACGCTTTCTCTTTCAATGAATTGAACCCATATCCTAACGTTTCGGACGCATCCAGAATCGTCACGAACGCTTTATCGTCGATTTCGTGGACGAAATGGATAAGCACCGGCAGCTGCTTGCGCGAGATGGAAGTGAAGATGATCTTCTTCTCGTCGTGGTTGTACATTCCCTCGCCGTTGAGGTAAGTGCCGCCACGATCCAGCTCGTCGAAGATGCGTTGCCTGATCTCCTCATATTTTTCGGAGATAATCAACACCGCCTTGTTGCTGTGGAAGCCAGCAATGACTTTATCCATCACAACACCGGTCACATAAATCACCAACCATGAATACAACGGCACGGTCCAATCTTTGAAAGCAGCCAAAGCAATGAGTACGATAGTGGAATCAACACAGATGAGGATAGTTCCTAACGGTATGTGTTTCAGATACTTACCAATGGTCATGGCAATGATGTCCGTGCCACCGGATGTGGCTCGTGTCTTGAAAATCAGCCCTAACCCAATACCTATAATCACACCACCGCACAGGGCGAGAATGAAGGCGGCAGAAGGGTCAGGAGTCATAGGGTCGTTAGGCAGCCCAATCAAGGGCGCGTAGCCGTAAACTTTCTCCCAAAGCGAGATGAATGCCGGCAATGTGATAACACCCACAAGCGTTTTCGCGCCAAATTTTGGCCCGAGCCACAGCGTGCCGATGAGTAGCAACGGCAAATCAAGACAGATGCCCGACAAACCGATGGGGAAGTTGAACACATGGTGCAGGATAATGGCAATACCATACACGCCCCCTGGCGCAAGCTTCAGCGGCGAGATGAACACCACAAACCCAATGGACATGATGAAAGTGCCCAAAATAATCAATGCATATGTTCTGAATATTTCCTTCCTTTTCTCTTTTGATATTGGCATTCCTTATGTTTTTCTTGATATTGGACAATCCGATTTGGCTGTTGATTATATCTTAACTGATTTATAACCAATACTATAAAGCAAAATTCTAGTATTCTTGATTCAAATGCAAAATTAAAATTTTTAAGAACATGTATTCACGTTTTTAAAAAATCTGCAACCCAATCTCCCATTTTGGCAAATCGTTCGAATAAAGGTTCTTTTTCAACAGGTTGGAGATGCGGTACTGACCATAGATGGCGAACCGTCTCGTGACACCCACGCGCAAGCGCACACCGTAATCGAACAGATTCATCTTATCGAGCATATATTCGGACTTCTCGTAGGTGAAAAACTCTTTGTCTCTGTTCCCGGCGAATTTATAGCGACCACCGGTGTTCCACTCTCCGAAAATGCCCGTGTCTAAGTACCAATTTTCCATTGCGGTGTTGCCCAAGAAGAAACGCTGGTAAAGTTCCAAATCGAACTTCGTTACTTTGAGGTTATTTTTCACCGTGTGAATGCTTTCCATCTCTGCAGGTTGCAATTCAAATGGAATCAGTATCTTATCCACAGCATACCAAGAGGAACCAAAACCGACGCGGAAGCCCAAAGCGTAGGGTTTCGCCAAACGCCAATTATTGTCAAATGCAACGGTCAGTGTACGGGAAACACCGTCTTTGTCTCGAAAATAATCTCTCCATAACCCCGTTTGAAATGCTGTTGCATTCCATTGCGTTGGAATCATGAATGAAGTGTTCAGCACGAAACTAAATTTATACTTGTCCAGAATCCCGCGTTTGTAAATGTCGTTATCAGGCGTGTCGAAACGACGGTTGCAGTTGGCTGAACGGGACTCCGCCGCCACCAGACTATCCACCTTGGGCAGCGTCTGCTGACCATAAAGATGTTTCAAATGCTGACCATCGCTCCAAATTTCCAATGTCTGCCCTTCTTTCAACCAATATTTGGGAAATTCCAACGATTGTCCTGCATCGTCCACATTCCTTCCATTATACAACGTGGATTCACTGTATCGTTCTATTGTGCCGTCGCCATTCACGATTTTGAAGAAAATCTTGGATTCGGGGTTCTTGGAGGTGACGTAAATCGCCTTTTCATTTTCATAGAGCGTCAGATTGTTCTTCACTTCGGGCTTTTCGCCGAAGAAGTAGCCGGCTTGCGGCACACCGTACCCGAACGCGTAGTCGAAATAGGGATAGTGGTTGCTGGACTTCTCAATCTCGGTTTTCAGCTGCCAGGCGGTGTATTCGGGGTGCAACTGCTTGACGCACGCGGCGAAACCGGCCATCATCGGGGAGGAGAAGGAGGTGCCGGACGCCCTCGTGAAGTTGCCCTTGCTGCCAGCCACCAAGTTGTTTTCGCCCAGGGCCACCACATTGGGTTTCATACGACCGTCCGCCGTGGGACCGAATGAGCTAAAGTTGGCGATAACATCCAAACTTTTCACGGCACCCACCGACAAGATGCTGTCGGCATCGGCAGGGGTGATGAGCATCTTCCATTCGTTATCGGCACCCTCGTTGCCCATGGAGTTGCACACCAAAATACCTTTGCGGGCGGCAGTGTTTGCGGCTTTGGCCACCATCGAGGTCTTTCCGTCCATGTGCTTGAGCATATAGCGCTGTTTACCGTAGCCGAGGGAACTGTTCACGATGTCGGCACCGTTCTGATCGGCCCATTCGAGTGCCTGCACCCACCAGACCTCCTCCTTCTTCGGCTCGGAAGCCACCTCGGTGCGAGCCAACAGGAACTGCGCGTCGGGAGCCATGCCGAGCAGCTGGTTTCCGTATTTACCCGCAATGCAGCTCAGCACCATGCGGCCATGCGAGTTGGCTTCATACACGTTCTCTTTCTTTTTCACGAAGTTCCAGGTCTTGACAATCTGCTTGTTGTCGCGCAGATGCTGGAACGCGGGGTGGGTGTCCACATCCGGGAAACCGGCGTCAAACACCGCCACACGCACGCCCTTGCCGCTGATGTTGTGCTGCTGGAACAACTCCCCGTGGTGGATACTGACCTGCTCCGTGGAGAGAGGGACCCTGTCTTCGGTGATTTGCTCTTCAGCGACTTCCATATCACTGGCAATCAGCTGGATGCCCGCCACAAAGGGGAACTGCCGAATCACGGCGATCTGCTCTTCCGTGGCCATCACGCCGGCCGCGTTGAGCCACCGCGACGTGCCCACCAGCTCCTCACAGGCGGTCTCCACCTGCGCGGCATAGTGGCTGTTCACGGGATAGTTGGTGATGTCATAGAGGTCTGCGCCGTTCAAGGCGTAACGCTCAATGGCCTTCGCATCAAAATACTGATACGGATCGAAAGTAGTGTTCTGCTTGTCCGTGAAGAACACCCAGTAGCTATTCTGCGCGTTCGCAATACCGAGAACGGCGCAGAAGAGAGCGAATAATGTGATTCTTTTCATAAAATGGATATTAAAATATTCGAATTGCAAAAATAATAATTATTACACCGTAGAGATACAAAATTTCGCGTCTCCCCTGTGCCGGCGCGGGAAAATTCCCCTTCTATTTTAGAAGGGGTGCCCGAAGGGCGGGGTAGTAATATAGATATCAGAATTCCTTATGAAACATGCAGTTTCGCAGGCAAGCAACGGCCTTGTGGCCATTACTGACACCCCTACCCCGGCCTACGGCCACCCCTTCCCCAAGGAAGGGGAATTGTCCTTCGACCGCAGCTGCCCACTGTGGCCAGAACTTTCTTCACATACTTGTTTTTTCTTCTTGTTTTTAACATGCGGAACTTGCAGCGCCAACTACTAACTAATAACTGCTAACTACTAACTATTTCACCATCGCCACTATCTCCTGTATGTCAATGTTCAGCAGCCGCATATTCTTCAGAAACTCCGGCACCTCCTCCTCCATGAATTCCTTTTTGCGGATAGCGTGGATTTTCTCGGGGGCGTCCTCGTTGACGAAGAAGCCGATGCCGCGTTTGTTGGTGATGATCTCCTGGTTCTGGAGGCGTTCGTAGGAGCGCATGACGGTGTTGGGGTTCACTTCGAAGGCGACGGCCAGCTCGCGCACGGACTTGGCCCGCTCGCCCGGTTTCCATGCGCCCGACAGAATCTGCTCGTAAACCCAATGCTCAATCTGCCGGTATATGGTTTGTGTGCTCTTGAAATCCATACTATGCCTCCGTTTCTCTCATTCTCAGAAAACTCATCGCGTAGAAATAGACAATCGTCACACTGTAGGCCACATACGAGAACCAATTACTGGAAGTGACAATGTTGTGCTCCACTACCTTATAGTAGTGACCATTGCGGATTTCTGCAGGAATCGTCAGCACCACATTTAACCATTCGACACCTGACATGATGGCTCCAACAACCAATGTGATAACAAAACCTACTAAAAGCAATTTCCAGAACGGACTCTTCTTAAAATAGATAGCAGCGAAAAACATGGTGGAAATACTAGTGAAGAACATCATCACTTTCAATCCATTGGTGGGAATTTGCATTTTTAAGAATTCACCTAAATTGTGGATTCCGCATGGCGCGAAAATGCCCGGTTTATACATATTCACTATGCCATATCCCAAAATCTGTCCAATCAACACAGACAAAACAATGCCTGCCACGAAATAGATGTTGGTCAAAAACATACCCGTCACTACTTTTTCGGCGTTGGTCACAGGTGTCATCAGGTAGTGTATCCTGCTTGAAGGCTGGTGCAGCTTGGAAAAGAAGCGACACGGATAATAGACCATAAACACAACAGCCGCTATTTTTATCTCTGCCAAAAAAGGACTGCCAGACACAATCGTCATAATCAGAGATAGTGCTGCCATGATGCCGAATGAATAGATGAGATCATTCCGCCAATTTTCGTAAAAATAGGCCTTGGTTAATTTAATGATATTATTGATATTCATAATGTTACGGTTTTATTGGTTAGACATTTCGGGTTGATTTTGGGATACGGAATCGGCGTACGTTTCTAATTCATCCAAACCATTGAAATGTAGCACTTCTGTCGAATCCTTTTGGATTTCCTTATATTGGATTCGGCCGCTGCGGTAGCCGGTCTGGAAGTCGATGGTGTAGCCGATGACCAGGCCCAACACCAGAACAATGGCGGTGATAATCAAGATCTTATTCGTGTATTTTTTCATAATGCTCTGATTTTAAGGTTATTTGAATAATTCTGTAAATTCCTGCTTGTTTTGAACAGCGGCATTGAAGAGCAGTTCCAAATCAAGGGCGGAATCGATGTGGTTGACATTCTCTTTCACCTGATAGATACCACGCGGGGTCTCCTCGGTGTAGAACACCTTGCCTTCTTCCGATTTTTCGTCATTCACATCGAAAAGCAACTTGTCGGTGATGACATCGCCGGAGGCGTTGAGGATCATGCGACCATTGTCGAGGATGGAGACCGCGTCGATGAGGCTGTGAAGGTCACGCACCTGATGGGTGGAGATAATCACCGTTTTCTGCTCGTCGGCGTAGGCGGCCATGATTTTGCGGAAGATGCTCTTGGTGGGGATGTCGAGACCGTTGGTGGGCTCGTCCATGATGAGCAGCGGCACGTTGGTGGCCAGCGCGAACGCGATCATCACCTTCTTTTTCTGTCCGTGCGAGAACTTGTCGATGAAGCCCAGCATGTTGTCCATTTCCATCTCTCTCAGGTATTCCATGAATTGCTCGTGGCTGAAGTTGGGATAAAACGGCGCGAAAGCGGCCTCGAACTGGTTGATTTTCAGATGAGGGACGTAAATCTCCTCTTGGAGGAAATAAATGTCGCTCAGCTGTTTGGCGGTGCGTTTGTGTGCGGGTTCGCCGTCGATGAGGGCGTCGCCCGCCTGCGGGAACAGCAAACCCGTCATGATTTTCAGCAGGGTGGTTTTGCCGGCGCCGTTGCGGCCGAGCAACCCGTACAGGTGGCCGGGCTCCAACTGCCAGTTCACCCCGTTGAACAACTTGCGGTTTTTGTCGTACCCGAATTCTACATTGTTTAACTGTATCATATCGTTATTTTTTAATTAGTGTATTAGTGAACTAAGACACCGCAAAAGTAATACACTAATCAATACGATGATCAGTTTTTGAAAAATTTTTTTACGCTGATAATCAGAATGTTATGAATATATTTGAAATTTTATCGCAGAAAACGAGTGAAATTTTCGCAGAAAAAAGGGTTGTTTAGGAAAAAACCGTTAAAAAAAACACTTCTATTGATTGTGGATTATTCTATATCCGCCACTCTTTTTGCTGCCAACATATTCAATCAGTCCCTGCGTCTTGAGCTGAGCGAGAATCCGATTGATCGTGGATTGGGAGACAGTACGATTTTTTTTGATGGCAGCGGCGGAACATCCGGGGTGATTGGCAATGAAATCCAAAATAACACTCTGCATTTGGTTGGATTGGCTGACACTGATCATCCTTTTTTTCGATTTCGATTGACTATCGTCCGCCGAAGTCGTTTTTGGGGATTCTTTCTTCCCCGTATATTGAAAAATAAATTCACAAGCCCTGTTTTTATAGTTCTTGGAAAAGGGCAGAAAAACATCCCGGGGTAATACTTTTACCCTAACCTCGGAATCGTTATATGAACAAATATTTTTATATACGGCAATTATGTTTCGTGAGATTTGGATGGCGTATTTATCGCAAAGAATCGTAACCATTTCTCTGAGTGTACCACAACGGCACCTTTTTTCTCCATTTACAAGGTAGAGATAGGTATAGTTTTGTTCCTGTTTGCAATAAGCTATATCATCCACGCTCACAAAAGTGACGGTGGCTCTTTTATCACATGTTCTTGCTTCAATTTTACTGAATTCTTTGAAGAGCGACAAGTCTTTGTCCTGGCTTATTTTCATATAAAAAAACATGGCAAGGACAGCGAATGTGATGGTGGCAAAGGAGAGGTCTCGTAAAAAGATGTAGAAACCTTCAAAAAACAGATAGATGAAGGTATTAAACAATAAAGACTTGGAACTGAGCACTTTATAGATGTCAGAGCCCACCAGTAGCATCTCAAAGAGAAAAGCAAACAACACACTGGCAAATGTCCATAGAGCATATTTATAATACTTCCTTTGGACATAATACCTTGGGAACAGAATAAACTTATTCAGATAGACAATGGCCAAAACGGCAAGTCCTGAGATGTATTCTTTATAAATATGTTGGCAATCGGCGGTACGTAAAGTACAGAAATTGCCAAAGAATAGAATAATACTGGCACAGAAAGCTACATGTCCAAATATTCGAAGAGCAGATTTTGCATTCTCACTCATCATGTAATTCTAACAGCGATTACTTCCCGTATGCCACCTCAAATTCTTCGTAACCTTCGATTATATCACCGACTTTAATATCATTGCATCCGTCAATGTTGAGACCGCAATCTTGACCGGAAACCACTTCCTTGACATCGTCTTTGAAACGGCGCAGGGAACCGAGTTTGCCGGTGTAGATGACGATACCGTCGCGGATGAGGCGTATTTTGGTGTTCCGTTGCAATTTACCGTCGAGCACCACGCAACCAGCCACATTACCGACTTTGGAAATATGGAACACTTCGCGGATCTCAATGTTACAGACCACTTTTTCGCGGATCTCCGGAGAATGCATACCGGCGATAGCATCTTTGATCTCATTGATGGCAGTATATATAATAGAATAAGTACGGATATCAATCTGCTCAGCCTCGGCCATCTTACGCGCATTGGCAGACGGGCGTACTTGGAAAGCCACGATGAGGGCGTTGGAAGCGGTAGCCAACATCACATCGGTTTCGGTCACCTGTCCCACAGATTTGTGGATGACGTTGACTTGGACTTGCTCAGTGCTGAGTTTCAACAACTCACCAGCGAGAGCCTCCACAGAGCCATCGACATCACCCTTGACGATAATGTTAAGTTCCTTGAAGTCGCCAATAGCGATACGGCGGCCGATTTCCTCGAGTGTGACGTGTTTCTGGGTGCGCAGACCCATTTCGCGTGCGAGGCGGGCACGTTTGGTGGCAACGCTGCGGGCTTCCTGCTCGGACTCGCAAACCTTGAACGTATCACCGGCCTGCGGGGCACCGTTGAGACCCAACAACAACACGGGTTGTGCGGGACCTGCGGATTTCACGGGCTGATTACGCTCGTTGAACATCGCTTTCACCTTGCCGAAGCAGCTACCAGCGAGAATCGGGTCACCCACGGAGAGCGTGCCGTTCTGCACAAGCACTTTGGCAACATAGCCACGACCCTTGTCCAAGGCGGACTCAATGACCGCACCCACGCCAGGACGGTTCGGATTGGCCTTCAAGTCGAGCAAATCGGCTTCCAACAACACTTTTTCCAACAATTCTTGGACATTGGTACCGTGCTTGGCGTCGATTTCCTGACACTGGTACTTACCGCCCCACTCTTCCACGAGAATGTTCATGTTGGCCAGTTCCTCACGGATTTTGTCGGGATTGGCATTGGGTTTGTCGATCTTAGTGATAGCGAACACCATCGGGACGCCGGCGGCCTGGGCGTGATTGATAGCCTCGACCGTCTGCGGCATCACGGCGTCGTCCGCGGCAACCACGATGATACACAAGTCTGTGATCTTGGCACCGCGGGCACGCATAGCGGTAAACGCCTCGTGACCAGGTGTATCGAGGAACGTGATCTTGCGTCCGTCGGGCAGGCTCACCTCGTAAGCACCGATATGCTGGGTAATACCACCGGCCTCACCCGCAATGACATTGGTCTTGCGGATATAGTCAAGCAGAGACGTCTTACCGTGGTCCACGTGACCCATGACCGTGATGATCGGGTGGCGAGGTTGCATATCCTCATCAGCGTCGGCGTCAGCGGCACTGTTCACATTCTCGTCCTCGTCAGCGTCAATGAATTCGACCTTGAACCCGAATTCCTCCGCCAACATGGAAATGTTTTCGGCATCGAGACGTTGGTTGATGGAGACAAACAGTCCTATGCTCATGCACGTAGCGATAATTTTGGTGACATCGACGTTCATCAGCGTTGCCAACTCGTTGGCGGTGATGAACTCGGTCACGCGAAGAGTCTTCTGATCCTCAATAGCCTGAAGTTCTTGTTCCTCAATGCGTTCATGAATCAGTTGACGTTTCTCTTTCCTTCTTTTCGCTGCCGTCGTATTCTTTTTGGTATTGCTTTCGAGACGCATTTTGGTCTCTTTGATACGGCGATGGATGTCCTCGGCCGAAATTTCCACCTTTTCAGGTTCCTGTTTCTGCTTTTTATCCTTGTCGTCTTTCACATTGGCGTTGCTGGAGGATTTCACCGGCTTGGCCACGCGTTTTCTCTTCTTTTTCTTTTTGTCTGTATTATCCCCATTTTTATGGTCATCCTTCTTGTTATCTTTGTTCTGCAACAAGGATAAGTCAATTGTACCGAGAATTTTCGGTCCTTTCAGTTGGTTGACCACTGTCTTAATATGCTCAGGAACAGGTTGTTGCACCTTTTCCTCAACAGGGGCAGGGGTTTCTTGCACAGGTTCTGGTTTCGGTGTTTCCTGTACTTTGGGTTGAGGTTTCTCTTTTTTCTGACCTTTCTTTTCCTTGGCTTTTTTCTTCGGTTTCAAAGCTTCAAGATCTATGGTTCCAAGGATTTCAGGTCCGGTGATATGAGTCACTGTTTCAATATGTTCCGGTTTGTTTTCCGGATGTTCTTCAGCGATTTCGGTGACTTCAGCGGGGTCGGGGGTGTCAGATGCTTCGGGTTGGGGCTCGGCGGTGGAATGCTCTTGCGGAATTGCCGGAGTTTCCGGAGTAGCTTTTTCCACCTGCTCAGATTGGGAGTCGTCGGAAACCTTTTCCTCTGTTTTGCCGGAAGTTTTCTTTTTTGAAAGTTTAGATAACACTTCAGGGGAAAGGGTGCCGATCACATTAATTTCGGGAGCATGGCTAATTGGTTTTTCAACAGTTTGAACACCAGGAAGTTTTGTGGTATGAATAATCACATGACCACCCTCTTTTTCTTCTTCAACAGATTTAGAAGAGGAACTCGATTTTGATTCTTCCTTTTTATTTTTCGGAGGAATAATCTGATCGGATTTCTCCTTCACCATTTTGTCTTTGGCCAATTCTTTCTGCAGGCACTGATACATCTCGACCGACAACTTGGAATTCGGGGTCGGGGAGCTGATTTCAAGCCCGTTTTTGGTCAATATGTCGATGATTCTGTCATTCGACACGTTAAATTCTTTGGCCGCCTGTCCTAATCGCGGCGTTTTTATTTTTTCTTCCGGCATGGTGATAAATCTGGTTAAAATTTTCTTGATGGGGTTGTTAAACAGGTTCATTACTTCTCCAATTCCTCTTTAACGGCAGCAATCATAGCATCCACAGTCTCTTCTTCAAGGTCGGTGCGACGGATAAGTTCCTCGCGGCTGAGTTGGAGAATGCTCTCTGCGGTGTCGCAGCCAATACCGATGAACGTATCAATAACCCACTGGTCAAACACATCGTTGAATTCAGACAACGGGATGACATATTCTTCTTTGATATCATCTCTGAACACATCGATTTCGTAGCCAGACAACTTGCTCGCAAGTTTGATGTTATAGCCACCTTTACCGATTGCCAAAGAGACTTGGTCGGATTTCATATAAACATTCGCGGTTTTGTTTTCCTCGTCAAGTTCGATGGAGGAAATTTGAGCGGGATTAAGTGCGCGGGCAATCAGCAACTCTTTCTTGCAGGTATAGTTGATGATGTCGATATTCTCATTGCGCAGCTCGCGCACAGTGTCGTGGATACGACTGCCCTTCACGCCGACACAAGCGCCAACGGGGTCAATACGGTCGTCGTAGGTTTCCACCAGCACCTTGGCACGTTCGCCAGGCACACGCACGATGTCGCGGATCATTATGACGCCTTCCTCGATTTCCGGGATGGAGCGTTCCAGCAGGCATTCGAGGAAACGGGGGGACGTACGGGACAGGAGAATGCGCGGGGAACCATTGACCACATCCACGGAGGTGATGACCGCCATGATGCTGTCACCTTTTTTGTAGTAATCTGTGGGGATTTGTTCGGACTTGGGCAACACCATCTCCACGCGGTCGTCGTCCATCACCAGAATCTCGCGTTTCCAAACCTGGCTCACTTCGCCGGTGATCAACTCTCCCTTGCGCGGTTCATATTTATGGAATATGACATCCTTTTCGTGCTCCAATATCTTGTTGCTGAGGTTCTGGCGCAGTGCCAAAATCTCACGGCGCTGGAAATCGGAAAGCTGTATTTGCTCGATTACTTCCTCGCCAACCTCAAAGTCGGGCTCAATCTTGATGGCATCGGACAGGGAAATCTGGTTCGCAGGATCCGTGACCTGACCATCCTCGACCACCTCCAACGAGTGCTGGATTTCAAGGTCTCCGCGGTCAACATTCACAATCACATTGAACTGGGCGTCCGGACCGTATTTCTTACTTAGCGCACTTACGAAGACATCTTCCAAAATATGCATAAGCGTCTCTCGGTCAATGCTTTTGGATTCCTTAAAATCGGCAAAAGTGCTGATAAGATTGATTTGTTCTTCCATTTTATTTAAGTTTATTTTCTATAAAATTTTATTATTATATACGATTTTTGTAAAAAAAACTCCCACCAAATCGGTGAGAGTTTCTTGTTGAGCTAGCAGGACTCGAACCTACACAGGCAGAACCAAAATCTGTAGTGC
>JBGUPL010000064.1:0-1821 GCA_045130275.1 Bacteroidales bacterium
TTTCATTCGTAAATAATATTTCGTTTTTGCCCGATTTCTCAGGCGTTTAACATACATTCAATAAGTTCAGACAGACCAAAAGAAGCACTCTCCTTGTGGGTAAGTGCGCAGTGGTTAATAGGGTTCGGCGTTATTTTTTTACAACAGCCAAGTAAAAGTGGTATTTTCATTCACGGGCTTAAGGACTCCCAGTCGTGACCGCTCAGCTGTTGAGACCAATTTCATACTCAGGTTCACACCAAGGGTGTCCTCCCAGTAACGATCGGCCTTTGATTTGTTACTTATGCAGTCTGTGGTAGAGCCTCTAGCTTGGTTAACGTCACATCAAAGCCCAATGCCTTTAACTCGCTCTGGAGATAAGCCTTGCGCCTATCGGCGACCTTTTCGGTCAGGTAGTCTGCGCCAAGTTCGCTGTAGCTCACATTATCATGCAGGATATGCCAGACGGCTTTCAGGATCGAATGTCCTACTGCTATCAGCGCCCGTTTCTTTCCTCTGCGGGCTGCCAGTCTGTGATATCGTGCAGCGTAATATGTCCCTTTCGTTCTCGTCGCCGCCCAAGCCGCCTCCGTGATGGTGGACTTCACTTGCTTGTTCCCATGGTTGGTCTTTGAGCTTTTTTTTTACCTGCGGACTCGTTGTTCCCCGGGCAGATGCCTGCCCACGATGCCAGATTCTTCTCTGTCGGGAACTGTTCCATGTCAAGGCCAATTTCAGCAACAAGGTCCTCTGCCGTCTTTCTGTCAATGCCAGGTATCTCGGAAAGCGCATCCAAAGCCGAGTTGTAGGGAGCAAGGACCACTGCTATGCGGAAGGTCAGCTCATCAATCAATCCCTGTGTCTGTTCAATGTCCTTCCGGATCATTTGGAGCATGTACTTGTGATGCTCCCCAATCTTACCTTTGCAGGCTTCGAACAACAACTCCTTGCTCGCATTCAGCTTCCTGTGATACACAGCATCAATATCTTCCATCGTCACCTCGCCATTCGAGATGAGCAAGTCAATCAGTGCCGTACCTGTAACGCCTTCGAGATGACTCAACACGCTGTCCAACTTCACATTACAGTCTTCAAGTATCCGGATTATCCGGTTCTTCTCAGACGCAATGTTTTGGATAAGTTTCTTCCGGTAACGAGTCAGGTCCCGAAGTTCACGTTGTTCACGAGGTGGGACATAACTCTTTTTCAGAAGACCAGCCAGCAGTAGTTGGCATATCCAGGCACTGTCCTTTTTGTCTGTCTTGTGGCCTGGAACATACTTGATATGCCTGGCATTCACAATCCAAACTCGGAGCTCAGGCCCCTCAAGCACGTTCATCACCGGCTTCCAGTATACGCCCGTACTCTCCATCGCCACATCCGTTACGCCATTCTCTATCAGCCACTCTTTCAGTTCTGTCAATGAACTCGTGAAGGTCTTGAAACTGCGGGTCTCAGTCGTGATTCCTTCTCCACCTATGGTGGCCACCGCTTCGTCTCTGTGGATGTCTATCCCACAACCCCGTTTGACGATTTGATCAAATGCGATTCCGTCCATCTTGAGTGTTAGCTTTGGTTCGATACCAAAGGTAACACTTCTTATTTACATTCTCGTGGACGAACTGATAAGTTCATGTTGATTTCATATCTCTTTCATTTCAAATAATTTCCAAATCATCCATCGGGACATAGGCCGATGCGGCGGCAATGATTCCCGGTATTTCCACCATTATGCGGCGGGACTTCTTTATCCGCACCACCGTTCCTTCAACGCCCATAAACGGCCCGTTGATGACCCGCACCTTTGCGCCGTTGCGCAATTTCACCGAAGGGTCCGACAAG
>JBGUPL010000065.1:0-62257 GCA_045130275.1 Bacteroidales bacterium
ACGCTCAGCATCTGCTGCGTCGAGGTGATCGAGTAGTTGTTGCCGCCGTTGGGGTCAATTTCCGTCTTGAGGAAATAAGGGCCTTGCCCCCAGTCAATGTTGGCGAAAACGCCTTGGGCGACGTTGCCGTCACCGACCTGCAAGGTGAGCAGGCCGTTGGCGTTCGTGGTGACCGTGTGGGTTTCCACATATACGGTCATACCCGTGGCGGTGCCTTGCAGCACGCTCACGCGCACACCCACGTTCGAGTTCGTCACCAGGTGGTTGGTCGCGTCGCGCACCACAGCCTGGTAGCTGAACTTCTCGGGCGCCTGTGCGAACAGACTGGCCACACAGAGCACCATGATTGCGAAAAGTAGGTAAATTTTTTTCATAACTTTATAGTTTTGGTGAAACTTTTTTCGGTTAATGGGTTAATGGGTTGGTTAGAGAGTTAACTGATGAAACTATTTACGTACAACTTTGAATGTTTTGAGGACGCGTTTGCCATCACGGAGCTCCAGAAAATAGGTGCCGGTGGCATACTGCCCGATTTGGAAGGTGGTAAGGTCGTCAGTGACTGGAATCCGCTGCAGGAGTTTGCCCTTGCTGTCGAAGAGGTGGGCCTGCAGACCATCCATCGGGATCTCAAAGCCGTTGAGCAACAGCTGGGCGAGATTCTCGGTGGGGTTGGGGAACACAATGGCATTGAGGGTGATCTGAGGGTAGGGGTTGATGCCCACCGCCTGGATCTCGTAAGGCTGTTGTACGCCCTCGGCCACGGAAATGGAACCGTTGCTGTTGGTCACCGTCTCCGTGACAATCTGCCCGACCGTGTAGCTGACACTTCCGGTCGAATTCTGAGCATCTCCGCCCACGGGGACCAGTGCCGACTGCCCCATGGCGAACAAACCTAAGATGCTGAAAAACAATAATGTGTAAATCTTTTTCATATCATCAAGATTTAAATGATTAATAATCCTACAATCTGCTTGCAAAATTAATAAAAGAAAAACAATTCTCATCAGGGTGCTGTTTACGATGAAATATTGCAATAATAAACAAATCGCTGATATACAGATATTTGCGTGTTTATAATGTGTTGAAAACATGATTTTTACGTAAAATTACGTATTCGTTCGGCTTTCTTTTCGGAAAAAATACCAACAGCGGAATGTTGACAGCGGCGCCCTCTGCAACCACTCTGAATCTCCCGAAAAAACAACAAAATAAAGAATAATGAAGCGGCTAACTACAAACCGCTGACTTGTTTATACGATACCGTGTTCGAATACCCAGTTGATCAATTCACCGGTGCTGTTGAAGCCCAGTTTCTTGAAAATATTGTTTTTATGGGTCTCCACGGTGCGGGTGCTGATGTTAAGGGCATCAGCTATCTGTTTTACACTCAGTCCTTTGGAACAAAGTCGCACGATGTCCAGTTCCCTGTCGGTGAAAATTTCATGGGAGGTCGCTTTGGCGGTGGAGACAGCGTGGATGATTTCCGAGATGTCCTGGCCGAAATATTCGATACCTTGATAGACGGATTTGATGGCGTCAAGCAGAGTGGGGATGTCGGCGTATTTGGTGATGAATCCGTTGATGCCGGCGTCCACGAGCTGGAGGATGGTCTCCTTGTTGGTGTCAGCCGAGATGACCAGCACTTTGATGTCCGTCCCGCGGTATCGGAGGAATTGCACCACATCCGCCCCGTTCCCGTCGGGAAGCATGAGGTCGAGCAACAGCACGTCCACGTCGGGCATCTGTTTGAGTTGCCGTTTGGTCTCCTCCACCGTGGAGGCTTCACCCACAACCCGGCACTCGCCGCTGCCGTTCAGCGCCAACGTCATCCCCATGCGGGTCAGGATTTGGTCTTCCACCAGGAATATTTTTATCGGATTCATACGGTTTTCATTTATTTATTATACATATTATTATAATAGTCCCTTTCGATGCCTCGCATCCCTTCTTTCAGAAAGGGTGGCGGCAGGCTGGGGTAGTCCCAAGATCACCGTCAAGGCGTTTCAAAAGGGGTGGTGGGGAGGGTAAGCGTGAAAGTGCTGCCCTTTCCCTCGGCACTCACGAATGTCAGGTCTCCGTGGGCCTTGTGTGCCAGCGACTTGCAGACGATGAGCCCCAACCCGGTGCCGGTCTCCTGGCCTGTGCCTGGTGCCGAAATCCTCTTCAGCTGGAAGATGGTGTTCTGCAGGGCTTCATTCATTCCCACCCCGTGATCCACGACAGACAGGGAAAGCTTGTCTTCATCCCTGCGGGTCTCAATCTCGATGGAACCGCCTTCGTGGGAGAATTTCACCGCGTTGGAGAGCAGATTGCGCAGAATGGTCTCCACATAGTTGTGATCGGTGAAGACGTGGCACACGTCATCCAAATCGGAGCTGATGGTGATTTTTTTCTCGTCGGTGATCGGCTGCAAAAGCTGTATGGTCTTGCGCACCGCGGCGGTGAGGTCCACCCGTATGGGATTGAAGGACATGTTGCCGGTTTCCATTCGCGCCCAGTCCAAAAGGCTTGTCAGGAGATTGACGAGCTGGTCACCGGACTTCTTCAGCGCCTGGATTTGCTGCTTTTTCTGATCATCGGTCACCTCTTCATAGTGCGACGACAGGTAGCCGAGCAACTGTGCCTGCGCTTTCACAGGATTTTTCATATCGTGGGATATGATGGTGAAGAACTGGTTCTTGATATTGTCTATCTCAGCCAGTTTTTCATTGCGGCGCTTGTGGATTTTGGCCAGTCGGTATCCGTAAACAGCGAAAGCGGCACAGAACAAAGCGACGAATAGGCCTGTGAAAGCCAGGATGCTGCGGTTGCGGATGGCATTCTGCTTGACTGCGAGTTCCTGCTCTTTTTCCTTGACGTCGAATTGGGCTTGGTACTCGCCAATGATCTTCTGTTGCCTCTCTTCGTTGAGTTCTTCATTGAGCGCTGACGCCTGCTCAAGGTAATACAACGCCTTTTCAGGCCGCTGGGTCTCTTTGTAGAGCGCGCTTAGGTTGCGTTGGATGCGGAGAAGCTGGGGACGGAATCCTGTTTCGATGCAGAGCCGCTCGCCTTCGAGAAGATGTCTCTCGGCGGCGTTGTAATCCTTGAGATGGGTTTCGGCGGCACCGATCTGCTTGAGTGTAATGATCTTGTCCATGGTGTTTCCGGTCTGGTCGAAGATCTCCAACGCTTGCAGACAGGTTTTGCGGCACTCTCTCCACTGGTTTGTGTGGGCGAGGATGTCGGCCTTTTGGGAGAGCCGCACCCCGACTTTCCCAATGCGTCCGGCTTTGCTGTCGATGTCTATGGCTTCCTCAATCGCTTCCAGAGCCTCGTCGGGCCGGTCCATGAGGAGCAGAATCTCGCTTTTGACCCCCAGGCGGACAGCCAGGGCCTTGTCGTCGGTGCCCTTGCGTTCAAGGGCGATGGCACGGTTGATATAGTCGAGGGCGTTGTCAAGTTGGTGGGTGTAGCAGTGCACGGCCGCCAGCGCGTTGAGGGCGGTGCTGCGCAGTCTGTCGTCGTCGAGTCGTTCCCCCAAGTCGTAGTCCTTCTGGGCGTATTCAATGGCTTTGGCATTGTCACCTTCTCTTAGATAAGCGACATCGAGTAGCTCGTAACAACTTGATAACCAATATAAAGAATCTTTTGGCACGAGATTCTCAGCGGTAAGGCCGAGTTTGATGGCACGAGGGAAATCGCTGGCGTCAAGCTTGTGGAGCCCCATGCCGAGATATGTGAGCATCTCCGCGAATTTGCGGTCGTGGTCGTTGGGATCAAGTACAGGACGGTCGTAAAGATCCTCTTGCTCAAAAACACCGATGAGTTGCTTCGCGTATGCGAACCGCTGGTTCCGGGTGCTGCTCTCAAACTGTCTGAACAACGAGTCGATGTCGCCCTGTGCGGACAACGACAAGGGCAGCGACAATAGTACGATTAGGTATAGCCTTTTGATCATAAGGGGTGATTTCAAGCGGCAAAGGTACATATTTTTCAAATGCGCGGACGGATGAAATTACTGTTCCAATAGGTTTGGCTTGCCCCACGTCTCACTAAAAATTGTGACAGGGAGAGCTGAAAAACGCAAAAAATGGGGATGGTCCACGTTGCGGAATAGTTGTTTCTTTGCATCGTGAAATTCAGAGCAGAATTGTCATGATTTTATAATAATTGGTTGTTGTTGATAAAAGACGGAAGGCTAAGGCCTTCCGTCTTCTTTATCGCAACACGGTCACGCTTCCTGAAACGGATTTGGCGGCCGTGTTCCTTTCCTTGTAATGGATTTCATATCGATATACCCCTTCAGGGACGTAACAGGCATTCCAACCGGATTCAATCTCCTGAGTCCGGAAGACAAGGCCTCCCCAGCGGTTATACACTTCCATCCGGTAATTCTCCACTTCTTCAGGATAATTGAATACGGGTTTGAAGACATCGTTGTGTCCGTTACCATTCGGGTGGATGGCATTGGGAATCCAAATCTTTACGGACAGAGATTCCCCCGGATGGTAGAGGATATGCAGCGTCACCATGGAATCACACCCGTCTGTGGAGATGAGTGTGAACGGATAATCGCCGGGAACAGTGTATGCCATCCCGTTGAAGAGAACAGTGTCACCAGGGGAAATGTATTCCACAAGCTGGGTGTGTTCAACCGGTCGTATAGAAAGATGGAGAATCCGGTAATGTATGGTATCTTCACTGATGATGGAATCCTGCACAATGATGTTCCCCGGGACGGCTGTCTCTTCAGCGCTGATGAGGAATCCGTCCTCGAAATAACCTGTTCCTTGGCAGGTTGTCGCGAACATTGTCAAGGTGTCATGAACCCAGGGACGCCGTTCGATGTGGATACTGTCGATATAGAAGCGGTACATCATGGGAGCTGGATCCTGCCAGGTTCCGAGAGACTGAGCCGGCCATTGGAGGAGGGAGTCGTTGAAGAAGGCCAAGTGGTAGGGGGCGGGCATGTCATCAAAACCAGTCACGGTAAATCGTTCCCAAACCAGCCGTTCCCGTGTGAGTTCCAATGTGTCAACACCCACAAAGCTCCCCTTCCAGTCGTTGGTGTCGGCGATATACCCCACCACAAGACGTTTTCGTACGCTGTCGCCCGCGTAAACGGGGTCATAATTGCCAAAGGAAAAGGTGCTGAGACTGACACTTTGTGGCTTGGAGTCCAGCTCCGGGGTTATCACAAGGCTGACAAAACCAATAAGCGTCTGTTGGTACTGGTGCGTTCCGGGAAGGGAAGTGTATCTGGAACAGATTGGGATGCAGTGGTTCGTCAGGCCAGCACTCCATTCGTCAGGCCAGTACAGTTCATACACCTCGCCGAGCATGGATCCGTGGTGGTCGTCGATGTTCCAGCGCCAGCAGTTGTCTTCCACAATGTCCACGGTACCAAATTGCGGAAGTTCCCAATAAGGTGTCCAATCTTCCGGATGGTCGAAGACCTCGTAATAAGGCAAGGAAATCACGCAATCCTCCTGTTGTGCCGATAGATGCGGAGACAGTACAACCAACGCTGCGAGAGCAACCCATCGTGAAAGGAGCGGGCAGTGCTTACGTAGTGATTTCGTTTGTTCCATATAGAGAATGCCTTATTTATCTGAAGTGATAACGCACGAGCAATGGGAAATGTTGCATCTTTTCCGATTATTTTAACTTCCATTATTCATAATGCTTGTAGCAAATCACTATCCGTTGGTCACGGATCCCAATATATAGGGAGTTTGTGACCAATGAAATAATTAGCATCATGAGTAATGCGGGCTATATCAGCGAGAAGAGCACAAACAGCCAGTGGGCGGAAATGCCCGCTATGAGGCCGCCGACGGTATGCGAGATGATGGCTTTGGAGATAAGTTGGCGGTATCCCAGGGAGTCCAACATGCCAGTGTGGGTGCTCAAGAAGCCGCTCCAGCACATGCCCATGGCGGTGAAGACCGCAATGGCGTTGCCGTCGATGAGACCGGCGGCATCGAAAGCGGGAATCAAACCGATGGCTGCGCCAACGGCGCCGAGCGCTGTGATGGGGAAGGCGATAAGCTCGGGATGCACGAACCCGAAGAGCCATTTGAAGACGAAGTCAATCTTGCCGGCAAGCCAGGGAAGCAAAGGCACACCTTCGTAAGCGGAGCCCGTGTAGCCGCCGTCCACCGAGGCCCCGAATGTGGTCATCATCACAATGGTGGAGATGATGAGCACGCCCGGGATGATGGACAATCCGATCTCCACACCGCTCTTGCCGCCGTCAAGCATGGCGTTGAGCGTGCGAAGAAACGGTCCCTTCTTCTCCTCCTCGATTTTCACGCCTTTTTCCTCCGTCTCTTTGACCACTTCGTCCAAAGGCTTCTCCTCCACGACCGTGTCGGGCATTGGGGAGTCCAGCTCGGGGTAGGCTTTCAAAGTCAGTTTCTGCATCATGCGGGTGGTGACGATACTGCCGATGAATGCGCCTGCCAGTCCGACTAAGGCACCGCTACCGTAACCGCGACCGGTCATGAAGGCCACGACCACCAACCCCATGCCGAAGGAGGTGCCGAAGTTCGTCAGCGAGGCAATCTGGTACTGCTTGAAGTATCGGCTGAAGGTCTTGTCTTTCGACAGCGTGATAATGGCCGGGTTGTCGCTCAGGAAGGTCATCACCGCGCCGAGAGAGGCCACGCCGGGAAGATTGTAAAGCGGCTTCATCAGCGGCTTAAGCATCTTCTCCAACAGCACCACCACACCGAACTCCACAAACAGTTTGCTGATGGCGCCTGTCATCACCGTGATGGCCATGATGTAGAACACCGTGTCTATCAGCAGTTTATATGCTGTGTTCATAAAGGTGTTCAGCATATTCGGCAGCGTCATCTTGATGGACAGCCCGATAAAGAAGCCGAAGAACAGAATCAGGAAGATGATCAACTCACGCGTGCGGCTGTAAGCGCGCACCATGTAACGCACCACGTTGTTGCGAGTGATCCTCGAAACCTGGTTCAGGATGTTGTTGGTTTTGAAATGGAATATGGGCATGGGTGGTTTAAGGTTAGAAGGTTAATAGGTTAGAAGGTTAATAGGTTAGAAGGTTAATAGTTGTTGTTGTTAGCAAATGGCCAAAAGCCAATAGCTAATAGCTAATTTTTCAATTTTTCCGGTAAGAATTTCATGAAGTCGAGACGCCAGGTGACGCCGACATTGGCGGTGAGGGTCATATCTTTCCATCCGTAATCACTCATATAACCGCGGGGATGGGTCATCACATCATTGGCCACATACGCATGGACACGCAAGTCGGGATAGATGCGCGGACGGTATTCCACACCAAGACCATAGAAACAGTAAGCACTGTTGTTGGGCATCAGCATGTCCACATCCACACGGTAGTCATGGCTGTCAAGATAGTAGTATCCAGCGGAATTCTGTTCGTAACCGCCCTTGGCAAAGAGGTTTACACTTGGTGAAACGTGCCAGTCGAGACGGCTCACTACGGAGAAGTCATGGAAGAATTTCTTGAATCCGGCAGCACGGTTGATGTAATCTAAATAGATAGACCATTTGTTGAACGAGAGTTTGTTGCCGAGGGCGATGAAGTTGATGAACTTTCCGCGCTGGTACTCCAAAAAGTTGACGGAATAAAGCGTGGAAAACGGTCCGAATTTGCCGTTCCAATAGAGGTTGTAGGAGAGAAGCCCCGAACCCCACCAGTTGTCCATGTATTTCACATAAGGAGAGTTGGCAACGTTGAGCACAAGTTTGTTCTTTCCGCTCTTGTCGGTGTAGGCGGCAGATACTCCAAGCAGGAAGCAAGGGAACGCCCCCCAGTAGTGCGTGTAGTAATAGACATCGATGGGCGGCGCGTCGTACTCGAACCCGCCCACGAAAATAGCCTCCTTGCCCATGCGCAGCGACCAGCGGTCGTTGAATTTGTACTGAATGTAAAGGAAATCGGTGTTGTCGAACAACTCCGTAACCCCTTTGGCGGGGATGATGCGCTGGCGGAAGAAATAAGAGATGTGTTTGCCGATGTCACCGCCGAGCAGGAAGTTGAAATAGTCGCCACGGAAGCCGTAGTGGTGCTGCTCGACAGAGCCGCTGAAATAAGGGTCAATATTACTCCATCTATCGAGGTTATAGTTGTACTCGAAGTCCGCGCGCGCCTCCAAATGGAAGGTCGTGAACTTGTGCTTGAAGTCCGGGTTCACCGCCTTCTTTTCCTTCTTGACCTTCTCTTTTTTGACGCTGTCCTCTTGCGATATGGCGGAAAACGGCAGAATCATGCATAAAATCAAACCCAAAAATACACTCAATTTATTCATTATCAGATATTTGTAATTTCCTACCCTGAAAGTGCAAATGTATGAAAATAATGGATAATTGATAATTGATGATGGATAATTATGCATTATGAATTACATTGCCCAGAAGAGAAGGCCGCCGCAGATGATGAGGCCGGTGACGGCCAAATCGATGAGGCAGAAACCCATGATGTCTTTGGCGTTAAGTTTTGCGATGGCAAGGGCCGGCAACGCCCAGAAAGGCTGGATGAGGTTGGTCCAGGCGTCGCCCCAGGCGATGGCAATGCCCGTGAGGCCGGGATCCACCCCTAGGTCTGCACCCGCCGTGAAAAACACCGGCGCCTGGATGGCCCAGTGACCGCCGCCGGAGGGCACGAACAGGTTGAGGACCGCTGCGCAAAGGAAGGTCAGCAACGGGAAGGTCGTGGGCGTGGAGATGCCGATGCAGGCGTCGCTGATGACCGTGCCGTAGCAGATGCCCGACGCGCCCACACCCGTGATGATGCCCATGATGCCCGCGTAGAACGGGAACTGCAGGATGATGCCCGCCGCGCTGCCCGCCGACTTCGTGAAGGCACGGACATACCGCAACGGTGTACCGTGGAACAAAATCCCCGTAAACAGGAACAGCATGATGACGGCGTTGAGATCCAACGAACCACCTCTTACAAACAATTTGATAATCAGAAAGCTGAAACCCAAAAGCGCGACAATTCCTGAAACGATATAACTCTGCTCTAACTTGGCCGCCGGCGACTTGTCCTCCTTCGCGGGCGCCTCCTCGGGTTCGTACAACAGCTGCGGGTCCACCGTGACCACGTGCTCGCCCTTGGGGTGCATGAAGGTGTTGACCACCGTGATGGCGATGATGACCAACAGCACGATAATGAGGTTCTGTGGGGCAAATAGGGTAGAGGAGACACTCACAGGCTCGGTGAGGGCGCCGTTGGTGGCTTTCGTGAGCGCTTCGCCAGCGGTGGCCATGGTCAGCGGGATGGAACCTGAAAGTCCGGCGTGCCACACCACGAATCCGCTATAGGCAGAGGCAATCAACAGCCTGTAGTCCACACCTTTGCAGTCGCGGGCAATCTCCTTGGCGAGGATGACTCCCACGATGAGTCCGAAGCCCCAGTTGATCCAGCAAGCAATAGCGGAGACGAGCGTCACCGTGGCGATGGCGGACGCAGGCGTCTTCGGCAGCGCGGCAATCTTGCGGATGCCCTTCTTGATGGCGGGCGCGCCGGCAAAGGTCGCGCCGCAGACCAAAATCAGCGACATCTGCATGGAGAAAGCCAACAGCCCCCACACGCCGTTGCCCCAATGTTCGATGACCTCCACCGGGGTCTGGTGACACACCGGCATGGCAGTGAGCGCGGCGATGATCGTGAGCAAAATGGCCAGAACAAACGGCTCCGGCAGGTATTTCTGGACTAAGTTGACGCAGAAGTTGATGATTTTCATTGGTACGGTTAAAGGTTAAAGGTTAAAGGGTTAATGGGTTAGAAGGTTAGGAGGTTAATGGGTTAATGGGTTAATGGGGTAGAGGGGTGCCGGAGAGGTAGCTGCAGACAGTTGGAGTTAGTCGGCGTAGAAGTCTATAAATCAAGATGGTAATCGTAATTGTGATGATGGCATTCAGAAAATGGGTGGCGAGGAAGGCGAGACTTCCGGCGTCGTGCGACACAAGCCAGTTGGCCGACAATTTGGTCAGCGGGCGGGCAAACATGCTGTGCAGGGCGAAGACGAAGAACACCGGCTCCGCCAAAGCGCGCCAGTCGCGGTCCGGGTGCCGGAGCGTCACACGGTGGCAGATCCGCGCCACGACAGTCATTCCAGAGAGGTTGCGGATGAGCGTCAGCGGTGCGGTGGTCCACTCTATCCACGGGTGCGACAGCATAAGGGCAACGGAAGCGGCAATATAGACCGGCAGCGGCCGCCACAGCGGCTTGCGAAGCAGTTCGGAGAGCGACGGCGTCCAGACATTCAGCCAGATGCCGACCATAAAGTACGCCATGCTCGATTCGCACCACACCTGATGGGGCAGCGACGCGATCAGCAGCGGCACAACGATAGTGGCTTTGTGCTGCCGGATGATGGCGAAATAGAGCGGCGTGAAGGCGGCGATCACCATCAAATCGCGGAGAAACCACAGCGGGCCGTCAATGGGCGGCGATGTCAAATCATCCCCGTGGATGCTCCAGTACGCCCGCAGCACGTCCGTGAACGTCATTTCGTTCAACGAAGGAACAACGCCCAAGGCGGACGGATACAAAAGCCCGACCACCCCGTAAAACAGGAGGAAGATCGTGTTCCAAAGCAGGTAGGGGATCAGCCAGGTCTTCAGTCTGCCGCGACATTTGTTGGCAAAGACTTTCCAGCCGAAACCGTTGCCGGAAGCCACGAACAAATAACCGGAAATCAAGTAGAAAAGGGGGTTCGCGAGCCACACCACATTGCCGAACCACCGATAGAATTCGGTGTATGCGGGATTCGCAGCATCCGAGTCCGCCACCAGATTGGTGTGAATCAAGACCACCAGCGCAATCAGCACCCACCGGAGCAAGCCGATGGTCCGGCTGGACTCCGCATCAGGATATCGGGTCTGCAAAATAGTCTCTCTCATTTTGGCGGCAAAAATATACAATTTCCTCAAACCCCCAACCAACAACCATTAACCTTCTAACCTTCTAACCTTCTAACCCTCTAACCACCTAACCTCCTAACCTAAAATAAAAAATTATATATTTGCACCCTCTAAATTAATGTGTCAATAAAAGCATCAAAAATATGAGAAAACCTTTATTCCTTACCTTGTTATTGTCCTTCATTCTCAGCTTCGCACGTGCCGACGGCGGTATGTGGATTCCCCTCTTTTTGAGCCAGAACGAGGCAGAGATGCAGCAATTGGGCTTCCACCTCACGGCGGACGACATCTACAGCATCAACCACAACAGCATGAAGGACGCCATCGTGCTCTTCGGCAGCGGCTGCACCGCCGAGCTTATCTCCTCCAAAGGACTGCTGCTCACCAACCACCACTGCGGCTACTCCTTCGTGCAGTCCCACAGTACCATGGAGCACAACTACCTCCGCGACGGCTTCTGGGCTAAAAACATGCAGGAAGAAATCCCCATGGAAGGCCTCACTGTCACTTTTCTCGTCTATATGGAAGATGTCACGGACCAAGTTTTGGCTGGCGTGACTGCGCAGACCAAAGAGGCCGACCGTCAAGCCATCGTGAAGGAGAACATCGCCAAAGTGACCAAGAAAGCCACCGACGGCACGGGCTACAAGGCCATCATCAAGCCGTTCTACTATGGCAACCAATACTTTATGTTCGTCACGGAAACCTACAATGACATCCGTCTCGTGGGTGTTCCGCCGGAGAGCATCGGCAAGTTCGGCGGCGACAGCGACAACTGGATGTGGCCGCGCCACACCGGCGACTTCTCGCTTTACCGTATCTACACCGACAAGGACGGCAAACCCGCCGAATACAGCAAGGACAACATCCCGATGAAACCGAAGCAGTACTTCCCGGTCTCCATCAAGGGCGTGCAGGAGAACGACTTCACCCTCGTGTTCGGCTATCCCGGCACTACGAAGCAGTTCCTTATCTCCGACGGCGTGAACGCGGTGGCGAACATCCAGAATCCCATCGCAATACAGGCGCGCACCATCCGCCTCGACGCCATGAAGAAGCAGATGGACCTCGACCCGCGCATCCGCCTCATGTACTCTGCCAAGGCCAACGGCATCTCCAATGGATGGAAGAAGTGGCAGGGTGAGAGCAAGGGCATCCGCGAGTGCGATGTCATCGGCAAAAAACAGGCTCAAGAGAAAGAGTTCCAACAGTGGGTGAACGCCGACCCGCAACGCAAATCGCAGTACGGCACGCTGTTGCAAGACATGAAGAAAGTCTATGAGAGCTACAACAATAACATGCAAGTGGTCACCTATATTAATGAATACCTCTTTGGCGTGGAACTGATGGATGAGGTCGTCTATTCTTACTGGAGCAAACTTTACGGCGAAAAGGACATCACGGATGCCACCCGCACCAAGATGATTGACGCGGACAAAAGCTTCCGGGCTGAATACTTCGATGTAATTGACAAAGAGTGCTTTGTGGAGCTGATGACCTACTATTTCACCCACGAAAAGAAGGAGAACATTCCCGCCTCGCTGCTAAAATATGTGCAAGATGAGAAAACGGTACGCACGATGATGACGGCATTGTGGGACAACAGCGCGAAGAAGGCGCCTTATTTCCAAGATGCTGCAAAATATCAAGACTTCATCTCCAAAGCCACGCCGAAACAGATCGAGAAAACTGCCAGCAATGAAATGATGGCTTTATACTTGGCCTTTTTCGACAAGTATAAAGCAGCGGTGGTTGCTTACCGTGTGGAGACAGCTGAACTTGACCAATACTATCGCACCTACGTGAAGGCGTTGATGGAGAAAGACAAGGACAAAACGTTCTATCCGGATGCCAACCTCACGATGCGCGTGACCTACGGTCAGGTGAAAGGTTTCCAACCTGCCGACGGCACTGACTATATATATTATACCACCTTGGATGGCATCATGGAGAAGGAGAATCCCGATGTGTATGACTATCAGGTGCATCCGAAGCTGAAGGAGCTGTGGGAGAAGAAGGACTACGGCCGTTATGCCAACAAGGACGGCAAGCTGCCGGTGGCCTTCATCGCCAGCAACCACACCACGGGCGGCAATTCCGGCAGCCCGGTCATCAACGGCTACGGCCAGCTCATCGGCACCAACTTCGACCGCGTGTGGGAAGGTACCATGAGCGACATCTGGTACGACGTGGATCGTTGCCGCAACATCAGCCTCGACGCCCGCTACTTCCTCTTCATCGTCGATAAATTCGCCGGCGCGAAGAATATAGTGGATGAAATTGACGTAATAGAATAGATATTAGCCATTAGCTATTAGCTTTTGGCCAACAGCCAACAGCCAATAGCCAAAAGCCAAAAATATGATTTCCTTCGAAGACATAGACAAGCATTCGTGGCTATACGACCTGTACATGAAGTATCTGTGTGCGGCGCACAACCATGTGTATTACCGCAACTTCTACATCGTGAACCGCGAGAATATCCCGCCGAAGGGGACGCCGACGTTCGTGATTGCCAACCACCAGAACGGCATGATGGACGCGATGGCGATTCTGCACACGATGTACAAGGACGGTCGCCAGCCGGTGTTCATCGCACGCGGCGACATTTTCAAGAAAGACTTTGTGGCGCGGATTCTGCGGTTCCTGAAGATCCTGCCCGTCTATCGCAACCGTGACGGTGGCCGCGACGACATCAAGAAGGACTTGGCCATCTTCAACCGGGCGGCGAGAGTGTTGAAGAAAGGCGGAACATTAGTCATCTTTCCCGAGGCAGGGCATCAGCACGGCCATTATATGAGCACCTTCAAGAAAGGGTTCAGCCGCATTGCCTTCGCCGCCGAGGAGATGAACGACTTCAAACTCGGGGTGCAGATCCTTCCACTTAACATCCACTATTCCAACTACTTCAACTTCCAAAGCGACTTGATGGTCACCTGCGGGAAACCGTTTACCTACGACGAGTTCTTCGAAATGTACAAGGAATCTCCGAACCAGGCGTACCTGGCTCTCAACGAGAAGGCCCGCGCCCGGGTCAAGGAGATGACCCCGGATATTGACATTCCCGAGTATTACAACGAGATAGAGGCGCTCACGCACATCATGAGCGAGCCGTTGCTGCGCCACAAAGGGCTGAAACCGCGTTTCCTGCCTAACCAGAAGGATGCTGCCATGACCATCATTGCCGCCATCCGGCAGCTGAAAGACAATTCGCCCGACGCCTTCACCGCATTGATGGACGACACCCGCCAATACACGGGGTTGCTGCAGAAAACCGGGCTGCACCATTGGGTCATCAACAGGAAGATTTCCTGGCCTAAACTCATCCTCCGCATCTTCATTATGGTGCTCACGTTGCCGCTATTCCTGTTCGGCTACCTCAACAATTTCGTGCCGGACTTTATCACGCAGCGGCTCACCCACAAAATCAAGGATCCCATGATGCACTCCACATTCCAGTATGCCATAGGTGCCCTCGCTACCTTCCCGATATGGTACATCATCCTCTTGGTGGTGGTCAGCCTGATTACCCACCACTTCTGGATTGGCTTGGTTTACATTGTGTTAGCAGGCATTATCGGCATTCTCAATGCCAATTATAAACGTTCGTTACGCAAATTGGGAACCACGTTCAAGGCGCTGCGCATGCGGGGCAGCGAAGTCTATAAGCGCCTCTGCGAGCTGAACACAAGGATTGTAGGGACGATGGAAGGGTTGTTGTACTAAGAAATACAATAATGTGACACAAAAAAGCGGAAACTCCAAAGAATTTCCGCTTTTTCGTTATTAAAGGTATTGGCCAAAAGCTAACAGCCAACAGCCATTACTTCTGGTACTTCGCCTTGAGCACCTTGATCATATCGACGGTCATGGAGGCGAGGTCGTACTGCGGTTTGAAACCCCATTCCTCGCGGGCGCAGTGGTCGTCCATCTGGTTCGGCCAGGAATCGGCGATGGTCTGACGCAGCTCGTCGTATTGGTACTCCATCTGGAAGTCGGGAATGTGTTTCTTGATTTCGGCGAAAATCATCTCCGGTTCGAAGCTCATAGCCGTGATGTTGAAGGAGTTGCGGTGGATGAGTTTGCTCGGATCGGCTTCCATGAGGTCCATGGCGGCTTTCAAGGCGTCGGGCATGTACATCATGTCCATGAAGGTGCCTTTCGCGATGGGGCAGACGAACTTTTCACCCTTCACAGCAGCGTAGTAGATTTCGACGGCGTAGTCGGTGGTGCCGCCGCCGGGGAGCGTCACGTTGGAGATGAGGCCCGGGAAGCGTACTGAACGGGTATCGACACCGAAGCGTTTGAAGTAGTAGTCGCTGAGCAGCTCGCCGGTGACCTTGGTGACGCCGTAGATGGTCTTCGGACGCTGGATGGTGTCCTGCGGGGTCATGTCGTGCGGAGTGTCGGGACCGAACGCGCCGATGGAGCTGGGGGTGAAAAGAGAGCACCCCATCTCGCGGGAAACTTCCAGACAGTTGATGAGCGCGCCCACGCCTACGTTCCAGCCCAACATCGGGTTGGCCTCTGCCTTTGCGGAGAGGATGGCGGCGAGGTTGTAAATCGCGTCGATATTGTACTTTTTCACCGCATCGGCGATGTCTTGCGCGTTGGTGGCGTCAATTTTGCACGACGGGCCGGCATCCGCCAAATCACCCTTCAAAGGGTAAATCATATCAGCGGCAACCACGTTGTCGGTACCATAAACTGCACGCAATGCGGGGGTTAACTCTGAACCGATCTGTCCGCAAGCTCCAATGACCAAAATTTTCTTCATTGTTATCTTATTTTTTGTGAATACAATTTTTTGCGGGTGCAAAGGTACATTTTATTCCAAAACGACAATCGTGCGATTCATTTTTTTTCGATTGCAGAAATGCAAAAATAGAGTCTCACTATATCCCTGCCGTCTTGAAAAATGGCATTGGAAACGGGAAATTCTCCGAAAAGTTTCAGCAATTTCAGTTGAATAACGCGCGGTTGTCATTTCGTTGTTTTAGTATCTATCTTAAAATCAAATAGATATATTATATTCAAAAAAAATCTGTTCTTGGCCGACACAACAAAAAAAATACTATCTTTGCCGCCGTAATGATTCGGGGTGTGGCGCAGTTGGCTAGCGCACTTGCATGGGGTGCAAGGGGTCGGAAGTTCGAGTCTTCTCACCCCGACATTGAAAGGAAAAAAGCACGGTAGAAACCGTGCTTTTTTTGTTGTTCCCCATCGCTGTCTCAGCTCCTCCGCCGATATCTGCGCCATCATCGTAGAATGTTTATCATGGCTAATGGTCATATAAAACAAGGACGACCTTTCGATCGTCCTTGTTGGCTTTTGGCTTTTGGCCATTGGCTGTTAGCTAAAAGCTAATAGTCAAGAGCTAAAAGCTAAATCGTGTGGTACGGAGTCAACAGACCCTTGCCGATCTCCACAGCCTCCTCGTTCTTGGGAATGAGGTGGTGGTGGCGCTCAGGCAGGGATTTCTCCAGACCTTTGTGCAACATTTCAGGGGTGACAAGGGGTTTCACCTTCAGGAAACCGCCCAGCACGATCATGTTGAACAGTTTGGAGATACCGAGTTCGCTGGCCTTGTCGGCGGCGGCGACTTGGTAGATGTTGATGTCCTTGCGGGTCGGATGGTGCGTGATACCGTTCGGGTCGTAGATCAAGAGACCTCCGGGTTTCACGGCGGATTCGAACTTGTCCATCGACTGTTGGTTCAGGATGATGGCCGTGTCGAACTGGTTCAGATAGGGGGAGCAGATGCGCTCGTCGCTGAGGATGACGGTGACGTTGGAGGTACCACCGCGCATTTCAGGACCGTAAGAAGGCAACCAGCTCACTTCTTTGTCTTGCATGATGCCGGCGTATGCGAGGATCTTACCCATGGAGAGCACACCTTGTCCGCCGAAGCCTGCTATAATGATTTCTTCAGTCATGTCTTTTGGATTTTAATGATTATTTTTTTCTCAGTGAAAAGATGGTTTCGTTGGGCTGATCGAAGGTGCCGACGCGCTCGATGAACTTGGGATCGAACTTGCCGTCAACTTTCATGTCGCCGAGCGGGAAGTATTTGAGGGTGTTCTCTTCCATCCACTTGTTGGCTTGGACGGGAGTCATCTTCCAACCGGAGTTACAGTTGGAGGTCACTTCCACGAAGGAAACGCCCTTGTTCAGTTTCTGATTCTCGAAGGCCTGACGGATGGCTTTCTTGCACTTGCGGGCAGCTGCCGGGGTGTAAACGGCCTGACGGGTAACATAGTACGTGCCAGGAAGTTGAGCCAGCATTTCGGTCAGACGCATGGTGTGACCCATGATCTTGGGATCACGGCCGTAAGGACAGGTCACGGTTTCCATACCCTCGAGGGTGGTGGGAGCCATCTGACCGCCGGTCATACCGTAGATACCGTTGTTGATGAAGATCATGGTGATGTTCTCACCGCGGTTGCAGGCGTGGACAACCTCGCCGCAGCCGATGGAGGCCAAGTCGCCGTCTCCTTGATAGGAGAACACGAAGGTCTCGGGACGGAGACGTTTGATGGCGGAGGCGCAGGCCGGGGCACGGCCGTGGGCGGCTTCCACGAAGTCAACGTCGAAATAGTTGTATGCCAGCACGGAACAACCCACGGGGGAGATACCGATGACATTGTCTTGAATGCCCATTTCCTCGATCACCTCGGCGATGATTCTGTGCACGACGCCGTGACCGCAACCAGGACAATAGTGCATTGTAGCATCCGTGAGAACCGGAGTGCGTTTGTACACCAAATTTTCGGGTTTGATTATATCTTCTCTTGTCATAATTTTCAAGTGCTTAAATTATTTAATCATTTTTTTCAACGCATCGAGAATCTCAACAGGGGTGGGGATGACACCGCCGTAACGGCCGTAATGCTCCACGGGGATGTTGCAATCGACAGCGAGTTTCACGTCTTCGATCATCTGACCGGCGTTCATTTCCACGCTGAGGATCTTCTTCATGCGGCTGCCGATTTCCTTGACGGCTTTCGTCGGGAAGGGCCAGAGGGTGATCGGGCGGATCAAACCGACCTTGATGCCTTCGGCGCGGGCGAGTTCGACGGACTTCATGCAGATACGGGCTGCAGAGCCGTAAGCCACGAAGATGTATTCCGCATCGTCGCATTGGATAGCCTCGTAACGGGCGTCTTCCTCTTCGCATTTGCGGTATTTGGCCTGGATGCGGTCGTTGATGGCCTCTTGTTTGAGGGCTTCCAGCTCGAGGGAAGTCACGATTCTGTGCTTGCCGGTGGAACGGTGTCCCGTGGCAGCCCAAGGACAATTTTCCTCGATATATTCGTTGGTCCAGCGCGGTTTGTAGTCGTCAACCATGACTTTCTCCATCACCTGGCCGATGACACCATCAGAAAGGATGGCAACGGGGTTGCGGTATTTGAAGGCGAGGTCGAAGCCGAGTTCCACGAAGTCGTACATCTCTTGCACAGACGCGGGGGCGAGGGTGATCAGACGGTAGTCACCGTGACCGCCGCCCTTGGTGGTCTGGAAGTAGTCGGACTGTGAGGGTTGGATGGTGCCGAGGCCGGGGCCGCCGCGAACGACGTTCACGCACAATGCGGGCAGCTCAGCGCCAGCGATATAGGAAAGGCCCTCCTGCATCAGGGAGAATCCCGGGGAGGAAGATGAGGTCATGACGCGCTTGCCGGCGGCGGCGCCTGCATACACCATGTTGATGGAAGCCAATTCGCTCTCGGCTTGCAGAACAACCATGCCGGTGGTCAGATATGGTCTCTCCGCCATCAGGTGCTCCAACACTTCTGACTGCGGGGTAATGGGATAGCCAAAGTAGCCGTCACAGCCACAGCGGATGGCGGCTTCTGCAATGGCTTGGTTTCCCTTCATCAATACTAATTGTTTTGCCATTTTGTAGATGTTTTAATTAATTGTTGTTAAATTTCTTGACTCTCAGTGCGGTTAGCATTTCGCACGATACACTTCAATGACCCCGTCGGGACAGATCACCGCGCAGCTGGCGCAGCCGATGCAAGCGTCCTCGTTGACCATTTCTAGATAGTTGTAACCCTTGGCGTTCACCTTCTTGGACAAGGCGATGCATTTCGGGTCTTGCGGGCAACCGGTTATGCACACTGCACAACCTTTACACTTTTCAGTGTCAATGACTAAAGCTCCTTTAAATGCCATAATTCTAATATTTTAGATTGTTATTGTTTTGAATTTTTGTTGATTCTAGACTTGAAAATCAAGTTTGCAAAGGTACATTTTTTTTCGTTATAACAGGCGGGTGTTGATAAGTTTATGGTTTATGGTTTAAGGTTTAGAGTTTAAGGTTTAGAGTTTAAGGTTTAGAGTTTAAGGTTTAAGGTTTAAGGTTTAAGGTTTAGGGTTTAAGGTTTAGAGTTTATGAGTACAAGTCGATAGTCAAAGTTCAATGTCAACAGTTTCTCGCAAGTGAACAGCTAACAGCTAAAAGCCAACAGCCAACAGCTAATAGCCAACATCACTCGTTCTTGCGCAAGTACTCCTCGGCGTACTGATAGAATTTCCGCGACATCTCGTGGTTGCCGCGTTTTTCGGCCTCTTTGGCGATGCTGATGTAGGACTCATAGACGCCTTCACGCGAAAGAACGATTCCCTTGTAGTAGTCGTCGTTGCAGTAGCCGCTGGGCATGTTGTTGCAGAAATGCTCCAATGCGAGGAACACCTCCAAGGCCTCCGCCGACCGGCCGCTCTTCACCAACGCGCTGCCGTGCGAATACAGTTTGTCGTACAACTCCAAGGTGAAATCCGACACGGCCATCTCCTGTTCGTCGGTGAGCGTGGTCTGGGTATAGACGATGTGGATGAGGTCAACACAAGGCTGATATTGACCTTGCGCAAGCAAGATCTTGCATTTCAGTAGCATGGCGTCGGGATTGTGGCGATTGTATTGCAACGCGCGTTCAAGGTTGTACATTGCCCGGGCCGTGTCATGGAAAGCCATCTCCTCCACAGCTCGGAGATAAAACTCGTGGTCAACAACAGCCTTACGGCTCGCGAAAACTTCGTTCAGACGGCATGCTTTGCTGTAAACGTGTCTGTAAGCCTGCTTCGCGGCATAGAAGTCCGTGCGGGGACTCCGTGCCAACGTCTTGTCCAGCACCTCCCCGACTCGGTTCATCTCCTTGAGGACATCCTGCAGGAAAAAGTAGTGCAGAGACACAATTTCCGGGTCGTTGTAGTCGAGCTCGGCCAGACGACTGTTCCACCTTTGGAACATGGCAGGCAGCGAATCCGCCACCACCTGTGCCCGGCCTGACAACGCCGCGAACAACAATATAATAAGACAGAAGTGTCGAAGCACTCTACTTTTCACATTCTTCATTCTATGTTATTTCAGGAACTCTTGGATGGTCTGATCCAATTCCGCTTCCGAGGGTGCACCGACCATTTTTCCGGGCTGCGAGTTCGGCTTGAAGAAAAAGAGCGTCGGGATACTGCTGACCCCCAGCGCGCTGCAGATGTCCTGAGCCTTGTCAACGTTGACCTTGTAGATGATCAGCTGCCCCTTGTATTTGGCGGCAAGACGTTCCGTGGCAGGTTTGAGCTGCATGCAAGGACGACACCAGTCGGCATAGAAATCGACGATGCAGGGTGTCTGCCCTTTATAACGCAACCCTTTTGCCGGGTCGATGTCGGTGATCCGGTCAAGGAATTCGCTGGAAGAGAGCGCGATGACTTTGCCGGAGAGGTCCTCCTTTATGGACGTTTGTCCATCGTCCTGCGTCGGATTCAGGTGCGAGTAGTCGTTGGCAGACGCCGTTTGTTGTTCTGTTTGCGCCGGCTGTCCGGGCGTGCCCTTTTGCCCGCAAGCGGTGAGCACGACTGCTGCTAGAAGGATTAATAGGATGTTCTTTTTCATCTTTGTTTATTTTTTTTGTGAGACCCCGCACTGCGGCTTCGCCTTGTGTGGGGTTATTTGCGCTTCGCGCGTCTTGCCCCTAAAACTACCCCGCCCTTCGGGCACCCCTTCTAAAAGAAGGGGAATGGGCTGCTTAAGGAATTATGTTTCAATATTACTACCCCGCCCTTCGGGCACCCCTTCTATTTTAGAAGGGGAATTGGGGTTGCTCGTAATTACTAATTACAAATTACTAATTACTAATTGTTTGAACGTGTTGCCTCGTTCTTCAAAGTTCTTGAACTGGTTGTAGCTGGCGGCGGCAGGAGAGAGCAGGGCGGTGCCGCCGACGGGGGTCTTCTCGAAGCAGAAGCGCACGATTTCTCCGTAGTCGTCGGTCTCGATGAAACTTTGCGGCAAGGCGGACTGTTCACGGCACATCTCCAACATGCGGTGGCCAGCGGGGCCCGTGAAGGCGATGTTCTGGATCGGGTTCTCCTTCAGGAAGTCGATGAGCACTTGATAGTCGATGCCGCGGTCGTAGCCGCCGAGAATCAGGGTCTCCACTCCACGCAGCGCCTTCACCGCCGCGATGGCCGATTCCGGTATCGTGGAGATGCTGTCGTTATAGAACTCGATGCCCTTGAACTCGCCCACGAACTCGATACGGTGCGGCAGCCCTTTGAAAGTCAGCAGGGCGTCCATGATGTCCTTGTGCTTGACCCCGAGCCGCCTGCAGATGGCGATGGCGGCCATGATGTTGAAATAGTTGTGGGTGCCGGGCAGGTTCTTGTAGTCGATGAGGTCGTATTCATCGACAATCTCGCCGTCATTCATAAACCGGATGAGGTGGTTTCGGCAGCGTGCGTGCAACCCGGGATGTATCTGCGTGCCGAAGACGCAGGTGTCGCTTTCCGGCTGATTCCCTTTCACCCAACCGGGGACATGCTCGTCGTCTCCGTTGTAAACCAAGAAGTTTCCCTTATGCTGGAACTTGAAGATGTTGGTCTTGGCGTTTTGGTAATTGTTGAACGAGTTGAAATGGTCGAGATGCTCCTGATAGATGTTCAGCAGCACGGCGTAATCAGGCGAGTGGTGCGTGAATTCTAATTGGTGCGCCGAAAGCTCCGCCACCACGATCGACTCGGGCGTGAGTTGCTCCACAATGTCGAAGAAGGGCGTGCCGATGTTGCCAGCCAGGAAGACGTTCTCCCTCGAATGGCTCAAAATATGGTAGATGAGCGAGGCCGTGGTGCTCTTTCCCTTCGTGCCAGTGATACCCACCACCTGCTCGTGGAAATACTCCAGAAACAGATTGGTCTGGGAAGTGATCTTCTCATTCTCAATGTAATAGTCCAGCATGTTGAAACTGATGCCCGGACTCTTGAAGATGAGGTCGTACTGGTTGAGGTTGCGGTCGTAGTCCTTCCCTTTGATAAACTTGACGTGCTTGTCGTTCGTGAACTCATCAATCTTGAGGTTTTCGTTCCCGTCCGCGACCACCAGTTTCATTTTCGGGAAATGTCGTCGGATGAAGCGGTAAGTCGAAACACCTTCTTTGCCGAATCCTAATATGATAACTTTCTGATTATTAATTCTTTCGAGAAGCTGCTTTAATGCCATAGGGGATTTTGGTTTTGAAAGCGCGAAGATAGTAATTTTTGGGACTTAAGACGTGGGACTTAAGACTTTTGGACAAAAACAAATATCGTCTCACGTCTCGCTTCTACAGCACCGTCAACGTTCCCCGATAGACGAACGGCTTCCCGTTCATGTCCTTGATTCGGAGCACGTAAACATACACGTCCGAGAGGTGGACTCCCTCGCCGCACCAGATGAAGTGCGGGTCATCGGTGACGAAGACCTGTTCGCCCCAGCGGTTGTAGAGGCTCAGACTGAAATCGCTGGTTTTGTGGATGAGCGGTTCTGGAAGGCGGAGGCAGTCGTTGAGACCGTCGGACCGGGACGGGGTGATGGCGTTGGGCAGATAGACTTCGAGGTCGCATGGCGGTATGTCGGTCGAGGCCGTGGCGCGGCAGTCGCCGATGGAGGCCGTCACGGTGTAGTGCCCCGATTGGACTGCCGAGATGAATGGCGTTTCTTCCCCTGTATTCCACAGATAGTCAGTGGCTTCCGAGACGGCGGTGAGTACCAGCTCGCCGATGTCGCAGAAGTCGCCTTCGGAGGTGATGATCGACAGGGAGGGTTGCGCGATGACTTTGAGCGTGAGGAGGACAACACTGTCGCAGCCGATGACGGATGCAAAGGTCAGCGTGTCAAAAAGGACGCGCCCCACAGAATCTGTGCGGTCGGAGGTGATGTGGAACCCGTGCCCATGGTATGCGTTCCCCACGCATACACTGTCCGCAAGAGTTTCGGTCAAGACACTGTGTATCTGTATGTAAACACTGTCGTATAGCGTATCGTAAAGGGGCTCGTCCAGACACTCGGACACATGAACCCCCGTCAGAGAGTACCATCCTGACATTTCGGGAAGTGCGCTTGCCAATGTGTCGGAAACGATGACTTCTCCCTCTGGTCCAAGCAGGGTTAGTTCGGTGATGTTATCCGCCGAATAGGAGAGGAAGATGCTGTCGCCTTGGCAATAGTCAGTGGGCATGGTCGCGTTCCATACCAGCAATGCGTGCTCGGTATAGTCGGTAATATGCATGCTCCGACAGCCACCTTCGAGATTTGGTACGAACCAGGTCGGGTTGTAATCCATCATAACGGCGAAAAATGGCCCCAGGGTGTTTCGGGTGTAGCTGTTGTACCAGTTCGTCACGGTTTGGCGATAGTAGAAAAGATTGGTGCCGGGGACGGGCTGCCAGTCCGTGGGGCTGAAGGTGTAGTAGGTTGTGATGTTGTTGGAAGCATCGAATTGACTGCTTTCAAAACCGTTGATGTAAGCCTGCTCACAGAGAAGGGTCGTCACAGTGATGCGGTCGGCGAGCCCTCCCTCCGGAGCTTCAGCATTATAGAAGAGCTTGTCGGTCGTAAGACAACGCAGGGGGGCGGTAACGTGTCCGCTCAGTTCGGTGTAGGCACCGGTAAGCTGGAAGACCAACACGGGCTTGTTGGCCACAATGTGAATCGGCGTGTTGTCGGGGAAATGGTAAGCGGTGCGGTCGCCGCGCTGCATGCCGGTATATTGCACAGGTGTTCCGGCCGTGTGGACAGTGATGTTGGTGTTGTCCTCAAGGATGTAAATCAGCGCGTAGTCGTTGCCCTGGCCGTTGTAGGTGTTCTGGGCGTCCGGGGGTGACGGCACCGCCACATATTCGGTTCCGGCTTCCGATTCCGGGAGTAGCTGGTCGCAAACCACATCGATGTGAATGCCATCCACGGTGACAGCATCGTCGGTCATATCCACGGCCACGGGCATGTTTGAGGTGATGGTGGTGCCGCCGAGATGCCCCTCTGCCGACTGCGAGGCGGCGGCGAAACAATAGACTTGACCCCGGTTGAGCGAAACACTGAACGATTCGTTTGCGGGATGTGTTCCGCCGTACAAGTCAACGGTAGGCGTGACGGTGATGAGCGTGCCATCTTCCGTGGCAATCACCTCCACACTGTTGCGGGATTCGGGGCAGCTTGCGGAGTTGGGGAACTGCCACTGCGCGGGGATCATGAACTGTGTGCCGAGGGCACTGCGCCCTTTCAGCAGGTAGGTGGCGGAGTTGCGGTTGAGGATGCTCATGCGGGCCACAATGTCAACGGGGGATACCAGCCGGTAGCCCCAGTTTGAGACCGTGTTATAGGTACACATGGAATCAATGTTCCCGGTCCCGTAAGACTGCAAGCCGAACGGGTGGCCGTTTTCATACATGTAATTCCCATACACGGTGGCTAATCCCACATTGATGGTGACACCCGTTGCCGGTTGTTCAATCGTGGCGGTGAAGTTTACCTCCGGTGTGAAATCGTAGAAGTCCACGTACTGTTTGAACCATCCCGTAGGAACAATGTGGGTTTTAGGAAAAGCGAACCAGAACTCGTTGTCAACCTGTGCGTCGCACCAAAATGGCCACGATGCCAAACCGAAATATGACACGATGACCAAGACCGACAGGAGCTTCCTCGTTTGGGCAAGATTTACAATCATACCATAACCTCTCTCGTCCATTATGTCGCTCCAAATCCCGATTTTGTTACAACCCCAAACGAAAAAAAATTACTTATTCTTGTAAACTGTTTGTTTACAGTGATTTACTATGTCAAAAACGGTTATTGCCCTACGGCTTCAATGACCAATAACTAATGCCCAATAACCAATAACCTTTTAACCCTTTAACCCTTTAACCCTTTAACCTTTAACCTTTTAACCCTTTAACCATTAACCTTTTAACCCTTTAACCATTAACCTTTAACCTTTAACCGTTATTTGTACTTTTCCGCCTCCGCCTCATCCCCCTTGTCCTTATACATATAATGCAAGTTCAGCTTGATATTGTCGTTGTCGGGGGAGAGCTCCAGGGCGTGCAGCAGGCAGCGCTCGGCGTTGGTGAAGTCGCGTTTGATGGCATAAGCGATGCCCATGTTCTCCCAGGCGCTGGAGAAATCGGGGTGCTCGGCGACAATTCCCTCGAAAACCTTGATGGCATCGTCCAAACGCCCGTATCCTCTTCCCAACACATTGCCTTTCACGTTTTGGGCGACAATGTTGTCCGGGTCTTTTTCCAAAATCTTGTTGACTTCGCGCCAAGCGTCATCCACCTTGCCCTCGTTGAGGAGTTTGTTCACGGGGTCGAGCTCATTGGCTTTCTGCTTGTTGGTCGCTTGGTTCAACAGATTCTGTCCTTGCAGGTTCTCGGGGTCGATGAGGATGGCGTTGCGGGCAGCCTGGTAAGACAGATCAGGGTTGTCGTCCAAATAAGCTAACTCGCTTAGCAGCAGGTAGGCGTTCAATGCATGGTCGTCGAGTTGCAGGGCTTTCTCAAGGTAGCGGTAAGCATCGCGCTTGTCACGTTCCTTGTGACTCTTTTTCCAAATTTGCAGACAGCTGCCGCCTGCCGAGATGTTGCATTTGATGCTGTTGTCGGAAGTTTTCACGTCCGTCAGGAAAAGCGTGAAATCGTCTTTCCACGTGAAGTTGCGCGTGAATGTCTTGATGCCGAACAGCAGGCTGATCACCGCAGTGATCCCGACCGCTGTCTTCTGCAGCACGGGGATGGTGGATGTTGCCAGCAGATAGAGCCACCAGCCGACAATCAGTGTGAAACCGACGGAAGACATGAAGACGAACCGCTCGTTCATGAAGGTGCCCACGTTGAACAGCAGGTTGGAGACGATGGAGAAGGTGATGATGAAATAGAGGATGCCGAACGCCGGCACGGCTTTCTTTTTCAGCTTCCAGATGGCATAGCCCACCAATGCAATACAGCCGGCTAAAATCACCCAAACTAATGGGTTGCTGAAGTCGGTGATGGCGATCTGGTGTGGGTAGTAGTCGTGGGTGAGTGGGTGCGGGAAGAAGAGCAACTTGAGGTAGATGCCCCAGGTGATCAACACGGTGGCAATCTGTTGCGCCCGCGTGGAATGGACGTAGGGGTTGTTGAGGATGTTGCTGGTCATGTCGGGCTGCATCATACTGCCCAACGCTTTGTAACGAGCCCAAAGGAAAAAGACGGTGCCGATTACCAAAGGTATCAGGGTGATGAAGTAGTCGGCGGTGCGTTTTTTGTCGCTATTCAGGAAGTAAAGAGCTAATGGAGTGACGGCCAGGAAAGTGATTGTGTTTTCTTTCGAGAATATGCCGAAAGTGAATGCTAACAAACTGACAATCAACCAATACCATTTTCTGGTGTCAACATATTTCAGCGAACACCACAGCGCGGCGAAAGCCCCGAGCATGGCGAAAATCTCATCGCGACCCTTTACGTTGGCCACCACCTCGGTGTGGATCGGGTGGAGTGCGAAAAGCAGCGTGGCAAGAAACGGAAGCGACTGGAACCACTTTTTCCCTTCGTGCTGCGGGAATATCCGTGCCAGCACCTCGTAAATCAGCAGGCACAGCAGGATGTAGTACAGCAAGTTCATCAGATGGTTGACAAATGGCAGGGGAGTCTCGTAGAAGTAGTCTTCGTTTTTCGCGTTGTGCAGGTTGTAGTAGTCATCGAGGTCGCCGATTTTCTCTTTGATCTTTTTCCCGAACAGCTGACACTCAATCATATAGGTTAACTGTGACATGGGACGGTAACGGCCGCCCGCCACGATGGAATGGTTGGAACCGAAATAGCCGGTGAATGTGTCCTCGGAGAAGATGGACTTCACAGAGTCCCATCCGCCCTGGAGGGTGTATTTGCTCTCCAGAATGACCATTCGGTCGTCCAGGGCATAGTGCAGGGTGAGGGTGTTGGCGTAGCACAGGATGGCCAGCACGGTGATGATGAGGCGATGGGTTCTCTTCATTCGGTTTAGAGTTTAGGGTTTATGGTTTAAGGGCGTGGTGTATTCGAACCAAAGTGGTCAGAAGTGGTCTGAGTTCGGAGAGCGGGAGCATATTCGCACCGTCGGAGAGGGCCTTGGAGGGCTCGGGGTGGGTCTCCATAAAGAGGCCGTCGAAGCCGACGGCGACGCCGGCTCTGGCGATGGTCTCGATCAGGTCGGGACGGCCGCCGGTGACACCGGAAGGTTGGTTGGGCTGCTGCAGCGAGTGGGTGCAGTCGAGGACCACGGGACAGCCGAACGCCTGCATGGCCTTCACGCCCCGGAAATCGACAATCAAGTCTTGGTAGCCGAAGGTGGTGCCGCGTTCGGTGAGCATCACGTTGGGGTTGCCCGCCTCGCGGACCTTCTCCACAGCGTTGCCCATGGCTTCGGGCGACATGAACTGCCCTTTCTTGATGTTGACGGCTCTGCCCGTCTTCGCCGCCGCCACCAACAATTCGGTCTGTCGGCAGAGAAAAGCCGGGATTTGCAGGATGTCAGCCACTTGTGCCGCCCAGGCGGCTTCCTCGTTGGTGTGGATGTCCGTCACGATGGGTACGTCCAACTCCTCTTTCACGGTGCGGAGCACACCCAAAGCCGCCTCGTCGCCGATGCCGGTAAACGACCGCAGCGACGAGCGGTTGGCTTTTCGGTAGGAGGCTTTGAAACAGAAAGGAATCTCCAACTCTTCGCACACCGCTTTGATTTCTCGGGCGATGCGCAGGGTGATTTCCTTCCCTTCCACCACACACGGACCAGCAATGAGGAAAAAATTCTTGTTCCCTCCTGACAAAATCCTTTCAATCAATGTCATAGCCAAAGTCTAAGTTCTAAGTCTAAGTCTAGGTTCTAAGTCTGAGTCAAAGTCACCCGTTCATCCTTCTGTCGAGTTCCTGCGCGATGTAGGAGGCCACGTCGTCGGCATAGGTGTTGGCGCCGAAACCGGCATCATAGCCGAGTTCCTTGGCGAGCTCGTGGGTGATACGCGGGCCGCCGCACACCACGATCAGCTTGTCGCGGAGTCCTTCCGCCTCGAGCATCTCGATGAGTTCGGTGAGGTTTTGGATGTGCACGTCCTTCTGGGTCACCGTCTGGGAGACCAGCAGTGCGTCGGCGTGCAGTTCCACGGCCTTGGCGATGAACTCCTCATTCGGGATCTGGCTGCCCATATTGAGGGCGTCGAACATGTCGTAGCGCTCGATGCCGTAGTGGCCGGCGTAGCCCTTCATGTTCATGATGGCGTCGATGCCCACCGTGTGCGCGTCCGTGCCCGTGCTGGCGCCCACCACCACGATCTTGCGTCCGATGTGCTCGCGGATGAAGTCGTCCGTCTCCGGCATCGACCACACCGTGGATTCCACCTTCGGCACGTGGATGGTCGTGTAATCGACCGTGTGCGTGCAGGCTCCGTAGCAGTTCACGAAGGTAAATCCTTCTGTGAGTTCTTTGAAATAAACGACTTGCGGGTTGTCGAAGCCCATCTTCTTCATCAACTGCTTGGCCGCCTCCACGGCTTCGTCGCCGCAGGGCACCGGCAGCGTGAAGCTCAGCTGGGTCTTGCCGTCGTTCATCGTGTCGCCGTATGGCTTCACTTTGGTTAAATCTAATGTCTGATCAAAGTCCTTTTGATCCATTGAATATAATCCGCCGCTCATAATAATCGATTTTTAATTTGGTTGTTTTTTACTGTTTTACAAATTGTTCCTTTATAGGGTTTTCGTTAAAGAAAGTTAGCAGTTAGTAGTTAGTAGTTAGCAGTTCCTTTCCTACGATCAACTACTAACTGCTAACTTCTAACTCCAACGAAGTAGTCCTCCTTGTCGTCGAAGAGCACGTTGAAGGAGGTCATGCTGCCGTAGATTCGGGAGATGTACTGTTGGAGGTTGACTTTTTCCTCGTCGGTGAGCGAGCCGCTGCTGTTGATGTTCTGTTCGAGCACGCGCAGGCGGTCGCGCATCATGACGATCTTGTGGAAGAAGGTCTCCACCGGGATCTCCTTGGGAGCCAGATCCTTGTTGGCGGGTTGCAGCGTCATGGTGCCGCCTTGCCATTTCTTGCCCAGCTCGGCCTTGTGTTCGATGCCGTTGTACTGGGTCAGAATTTGGGTCAACACCTGCTTGAACTCGCGGATGTTGAGTTTCGGGGTGTCGTCCTCGACGTCGTTGACCTCAATGACCTCTAACGCCACGGCCGCCTTGGAAAACTCCAGTTCGCCGCCGCGCACGAAGATGATCTTGTACGTCAACACGTTGTTCTGGCTGATGATGCCCTCGCCGTACTTCTCGTGGCTGACCCGGGTTCCAACCGGGAGGTTGTCTATATCGTAGGTTGTATCCATATTACTTTAAGTTCTTGTGTGGCGCCCCACACTGCGGCTCCGCCTTGTGTGGGGTTATTAGCACTTCGTGCGTTTTGTCCCTTCGGGACTGCTTAAGGAATTATTATCTTTCATTAACTGCTAACTGCTAACTACTAACTGCTAACTAATGATTACCAGCGTTCTTTCATCATCTTGATGAACGGGTTGAAGTAGTTGTCGCCTTTGGTGACCACGCCGGCGAGACCCTTGCCGCCGTCCTTCGGACGTTTCACGTCACCGAAGATACCTTTCTCCAAAGCGGAGAAGAGTCCTTCCTGGACGATCTGCTGCAACAGCTCGATGGCGTTGTTGAGGACCGTCTTGGCGCGCTCGCGGCAGATGCCGCCTTCGCGGAATTCCATCTCCTCGCCGATGCTGCGCATGTCGTTGAAGATGTAGCGGGCGTTCTCGATGGAGAGGTAGCGGTCGCTCATGAACGGCGTGTGGATGGCCTCGGTGGGCATGCCCAGCAGCTGGATACCCTGGTGCGTCCAGATGCCGATGATGTTGAAGAGGGCGTCCTGGATGTGGCCGCGGAAGATGTTGCCGGTCATGAACTTGGTCGGCGGCATGTACTTCAGCGTGGCTTTAGGGAAGATCTCGCGGGTCATCTGCGCCTGCGCGAGCTCCAACAGGAAGCCGTTCTCCAGGCCCGGATCCATCTCGAAAGCATGGCCCAAGCCCATCTGCTCTTCGGGCAGACCGGCTAACAATGCCAATTGCTCGTTGATAAGGTCGGAGGCGAGCACGGTGTGGGCAGCTTCCACAGCGTCGGCGGTGGTGAGGTAGTTGTCCTCACCGGTGTTGATGATGACGCCGGCATAACCGTTGATGATGCGGGAGAAGTATTGGTCGATGAGGGTACGCTGCGGGTTGATGTCGCGGAAGAGGATGCCGTAGAGGGCATCGTTGAGCATCACGTCAAGACGCTCCAAAGCGCCCATGGCAGCGATTTCCGGCATGCAAAGTCCTGAGCAATAGTTGCATAAGCGAATGTAACGGCCCTGCTCTTCGCCGACCTCGTCCAAAGCCTTACGCATGATGCGGAAGTTCTCCTGCGTGGCGAAGGTGCCGCCGAAGCCTTCGGTGGTCGCGCCGTAAGGCACGTAGTCGAGCAAGCTCTGACCGGTGGTGCGGATCACGGCGATGACGTCCGCGCCCTGGCGTGCGCCGGCCTGCGCTTGGACGACATCCTCGTAGATGTTGCCCGTGGCGACGATGATGTAAAGATACGGTTTCGGACCCTCGCCGATCGTGTTCAGGTATTCGTTACGTTTGGCCACGTTGCCCTTGATGCGGGTGAGGCATTGCTCGATGTAGGGCTGTACCGCCTTTTGGATCTCAGGCAGTGGGTGCAGCGGCAGAGAGGTCACGTTGAGTTTGCCCGAGGCGATGCTTTCCGCAATTTCCTGCGGGGTCGCGCCTGTCTCCAAAATTGCGTTGCCCATGAAGTAGAGCACGCCCTGACTGAGCACGCCGGCCTCCAGAAGCGCATCCACCACCCGGTTGGGCATGGGCACTTCGTTCTCGTCGATGCCGTCGATGCCGATAAGTCGGCAGAGCGTCCGCTCCACCGTCACAGTCGTGTAGCCGTCCACAAACTCCTGAACCTGGTCCGCAATCTGCTTGGCCAACTGTTTCGCCACAGCCACCTGATTGAAATCCAGTCCGAGTTTCGATTTTTCTGTCATATTCGTTCCTTTTATATTAATGTATAAATTGCCTTGTTTTTCAAAACGGCAAAGATACATTTTTTTTAGTTATGCTGTTCCCCGCATTGGAGTAGTTGACAGTGGCCTTGAAATCCAAAAAATCGTATTTTTGCGCTCGTAGTTCTACGATATTGTTTATTATGAAAAAGATAGCCTCACTTCTTGTCCTTTTAGCTGTTCTGATGTCGGCGTTCGCGCAGGAAAAACCCGAATTGAACCGTTTTTACGGCGGCGTCCGCGTGGGATTCACCGCTTCCCAGATCTCGGGAGATGATCTTTCCGGATTCCACAAAGTAGGCGCTTCCGCTGGCCTGTTTGTGAATCACGCCGTCATCCCGTCCGGTCGGTTGAAACTGCAGCTGGAGCTTGATTTCACGATGAAAGGCAGTCATACCTACACCCCCAAGAATCAAATTTCGGACAATTTCTATTCGTTGACGCTTGGTTATGTGGAAATGCCGCTGATGGTGGTTTGGACAGCCGGGAAATGGCTCCTTTGGGGGCAACCATTTGAATTTGAACTGGAACTGGGACCCGTGTTCGGGGTGAACGTGCTGCAACGGGAACGCGAAGCCAACGGCATCATCGTGGGACGCCCTCCGTTCCGCCGTTTTGAATTCTCCGGGCTTGCGGGGATTTCACTAAAGGTGGCTGAACATCACAGCGTGAACTTCCGCTACGGTAACTCTTTCGTGCCCGTGCGGCTCCCAACATGGGTCTATGGACGCTTGGTCAATAAACAGCTAAATTCTTTGTTGATAATTAGTTACTGCTACCAATTTTAAAGGTTTCCTCGCTGTCCCAATAAGCGCGGATGTTGATTTCCTGAGGGAAGACGTACATTTTCTCGGGCTGTCGCTTGCTGTGGTAGTCGCCTGGATCCCAGCGTCCGTTCCCGTTTTCATCACAAAAAGCTGAAATCAGATACGCACCCGGCAATAAATGACTGTAAGTTAGAGTTTTAGACGATGTTAGAACATCGCTGCAAAGCGTTTTTCCGTTGCTCTGCAGAATGGCAATATATTGGTTGTTGTCTTCCGGAAGTTGGTAGTTCATAATCAGCGTTCCGTAATCTTTTTCTGATTTTGTGGTGAATTGCGACTTCAATGTGTCGTTGACGAGGCCGTTGTAGCCGAAAAAAACGGAATCTGGGATCATGACGGTATAGCTTTTCTTTTCAGCAAGTGTCATGGGGAGCGGAAATTGCAGGGAGAAAGTGTCCGGGATGGCAAAACGAAGGCAGGCGGTGTCTTTGTGGTCCTGATGTTGGGAATAAAGCCACACGTTGAAGGAGTCTGTCGGGTGGACGGGGTAGGGGAACTGCAAAGTGAGCGGGAGATGGCGTTCACCCGCATTCGCGAATTTCACCGAAAGGACATTGCGCTCAACGGTGCGTCCGCGTCCCGTGCTCTGGCTTGCACGGAAAGGACTGAGTTTGACGGTGTCCACCTTGTCGTCGGCACGGAGGACGAATGTCGCGGTGTCCGTCAGAATTTCTTTGAAATACCAAAAGACAGTGTCTCGACTCTCGTTGATCCGCTCGAAATATTCCGGTCCGTGCGACAGTGGAGTGGCGGAGAATTGGTTGATGTGTCGTTTGTAAGGGAAAACGTAAAGCCCCGCTGACGGGTTTTCATACCTGGCAAGTTGTTGGACAGTGTCCTCCGCCACGAAGGCCATGAGCGTGATGGATGGCAACGCTGCTTTCAAGGAATCGGCGACGCTGTCCGGAAGTGCTCGGAACGCGCTGACCGGTTCGTCTAGGTATGCAATCTCCTCGTTGGGCAGGTCGTAGCGGAAGTTGGCGTTGATGTCCTTGAGGGCGAAAATGCGGTATTCACCCGCCGCGATGTTTTTCAGCGAGAAGGAACCGTCGCTGAGCGATTTGGAAACATAATCCGGCAACATGGTGCGCGGCAAGGAGTCGGCACTCCCCTTGTAGAGCATCACGAGGAAATCCTTGGCGGGCGCCAGCGTTTTGGCATCGTAAAGAATGCCTCGGATCATGTAGTCGTCCAGACTGTCGCCCGTGGAAAAACTGTAATGGAAATAGCTTTGGGGATTGCCCTCATGGTAGTCTTTGATGCAGTCGGAGAAGACCATGTTGTATGTGGTGTTCGCTCGAAGCGTGTCCTTGAACTTAATGATGAGAGATTTCCCTTTTATGAGGTATTCCGGGGACGTGGCCAACGGCGGCGAAATGAGCACCTTCTCGGAAGGGTTGTTCAAGGTGATGAACTCGTCGAAGTAGATGCGGATGTGCTTCTCGCCGAACTGCACCGTGCCGTCTGCTGGATCCGTCTTTAGGACTTTCGGGGGGGTGGTGTCTTTGGGACCGCCTGTCGGGGCGGTGATTTTTGCGCACCCGCCGAACACGAGGATGGCCGCCGACAGCAGGAACACGATAATATGTCTGTTTCTCTTTTGCATCTATAGCCACATTGCATTTTGTCGTTCTCCTAACCATTTGGAGATAAAGGTGTTGGCGACAAAGAATTGTTGATGTCGATCCGATTTTGAAAACTGCAAAAATACATAAATTTTGTAATCAGCTTTCACTTTCTTTCCCGGAACTGTCCTCGTTGCTCTTTTTCTTCGGAAAACGTCCAGCCTTCTTCAATGCGGAAGCGAGAATCCATTCGATCTGCCCGTTTGCGCTGCGAAATTCGTCGGCGGCCCATCGTTCGATAGCCTCGAAAATCTCTGAATCCACTCGTAAGGCGAAATTTTTCTTCATAACGGTCAATGTTCCCACGTCCTGTAGAGACGTGCCTTGGCGCGTCTCTACAAAACGGGATTCCTATGATTATTGGTATAATGTCCCGGTGTTGATGACCGGCGATGCGGACTCGTCGGCACAGAGCACCACCAAGAGGTTGGAAACCATGGCGGCCTTGCGCTCCTCGTCGAGTTCCACGATTTTGTCGTCGGAGAGCTTTTTGAGGGCGAGATCGACCATGCTGACAGCGCCTTCCACGATCTTCTCGCGGGCGGAGATGATGGCGTCGGCCTGCTGGCGGCGCAGCATCACGCTGGCGATCTCGGCGGCGTAGGCCAAATAGTTGATCCGGGCTTCCACAACTTCTATGCCTGCGATTTCCAGATGTTTGCGCAGCTCGTCCTCCAAGCGCTCGTTGATCTCCTCGCCACCCGAACGCAGCGTCACGCCCTCATCGGTGCGGTCGATGTTGTCGTAAGCGTACAGACCCGCCAATTTGCGCAGCGCGGCATCGCTCTGCACGCGCACGAACGAATCAAAACTTTTGACGGATTTCATCGAATTCTCCGTGATGGTGCTGCGGACATCGGAATCCACCTCGAAGCAAGCTTTGTAAGTGTCGCTGATTTTCCACACCAGAACCAATCCGATCATGATGGGGTTGCCGTTCTTGTCATTCACCTTGATGGGTTCCACGTCCATGTTCTTCGCACGCAAAGAAAGTTTCTCCTTGCTGTAGAATGGGTTGACCCAGAAGAATCCGTTCTGCTTCACCGTGCCGGAGTACTTGCCGAAGAAGGTCAGCACCCGCGACTCGTTGGGTTGCACGATGATGAATCCACACAGATGCAGGATCCAGAGAATCAGCAAAAGGAATCCGATGCAGATAGGCAGCAGGATCCAAGGGGTGATTGTGCCGTCGGCATCCATCATGTTGTCAAGTTTGGCTAATCGCACTACAATCCAGATGGAAAATACGAACAGAGCGAGATTGACCAGCAGATGCAGAAAACCATTGTTCTCTGCACTCATTTTTTTGTTAAACTCATTGTTATTCATAACTTTATAATTTAGAGATGTGATTAAAATAATATCAAAATAATATCACCGCAAAAATACATTTTTTTTGATATATGACACATCTGGAAAAAATTTTTTCTTTTTTTGTACTTTTGCAGTCACCGTATATTGAATCAAATTTTTAATTATAAGGATATAAAATAATGATTACCAAGTATTTGCGCGGCTTGCTCTTGATATTGCTGACTTTGTTGACAGTCAGTGTATGGGGGCAGACCGACAAATTGGTGAACATCAGTTATGATCCGCACGCCGATTCGGTGTTCTTTGGGCAGATGCAGCAGTATATGGCCCAAATACGCCAGCGGGAGAAGCGTCCGACAGTGGCATTGGTGCTGGCCGGTGGCGGGGCGAAAGGCGCCGCGCATATCGGTGTGTTGAAATACATCGAGGAGAGAGGCATCCCGATCGATTTTGTGGCGGGCACGAGTATGGGCGGACTTCTGGGCGGCTTGTACGCCATGGGCTATTCCGTCGATGAGATCGACTCCATCGTGCGCTCCATCGACTGGAATGTGATGATGGGCGACGAGATCCCGATGGATTACTACACGTACACGAGAAAGATGTACAAGAACACCTATTTGATCGACATCCCGTTCACGAAATTCGAGTTTCTGAACAGTCTCCCGTCGGGTTTCAAATATGGTTTGAACATATACAATATGCTCAGTGCCCTCACCGTGGGATACCAGCAGGATATGAGTTTCCTCAATTTCCCAACACCCTATTGTTGTGTGGCCACGGAGATTGTGTCGCAGAAGGAGAAACATTGGACGTCGGGGTCGATGATCGACGCAATGCGCTCCACAATGTCCATCCCTGGCTATTTCAGGCCAGTGCGAGTGGATTCGATGATTCTCTCGGACGGTGGCACGAAGAACAACTTCCCGACGGACATTGCCGTCGCGGCAGGGGCAGATATCATCATCGGCGTTGAGATGACCATGCCCCGCGACTATCAACGGGTGAACAACATAGCGGATGTTTTGATACAGACAGCGCAATACTCCGGCGGCTTGGAAGCGCATAACCGTAATGTGAAGAACGCCACGCTCTATATCACCCCGAATATTTCGGGTTTCAACACGCTGAGTTTTGGTACGAAGGAAATCAACACGCTGATTCTCAGAGGCTACCAAGAAGCGATCGGACACGAGCGAGAATTTGACAGCATTGTGAATGTTGTAGGCACCGGCGGACGTGAGTTGCAAAACAAAAGAGCTGTCAACACGTCGGCGATGAAGGTGAAGATCTCCGATGTGGAGTACGAAGGGGTGTCGGAGGCGGAAGAGAAATACATTGACGGGAAGGTGCGTCTCAAGTTGAATGAATACTACGGCAGGAACGATTTCGAGCTGTCACAAGCCATCATCTTCGGCACGATGGCTTTTTCCCAGGTGATCTACCGGCTTGAACCTGACACCGCCGACGGGTATAAGTTGGTGTTCCATTGCGAGAAAAGGCCCGCAAATTCTATCGGCATGGGTTTCCGGGCCGATTCCCAAGAGTGGTTCTCCGCCATCATCAATGCGGGATTAGGCCGGAACAAAATCTTCGGCTCCCTGTTCGACGTCACAGTCAGGCTTTCGATGTCACCGTATTTGAAGTTGGAGTGGTATTATCTGCCGAAGAAAGGTCCCAAGTTCGGAATTGCCGGCAAAACGATGTACCGCACCTTGTTGGGCACGGAGGACCACGAGTATGATTACCAGTATTACGAGCGGTTGTGGCACAATGAGGCGAAGATTTATATAGCGGACACGCGCTGGAGCCAGGTGAGTCTGAGTGTGGGTGCGCGCATTGAATATATGCCATACTACAAGCTCATCCGTCCGATGGCAGACTCGACTACCACGAATTTCTGGAATTGGAAGAACTTTTATCCGTATGTCTATATGCGGTTCACTTATGATCATGAGAACACCCGTTATTTTCCGGAGAAAGGTCTGCGCGTGACGGCCAATTATGACTATGACCTGCATCGGACTCACTTCGCGTCAGTGGGCGTCCACGGGGTCATTCCTGTCAGCAAGTGGTTCGCGATTCTGGCTTCCGTGAACGGTCGTTACATTTTCGGGGATGAGAATACGAATTCGTATATGAACAACTACGTGGGCGGCATCATGCAGGGACACTATTACGACCAGCAGATCCCGTTCATCGGATACAATTCCGTCAGCCCTCGCGAGCGTCTGCTGACGGTGGCCGACCTCGAGTTCCGGTTCAAGTTTGCGAAGAAGCACTATTTGTCGTTACTGGCGGCAACCTTGCACGACGGGAAATCGCTCAAGATGATGAGCCCACATCCCGTGTATGCGGCGGCATTGCAGTACGGTTACAAGTCCAAATTTGGGCCGCTGAGGGCTAACCTCCATTGGAACAGCACCTTCAACAAATTCGGTTTCTACATCAGTATCGGGTACGATTTCTAAGGGGTAAGCACGCGATAAAGCTTGCTTTATGTTGAAATACGGTCAATTCAGATCCCAGCAAAGCGAGAGGATATCGCGCCAGGGGAGATGCAACCTTTCAGCGGTCTGTTGATGGCAGAGGGACCCGGCGTGGCAGAAAGCGGCCTGAAGCAGCTCGGGGGCGCGCTGCAGCGCGTAAGCGATGGAGGGGGCGTGCGTGAGCGTCTCGACTATCGGCAGCATGAAATTTGAAAGGGCGATCTGGAAGCCCGCCTCGGACAACGTCTCCTCGCGGATCTTGTCGATCACGGAAACACTGTCGTCATTTAGCAGCAACTCCAGACAGATCATAGTGATTTTCTTTTCGTTGACGGCCTCTATGTATTCCTGCGAAAGTTCGGAGGGCGGGAGCACGGAAAATAAGATTTGGTTTCCTCTTGAAAGTGCAATCTGGTCGAGGGTGAAGGCGTCGAATTTGAGGACGAGGTTGCTCAGTAGAGCCAGGTCGGCGTAGTGTTGGGTGAACTCCGCGCCTGCGTCGGCGTAGTCCGTGTCGGAGAAGGGGTTGTGGTTGGCAAAGCCAAACTGTGCGAACACTTTAATTTGTTGGTCGGAGAGGGAGCGCACGGCGTTCGGGGTGAGAAAACAACTGTCGGGGCACACGGCTTCGGGCTTGGCTAACGCGATTGCGAGTTTGCGCGTGGGCGTTTCCACAGCGGCCTCCCACGTCTGGGTCTCTGCGTGCGGGGAGTCATGGAGGATAATGTATTCGGAGCTCATTTGTTAATCGTTAATGGTTAATGGTTAATGGTTAATGGTTAAAGGTTAAAGGTTAATGGTTAAAGGTTAATGGGTTAGGAGGTTAGAAGGTTAAAGGTTATTGGGTAATGGGTAAATGGTTGATGAGGTAGGGGCGTATCGCATACGCCCCGTCAAATTTAGAGTTAAAAAGAGAATTTGCGGGTTTGGTCGTCAACACGTTCAATGGTCACGGGGGTGTATTCGCCGTGGAGCAGGGATTCCACCTTGTCGGTCCATTCGATGAAGCAGTAGTTGCCGCTGTAGAGGTAGTCCTGGAAGCCGATGCGGGTGGCGTCGTCGGGCTCGTCGATGCGGTAGAAGTCGAAGTGGTAGAGCGGTTCTCCGTCGCGGGTCCAGTATTCGTTCACGATGGCGAAGGTGGGGGAGGTCATGTCGCTTTCCACGCCGAGTTGCCGGCATATTTCCTTGATGAGGGTGGTTTTGCCGGTGCCCATCTCGCCGAAAAAGCCGAACACGCGCTCCTGCGGGTGCACCTCCAGCAGTTTCTGCGCCACCTCGGAAAGTTGGGATTCCTTTGCTACAATATTGTTATTCATAGAGTTAAGGATAAATCATTTTTTGTTCCTTTAAGATTGGCAAACATACACAAAATTTGAATACACAACATTTCCTATCAGTCCCGCAGGCAGCGGACGGAATATCCACGTCCCTTTGAGTCATAAAAGCTAAAGGTTGGATTCGACCCATTGCAGCTCACCCCACGAGCATAATCGTTGTCACTTGAGGTAGAAGTCCAAAAGTAAGCCCAGGTGCCAAACCCCATGTGCCCATTGTTTTCGGCAAAATATTCACCAGGCCGAACGTTTCCCAATAAGGATGAACTTCCACTTTGTTGTATAAGGGTGTTGAACTCGTTATGACTCGGGAGGTGCCATCCTTCGGGACAGATACCTTGGACTCCACTCGGTGTGCTGTTGCTGGAGCTTGCACCGCCCATCGCGGCACGCCAGTTGTAAAGCAGACCGTATGTGGAGATGTTTGCGGTGTCATTGTTCGGATAGTAATAGTAAGCGTGCGTGAAACAGGCACTGTAGTTGTAAGAGGTAGGGTGGCTGATCGCGGGAGCGTTGGTGAGGTTCGGGGCGTAGGCGGTGGTACGCAGGTTCTCGGTCATCCAACACTGTTGTCCTATCTGCATTGTGCTGTAAACGTTGCCTTGAATGTCAGTTACAGGATTTCCACAGGTGTACGCGGTGAAGAACTCCACTTCATTACCATAGGCTGTTCCGGAGCTGTTGGTGGCGTATGCCCGCACGTAGTAGTGGAAGCCTGTTGCCAAGCCGGTGAGTTGAACGGAGAAAGCGCCGAACCCCGTGCCGGTCAGAGTGCTGTCGATGCAGTGATTGTCGGCAATGGTCGGGTTATGCGTGGCACTCCAGCAGAAACCGCGTTCGGTGACGGCCGGTACACCATTGTCGAGAATCTCACCGCTACATGTGGCCGAGTAGAAACCAATGTTCGTGACGGTGTCCGTGATAAGTGTCGGGAGGGTGAGTGTGGTGAACGTCACGTCGTCGCTGTAGCCCGTGCCGACACCGTTGGTGCCGTAAGCCCGCACGTGATAGGTGGTGCCGGGGGTGAGGCCGGTGAGTGGCAAAGTGTAGTAGCCGACGCCGGTGGTGTCGGCAGCGATATTGTTGTCCGCAATGGTGGGATTGGGTTGGGTGCTCCAGCAGATACCTCGTTCGATTTGTGCTGAACCGTTGTCTTGAGTGACCCAACCCGTGCACGAGGCGGATATACTCGTGATGTCTGTGACGGGATACACGATCACCGTGGGTACCCCCTTGGTGGTAAAAGATCGTACGGTTCCGTAAGCCGTGCCGTAGCTGTTGGTGGCGTATGCCCGCACGCGGTAGGCAGTGCCGTGTTCCAATCCGGTGATGTCGCTGCTGAACTCGCCCGTGCCCGCGCCGTCCACGGTGTGGCTGTCGGCGAGGGTCGGGGTGTTCGGGTAGGCGCACCAGCAGACACCCCGTGCGGTGACTGGATCACCACCGTCGGAGGTGACGTTGCCGCCGCAAGTGGTGAACGTGTCAACCATGTCCAAGATTTGTCCGGTAATGACAGTTGGGATATCTTTGGTGGTGAATGTCACCTGCGGGCCGTAGGCAGTGCCGATGGCGTTGGTGGCGTATGCCCGGGCAAAGTAAATGGTGCCGGGCGTGAGATTGGTGAGCGCAGACACGAATGACCCCGCTCCGCTGCCGTCGGAGGTATGGTCATCGGCCACAGTGGGCGTGGCGGTGGAACTCCAGCATACGCCTCTTTCCGTCACGGGAAAGTCGCCTTCGTCAACCACGGTGCCTCCACAAAGGACCGAGGTGTTGGTGATGTCGCTGGCGTCTGCCGTAGTCACGCTCGGGCGTACCGCATCAGGATTATACACGCAACGTACTGACATTCCAGAGGCCTTGTTGCCGTAGCTGTTGCGTTCTAGATGACTTTGATCGTTTCGCAATGCTCTGTAATAGACGAAGTTGTCATTGTATGGGGTTGCTGTCCAGAAAAGGGCGGCAGTGCCCGCTTCCACCGAAATTCCGTATGCGGTACCTGCGGGCAGTGCGGAAAAGTTTGTCAGGTTGTTTTGTGCGGGTTCGGCTCCGACAGCACAAGGTACATCTGATGCGTTCCATCCCTCCGTAGCCGATATGGCTTTGGCGATGCTGGTTGGGTTGCCGCCGCAGACGCAGGTGTCGATTCCGCCGAGAAAGTCGGTGAGACGGGACCAGTCCTCATCCGTGGGCAGCCGCCAACCGGGAGGGCAGACGGATTTCGCTGCTTCCCAGTTGTAGAGGTAGCCGTAGTTGTCGCCATCTTCAACATCGGGGAGATAATAGTGCATCGCGTCCGCGTCAATGGCGGCGCTCTGCGCGATGGCGTTGCCGTCGGAAGTGTGGGTGGTGCGCAGGTTCTCCCGCATCCAGCACTGTTCCCCGATGGCCACCGTGGCATACACATTGCCGTCGTGGTCAGTGGCGGAAGCGGCCTGCGGACAGGGAGATGCGGATATTGCAGGGGCGGTAGGCAATGCCATGCCAGCCCCGTCAAAGGCGAGCTCCCATTCGTCTAACCAGCCGTTGTCAAGTGCCCATCCATCCACAATCATGAGACTCCATGTCCCGTTTAGCGGGCATCCGACGAGACTCGAAAAGGAACCGTCTGGATGAAATACATTGGTCATGTCGGCCACATTGGTGGAGTCCATGACCGTTTGACCATAAACACTGACGATATTGTCGTTGTAATAGACGTAGTTGCTTGGATTGTAAACGTAGCCGTGTCGGGTGTTATAGGACCACACATAGTTCCAAGGGGTACCTATGGGATTGGTGGCGCTGTCGCATTTGTTGCTGGTATTGTCGGAATACCCCTTGATGCCAAAGTCATGACCACTGCTGGAAACCCATCCCGACCAACCCCATTCAGCAACGGGGATGTGAATTGAGCAATCAGAGGATGCACCGTTATTGTATTTTCTCAAAATGGAGGCATAACTGCCGTTGGGGCATTGCAGGGCAATCCAAAGGTCGCCCGCCCATGAGTGCTCCAGTTTGATGCGGACATATCGGATGTCCTCCTCGCTCTGAATCACACTTCCTGCCGGTTGATCTGTGATGTTGATGTACGAGGTGAGCAGGCAGCCTTCGCCGCAATCCTGCCCGTCGGGAATAAACTTCGTCTGTGAATTGGTGTAATTAGAGTAAAGGTTAATCAAGTATTCGGCACCATAAAAGGTGGCGCTGTCAGTAGTGGCGTATGCTCTTGCGTAATAAGTTTGGGAGAGGTCAAGCCCTGCTATCGTGCTGAAAAAGACGCCAGTCCCTGTGCCGTCGAGGGTGCGGTTGTCGGCAATGGTGGGGTAATGTTCCGTGCCCCAACAGAACCCCCGTGCGGTTACGGGAATGTTAGACTGCACTGTTCCGTAAGCGTAAAAGGCATCATTACCATTGAAAATAATGGAGTCGGTGGTTACTACGGTTTCGGAAGATGATGCTGGATTGAAGACTAAGAGAATTTCTTCGCTGTGGGACTGTTGTTGCGTGACCGTGACGCTCGTCATGGGTGTCCCGAGTATGGAGGCGCGGCCGGTGAATTCCATCAGGTCGCCTGGCTGGAATGCGTGGCCGGTGGTGTTGCGGAGGCGCACTTCGACAGGACGGGGTGACGTCTCTGCGGCCTCGATGCGACTGACGCCTCCGTGGCCAGTGTTCACCATCTTCAGGCTGCGAACCCCGGAAACCGTCCGCACGGTCAGAATGTAGGTTTGCGGCGTGGTCAGCGAAATCTCGAAGTAATTGTCGCCGGAAAGCAGTGTTCCGGAGTATTCCGCGTGCTGCCGCCCGTTGATGTCCGTCAAGGTCATCCGGACGTTTTCGGTTTCCACGGAAGAGATGTTCACCCGCGTGTGGCCGTCGAAGGGGTTGGGCATGACCTGCATTTCGCGCTCCTGTGGGTTTTGCGGCACACTGGTGCCCACCGGGAGCGTATAAACAGAGTCAGGGAAGACGATTGTCTCCGACCAGTTGCGCGACAGGTTTCGAATCTCCACGCTGGAGAGCTGCACGTAATCACCCTGCGAGTTAGCACCGGTGAACGTCAAGGTCACCTGCTCTTGCGCGAATGCCATTCCTCCGAATGCAAGACAGCACAGCAAGAGGAAAAATGTACGGGTTTTTGCTGTTGAGGGTTTGTATGTTGCCCTTTTTTGCGCAGAAAAGGCTGTATATGTGATCATTGTTTCGGTTTTGTGGATTTGATTTGGCAAAAATATAAAAATACTGATTATACGTTGGCAAATGAGATTGCTTGGTGGAGAAGTTGCGCGCAACGTCTCTACTTGTCAGAGCGGGTTCCCCGCGTACCCGTACCGCTTCCGGTATTTGAGGAGCATGCAGGTGGTGAGGATCAGGGCGGCGGATTCGGCGAAAATGATGGCGTACCAGATGCCGTCCACCCCGAACAGCAACGGGATGAGCAGCACGGCGAGGGTCTCGCAGACGAGGGTCCTGTTGACGGAGATGACCGCCGATACCACGCCGTTGTTCAGGGCAGTAAAAAAGGCAGAAGCATATCCGTTAAACCCCATCAATAGGAAAGAGACGCTGTAGATGCGCAGGGCGCGGCAGGTGAGGTCGAGCAACTCCGGGTCGTAGCTCACAAAAACACGTGCTAACGGCCGGGCAAGCAGCTCTGCGGTCAGGAATTGCACCAGCCCGATACCGCCAATCAGAATCATACTTTTCGTGAAGACATTCTTCAGCTCTGCGCGGTTGCCCGCCCCGAAATGGTAACTCACAATCGGCGCGGAGCCCATACTATACCCAATCATGATGGCAACGAAAACGAACTCCAGGTACATGATGATGCCATATGCCGCCACACCGTTCTCGCCAATATACTTCATCAGTTGATAGTTATAGAGCATGGAAACCACGGTGGCGGAAATGTTGGTGAAAAACTCGCTCAGCCCGTTGAAACAAGTCTGCCGCAAGGCCGCAAAGTCGAATGTGGGTCGTACAAGGTGCAGCCGCGAACTGTTGGGAACAGAAAAATAGACGAACGGAATAAGACTGCCGACCATCTGCGAGGCAGCTGTGGCCCACGCCGCCCCCTTGAGCCCGAGCCCGAGGATGCCGACCAACAATAGGTCGAGCAGCATGTTCAGACCGCCGGCGATGAGCGTCACCGCAAGACTGAGCCGCGGCCGCTCTGCCGTGATCATCAGTGCCTGGAACATGATTTGCAAGATGAAGAAAGGCAGGGCGATGAGAAGAATGTGCCCGTACATCACGCAGTCGCCGACCATGGCTTCGTCCGCGCCCAAAAGCCGGGAGATGTTGTCCAACATCGGCCACCCGATGATGGCGAAGAACACGCCGGCGAAGATTCCCGCATAGACCAGCATGGAGAAGATGCGGTTGGCTTCATCAGGCTTGTTTTCGCCTAAGGTTTTGGCTATCAATGCGCTGCCACCGGATGAGAAGATGAACCCCACCACGCCGAGGAACATCAGGAACGGGAAGATGAGGTTGAGGGCGGCAAAGGGCGTCGTCCCTGCGAAATTCGACACGAAAAGTCCGTCCACCACGCTGTAAATGGAAGTGAACACCATCATCGCCATGGCGGGAAAGGTGAACCGCAGCAGCCTCCCGTATGAGAAATGGTCGGAAAGAAGTATCGGGTCAGACATGAACGACAGTTCCTATTCTAATTACAAATTACTAATTTCTAATTGAACTATCCGTTCCATCGGATCCCCCGCAATCTCCCCGATTTTGCATCCTGCCGTTTCCGCCGCCTCGCGGAGCATCGTCTCGAAATGTGCCGCCACGGAGCCCGTAAAGTGCCATGGCAGACCAGCGCTGTTGGGATAGTAGCTCTTTTGCTTGGCAAAAAATGTCTCGAAAGCATTGATAATCAGCTGTCGGATAGTGGGTTCTTCGCGAAATTCATTCAAGAACGGGGCGAACTGCGACAGGAAGAGGTTGGGCTTCGCCTCTTGGTAGAGCTTGTGTAGGACGATGTCGCGGTTGAGTTGGTAGCGTTCCTCGAAGGCCGTGCGGATGGGGTGGGGGAGTGTTTCCGAAAGGTAGGCGGTGACAAGGCACTTGCCGAGGTGCGTGCCGCTGCCCTCGTCGCCGAGCAGCCAACCGAGGGAGGGCGCGCGCCCCACCATCTCGTGGCCGTCGTAGTGACAGGAGGCCGCACCGGTGCCGAGGATGCAGACGATGGCCTCGCGCCCGCCCGCCAAGGCGTGACAAGCGGCCATCAGGTCCGACCAGACCCGTATGTCAGCGGTCGGGAAATACATCCGCAGGTAGCCCTCCATGCGGAAGGCGTTCTGCGGGGTAGCGCAACCGGCTCCGTAATAGTCTATCTCTCTGATGCTTACCTCTTTTGGAAACTGTGGAACTGCTTCTCCCAATATGCGCAGAATGTCTGCCTCGGGTGTGTAGTTGGCGTTGATGCCGTCGCACTGGCAACGGAATACACCGCCGTCATACAGCAGCGCGAAGGCCGTCTTGGTGCCGCCCGCATCCACCAACAAGTGCATATTCTGACATATATTGCTCATACTTACTATTGCCTGTTGCCTATTGCCTATTGCCTGTTGCCTGTTGCCTGTTGCCTGTTGCCTGTTGCCTGTTGCCTTTAACCAAATCCTCTCGCGTGAGACAGGCCGGATTATGCCGTTTATACTCGGAACCGTAATACCGTTTGATGAGCGTATGTTCGCGCAGCGACTCGTCGCCCTGGAAGTAGGCGGCGAAGATGCGGTCAGCTTCGAAATAGTTCTCCACGCCGAGCTGCTCGCAATCGCACGAGCTTATGCCGAGTCCATCCACGGGAGTGGCGTCGATGCACGACTGCATAGCGGCCTGTTGTTCGGGAGTCTCTTCGCCAAGAAGATAATTGGAAAGGTTGTAAATCTCTGTCTTCCAAAGATGTTGCACGGGAGCGTAGTCGCCCACATCGCCGTGCAAGGTCCAGAAACCGGTGAGGTATTCGGTGTAGTTGTCGGTGGAGATGACCATGCCGCGGTTGAGTTGGGCGAGGTCAAAAAGCACCATCATCCTCATACGGGCCTTCATGTTGCCCTGACGCAGCTTCGAAAGTTGCGAGTCGTCGAAGCGGACGAGCAGCTTCTTGTTGGCGTAGAAGGTCTCGGTGAGGTCGAGGTGCTCGAAATCGTGGCAGAAAGCTTTACCTGCCGCGATGGAACGGGCGATCTCGTCGGCCTTGTTGGTTTCGATGGTGATGCTGCGGCCGATGAGCGGGATGTTGAGACGGTCGCACACTGGACGCAGCAGCGCGGCGCACAGCGTGCTGTCAATACCGCCGGACATGCCCAGCACCAAAGACTGCAACTTGCTTGTTGACACGTAATTGTACATGCGTTCGCGAATCTCTTCCGCTAGCTTCCGCATGGTCTCCTCTCCCTCTAAAAACGGGAAATAAGATTTATCAGGAATGGTCATTTTTATATGATTTAAGTTTAATGTTTAATGTTCAAAGTTTAAAGTTTAAGTCAAAGATAAAGTCAAAGTCTAAGTCAAAGTTTAAGTTTAAGTCAAAGTTTAAGTCATGGTCAAAGTCATAGTCAAAGTTTAAGTCATAGTCATAGTCTAAGTCATACAGCCAACAGCCAACAGCTAACAGCTAACGGCCAACAGCCAACAGCTAACAGCTAACAGCCAACAGCTAATCGTCGGGATTCTTCATCAAATACAAGATGTTCCCGTCTTTGTAATAGACATCGTCGCGGTACTGCACGGTGCCGTCATCACCCACGAAGCAGGTGTAGTATTCGATGAAGAGCGGGATGGACTTTCGCAAGGCAACGCTGGTAGGACGCAACTCCCGGTAGAACTGCTTCTCCCAGTCGCTGAGATTTTCATAGTAGATGGAGTCCTTCTCGTGCAGCTTTTCGACGAATTCCTCGCCTTTTTCGGTGGTGGGCTCCGCACCGGAGATGATGTGCAACTGCTCGGTATAGATGGTGTCAAAACCGTTGACGGTGTAAATCCACTCGGCCACGCTGTCAGGATACTGCACCCGCACGCAGCCGTGGCTCAGCGCCCGCTTGCGACGTTTGAACGCTCCTTTGTTGTTGGTGTCGTGCAAATAGACAGACTCGGAGTTGGCGAACACGAACTTGTAGAGCCCCAGCGCGTTGTAGCGACCGGAGGTCTGGTGCAGGCGGTAGGGGATGTTGCCTTGACTCACTTTGCTCCAGTTGATGGAATCGGGCACGACATACTTCCCTGTTCGGCTGTCGCGGATGTAGAGGTGCTCACGGTTGACCACCGCCGTGTTGCTGCGCACCAGCTTGTGATAGTATTCGTTCTTGATGATGTCGTAAGGGATGTTCCATTCGGGATTGAGCACTAACGTCCGTATCTTGCTGTACATCAGTGGGGTTTCTGCCTTGAAAGGGGTGATGATGCCGTCTTTATGGCGCGCTGGCACGTTTTCGGGGTTCTGGGTCTTGCCGCAGCAAATCCGGTTCCGCATCACCACCGAGTCCTTCTGCACCACGCAAAGCGTGTAGTCGGGGATATTGACCGCGATATGGAGCGTGTCGTCGGATTTCCGATGCTTTTTCTGCCAACGCAACCGTTCCAGATTGGCGGCGACCGCGTCTTTGTAATATTGCAGCGGCCGGTTCAGCTTTTCGATGGTTTCCGTGTCAAGCGAATCGCTTTCGGGGATGCCGTTGCTGCGCCGGAAGGTGTTGATGGCTTTTAATATCGTGTCGTTCAATGTGTTACTTGTGTTAACTGGGATTCCAAGCTGGTTTAAGCGTTCACAAAGAGGTTGGAGATGCGCATTTCGAGCCCCTTTTTGCATTCGAAAAACGGGGATTTCGCTCTTGGTGGAATCCTGCAAGGCAAACAGACGGGACATCTCTCTCTGAAGTGCTTGGTATTCAGATGTTTTTGGAGATGATTCGCGGATTTGGACAGCAAAACGGGACATGTTGTCTAGTGTCTGACGTAGAAATGCGGAGTCTGGACGCAGCGTTTCGTAGTACCATTTCCGGCCATGTACGGTCTTGGGGTTCACTGCGCCATACTGCAGTGCGCAAACATAGCGCAGATATTGGTTGGTGATTTGTCTCTCGAGATGATAAAGATGGTTATACAAAGATTGATCATCAGAAATTTGATGTTCGATAAGCTGCGAAATACAATGTCTGATGCTGTCCAACCCGAAATATTCACCGGGAATGCCATGAAGAGGATAGGAGTTGTCAAGATTTTTGAGAAGTGAGTCGATTATTTCCTCTTGAAGCCCCTTCTGAGTCCAGAAAGGATGAAAGTTGCGCTCGCGGTAAAAATCGCGCACCAGTGAGGGCATCAATAGTGTGTCGGTTTCGCTATTGATCTGGTTTTCAATGTATTGAATGTAATCTTTTTCTTTGTAATGCTGATAATGCTTGAACCAGTGCGGTGCAGGGTGTACGTGCTCTTTGGAGTGACAGCCAGTCAGCATGATGAATGCGAAGAACAGGGCTATTATAAAGTAAAGGGAGATGACCAAAGCTGGTGGTGTGAAATTACACAGCCACTTCGAGATAGCCCTGATGCGACAAAGCAAACGTTGCATTTCTATAAATCAAAAACGTGGCAAAGATAGTATTTTTCTACATTAATTCATAAAAAGCAAATAATTAATAAAGCGTTGAACACCATAATCAAAATGACACAAAAAAAATGTATTTTTGCGGCTTGTTTTTTTACCACATAAAAAAGAGAAGATTATGAATTTCATTGAGCAAATTATCGAAGAAGACATTCAGAACCGGAAAAACGATGCGAAAGTATATACCCGATTCCCTCCGGAGCCGAACGGCTATCTGCATATCGGCCACGCCAAATCCATCTGTCTGAACTTCGGTATCGCTCAGAAATACGGCGGCAAGACTAACCTGCGCTTCGACGATACCAACCCAGTGAAGGAAGACACCGAGTATGTTGATTCCATCCGGGACGACATCAAATGGCTGGGTTTCCAGTGGGCGGAAGAACATTACGCTTCCGACTATTTCGACCAACTGTACCTGTGGGCGGAGCAGCTCATCCAGGACGGTCTCGCGTATGTCGATGACCAGACGCAGGAGGAGATCAGCAAGGGTAGGGGAGTGCCCACCGCCCCTGGCGTGGAAAGTCCTTACCGTAACCGCACCGTGGAGGAGAATCTCGACCTCTTCCGCCGTATGAAAGCTGGTGAGTTTCCCGACGGCAGCCGTGTGCTCCGCGCCAAAATCGACATGGCGTCGCCCAACATGCACTTCCGTGACCCCATCATGTACCGCATCCTGCACGCCGACCATCACCGCACGGGCAGCAAGTGGTGCATCTACCCGATGTACGACTTCGCGCACGGTCAGAGCGACTCCATCGAGGGAATCACGCACTCCATCTGCACGCTGGAGTTTGAAGTGCACCGTCCGCTCTACGACTGGTTCTGCGAGGCGTTGAAGATCCATCATCCGCAGCAAATCGAGTTCGCGCGTTTGAACCTCAACTACACGATTATGAGTAAGCGTAAGCTGCTGCAACTCGTTAAGGAACATTATGTTAACGGTTGGGATGATCCGCGTATGCCGACCATCTGCGGTCTGCGCCGTCGCGGTTACACCCCCGCGGCTATCCGCAACTTCGCCGAGACCGTCGGTGTGGCCAAGCGCGACAACATCATCGATGTTTCCCTGCTGGAGTTCTGCGCCCGCGAGGACCTCAACAAGACTGCCATCCGCACGATGGCCGTCCTCGACCCGGTGAAGCTCATCATCGACAATTATCCTGAGGATCAAGTGGAGATGATGGATGCCGTCAACAATCCCGAAGACGAGACCGCCGGCACCCGTAAGATTCCGTTTGCCAAGGAGTTGTGGATCGAGCGTGCCGACTTCCGCGAGAACGCCGACAAGAAGTTCTACCGCCTCTCCATCGACCGCGAGGTACGTTTGAAATACGCCTACATCATCAAGTGCACGCATATCGTGAAGGACGAAAACGGCGAGATCACCGAGATCCACTGCACCTACGATCCGCTGACCAAGAGCGGTATGCCCGACAGCAACCGCAAGGTGAAGGCGACGATTCATTGGGTGCCTGTGAAACACGCCAAAGCCGCCGAGGTGCGCCTTTTCGACCGCCTCTTCAACGTGCCCGCCCCCGATGACTGCGAAGAGGGTAAAACCTTCCTCGACAACCTGAATCCCAACTCCTTGGAAATCAAGCAAGCTTGGGTGGAAGAAGGTCTTACTTACGAGAAAGCTTCAACCATCAAGCACTTCCAGTTCGAGCGCATCGGCTACTTCTATTGCGATCCCGATTCAAATGAGGAGAATTTGGTGTTTAACAAGACCGTTAGTTTGAAACAGTAAGTTTTAATTTACAATGGATAATTGATAATGGATAATTATGAGGGGATTCGAAACGTTTCCCCTCAATTATCAATTATCAATTATCAATTATCAATTTGATGAAGAGCCTATTAGATTACGATCCTAAGGTACTAGTCGCTTTCCTCAAAAGTCTGGAGGGCGACCGGAAGTTCAGCGATTTCCTGATGAACAACGGGTATCGCGAGTTGGAGGCGTTGTCGTCGGCAATACACTCCAACGAGGCGGCGTTGCAGTGGCTGTTGGACAATGGGTATCCGGAGTTCGCGGTGTTGAGCAACGCCATCGACAACGAGGATGCCGCCATTGCGTGGTTAGACAAGTACCATTGCACGTTTTTGGCCACTTTCGCAGCCGCCTGCCGCAAGGAAACGGAGGCCATCCAATGGTTCGCCGACAATGATCTGCGACTTTTTATCCTGATTATCAACGAAATTCATCACATCCTGCTGTATCAGTCGTGGGATGCGAGCGACTTTCACAAGTTTCGGAGGTCATAATTTTAGGAGGGGATTTTTACACCAATTCTCCCCAGAATTCCTTCGGCAAATGCACGTTGGGTAAGTTGATGGCTCTCACGAACAGCGGGGCGATTTCCTCATCGGTGAAACCGGCGATGCCGCAGCCGATGCGCGTCACCAGAAAGGTCATCTCCGGGTGACAGTCCGCGAACATGATGAACTCATCGACGTAGGGCTTGATGGTCTCCACGCCGCCCTGCATCGTGGGGATGGCGTAGCTTTGTCCTTGCAAACCGACTCCTTGCCCCATCATCGCCCCGAATTTGCTTGCCGCCACTCTCGCCGCGCCACCCGCGTGCATTCCCGCCAAATTGCTTCCGAAGACAAAAATCTCGTTCTCTTTCAGCGCGGTTATCTTGTCGGGAGTGATGCGGTCGCTGAACTCGTCCATGACGCGGTAGTTCTTCTCCTCGCGGTTACGTTTTGCGCGGAACAGTTTACGCTCTTTCGCATCCATCGGTTCGGGTGCGGCGCAGCAACAGTCATAGTCCATTTGCATCCGGTCGTACATCCGCATTTTAGCTTTACGTTCGCTCTCCCACGCGGTCTTCATGCCTGCCGAATCATCCTCAAAGTACATGGTGTTGGTGATGGAAATCTGGGCGGCCACCGCATCCACATCCTGGTTGGTGCCGATGTAGGCGAAATTCCAGCCCTCCTCGTCCTTCAGCTTGTCCACCAAGATTTTGATGTCTGAACCCGAGTATTCCATGGAGGCATTTTCCAAACCGTCGGTGATGACCGTGACGGCGGCAGTGGCGTTCTTGTCCGACTGGATTTTGTTCAGCAGTTGGTTTAGAGATATTCCCATGGCATCGAAGAGCGGGGTGCAACAGCAAGGACGGTAATCTTTGGATGTTAGCGTCTTAACCTCATTTACGGGAACGTTTTCATAGATGTAATGTTTGTCGCAATCGCAGAAAACGTAGAGTGACACGAAATGTTCTTGAGAGTCCTGATAACGTTCCTGTGCGGAGCGGATGCCGCCCACCGTTTCGTTAAAGCCGGAGATGGCGGCTTCGGCGATGCAGCTCATGGAACCGCTCTTGTCAAGGATGACGAGGTTATAGACCTTGAGCTTGTCTCTCTGCTTGCTCTCTTGAGGAACCGTGTTCCTGTTTTCGCTTTGACTGTCTGTGACTTCCTGTTGCTTTTTGAATCTTTTTGTGAACATAATTTTGTGTTTTTTGAATTGATGAAGTATTTATATGATGGCTTTTGGCGTTTAGCTAACAGCTAATAGTCTAAGTTTAAGTCTAAGTCTAAGTCTAAGTTTAAGTCTAAGTTTAAGTCTAAGTTTAAGTCTAAGTCTAAGTCATAGTTCAACGTTATAGTCAAAAATATCCGGTTAGAACTCAAACCTGAAATTGTTATTCCGTTTGAAATTGTCGTATTTGTCCTTGTTGAACGAAAATTTGCGTCCTTTCCTTCCAGGTTTGCGTCTGATGGTTTCCGTCTCTTCTGTAGGAGAAGTACACTCAGAATAGCTGATGTTTGCTAAAATATCTGTCTCGCAAGGGCTCTCTGGCTCGATGTCGAACAGCGCGTCAATGCTTTTGGTGCGCATCTCCCGCCTTTCCCCGAAGAATGCGCTGTTTTGTTCAAGAGATGCGTAGTGCGACAGAGATCCCGGGACAGCATCGTATTCCTCGTCGATGGGTTGCAGAATCCCTGTCTGCAACATCTTTTTCTCGAAATTGCGTCGGTCGAAGTGCACCCCGAGGATAGCTTCGTAGAGCCGCTGTAGCTCCGACATGGTGAACGCATTGTCCAACAGCTCGAACCCGATCGGCTCAAAATAGATGTCTTTTCGAAGCTGCTGCATCGCCTTGCGGAGGATGAAATCGTGATCGAAAGCGAGTTGTGGCACGTCGTCCAAGGAAAACCACTGGGCGTCATGCGCGTCATCGCCGCCTTTCACGTCCGAGGGGCGCACTAAGGCGTAGAAGGCCACGGACACCACCCGCTCGCGCGGGTCGCGGTGTATGCCGGAAAACGCCCCCAACTGTTTGAGGACTTGAACGGAAAATCCTGTCTCTTCTAACAACTCTCGTCTTGCGCAATCCTCCGCTGTCTCCTGGATGCGCATAAAACCTCCTGGGAATGCCCACATCCCTTTGAATGGTTCCAAACCTCTTTCTATCAGCAGAATTTGTAGCTCCTTGCCGTCAAAACCGAATACCACACAGTCGGTGGCCACGGCAGGATGCGGATATAGATAGGTGTAACTCATACTGTTTCCTCCTTTTTCTTTCCTATTTTTTTAATTGCGTAAATTTTACGCAAAAATACATTTTTTCCAATATGGAAACACAATTTGTGTAAATTTTACGCAAATATTTTTATCTTATTGAAAGATAGAATGTTATAAATGTTTTTGGAGCTAAAAAAGAAGAAAAAAGGTGCGATTTTATCAATCGCACCTGTGAAAATCAAGACTTTTTTGGAAGAAAATCACTTGTAGAGATCCAAAACGGTGTTTCCGACATTGATGAGGTGGTCGGCGACACGTTCGGAGTTCTGGGCCAGGGAGAGGTATTCCGCACCGACGGCGGGACTGCAGGTGCCGTCGTTCAGGCGGCGGATGTGGTTGCGTTCCATCTCTTCTGTCAGGTCATCGATCTGATCCTCGATGACATTTGCCCTCTTCAGCGCTTCCCGGTCTTTATGGTGATAGGCGTAAGTCACCTCATCGTAGAGCTTGTTCACCAGCTTTTCCATCTGTAGGATTTCGTTGATGGCCTCTTCCGAGAAAGTGGCATCCTGCTCTTTCAGGGAGTCTGCATACTCCACGATATTTTCAGCATAGTCGCCGACACGCTCCAAATCGCTGACGGTGCGGATAGTGGAGGTCAAGTAGGCTTGGTCGTAGCTGCTGAAACTGTTTTCCGAAAGGGCGATGGAATATTGTAAAAGTTCCTTGTTCAGGAAATTAAGAGTCTTTTCAACTTGTCTGAATTCCTCGATTTCAGAGTAGTCCATAGTGGTGATAATCTTGATGGCGCGTCTGAAATTGGTGATGGCCATGTTGGCCATGTTCTCGATTTCGCTCTTGAACTGCCGAAGAGCCACGGCGGGGGTGGAAAGCATGGACGGGTCGAGGAATTTGAGACGCGGACGATCGTCATGGGAATCCTCTTTCTCAGGAACAATGCGGCAGGCGGTGTTCACGAGGATCTTGGTCATGGGCAACGCCACGAGCATGGTGCAGACATTGAAGAAAGTGTGGAACATGGCCAGTTGTACCTGAGGAGTGTTCGGGAACCAACGTTCGAAAAGGGTGCCGAAACTCCATGCACCGGCGGTTGTGATCCTCAAAATCAGGGCGAGAAGCATAAACATAACCACACCCATGACGTTGAAGATAAGGTGGATGAGCGCTGTCCGCTTGGCGTTGGTCCCGCTGGTCATACCGGCGATCATGGCCACCACGCAGGAGCCGATGTTGGAACCCATGGTCAGATAGATGCCTTGGTTTAGGCTTACCAGTCCTGTGACCACCATGGTGATGGCGATGGAGGTCATCACGGACGACGATTGGATGATGGCTGTGAACAGAGCGCCGATGACAACCAGGAGGATCGGGTTGCTGATGCTGGCGAGCATGGTCTTGACCTCTGGCAATGCGGCGAACTCTTCCATGGCTGAGGACATCATGCTCAGACCCACGAACAGCATTCCGAAACCGGTGAGGATGCCGCCGGTCTGTTTCCATTTGTCACGCTTTGCGAAGAGCGAGATGAAGGCGCCGATGCCCGCGAAGGCTGCGAATATGATGGTGGTGGAGATGCTGTTGCGCCCGAACATTCCCAAGGCCACCAACTGGGCGGTCACAGTGGTGCCGATGTTGGAGCCGTAGATGATGGTGGCCGCCTGCGCGAGGCTCATGATGCCCACGTTCACGAAACCGATGACCATCACGGTGACGGCGCCGCTGCTCTGGATGGCGGCGGTGCCCACGAGGCCGATGCCGACACCCACCCATTTGTTGTCGCCCGTTTTCGCAAACAGCTGTCTTAATTTCCGGCTGCTTGCGGACTCCAAATTGTTGCTCATCATTTGGCAGGCCACTAAGAAAACGCCGATGCCCGCCGTGAGGGTCAGAATTGCGATGATGACGCTGGTGATGTCCATTTAATATAGGTTTATGGTTTAAGGTGTATAGGCTTGTGGTTTAAGGTGTATAGGTTATGAGAGTCCTGGAAGTTGGTGTAGCGCACATCGTGGTCTTGAACACAAAAAACATTACGGCAAATTAATACTCGGCGGCAAAGATACAAAAAAATCGTTTACCTCAACGAGCCTCCCAAAGAATCCTCGGCCGGATTGTACTTATATTTAATTCATTATATATTATAATATTATTGTTTTGCAGGGTGAAATTAAATCCAAAAAAATGTATTTTTGCCGCCGTTTTTTGTGAGATTTTTGAGGAGAGTAATGAAGATATTATTTGTCATAGACACCTATTATACAAATAACACATGAGAAGGCGAAGTGAAATAGTGTTGTTCGCCATTCTTCTCCTCGCCCTCTTTCAGGTCCGGGCGCAGGAGGTTTCCGGCGACTCGATCCTGCTGAATGCGGATGGTTCGGTGACCTTCCAGTACAGAGGACCCGAGGCGAGGAAGGTGAAAGTCTATTGCGACTGCAAGCTGCGGTGGGAGACCATCACCGTCAGGCGGGAGAACTACCATTCCGCGAAAATGACCCGCGATAGCAGCGGCCGCTGGACATATACCACGCCGCCGTTGGCTTCGGAGGTCTATACCTACCTGTTCAGCAGCGACGGTACCCGGTTCCCGGATCCCTCCAACCCCGACTCCATCCGCGTACGGACCGAGAAGATGAGTGTCTTCACCATTGGTGGCAACCCGTGGGTGGACCTCTGCGTCAATGACTCCCTGCATGGCCGCCTCGACACTGTCGTGTTCCAAAGTCGCAACGAGGCGAAAGCGCGCCGCCTGGTCGTCTATACACCTCCGCAATACGCCGACAGCGCGCAGAATTTCCCCGTCCTGTATCTGTTGCACGGTATCAACGGGGACGAGTGTTCATGGAACGAGCGGGGACGCGCCGCGCAGATCCTCGACAACCTCATCGACATGCAGATAGCGAAACCGATGATCCTCGTGATACCGAACGCCAATCCCCAATGTCTGCTCTCGCAGGATGACGAGCCAGCCGGTCTGGCAAAGAACATCTTTCTTTATCCCGCCTGGGGGAAACGGGAGTTCGAGAAATGTTTCCCCGAACTGGACACTTTCCTGAGTGCGAAATACCGGTTCTCCAACACTCCGGGCAGCCGCGCGGTGGCCGGGCTCTCTGCAGGCGCTAAACAATCCGCCAATCTCGTCAACATGTATTGCGGGACATTCTCCTCGGTTGGCATGTTCTCCCCTGTGGTCGGTCATAAGCAGCTTCCTGACAACTGTTCCGCCAAATACTGGATTGGAGGCGGCTCCGGCGATTTGTTTCACCATCGCATCAACAAGTTCCGCCGCCGCCTCCAGCGCAACCACATCCCCTACACCATGTATTACTCCCGTGGCGGCCACACGTGGCGCAACTGGCGCTACTATTTCGGTGAATATGTGCGGACGCTCTTTTGGAATTAGGAATTAAAGAATAGGAAGTGGGGGATGGAGGTGGTTTTTGAAGGTGTTTCGGGGTTGTTTCAGGAGGCAATCAACACCTGTTGAAAAAAATATTTTCCTCTATAACTGGCAATTAAAAAAAAGTGTATTTTTGCAGCCGCAAAATTTTAGAGCAAAAAGAACTTAAAATCAAAAAATTAAAAGGAAAAAAGATTTATGCCTACCATTCAACAATTAGTAAGAAAGGGAAGAAAAAGACTTACCGCACAAAGTAAGTCAAAGGCTTTGGACGCTTGTCCGCAGAGACGCGGCGTCTGTTTGAGAGTGTACACCACCACGCCGAAAAAACCTAACTCCGCCATGCGTAAGGTGGCCAGAGTTAGAATGACCAACGGCAAGGAAGTGAACGCCTACATCCCCGGTGAAGGCCACAACCTGCAGGAACACAGCATCGTGCTGGTCCGCGGCGGTCGTGTGAAAGACCTCCCCGGTGTGCGTTATCACATCGTCCGTGGCGCATTGGACTCCGCCGGCGTTGACGGCCGTCTCCAAGGTCGCTCCAAATACGGTGCCAAACGTCCCAAAAAAGCCCCGAGCAAATAAAAATTCCCTTAAAGTTAATGTAAATTGAACGCCGCGATTGGCGATTCAAGAGTAAATAACCCAAATTATTGAAGATACAATGAGAAATTCACATGCAAAGAAAAGGATCATTCTTCCGGATCCGAAATTCAATGACGAACAGGTAACAAAATTCGTCAACAACATCATGTTGAAAGGCAAAAAGAACCTTGCTTTCGAAATCTTCTACGACGCCATCGACATCGTGAGCGAGAAGACCAAAGAGAACGGTCTCGAAGTGTGGAAGAAGGCCCTCGAAAACGTAACCCCGAGCGTGGAGGTCAAGAGCCGCCGCGTGGGTGGTACCACTCTCCCTGTCCCTGAGGAGATCAAGCCGGGCAGAAAGCAGTCCGTAGGTATGAAGAACCTGATCACCTTCGCCCGCAAACGCCACGAGAAAACGATGGCCGACAAGCTCGCCCAGGAGATCATGGCTGCATATAAGAGTGAAGGCGCCGCTTTCAAGAAGAAAGAGGAAATTCACCGTATGGCAGAGGCCAACAAGGCATTCGCTCACATGCGCATGTAATCCGGCCACGCCACCCTCATTTTCATTTCACCTTACCGTACAGTTTTCGAGACGATGGCAGAGGATTTGCAACAGATACGCAATATCGGCATAATGGCCCATATTGACGCCGGCAAGACCACGACAACGGAGCGTATTCTGTACTACACCGGGAAAAGCTACAAAATCGGTGAAGTGGACGAGGGAACCGCCACGATGGACTGGATGGTGCAGGAGCAGGAACGCGGAATCACCATCACCAGCGCGGCAACCACAGTGATGTGGAAATACCAGGACCAAGACTATAAAATCAACATCATCGACACCCCGGGTCACGTTGATTTCACCGTCGAGGTCGAACGTTCTTTGAGAATATTGGATGGAGCTGTAGCCATATTCTGCGCCGTCGGAGGCGTGGAGGCTCAGTCGGAGACCGTCTGGCGCCAGGCCAACAAGTACGACGTCGCACGCATCTGCTACGTCAACAAGATGGACCGTGCGGGAGCCAACTTCTACGCCGTCGTGAACCAAATTCACGACAAACTGAAAGCCAACCCCCTGCCGATCCAGCTGCCCATCGGCGCCGAAGACGATTTCACCGGCATCGTCGATCTCCTCGAAATGAAAGCCTACGAATGGGACGAGGATGACCTTGGGTCAACCTATCACGAAGTCCCGATACCGGCCGACATGAGCGAGGAGGTGGAACAGTACCGCACCCGCCTGCTTGAAACCCTTTCGGAACTGAACGAGGCTATCATGGAGAAATACTTCGATGACCCCGACAGCATCACCATTGAGGAAATGGAGGCCACGATCCGCGAGGCGACTATCGCCCGCAAGATCGAACCCGTGTTCTGCGGGTCCTCTTTCAAGAACAAAGGCGTGCAACGACTCATCGACGCCATCGTGAAATACCTCCCCTCACCACTTGACATGCCCGCCATTGAGGGCGTGAACCCGAAAAACGAGGAGAAGGTGACCCGACTGGCCGACGTCAACGAGCCTTTCGCAGCTTTGGCTTTCAAAATCGCCACCGACCCGTACATCGGGAAACTGACCTTCATCAAGGTCTATTCCGGCGAACTTAAAGCCGGCGAGAGCGTTTATAACGTCACCTCCGGCAAAAAGGAACGCGCAGCCAAAATCCTGCAAATGCATTCCAACAAGCAACAGCCGTTGGAGAGCGCGACCGCAGGAAATATCGTCGCCCTTGTCGGTATGAAAGATATCCATACCGGCGACAGTCTCACTGACGAACGGCATCCCGTGATTCTGGAAAACATCGTGTTCCCGGAACCCGTGATCCAAATCGCCATCGAGCCTAAAACCAAGGACGACGAGGAGAAGATGACGCTGGCACTCGGCAAACTGGCGGACGAAGACCCCACCTTCCAGGTGACGGAAAATTCCGAATCCGGCCAGACGCTGATCAGCGGCATGGGGGAGTTGCATTTGGAAATCCTGTTGGACCGCCTGAAACGCGAGTTCAATGTCGATTGCAACCATGGTAAGCCGAGAGTCGCCTATAAAGAGGCGGTGCTCGTGCCGGTGCAGCATCACGAAGCCTACAAACGCCAGAACGGCGGAAGAGGTTCCTTCGCGGTGATGGACTTCCGCATCGACCCGCTGCCGTTGGACGCCAAAGGCTTGCAGTTCAGCAGCGAAATAAAGGGCGACGCCGTGCCGAAGAACTACATTCTCGGTGCCGAGAAAGGTTTCCAGCTTGCCATGATGAACGGCAAGTATGGTTTCCCGCTCGAAGCCCTCAAGGTGACGGTCACGGACGGAGAGTCGCACCCGACCGACTCCGACGCACTCGCCTTCGAGGTTTGCGCGAAGATCGGTTTCCGCGAAGCGCTCAAGAATATTGACACGGCCATTCTCGAACCGATCATGAAGGTGGAAATCACCACCCCCGACGAGTACATCGGCAATGTCACCGGCGACCTCAACCGCAGACGCTCTGTGCTGGAACAGATTGACGCCAAAGTCGGCTTCCAGATCATCACGGCGCAAGTGCCTTTGGCTGAAATGTTCGGATATGTGACTACGTTACGCTCCATCACCTCAGGACGGGCAACTTTCAGTATGGAATTTATGAAATACGCGGAAGTCACCCCTGAAATCAAAGACTACATCATGAACGTCGGACGGTTTATTTTATAGACGTAAGACGTGAGACTTAAGACTTTAGAAATTCAGATCACTGGTCACTGATCACTGATCACAAAGAAAAAAAACAATAAACAATAAACAATAATGGCTCATAGAATTAGAATCAAACTGAAATCATTCGACCACACGTTGGTTGACAAGTCTGCCGAGAAGATCGTGAAGACTGTGAACAGCGTGAAGGACGACAAAGTGGTGCTCGTTGGCCCTATTCCGCTTCCGACCCACAAGAAAATCTTCACCGTGAACCGCTCCACCTTCGTCAACAAGAAGTCCAGAGAGCAATTCCAGCTTTCCACCTACAAGAGAATCCTGGACATTTACGGTACCACCACTCAGACCATCGACGCTTTGATGAAGCTGGAGTTGCCCAGCGGCGTTGACGTTGAAATCAAGGTCTGAAGTAAATGACATAGCGTAGGGCTGCCATATTTTGACAGCTCTACAAATTAATCGGGGCGTTAGCTCAGTTGGCTAGAGCGTTTGACTGGCAGTCAAGAGGTCGTGAGTTCGATTCTCATACGCTCCACAAACGGATTGCGTTGTCGCAGTCCGTTTTTTCACAAACCAATCGTTTATTGTAAAACAATGAAAGTCAGTGTTTTTGAGATTTTGATGCTGCTTTGTTTTGCGTGCAGTTGGCCTTTTTCCATAGTGAGGGCTCTGCGGACAAAAGTGGTCATCGGCAAGAGTCCTGTATTCATGTCCATCATCATTCTGGGATATGTTTTTGGCATCTTGCACAAGGTATTCTTTAACTATGACTGGGTGGTTTATCTTTATCTTTTCAATCTGCTGATTGTTTCGTTTGACCTGTTCTTGTATTTTAAATACATAGGACAAAACCGTCGCGACCTTCTTTCAGAACAAAAATAGCCATGATACGACTCCTTGTTATCCTGTTATTGATTTTGGCCAACGGCTTCTTTTCGATGAGCGAGATAGCCATCGTCTCGTTCAAGAAGATCCGCATTGACAAATATGCGGAGAAACATTCGAAAGCCGTCCGCAAAGCTTTGTTCCTGCAGGATCACCAGGAGGAGTTCTTAGCCGCCATCCAGGTCAGCATAACGCTCATCAGCCTGCTGACGGGTTTCATCGGCGGCGCGTCGCTCTCACCTTATCTAGAGCCACTTTTCCTGTGGATGGGAGCCTCTGCCGGACTCGCGGCTACAATCGCCTTGATTATCAGTTTCTCCGTCATCACATTCGTGACGATTGTGATTGGCGAGTTGGTGCCCAAGACCATAGCGCTTTCCAAACCTGAACGCGTCGCGGTGGCGGTAGCACCGACCATGAACTTCTTCCGTCTGCTCTTCAAACCCGCCGTCATCGCCCTTTCTGGCACCACCTCGTTGATTGACAAGATGTTGGGCGTTAAGGAAAATGAGGATCATCTCACTGAGGACGAACTGCTGGATATGATTAAAGAGGCGGGCGAAACGGATGTCATCGAGGAGGAACAGAGCGAGATGCATGAGAATATTTTCACTTTCGCCGACAAACGCGCCGTCCACGTCATGATACATCGCTCAGAAATCGAATGGATTGACGTGAATCTCTCTCAAGACGAATTCATCAACCAACTGTACGATTTTTCCGTGAGTCGCGTGTTGGTGTGTGACAAACATGTGGAGAATTATCTCGGCGTGTTGAATATCAAGGATTTTTTCAAGGAGTTGCGGAAAAATGGTAATGTCGATGTGCGGGAAATGCTGGATGAGCCCTTGGTTTTTACTGAAAACACGGATGCACAGGATATTCTGAATACGTTCCGGCAAAAACAGTACTATTTCGGCATCGTGGTCGATGAGTTCGGCGATCTTGCCGGCATTGTCACCTTGCACGATATCATCGAGAATATTGTCGGGGAGATGCCGGAAGAGGAAGAAGTTGTGGAACCCGATGTCACTGAATGCGATGATCATTCTGTGTTGGTGAAGGGCGATGCTCCCATCGATGTCCTCACAGACGTCATTGACGGCTACGAGGTCGATTATGACGAGATTGACTACTCCAGTGTGGCAGGCTTCATGGTTGAGCATCTTGAAACGATTCCGAAAGTCGGTGATTCGTTCGAGTTTATGGGCTGCCACCTCGAAATCGTCAAGATGGACCACAATCGCATCGACGAGGTCCGGGTGAAATACCTGACGAATTCAGAAAAGGATTCCGAATAACCGTAGCGGCGCGCAAGGGCGCACCTTACCGAAAATAATTTATTTTCCGTGCATATCAAATATTTTTTATCTTTGCGCATTATTTGAAATATAAAGGCTATGAATAAATTACGTCAGAAAAAACAACAGATATTGCGATTTCTGTTCGGCTCTTTTTCCGCGACGGCTCTGATGTTTACGTTTCAGGCCTGTTATGGTATGCCGAATGACTATTTCCCTGTGAGGGGAAAAGTGGTCTCAGAAACCACTGGAGAACCTCTTCCTGATGTCCGTGTGGGTTTGATTGGCGGCTTCGAATATGAATACGGCATGACGGATTCCGCCGGTGTTTTCTATGTCAATGCACATGAAGGTCGGGATTCCGTGCGGCTTGCTTTCCGTCATATTGATTCGGAAACAGGCGGACTTAGCGGACAGTATG
>JBGUPL010000066.1:0-2515 GCA_045130275.1 Bacteroidales bacterium
TTGGAGGGACGAGAGTCCGTTTTTTGACAAGGAGAAACTTGCGATGATCGACGAGGCGTGTGCCATTGATACAGTTATTACTCACACTTCGCCCTCGTTTTGCGAATTGTCGTCGCATCAAGGTTTGCATAATTGGGCGATGCGCGATGAGGGTTTGTTGGACGATGTGAAATACGAGCGGAAGATCATGGATAATCTTTTCAAACATCTAAAAGAAAAGAATCATCCTATTCGCAATTGGTACTACGCCCACTTCCACCAATCCTGGCACGCCGAAATTGATGGAGTGATGTTCAATATGCTGGATATAATGGAACTGAAGGAACTTACTCCACCACCTTCACCACTCTGACTACATAGCAGCCAGGGGGCGACGGAGCTGACATCGAGGACAGTATGGGACCAATAGTGCGACGGTTAAGATTGCTGTTTTACCTTGTACTATTTGCCTTTCACTGCCGAAATTGACGAAAACAGGTCGATGAAGGTGTATTTCTTCTTTGGCATAAGTCAGTTTTTCTTTATCAGATTCTCGGATCCATTGTCTTGCATCAGCCGTATCAGCTCCTCCTTGGGCGGAAGAGCTTTCAAGACTTCTGGATCCATCTCGTCGGCGGTCCTATAGGTGGCCACGCCCATCGGCTGGCGAAAATCCTGCATAATGTATCCCGCATAGTCCATGTCGGCATCTTTGCAGAGAATGATACCAATGGGAGCCTCTTCATGATCGCGTCGGTCTTCATCGTTCAATATGCGCAGATAGGTCTGTTTGTAGTCGGGGATAGTGTCCAAGAAATTTTGCAACTGGCGAATAGTAGTTTACTTATTATTAGCGATTTGCGCTTTGTTTCTGGTAGCCGTCAACTGACAATCTGTTAATTCGTCAGTTGCGACTGACGAATTGGACTCAATATGTTTCCAGGCTTCATAAAACAGACGCATGTTCTTTAGATTTGTCTCACTGAATCCACGAAGACCCGGAAGTTCAAGCTTAAGGCTGTCGCTAATGTGTTTGAGTGCGCCAGTCCCCCAATTTTTGTTGCGGGTGTTCACAGAAATGAATCTTCCAATGCCAAAATACACTTATTTTGTTCTAAATCCCTACCTCTTCACCACTCAAACCATACTTCCCCATCAACCTCTGCACCAGCCAAATAACCTCTTCCTTGTCGAGTTTGTAACCCAACACGTCGTAGTAGGCGGTCGCCGCGTGGTTCCACCTGTAGGACATCACCGGCCCGGGCTCACGGCCTCTCACGAGAAAGTCGGAGAAGTCAGGCGCTTTCTGCCATTCAGGTAGCGTGCCGTCGGTTTCGATGGTGAGTTCCAGGTAATCGCTGAAGCCCATATCGTACGGGGGAATCAGGGCGCTGGGGACGTAGCCTTGGATCTGCCAAAGCGGCTTCATGTCTTTGTCATACAAGGTGTAGGTGCCTTCGTCGCACACCTTTGCCCAAACATGCAAATAGCCATTGTTTTCGTCCCAGTCCTTCAGCTTCTTCTCCCTTAAATCTATCCAGAACTCCAGTAATTTGGTGCTCTCATCGTACATCGGGGGCACGAAAGATTCGTCACACTCTAATTTTGGCATCAGACCATCGTCGAATGAGATTGACGTGTAATTGTCGCGCTTGTCGTAAGGGATGGAAATCCGGAGGAAACGGACCTCGTTTTCAAGTTTTTCTTTTAATGTTGTACTCATAGGTTTATGTTTTTGGTTTGAAAATAGTGGTCGAATGACCGATTGTTTTTCGATGTTATTTATCTTTTTGTTTTCTTATATTTATTTTGTTTTCAATATATTAAGGTTAAAAACGACTGTGTCGTTCTCGTTCGCAAATATACAATTTATTTAATACAAACAGAAGAAAATGAAAAATATTTTAAATTTTTAAAAAAATCACCCACCCCTGTAACATTTCCCCTTTTTCCCATACTAATACAATAAACAACAAAAACAGATTATTCTTACTTTTGCAGTTTGAAAATGAAAAAAGTGAACATATTCGAGTTTCCGCAGGCGAAGGGTGTCGTGGTGAGTGGTGATATTCATGGCGATTTCACGCAGCTCGTCTACAAGTGCTGTGTGCAGTATGAAATGACAGATATGCTGATTGTCGTGGCGGGCGACTGTGGTTTCGGCTTTGAACGGCCTGGGTACTATGAGGCATTGTACAATAAGTGCAGCAAACGACTCTCGAAAGCTAACAACTGGCTGGCGTTCATTCGAGGGAACCACGACAATCCTGCCTATTTCAACCTCCAGCCTATCAGACACAATCGCTGGATGACGCTGCCCGACTATTCTGTGTTGAAAGCCTGTGGACACACTATCCTCTGTGTCGGCGGCGCCACCTCCGTTGACCGAATGTGGCGCATCTCGGACAAGAATTTCCATCCGCCGAATCCTGAAGAACCGCTTGCCCCTAATGTCTATTGGAGGGACGAGAGTCCGTTTTTTGACAAGGAGAAACTTGCGATGATCGACGAGGCGTGTGCCATTGATACAGTTATT
>JBGUPL010000067.1:0-35895 GCA_045130275.1 Bacteroidales bacterium
GAGCCATTTCCAGCAACGAGTTGAATCTCTTGTCTGGATTGTTTGTATTCTTTCTCAAATTTAGTAGTAATTTGGATTTTTGGCGGCCGTTGTGATGATACTCCCTCTTTCTCCGAAAAGAGCCCTCCCATGAATTCTTGTTCTGCCTGAATGAATTCAGGAGAATGGCTTTGTTTGAATTCGTCAAAAAGAATATTGTATAGCTCTCTTTTTTCATCATCTGTGAGTATTGGAAGAGCTTCAATCCAGTCTTTCGCGCTTGCTTTTTGTGCTGACACTTCTGTAAAATCCTGAACTGTAGTGAAATTGCTGGTGCTCTCGGTCGCGGCAATCGTTCTTGACGAGAGAATTAAAAAAATGATGGTTCGGTCTTCCTGTATGTCGGGCATGGAAACTTCAACAAAACAGTTTGCGGTTTGTTGAAGCTTGGACTCAAAATCCGATGCGTCTATGTTCGTGAATTGTAACATCCTGTTCGCATATTCCTCTGCCACGAAATGCAATCTGGAATAGATGATAATGTCATCTTTAAAATAAATGTCATTCAAATCTGAGAAAGTGGAACAGGTTTGTCCCCAAAGTACAAAGTGGGAAGAGAAGATTACTGTAAAGAGTGAGGACAAAACCATGTATTTTAATGATGTTTTCATGATTGATTTATAATTTGTGACTAATAATTCTATTTTACCTCTTAATCTTTAATCTTTATTCTAAGAATAGCATATTCGACAAACTTCTTCTCTAATTCCGGATCCGTAATGTTATCGGCATTTTCTGGATCGGAGTTGGAATACGTGTGTAGTTCAATTTGGTTCTCAGGAACACCCTTTTTGACAAAAATCTTTTTGATTTTTAATGCATTTTGACTCACTACTTCTGTATTGTCACCTAGAAGTTCAATCGTAAGTGTAAACTGGGGCTTCTGGCGAAGAATTTTGGATAGTTCCCCTATCTTTTGGTTGTCTTCATCACTGAGGAGTACCTTCCCTTCTCGCTGTGAGGGAACTTTGATGGCGAAGTACTGTAGGTCTTCCACATACTCTTCCACATACTCTTCCACATACTCTTCCACATACATATCGAGCGGAACATCTCGCTGTGAGGGAACTTTGAAGATGTACTGTAACCCATTGATTCGACTGTCAATACGTTGCTTCAAAGAAACCAAAGCCGATCGGGTTCGGTGTGTTTTTTCGCCATAGAATGTTATACGTGCCTTCTCTTTATCCCAAACCACAAACGTTTTGGTTGTTGAAGCTGTATCGTTAAGTGGACAAAACGATTCATCCAATAGCTCAAATTGGGGATTGAGGGAAAAGAAAGCAGAGAAATCATGTACCGGAGTGGATGTGGAATATTTGAAATAGGAACCAGAATTGATGAGAAAATCATTATCTTTTTTTAACTTTTCCGTTTCCGTAAGGACATTACGGATGTCGTCCACTGGAGCACACTGTTTGGTGATTGGATCATACTCTTGAGCGGATATGCGATAAATCCAGATTTGAGAAAAACCTTTGAATCCAAGCAGGACAATGAGAAGTGTTACGGCGTATTTCTTCATAAACGGATATTTATTACCTTGACACTTTAATGCGAATTACTATGCGACCAGCTGTTGTGGCATCGTCAGAAAAGTATTGGTGGAATTCAACGCGTTCTTTAGGTAAGTCCATAATACCAGGAAGTTGATTCAAAATGAAATCTCTCCGTTTTTTTATAATAAGTTCCTCCTCTTCAGTACATTCATATAAATCAATCACTAGTGTTTTTGATTCATCATGGTTCAAAGCACTGTTTATTCGTTTTATATTTCCATTTTTATCATTGATATTTAAGAATGCTGAACCGGGTTCGAATTGCATTGTAATGGGTTCAAGATCCTCGGCAAGTCGTTGTAGAACAACTCTCTCCTCTAGTGATAGGCTCTCGTAGCTGTCCCGATCACTATATAGTTTTTTTATTTCTATATTCCTGTATAATTCGTTTAATTTCTTTGCCGTGTTGTTACCTATTTTCTGATAGAAAAGTCTGTCGCTTTTCCTTACAAAAACAACATTTGTATGCTCGGAATCTTTGTCAAACGGAAAAATGTTAGGCGAGAGGCACTCATAGCCAGGGAGTGAGAATACAAAGTCTGTTGCATTTATGTTTTTTTCCCCTACCATGACGATTTTTAAACTTGGTGGGTCACCGTTTATGATATAGATGGGGTCGATGTTCTTTTTTACACGGATTGCCGAGGACACATGTGGCAATCTACCATCATAAGTATGTAGGGTGTCAATTTTTTTTAAGATAGGATTGTATTCGAGAAAAAAAACTGAAAGTTCCGCCGTGGGTCGTTCCTTCACATTTGATTTGCCATTTTTGCGCTCGTGCTGGACCTTTTGCGCAGAAAGAGGTTGAACCAAAGCCAGAAGCGAGCTCAAGACAATAACGGTAATCAGACGAATATTCATATTTCTCGGGGAAAGCCTTTTAATGAAAAAAAGGGCAATAGAGAGATTCATCTCCATATTGCCCGTGTCGTTTCCACAGATTTAGTTGATGAAATAACAGGCTATAAAGAAATGCCATCCACCCAAACTCTGCAATAGGTGCCGTAACTAGACATATTCACTAATTTAATTTGAATTTCCTGGGAGAAGAGGAAAGGAGCACTAGTGGAAGGGTTTGTGCGGCAATCCGAATCTTTCAGTTCGCCTATCTCATTATAAACATACAGACAAAGTCTTTCGTCACTTCCATCAGTTTCAACTTCAATATATGAGGCAGCGGGAATGTCTATGTAGAAAAATTTAGTACTGCCACCAGAAATATAAACATCTTGATAATAGGCTGCAGCCTTGCTTGTTCCGCGTGTAGCGGCAGGAGCGTTCACGGTTTTCTCAACTTTTTCAATATAAGCCAATACTGCATTATCCTTGCCTGCAACTCTTTTTGCTTCAGCCAAGAGAGCATTAGGGGAATAATCGTGTGCACCAGGAACAGCTCCCAACGTTTTTTTTGTCTCAACATCTTTGGCATTGGCAGATTTTACAGGATTGTCGGCCAAAATTTCAGCAGCTTGTGCCAATGCCATGGCAGATTGGTTGTCATAGCCATAGTCGGCCAGATCCATAGCCATACTGATTAATCTGTAGTCAGGTGCATTGTCGGCCTTCTTTTCCTGAGCATTGGCATTCGGCATGGAAATCACCATGCTAATCCCTAAAATCAAAACAGACAAACACAAGAAAGTAATTTTTTTCATAATATGGAAAAGGTAATGGACTGCTATTAATACTCTTTTTCCGTCATACCTTCAGACTTTATGCAGTCCCTAAATAAAATCTGATTGTATAACGATGCAAATTTACATATTTTATGGGGCCTAAATCAAAACGTACATATATTTTTGCCTGAGAATTGCCCTAAAATTGCCTGAAAAACAATGAATTAAACCTATTTTTGCCGGATTGATGATTTAAAACAAACTGTACCAAAAGTTGAATTTTGGTTTAATTTTTGACGGGCTGAACGCCCGTTTTTTGTTGCAAAAGTTTAATTGGGGTGGAAATTGGTTGAATTTTGCCCGCTGAACGGCTGTAAATGGCTTGTTTGGCGGGCTTTTTTGCGTGTTTGGAATGAGGTTGCAGCGTGCGTTTGAAATACGTTTTTGACCGCCTTTTTCTACCCTTGAAAGGGTGTTGCAATGGTACACGTTTTTTGCCCGTTTTTGCCAACAGAGTGACAATAGGGTGACAAACAGGGTTACAACAGAGTGACATTTTTTGTGTCGTAAAAAACGAGTTGAGCGGGGTGTTAGTGCCGAATTTTCCGTGTAAAACGGCAAAAACGAGGAAATGAGCGGGGTATTTTTTCCCACTTTTGCCCTTCTTGTTCTGTGTTTATACTACTGATAACCAATAAAATGACAGATTTTTGCTTGTTTTGGTGCGTGTGTGCGCCTTTTTAGCCCGTGCGGGACCGCCCGCGTGCGGGTGCGCGGGGTACTACTCTAAACGGATCACGCCGAGGACAATGCTGAGGCTGCGTATGTCGCTCTTGGGTATGCTGAACGGCGGGTAGTGCTCTTTGTTGTCGGACACAAGAAGGATGCGATCCGGATCTTCGTCCTGGAACACGCGCTTGACGAGCGGCCCTTGGCTGCTGTCGATGACGTAGATCTTCCCCCACTGGAAAAACAGTATATCGTGGACGCGACGGCACGCAAGCACATCGCCGTTGCTGTATTTCGGATACATGGAACTGCCCGACACACGGATCATATACTCCACGTTGAGGTTGGCGAACTCCGGGATGGTGTATTTTGCGCAATCAATGAAACGGACGGCAATGCTTTCGCCAGCGGGGATGCCTGCAATGGCATCAATGGGGATGAGCGGGACACCTGCATCCGGTTCGGTGGCGTGACGTGCCACAGGGAGGTCGGATCGGAGCATCGGACCTTCGCCAGTAATGAGCCAATCCGCCGAAATTTCAGGAAAATGTTTGAGAATTGTTTCTAAATTTGACGATGTGACACTGCCTCCTTTGTCCAAAAAGCCATTGGAAAGACCCGTAATTTTATAAAAATCGGTCTTTGAAAGATTTTTTTCTTTTATGAAAATCAATAAATTAGCCTTTGTATCCATGTAGAAGTAGATTTTTTTCTCAAAAAGATGTTTATTGTTTAGATTTTTTTCTAATTTTGCAGCCGGTTTTAATCATTAAACAAGCCGTCAAAGATACGACAAAAATCAATACGAGTTACAATGGAGAGATCACCGAAGAGAATTTGGACGAAAAAAGGCACCGGGCTGATGCTGGCAAAGAGGTTCAGCGTGTCGCCGGTTTATGTGAGCAACGTGCTGAACGGCAAGGGCGACAGCCAGACCGCCCGCAATATCAGAGCCATCGCCGTGAAAGAGTACGGCGGTGTGGCCATCTATGATTAATGAAAGGAAAGACGATGAATACATTGGTATCATATAACGGCAGGATAGGTTTTGAGGCTCGGTTCCTTTGGGACAACGGCCTGATGACTGTGAGCGCGTATAAACAGAACGTGGCACGTCAGCGCATTGAGGTGCTGCACAGATCTGCGCCGGGCATTCCGGCGGTGGTTGCCTACGACAGTCTGCCGGTGAACCTGAAGACCAAGGTGGACAGGGTATTGACGGATCGTGGCGAAAGCAGCCGCGATAATGATGGCACAGCTAAGGTTTCCGTGTTTGAGAGTCTGATACGAGAGGATGCCGCAGCCCGCAGCTTCTATGCCGACTACCAACTGGCCGATGGCAGACCATTGCCCGCCGCTGTGCAAACTGAATACTACAACAACGCCATCGTGCTGAACGCGGTGCGCGAAATGCTGGTCATGCGCAAAGGGCGTCGTGACGCCTGCAACGTGAGCGGTAACCGCAAATCGGGACTTTTCGCCAGCGTTTGTGCCGATGTGAACGGTGTGAGCAAGGAGCGTTTCCCCCACACTCTCCCCTCCAACGAGCGCAGACTGCGAGAGCGTTACAACGCCTATTTCAACGGCGGCACTCCGGACTACGAGAGCCTGATACATAAGAACTACTGCAACCAACATTCGCGAAAGGTGACCGAAGAGGTGAAGTGGATGATCCTTTCGCTCTACTGCCAGAAAAACAACCCATACGCCGACTGGGTACACGCACAGTACATGCAGTTCCTTGCCGGATCCATCGACGTGGTGGACGGACGCACCGGATTGGTGTTCGACCGCCGCGACTTCACCGACGCACAGGGTGCGCCCCTCGCCATCAGCGAGAGCACAGTGTGGAACATCGTAAATGCACCCGAAAATAAGATGCTGATTGACAGCATACGGATGAGCTACCACAAGTTCGGTGCGCTGAGCCGTCCGCATTACCACCGACACAACGCATTGTTCAGCCTCAGCAAGGTGAGTCTTGACGACCGCGACCTGCCTCGCAAGATGCACGACGGCAACCGCGTGAAGGCCTACTACGCTTACGACGTGTGCAGTGGCGTGCTGATCGGCGCGGCCTACAGCCGGAAAAAGAACACCGACCTGTACATCAACTGCCTGCGCGACATGTTCCGCTTCCTCGACAGGCGCGGTCTGGGACTGCCGTTGGAGATGGAGGTGGAAAACCACTTGGTGAACCAGTTCGAGGACGACTTGATGCGGGCGGGCAACGTGTTCCCGTTCGTGCGCTGGTGCGCCCCTACGAACTCGCAGGAAAAACATGCCGAGCAGTTCAACCGGCAGAAGAAATATGGTTACGAAAAACGCTATCAGGACGGCATTGGCCGCTGGTATTCACGTCTTGCCGTCAACCAGACGGAGGGCGAGCGTTTCTACAACGAGCAGACCGACCGCTACGAAATCAAGGAGAGGACTTACAGCTACGAGCAGCTGGTGGCCGACGATCTGAAGATGATAGAGGCATACAACAACGGCCTGCACCGCGACCAGAAACGCTATCCCGGAAAGACCCGGATGGAGGTGTTCATGGAGAATCTCAATCCGGATCTGTCGCCGATGAACCGTGCCGTGCTGCTCCGCTACATTGGCCACCGTACCGACACCACCGTGCAGCGCAACCAGTATGTGCAGGTGCAGTATGCCGACTACCAGTTGGAAGACATTGCGGCACTGAAACGGCTGAAACCGGGCAACTACGGTGTGGAGGCCTACTGGCTTGAGGATGAAAGCGGCTGCATCGGCGAGCTGTTCCTTTACCAGAACGGCCAGTATGTGGGCAGGGCAGCGCAGATTGCCACCTTCACCACGGCAAAGGCCGAATGGACGGAGGCAGACACCGCCGCCATGACCGAACAGAGCAAGTACATCAGCAAGTTCGACAAATTTGTCCGCGAAGGCAAGGACAACATAGCCAACATCAAAGTTCTACCGGCTGAGATGCCGGAAGGCCTCGGAGAAACCCTGCAAGGGTCCGTCGGAGGGGAGGTTGGAAGCGCAAGCTTTGTTCCACCCGCCTCCCCACGTCCGGCGGATGACAGCATCGAGGATTTGCTGGAGCGTTACGCGGTGGCCGACTATGCCGAATACGCCATTGAAAGCCTGTAGCAACGACAATTCTAAACACTTAAAACACCAATAAAATGAACATCAGTAAGGAAATCAAAGAGAAAGTGGTGGAGGCGATGAAGGAACGCCGTCCGCACTACGCCAGCGACGCGAAATTCGCCGTGGCATTGGGAATCAGCAGCTCGCAATACAGCCGTGTGATGCGCGGAGACTGGGAACGGGTGCTGAGCGACAGCAACTGGATCAGCATCGCCCGCAAATTAGAGGTGACGCTGAACGCGCTGCCGGAATGGAAGACCGCCGTTACCCCGGTGTATGAGTTTGTGACGGGGCAGCTGCAGTTCTGCCAGGACAACGGCAGCAGCCGGATGCTGTGCGACGTGGCCGACATCGGCAAGACCTACACGGCGCGGTGCTACGTGCGCAGCCACGCCAACGCCATCTATATTGACTGTTCGCAAGTGAAGACCAAACAGAGACTTATTCGCCAAATCGCCAGAGAGTTCGGGGTGGGAAGCGTAGGAACATATAACGATGTGTACGCAGATTTGGTGTTTTATCTGCGGAGCCTGCCCCGTCCGCTGGTGATACTGGACGAAGCCGGAGACCTGGACTATGCCGCCTTTCTGGAACTGAAAGCCCTGTGGAACGCCACCGAGCGGTGCTGCGGGTGGTATATGATGGGGGCCGACGGCCTCCGTGAGAAGATTCGCCGCAGCATTGAGTACAAGAAGGTGGGTTACGAGGAAATCTTCAGCCGCTACGGCAGCCGCTACCAGCGTGCCACTCCGGAGAGCGAGAAGGAGACACAGGAGTTCAAGCGGTTGCACGCCGCCCTCATCGCCAAGGCCAACGCCGGCGCGGGCGTGAACATCCAGCGGCTGATCGCCCAGTGCGACTGCTCGCCACGCCGCATCTATGACGAACTGATGAAGGCCAACCGCAACGCATAAGGGTTATGAGAAAGGCATTATCAGTGACGGACATCTGCCGGAAGAGCTACGAGACACTCCCCTTTGAGGGGGCGTGGCTGGAGGCGTTCGGCTGTCCGGAGCGTGTGGGCACGTGGATGGTATGGGGCCAGTCGGGCAGCGGCAAGAGCACCTTTGCGGTGCAGCTGTGCCGCGAACTGAGCCGTTTCGGCAAGGTGCTGTACGACAGTTTGGAGGAAGGCACCTCGCTGACGTTCCGCAACAAGATTGCACAGCTGCAGGATGTGGAGCGCGGCCGTCTCCAAGTGGTGAGCGAACCGATGGACGCGCTGAAGGACCGGCTCGCAAAACGGCGCAGTGCGGACTTCGTGATCATCGACAGTTTCCAGTACACTGGTTTGGACTACCGCAGTTATTTGGCCCTGAAACAGACGCTGGCCAGCAAGCTGCTGATCCTCATCTCGCACGCCGACGGCAAGCTGCCTTCCGGACGCGCCGCCAAGAGCGTGATGTACGATGCCTCGCTGAAAATCTGGGTGGAGGGCTACCGCGCCTACAGCAAAGGCCGATTCATCGGCGAGAACGGCGGGGTTTACACCATCTGGGACGAAGGGGCGCAAATCATCGGCTAAATGAGAATTGAGAATTGAAAATTAATATTAACCTTAAAACCAATTAGTTATGAATGCAAAAGTTGTTTATTATCCGAGAATCCAGAGTATCAATTTCTATGGCGTTGACGGCAAAGTGAGCGGCGGGATGCTGGGCAGCATGGCACGCGACAAGTTCCGCCGTCTGCTGAAAGAGGGACGTTTCCCAAGAATCAGTTTCCGCAAACATGTAAAGGTTGTACTGTAATGGAAGCCGTAACGAAGAATCCGAGAACCAACGCGCAGAACCGGCGGCTGTGGTGGCTGGCGGGGCAGTTGGGCATTGACCGCGAGGCGATGGCGGGGATTGTGCTGGACTTCACTGAAGGGCGCACCTCGCACACGTCGGAACTGAGCTTTCTGGAATGCCTCGACCTGACCAAGTTCCTCCAAGGCACGCTCAACCAACGCAACCCGCGCAATGGCGAGTCGGTACGCACCGACAGCAAGCCGGAGAGCGACCCGGAGCGGGTGAAGCTGGACCGCAAGCGCAAGGGCGTGATCAAGGCCATTTTCCGCTGGTTCGAGCTGCGTGGCCAGCAGCCCACCATGGAGTATGTGAAGGGCGTGGCGTGCCGCGCAGCCGGCAAGACCAGCTTCAACGAGATTTCGCCTGCGGAGCTGAGTCGCATCTATGCGGAGTTCTGCAAGAAGCAACGAACCGTTGGGGCAATGGTGCAAGAGGATTTTTCTGTAAGTTTGAATTAAGAGCTGGAATTATGAACACAAGTGTTTTACAAGAGTTCAGACGCGAAAATATCCGCAAAAACAGCCCTCATGTGAAGGAATATATACAAGGATCTTTCGATGTCCTCACTGTTAAGCAGCCATACGCTACTATGTTGGTATTGGGCGTGAAGAAGTACGAGTATAGAAAGTACCGCCTTCCTGATTGTTTCGTGGGCAAACCTATCCTGATCCATGCCGGGGCACAACCCTTACAAGCCAAGGTAAAAGTTTCAGAAGATCTTTACAACTTTTATCTGGATCTGGCTGAAAGAAAAAACTTGTTCAAATGTATCATAGGTGCAGTTGTGTTCGGAGAATCGGAATTGTCGGACGCTCCTTTTTTCACCGGATACAGGTGGCCTGTGAAAGAATGCCTTCTATTCACCCAAGAGGTGCGCGACATTCGTGGCAACCAGAAAATTTGGAAATTAAAGCTTTCATCACCAATTAGCACAGAATAGTTATGGAAAATCACATTGTAAATACAAATCCGACAAAAGAGCACTATTCTAAAGCTTCAAAGAAATGGTACAGCTTTGAAGAGCGTATGGAAATCGGTCCTCGAAAGCCTGTTATCAACACGAACGGATTTGATTGGAATATCAATGATGTTTGTTTGAATCCTGAAGAAGTCGTGGTCTGTACGGATAGAAATCGTTATTTGGTAATAGAATTGGCCAAAACAGAGCACCGATGGGTGTTTGGTTTACAGTCGGGCATTGATACACCGCTGTCATCGTGGTTGCCACATTATTCCAGAGAAAACGATGATGTCGAGAGCGGCAGAACACGAGAAGAAACATTAAGAAAGGCTCTTGCATTCTGTAAAAAAAGGATTCACGAAGATCAAATACATAACAATCATGTTTTATTATCAAAAATCAACGAACAAATTATGAAAACCAGCCAACTGGAATTATTTTAACCACCTTTTAAAAACCAAATAATTATGGCAAAGACAAGAGAAAAGAAGACCGTTTACAGCGGCATTACATCGGAACAGATGGAACAGGCGTTCGCCGATTATGCAAAGGCGGATGCGAGACAACAGAAGATTACGGCCGAGATGGACGTGGCAATGACCAAGATCCGCGAGAAGTGGCAGGATGAACTGGCCAAACTTGCCGAGACGAAAGACAATGCTTTCGACATCCTGCAGGCCTACGCGCTTGAGAACCGCGACGAACTGTTCAGTAAGCGCAAGAGCCTGGAGACCACCCACGGCACCATCGGTTTCCGCACCGGAACCCCGAAGCTGAAAACTCTGAAGGGGTTCACGTGGGCAAGCGTGGTAAATATGCTGAAGGAGTTCCTTCCCGGCTATGTGCGTACCAGCGAAGAGGCCAACAAGGAGAAGCTGCTGGCCGATCGAGAGGAGGAAGAGGTTTCCGCACTGTTCCCCAAGGTAGGCATTGCCGTGGTGCAGGACGAAACCTTCTACGTGGAACCCAAAAAGGAAGAATAACCCCCATGTTCAGATTTGATTCTCCAAGTAGGGCCGACAGCACGGCAGGGATTGTTCCGGCGATATGGGTGCCGGTGGCGGATGGAACAGGACATCTGACAGCTGGAAAGATAACGTGAAAGGAGATGGCAAGGGTGATGGGAGAATTGGTAAATCCGCTCGATGCGCATCAAAAAACAGGAAAGAGAGACGCTGGTTCGATTCCAGCTCACCCCCCCAAAGAAACCATTTAAAAACCATTAATTATGAATCAATTTGAATTGGAAATGAAGCGCTTGAAATGTACGTGTGACCATGACATTTTGCGCATTGAGAGGAACAAAAATGGAATCCGGCGCGCCGGAAATCGCAGGATTTGGAGCCTCAAATCAGAATGCTATGCGAAGATCAATGGATTGGAAACCGAGCGCCTTGGATTGAAAAAAAAGCTCTATTCAATAACCGACATGAAGGTGCGGTTTGAAATGATGCAGCGTGTGTCTGAATTAGAACGCGACATACGGCAGTTGAAAGTCAGCCGCGACATCCATATTCAAGAGGAACAGGGTGAGTTGGCCGCACGGATGGAGGAATTGGATATTGAAATCCGAGGCCTGCGAAATGAGCGTGACAACAAACTCCTGGAAATAAAGGAACGCTATATTGAATGGATTGAAAACCACAAGAAATCAGACAACCATGAAGAAATTTGAAATCACTTGCCCTGCTTTTGAAGGCGGTGTCATATACGGCTTCGATGATGAGACAGAACGTCTCGTGATGTTTGATATGTCAGCTGTGCAGTTTTCCGAAGAGCGTTGGAAGAGCATCATAACACATCTGCCAGTTACCTCCAAGGCATTGGATAAATTGAAAGGCCGCACAGGGGTTATCACCGAACTGGTGGAAGATATTACCTTCGACATGTTCTGGAATCGTTACGACGACAAAGCACGATCCAGCAAGGTGAAAACTCAGCGGGCGTGGGATAAGATGTCGGAACGCGAACGTGTGAAAGCTTACAATTTTATCCCACGATATTTACAGAGCATTCCGCCCGGAGTGTGTAAGAAGTACGCCACTACCTACTTGAGCGACCAACTGTGGAACAATTAAACGGGAAGGTATGATAAAAATACGATTGAAAATGACAGGGCAGGATATGCAGGTGCTGGCGCAGGGTGTGCTGGAAGCTGGCCGGAGGATGAAGATTGCAGGGCTTGACTCACTGTTGGCAGTCAACACGCTGGAGAACCTGTTCATCCGGATGTACAAACTCTATGCCCCCAACCGCGACAAAATCACGCTCCGTCTAAGTCTTGTGGAAGTCATTGTAATCAGCAAGTTCGTGCTTCCCGGCATGATGGCCGAAACGGGTACACTGACATTCTTCGTGGCTTCGGGAATCAGCGAGACCATTGACCACTGGAGCGAACGGGAAGTGAACCTTTACAACAGTATGAAACCGCAAAACTATGCACAGAATGACCAACAATGACATGCAGCTGCTTTACCTGTTGATGACCTGCTATTACCATTGCACGTTCCGGTTGTCGGAGCAGCGGTGCCGCGAAATCACCGACAAGCGGGCAATGTTTTCCGTAGTCGCCCGCCATTACGGAGCAAAGTACACCGACATTGCACAGTTCCTCTTGCTGAAGAGTCACGCAACGGTGATACACTCCGTAAGGGTGATGAAAGGTTACATTGACGTTTATCCGGCTTTTAAGAAGCAGTACAACGACATTGTGGAGGAGTTTGAATTCCGAAAGACAGTGGGAATTTTGGCACAGTGACAATTTATTGACATTTTGCACCCAACGCCCGCCAATCAGCGGGCGTTTTTGTATTTTTGCGGCAGATAACAATATCTTTATGGCAAGGAACAGACTGAACCACTTGCTTTACTGCAAGAAAGTGGTGGAAATCGTGAACAAGTATTACGAGGAAGGGTGGACCACCTATGCCGCCGTGTGGCGCAAATATGTGAACCCTGTCTATCCGATGAGCTACGCCACTTTCATAAAAATCATCAACATGTCGGGACTTGATCGCCAGATTGAGGAGGCCGAGCGTATGGCCGCCAGCGAGCGGGACCGCCGGCTTACCATCAGCCGAAGACAACTGTCATTGTTTGATTAGGGCGAATAATCATTCGCCCTTACTAACTACCGGATTGAGTGTCACGTACCGATGTTCCGGCACAATCACGTCGCCATTCACGCCGGTCATCGGCGTGTTGGACGAGTCGTCAATCACGCGGCAGATGTATTCCTCCACGCTATCGACATAGCGTTCGTGGTTGTGGTTGGGGATGGTTTGTGTGCGCATCCACGTGTTGGTGTTTGGTGCGGAGAAACCCTGTAGGGCGGCCACCACACTATCCACAATATCGAGGTAAGCCAGTGCCAATTCCTGTTCTTCGTCCGGGGTGTAGTCGGCGGTGAGGGCGTGCCACTCGGTGACGATGTGCAGGCGGGTGGTGAGGTCGGCAGACTGCACACGGTTGCCCATGGTCTGCCACTGCAGGGGCATGAACTCCACGAAGACGGCAGGTGTCTGGAACGGGGTCTCCTGCTCGATGAACTCCACCTGCTGGTTCCAGAGGTCGAAATGTTTGAAAAGTGGTTCGTCATCCGCACCGGGGATGTTCTTCAGGCGGTTTACGATGGCAAGATAAAGCTGTTTTTTCATTGTTGGGTGATTTGTTTGAGTTTGCGTTCTATTTCGGATATGATGAGGGCGTTGAGTTCTTCGCTCTCGCCCATAAACTGTCGTTTGGGCATGATGAAACCTTTGCCCCTTCCCGCCCGGAGTCCTTCGTTGTGAACACGTCCGTATGGCTCTTTGGATCCGAAAGCTGACGGAGCGGTCCAGATGACCACCTGTCCTTTCGACACGGCTTTTATCTCGATGGAACGGGCGAGGTCGCCGGTATCACCGGTGAGGATCTTGCGGGTGGCTTTTGCGCCTTTCACGTGCGGGTCGGTGCGGCGTTTCACCTCCGTCCACTTCACCCGTCCCCATGCCTCATTCTGGAAGTTCTTCTTGAAGTAGCTGACGGCGGTCTTGCCGGCAATGGTGGGAGCGTACTTCTCAAAGAGTTCCTTGAACTCCTTCTGGAGGCGGTTGGTTTCCTGTTGGAACTGTTCGGGGGACATATCAGTGCTTTTTTTTGATATACTTTTTCACAACTTTTTGGCAGAAATCTGCCCACAACTCCTGTGTCTGTTTATCCGTCACGCCATAAAACCACCGCTGTTTATGTTTGCTATACCAGCGATAGACATAAAGCCTGTCATCCACCCGTTCGGGATGTGGCATTATAAGCAAGATATGCGCCGCGCAGACATTGTGTTCTGCCCTTCCGTCGTAAAAATAGTTTTTCTCTCTTATATTAATGGTCATTGCTACAGTTGTTTTTGTATTTTTGCGGGATGTTTAACTTTAAAAAGACATGTTTGACAGTAAGCAAAAGGATTTAATGATTGACTGGTTAATCAATCAGATTAGCAAAGACTGCAGGTTTCCTTCCAAAGATATGGCGAAAGCGTTTGGGGTACAGGATGCCATGCTGCGGCTGTTCCTGAAACAGCTTGCCAAAAAGGAACTGATAGAATACCACGAATGCGGTTCTGGTTATGTGATGTGTTATCCGACAATGGAACTGTATGACTTTCATCGTATGGGCGGATTTACCGGGATAGAGGACGAACTACTTAAAAACATTGAAAAGCTTGACCTTGAGCTGAAGCATCTTAAAGCGGAGTTTCCACAAAAGGTTGAAACGCTTGCCAACGCCACCGCATTTCTCTCCATAATTGGGAATGCGGCACTGAAACTTGTCGGTCATTTCGTCTAATAAAGCATATTCGTCATTGATATAATAATAGGGATGTCCCGTATCAAATAGCAACCCATACAAAAGATTGACCGCGCCTGCCACTCCACTCTTTGTTTTTCCCATTTTCCTATCAATGGTTTCCGTCTCTGAGAAGAGCAGCTCATTCTTGGCGATGTCCCCATCCCCATAAACGTCCATTCTTCGTTTGCATAGCCGTGCCCCCAGTTTTTCCAGCGGCATTTCGTCATACGTGAACACGATGGTGATCTTTTCCGTGCGTTGTCTCATAGTTTTTTCTCCTGTGCTGGAAATAATTTCCTCCATAGTACGTTGAGAGCAGGCGGCGGAACAGAAGCAGCAATGCTCTGTGTCGCGCTCTTCGTGATAGGTTTCGCAGAAAAATTTCATAACTTTTTCATTTAAGGTGTTGTATGTTTCAAAAAAATTGTATTTTTGCAGCGGTGTTCTCCCGAAAGGGTTTACGCCCCGCCTCTGGAAGACTACTTGAAGTCTTCCAGTTGTATTTTAAATCTACTTGAAAGCATCTCTTCCCTTTCGTATGTAACATCCGCACCATTCCGCACAAGGGTTACTGAGGTGATGTTTTCACTTCTTTTAATCCTATCACTGATTGCATCTCTCAATTTACCCATTGAAATATCTGATTCTATAACAATCACTGCAACGGGTGCCTGCTTGTTTGCTTCTCGTAGGGCTTTATCTATGGAGTTAATAGTCGCTGTTCCATTGTTTTTGTATTCCACTTTGCAACCCAATGTAGCATCGTATGCGTCAGCAGAGGTGGCGCCATTGTTCCGTCCAAGCAGATATATGGTTCGACCATATTTGTTGGCAAAATATTTGGCAGTGTCTTCGTTGGCTTCCTTTTCGCCACCGCCATGAAGAGAACTTTCCAACACTCTGCCATTGATTGTTTTAACAACATCCCATATTTCTGAATGTTTTCTTGCATAGTTTTCAATATAATCCTGATTTCTTTTTCCTGAAACCTGCTTGAAGTACGTGCATTCTTGGGTGAAGATTTCGCCTGTTACCGCGGGATTGCCTTCGAGGCCTTTGGCGTGGATGGTGGCAGGCCGGGTGGCGGCGGCGGGGTCGTCGGTCTCTTCCCAGTCGCACTTGCAGTTCCAGAGGTTGCCCGGTTGGTTCTCTTGCCAGAAGGGGTCGGTCTTGGGCAGAACCAGTCCGTAGAACGGGATGTGTTCCTCCCTCGGGTTCGCGCTGCGGGAGGGTAGCCACTTCAGGTTGGGGTACAGTTCGTTGGAGATGGGGTCGGCGTTGAAGTCGTTCCACTGCTTGGCGGTGCGGGCACGGGCGGTGGCGGTGTTGTATTCCGCCGCCTGGTAGCGGTTGAAGGTGTTCATCATCGCCTTGGCCACCTTCTTGTATTCGTCATCGTCAGTCCACTTCTCCCGCTGCTTTTTCAGCTGCTCGGTGAGGTGCCACGCCTTGTATGCGGCAAAGCGGGTCACGTTGCTCTGAAGCTGTGCCTGGAGGTCGAAGTATCGGTCACCGTAGTCATCAGAGCGGAACACGCCGCCCACGGCCTTGCGCAGATTGTCGGAGTAGACCTGATATACTTCAGGATGGATGTTGCCGGCATTGCCATCCATCACGTCCCGGATTACCTTTTCGTAAAGGTCCCGCTTGGAGAGGTTATAGGCGTAAGGAAACGACAGCAGCGAGACGAGTGCCTCCATGGTGCTGCCGTGGAAGTACAGCTCATCGAGAGCGGCCAAAGCGTTTCGGACGGACAGGTCGCTGCCTGTCCTCAGAAGAAAAAACGTTTCAGGCGGTTGAAGAGGTTGACGGTCTTTTTTGAGGGCTGTCCGTGTGGATCTGCATCCTTCTTTAATGGGTTTTGCAAGGGCGTTTCAAAGGGGGTGAAACTGTGCGCCATACGCATCTCCTCCTTCAGTTCCTCGTAGTTCTCGGGCTTGGGGATGTCGAACTCCTCGTAGATGTAGTCGTCGGCCACCGGCACCTTGTCGCTGATGGAGTCAATGACGTTCCATTTTGTTTGCAGCGCAGTCCAGTCTTTGTCGGGAGACTTGTACCAGATCATGCCGCCCGTTACGTTGAGTCCAAAGCGTTTGAGGATGGCGCGAAACTTGGTGTTGAGGATGGACAGCAGCAGGCGCTGGTCGCTGAGGGTTTTGGCATCCTCCACCTCCTTGTGTACCTCACCGAGGGAGCGTGCGCCGTTTTCGCCCTGTTCGGTGGTGAGGGTGTTGCCGAGGATGGTCTTGGAAATGGAAGCGTCGCAGGCGGCAATGAGGCGGTCGTACACCTCGTTGCTGCCGGTGGAGCCGCCGGTCTCATGGATTTTCAGCTCAGTGCTGCGGGGGTGGATGCTGTAGCCGGCACCGCCCCATTCCTGTAGCCCCTGTTCCAGCTTGGCACGGGTAGCTTCGTCGTAATCGTCGTAGATCATCTCGCGGAACGGCATTCCGAACATCTCGGCGAACTGGCTCCAGTCGCCGAAGCCGCCGCGCTTGTAGATGACATACTGTGCTGCTTTCACGAAAATGCCTTTGTCGGCGGGGTCGCCCGCCCAAAGCATATAGGCGGCCAGCGGATCCTCTTTGAAGAGCCAGTCGCGTGAGGTCATCGACTGTTCACGGCTCACGCACTCGAACCCTTCCTCCGGATGGACGTGCTTGCGGGGAATGAGGTCAAAATCGACTTTGTAGGATTCCTCGTCGCTGTCGTAGCGGATGTCATTCACCTGAATGAGCGTGTAGCCCCATGCAATGGAGTTGTGGAGTTCGCGGATCAGCAGGCGCATGTCGGGGGAGTTGAGCAGCTTGGTGATTTCCTCATCCTCCACGCCGTCGCGCACGAACACCAGTTCCTTGTTGAGCACCGCGTCCTGGCGTTTGCCCCATGTAGCTTCAATCTGCCCGTCGAGCAGGATGTCCTCATAGAGGTCGTACAGAAGGGTACGATTGGGGTTGACAATGTTCTCGAACGCCCGGATGGCGCTTTTCCAGTTTTCAATGTCCTGCGTGTTGTGCGGGGCGTTGTGGATCTGGATGTTTTGTACTATGATGTTGTCGGGGGCTTTCCCCTGCTTTCTCTTTACGGCCATGGTTAGAATTGGTTTTTGCGTTTGCGGTTGCCTCCGAAGGAGACGTAGGATGAAGTGCCGGTGGTCCCGGTAAGACGGGTGAGCCCGTCGATGGAAGCGCGTTCGGACTGCACCTCCTTGAGGAACTTGACGGCATTGTTGTAGGCGGTGACGCGGTTCTCGGGCATCGACACGGGATTGGCGATGTTGAAGCAGTTGTAGAGGGCAATGTCCCTCACCAACTTCACCACCATAGGCAGACGGTCGTCACCGGTCTTGGCGTACTCGGCCCGGATGTCGTAGCGGGCGGTGAGGTAGCTTTCCACCTCGGCCTGCGCTTCGGCGATGGCCTGCTGCACGTTGTCGGTATTACGGGTGACTACGGAGAGTATCTCGCCGCGCACACCCCTTTCGAGGTCTTCTGGTTGCAGGTACATAACTGTTAGTTTTTAGGGTTGGTGTAGTAAAGACAGACTTTGGTAAGCTCAATATTGTCCTTTAGTCTTGGATGCAGAATGCCCTGGGCGATAAGCAGGTTGATGCGAAAGCGGTCGTACACCCTGATTTTGCTGAAAACTTGTATAACGTAATGGCGTTTGCCTGTCAGCTTTTGCATCCTGTCTGCATGACGGATGGCGTTGCGTACCTGAAGATACCGGAAAAATCGTTTGCATAATTCAATCATTTTAATGAAACATTAGGGTTAAACACGTCGTTTATTGCGTGGGCGTTTGCCCAGGATTAACTGTTCTGCCGACTGCTGCCGCACCTTCTGCGAGGCGATGAACACACCGCCCTCCACGCAGTCGGGACCGTCGGCAGGGGCTTTGAGCTGCGGAGATACCAGTATGAACTGTTCCGCCAGCCGTTCCATGTGGGGATTGCCTTTCTCCGCCTCGTTGAACACCAGACGGCAGTTGCGGTTCAGCGGCTCCAGATTGCCCTCGATACGGCTGAACTTGTCGGGTTTCTTGCGGGTGTCGGGCACCATGTTGAGCCAATAGCCCTTCTCCTTTCCCTTGACCGCGAAAAGCGGGATGAACACCTGTTCGTAGAAAGGATCCTGCAGGGTGTTGTTCTCCACATAGTTGTAAAGCTGTGCGCTGGCATTGCCAAAGCTATCGTTGATGTCATAGAACCAGTCCACAAACTCGGCGTTGGTGGCATGATCGAGGCGGCAGCGCAGGATGTAGTATATGCCGTCAAGCAGGCCGATGGCGCACACGGCCTTCATTGAGTCGGCCTTGTTTTTTGCATTGGATGGCGCAGGGTCGCCGTAAATGATGATATGGCGGAACCGGTTGACTGCAGGAACCTTGCCCCATGTGAGTTCTTTGAAGATGTCGCCTTCCGACAATGGGTTGTTGTAAAACTCCTGCTGAATGGCGCGTGTGCTCAGTTTGGCGACAAAGAAATCAATGTCCTCCTCGGTGTTTTTGCTCCATGAGGACTTTCCATTTTTGTCGCGAATGTTCACGATGTCGAACTTGTCCGCTACTTTGCCGGCGCGGGCTATGCAACAGTCCTTGGCGATGACGTTGCCGTTGAACAGGATGCGGACATCACCGGACACGGAAACGGTGGGAATGAGCGCCTGTTCTATCCAGTCCCACTTCTGTCTGATGCGGTCGGGGTTGCGACACTCTTCGTCGGTGTCAATATCGTCGATGAGGATGAAGTCGGGGCGTGCGGCCTCGTTACGGGTTCCACGCGGCGACTGCCCGGCACCCAAAGCACGGAACGAGCAACCGCATTTGGCGATGAACTCACCTGTTTCCCAGTGTCCGGCCACTACTTGGTCGCCATAGTCGTTGATGATGCGAAGGTTTTTTTCCAGCTGCATCATAAACGGGAGAATCAGGCGGCAAGCATTGTCGTAGCTGTTGGACACCATCAGAAAGTTCCGGATCTTGCCGGTGAGTGCCAGATAGAGCACCTCAAACATGGAACGGGCCGACTTTGCCAGCTCGCGGCTCCAAGCACGCACCTCGTACCAGCGGCGGTGAGCAAGCAGCCGTTTGGTGGCCGCTATGTGGAACGGCGCGGGTTCGGCGGTACAGTATTTCGGAAAATAGTATTTGAACCATTCTTCCGGATTGGCTTCCAGATGGGCGATACGACGTTGCCGCTCTATCTCGCTTTCCGAGCTGTCAACCTCCACATCGGAGATGAACTGGCTGTAGTATTCCTCCCAGTCCTTCAGCAGCTGTTTGTCGGTTGGTTTTCGCAGTTTGGCCATGGTTACAGACAGGATTTGATGTAGGCGTTGAAGAGGCGTGCCACCTCCTTGCTGGTGTCGAACCCGGAGGTCTTGCGCACGAAGGAGAGAAACTCCTTGCCGGTGGCCATCTTCTCGGCGATGTTGGTTTCCGTTTCAAGATTCTTGATGGCAGCGGTGATTTTGAGAATGGCATCCGCGTCTTTGGATCCGGCGAAGTCGTTGCCCTCGCCGCGCTCCTCGATAGCGTCGTTGAGTCTGCGCAGTTGCTTGTACAGCCGCGCCAGCTGCTCTTCCTTTCCAACCAAAAGAGAGGTTTGAAGTTCCTCCCATTTGCCTTCCTTCACCCATTTGCACACGGTGACTTTGCTCACGCCCACCTTCTCCGCTATCTCGGCCTGGGTTATACTTGAATCGTTCAAGTATAACTGGCGGGCGTAGTCCTTTTTCTGTTCTCTTGTCAGATCTGCCATAATTCGTTCTTGAAAATCACGGCAAAAATAGGAAGCAAATACAATGTAAAATGCAAATGTGATTATCTGATATATGCTTATATTATAGATAAATACAAAATAAAAAAGTAAGGAAAACGGGGTGTATTTTTGCCGCAGATTTTGAATAAAAGCTATGGCGAAACAGACGAAAAAGGGAAAGGAGACGGTAAGTTGCGAGATATACCTGTACGGAATCATCGGCAGGGGTCTCGACATTGACACCAACGACCTGATCCGTGATATTGAGGAGAAACGCAAGGATGGTGTGCGCTCGTTCACGTTCTATATAAACAGCGACGGTGGCGAGGTGGCACAGGGAAGCACCCTGTTCAACTACCTTGACCGCACGGATGTGGACATCACGTGGGTGGTGGACGGTATCGCCGCCTCGATGATGGCCGTGCTGATCACCAACCCGAAGCACCATGTGAAGGCCGCCCGCCACGCCAAGTTCATGTACCACCGCGTGTGTGGCTATGTGTACGGGAACAGTGACGAAACACGCGCCGCCGCCGACATGATGGACAGCTTTGAAAAGACGCTCATCGAGATGACAGCAGCCCGAACGGGATTGACTGTTGAGGAAACCCGCAACCGCTGGTTCGACGGCCTTGACCACTGGATGAGCGCGGAAGAGGCGGTGAAGGCGGGACTGTGCGACGAGATTGTAAACACAAGCATGAAAATCAAGGAGCTGGAGAGCATTACGGACGCCCGCAGTGCCTTCAACTACTACAATAACCAAATTATTAACCTAAAACAGAAAAAAATGGATGAAAAAGCAATTGCCACGGCATTGAACATCAGCGAAAACTCCACGGAGGCTGAAATGCTTGACAGTCTGCGCGGCGTTGTGAACGAGAGGACCAGCCTCCGTCAACAGCTGCAGGCCGAAAAGGACAAAGTGTCCGGATTGGAAAACAAGCTGAAAGAGTTCGAGAAAGCCAAGGTGAAGAGCCTCATTGACTCCGCCATCGCCGACAAACGCATCGGGGAGGATGACAGAGAGGCTTACACCAAACTGGCCGAACAGGACTATGAGAACACCGAGAAGATCCTGAACAGGATGAAACCGGTGCCGCGAGTAAAGGACAGCCTTCAAACCGGCACGACACCGAAAGAAGAGGCAGACTGGGACTTTGACAAATATCACCGTTCCGGCAGACTTGAGAACCTTAAAAAGAATAACCCCGGCCGTTATGCCGAGCTTTACAAGGCAAAGTTCGGATGCGACCCCAAAAACTAAGCATTATGTTCGTAAACAAAGAAACCAACGCAAGCTACAATTTCAAGGCCCCCGCCATTGAAAAAGACACTGACAAGAAAGTGGAAGTGGTTTTCCCCACCTCTGAATTTGTCAGCCCGACACTCAGATCCAACGCCGCAGAGGTGAAAGTGGAGCGCGACACAACCATCATCGACCTCGGAACGCTTTCTGCCGCTGCCACACTGACCATCACCCCGGGCAATGACCTGAACATCGGAGCCAAAGTTGTGGTGAAAGCCACCAGCGACGGCACCGCCCGCAACGTGACTGTGAAGAAAGACGCAGACACCACCGTTGACACCATCAGCGGAACAGCCAGCACCACCAAGGCGAAACAGTATATGTGGACCGGCACCGCTTGGATCACCATCGGGTAGAGTTGAGAGTTAAGAGTTGAGAGTTAAAAGTTAAAAGTTTAAGCATTATGAAACGATTGAGTTTTTTTATGAGTTTGTGCGTGGCAGTTTTAGTGTCATGCCTTGTTGGGACGGCAACTACGCCTGTCCTCGGCGCAGCCGCTTTCGTGGCCGCCAACTTCGTGCACATTCCCGCCGGTTCCCTGGGAATGGCCGTCACTCCGGAAATCTGGACTGACTATATCGTCGGGAATCTCTTCAAGAACAACGAGTTCCTTTTGCACTCTGTGGATGAGTCGCAGTATGTGATCGGCGGAACCGTGGTCCACATCCCGCAGGCGGGTTCGCCCAGCGGCGTGAAACGCAACCGAACCTCACTTCCGGCCACCATCACCCGCAGAAGGGATGTTGACATCACCTACGCACTGGATGAGTTCACCACTGATCCGCGCTTCATCCCGGAAGCTGACAAGATTGAATTGAGCTACGACAAGATTGACAGCTGTATGACCGAAGATATGATGTATCTCGACCAGCTGACTGCCGAAGCCATGCTCTACAATTGGCGTCCCACCTATTTCATCAAGGCCACCGGCACCAAACATGCCGACAACACCATCCATGGTTCCAACCTGAGAACTGGTGTAACAGTGGCGGACTTTGCAAAGGCAAAGACCATCTTCAACAAGTGGGGCATCCCCAAGGCTGACCGTTATGTAATTCTGAACACCGAAATGTACGAACAGCTCTGCGCTGACATCCGCAGCTCGCAGAACGAAAACCTGAGCGCAATCTACGACAATGTGACTGGCGAACTCCGCAAATTGGAGGGTTTCACCATCATACAGCGTGCCACCACGCTGATGGCATCCAACTCAACGCTTTCAGCGGTGTCAGGCACCAAATACTCCAAATGGACCAGCACCGACCTTACTTACAGTGTGGAAGACTACGAGGCCATTGAACGCGGTGACAGAGCCGCCGGCACCACTGACTGCTGCTACGGCCTGTTCTGGCACCCCTCTTGTGTGGCCCGTGCTATGGGTTCCACGCAGATGTTTGCCAACGAAGGCGATCCCACCTACTATGGCGACATCTACAGCTTCATGCAACGTCTTGGTGGCCGTGCCCGTAGAGCCGACGGCAAGGGCGTTTTAGGCATCATTCAGGAATATCACGCATCCTAATAACCTGCTATGGCAATCCCCAGAGGCATACGCAACAACAACCCATTGAACATCCGGCGCAACGGTGACCACTTCCAAGGCGAGGTGGTCCCCGGAAGCGACCAGGAGTTCAAGCAGTTCACCTCCATGGCCTACGGCTACCGCGCCGCCTTCGTGGTGCTGGGAACATATCTCACCCATGGACGGAACACCGTGGAGAAGATCATCCGGGCGTGGGCACCCCCCACAGAGAACAACACGGAGGCCTACATCGCCAACGTGGAGAAACGCAGTGGCGTGGGAAGAACCAAGGTGCTTACGGCGGAATCTGGCGGCGACTATCGCAAGATAGTGGCCGCCATGAGCCACTGCGAAAACGGCGTGCCGGCCGTAATGGCAGATGTGGAGGCGGGATTCCGTCTGCAAACGAAAATCAGAAGCTAAACCATGGAAAAACTCGCATTAGTATCGGTAATTTTGAACCTCCTGCTTACGGGCAGCAACATCGTGACATTGGTCACTTTGCGCAGCCAGCGTGCCAAGGCACATGAGGAGGCTAAGAGTCTCGCCCTCGACAACGACAAGAAGGTGAGCGATATGGTGAACGAGTATTTCGTGGAACCCTTGAAGAAAGAAATTACCTCGCTGCGCCGCCAGGTGTCGCGCCTGACACGCGCCATTGAGAAGATACAGTCGTGTCCCCACTCGGCCGACTGCCCGGTGAAGGACGAACTGGATGAAACGGTGGAGAGTTAAAAGTCAAGAATGATGAAGACCTGGATAAAGATACTGATTGTGGCTGTGCTGGCATCCGCTGTGTGCGTGATGAGCGTGCTGTATGCCGAAAGCCACAAGCATGTGAAGACCCTGAAGGCACAGGTGACGGAACAGAGTGCCATCATCGACAGCCTGCTGAAGAGGCGTATGACGCTGATGGACGTGGATCTGTATGTGACCGACAAAAGCGTGAACAAAATCTACGGCCGTTATAACAAGGGCACCATCACGATGCCGCAGGAACGCAAGTACATCCTTGAGGTGGATAGCGTGAATATGCGAATTGGGAATTAACAGTTAATGATTAATAGTTAATAGTTTATGGCAAAGAAAAAAGCAGAAAGCAACAGTATAGCGCAGTCGTCGGCCGTTGTCCTCCGTGAAGGGAAATGGGTGACCGCCGACGGCCTGTGTTTCAACACAGCCACCAAGGCGTGGAAACACGTGCAGGAGATGAGGGAGGCAAGTCCCGAGACTGCACAGACCGAACAAAATTCAACCCAAAACCAAAACGAATAAAAAATGAATGACATCAAGTTCACAAAGACCAACGGCGGCATGGGCAGAAAAGCCGCCAACGAGGATCCCATCAGCGGCCTGCTGATGCTGCTGCCGGAAATGAGCGGCTTCGGCTTCCTTTCAGGCTCCCTCGGACACCCTTTCACCGAGTTGGATAAACCCGATGGCACAAACAATCTGTACGTGGCCAAGCTACGCTATCCTGAAGAGTTGGAGAAACTTGGAGCAGGTATCGTTGAGCAGGAACTTTCCATTGTATATGCCGATAATACGGCATCCCAATACATGGCAAAGGCTGCAAAGAATGCGCTATCGTACCATGTGAAAGGTTTCTTCAGAATGAATCCTGAAGGCACCTTGTACCTTGGCATCAAAACAGGCGGCACCGCCATTGACACGAAAGACATTGCCGCCCTCCAGAACTGGGCCAACGGCACCATCCGTCAGTGTGGCGTGTTTACTGGGAAACTGAACGACAATATCAGCGCCTACCAAACCGAATGCAACGCGCTTGAAAGCGAACACAAACCTTTGATCCTCATCTGCACCACCTCGGGCTGCACGGTATCCGTGACAGATCCGTCAGCGACGAGTTCTGATACTGACCTGACAGTGTCTGCTGCTGAAGTGTCACCCTACAAACTCTCCGACATTGCATCCTCCTCTACGAACCTAATAACTGCCGGTAGATGCAATGTGTCGGTGTTGGTGGGTTGTGACCTTGACGAAAATCTGATAGGAAAAAAACTGGGCCATTACGGCTACTATGGATGCCTCGGCATTTGCCTCGGCGCAGTGAGCAAAGCGGCGGTGCATGAGTGCATCGCCTGGGTACAGAAGTTCCCGTTGGGACTGGATGTTCCTGGACTTATCTGTGACAAACCCATCAGCGAAGTAAGCACCGGCGACCAAGAGTCTATCAACGACAACCGCTATATTTTTGTACGCACCCATGTGGGCAACGCTGACAACTTTTTCAACGACAGCCACACGCTGGATGAACCCACCAGCGACTACGCCTACATTGAGAACGTGCGCACCATCGACAAGGCGTGCCGTGGTGTGCGCGCCAACCTGCTGCCGTACCTGAATAGTCCGCTGAAGGTGGATGCCGAGACCGGCCAGCTGGATCCTGGCACAGTGGCGTTCCTTGAGACCACCGCCGGCAAAGCACTGGAGGATATGGAGAAGGCGGGCGAACTGAGCGGCTACCATGCCGAAATCGACCCCGAACAGAATGTGCTGGCCACCTCGGAGGTGGAGGTAATCATCAAGAACGTGCCGATGGGCGTGATGCGCAAGGTACACGTGAAAATTGGATTTGCCACCTCGCTTTAATTGAAATTTGAAAACTGAAAATTAAAAGTCATGAACGGAATCAGACACAACATCCTTATCAACGGCGTGCTCCACAGCTGGAGCAATCTTTCTGTGAACATCGCCGGAATGCCTGTGACGGGCATCAACAAAATCTCCTACAAGGACAGCCAGACCATTGAGAATATTTATGGTGCAGGGCAGGTGCCTGTGGGACGCGGCTACGGCAAGATTGAGCCGACCGCCTCCATCGGACTGGAACGCGGAGAGGTAGAGGCCATCCGTGCAGCTTCCCCTACAGGAAGACTCCAGGACATCGCACCCTTTGACATCATCGTGCAGTTCCTTCCGGTGAACGGTCAGAAGATTGTGACCCACGTCATCCGCGACGCACAGTTCAAGGACGATGGTGTGGAACTGTCGGAAGGCGACACCTCTAACTTCACCGACTTTGAGCTGGTGGTGGGAAGCATCAAATGGAAATAACCCTAAATTGATACAACAATGAAAAAATCAGCATTGACCGGTACGGCGACCGAAGAACAAATCGCCCATTGGAAAGCCTTGCATAAGGACATCTACGAAATTGACGTGGACTGCAGCACATGCTACCTGAAGAAACCCGATCGAGCCACCATGAAGGCGGTAGCCTCAGTGGGGACCAACGACCCCATCCGTGCCAATGAGATTCTCCTGGAAAACTGTTGGCTGGGTGGCGACGAAACCATCAAGACCGACGATGAGAAGTTTTTCGGCGTTTCGTCAAAACTGGTGAAACTCATTGAAATCAAGGAGGCCGAACTAAAAAAGCTATAGGTGCGGCCAGAAACACGGTTGCCCACAACGGTTTCGTGCAAATCGACTACCAGCTTCGATACCATTTCCACATAGAACCTGACACGCTGGACGACACCGAATGGGCAACCGCAATCGCCGCACTAGAAAAGATAAGGAAGGAAGAGGCAGGAAAATAGCAAAAAAAATACGATGTCCGATAATAGCGTTAATTTCACGATCAATGTGCAGGGCAATGCCTCGACAGTGGTAACGCAACTGAACACGCAGTTTAATCAGCTGAACCAAACTGCAAATGGAACGGAGTCCTTGTTTCATAGGATAGGTGATGCAGCGTTTAGACTCAACAATATTGTTGATGTCATCGGCAGAGTTACGGGCAAGATGCAGGAGTTCGCAGATGCGAACAAGATGCAGCAGGTGGCCGAGAACCAACTAGCCCAAGTGATGCGCAATACCATGGGTGCATCGCAAGAAGAAATCAACAGCATCAAGGAACTGGCCTCAGAACAGCAGAAATTGGGTGTCATCGGCGACGAAGTGCAGTTGGCAGGTGCTAAGGAACTGGGAATGCACCTCAAAAACACGGACACGATGAAACAACTGTTGCCCGTGATGAACGATTACATTGCCAAGAGTTACGGCATGGATGCTTCACAAGAGAATGCAGCCAGTGCGGGTGCTTTGCTGGGCAAGGCTATGGAAGGCAACGTGGAGGCACTGCAGCGCTCCGGTATTCAGTTCAGCGAGGTGCAAAAGAAAATTATGGAGACCGGCACGGAGGAAGAGCGTGCCGCCACTTTGGCTGAAGTGCTGAATGAAAAAGTGGGCGGCATGAATGAGGCTCTCGCCGCTACCCCAGAAGGGCAGGTGCAACAAGCTGCCAACAGTTTCGGTGACTTGAAGGAGGCCATAGGTCAAGTATACATGGATATTCAGGCCGCACTGGTGCCTGTATTAGAAACTGCCATCAGTATGTTCTATGGAATAATGGACGTGTTCCAACAGTTCTGGCCAATTATATTAGGAGTCGCAGGTGCTATCGGCGTACTGACTATTGCTGTAAACGCAAATGCAATAGCCACCGGAATTGCAGGCAGAGCCGCCAAAATATGGGCCGGCATCCAAGCAATTCTGAATGCTGTTCTGACAGCCAATCCTATAGGAATCATCATCGCACTCATCGTCGCGCTAATCGGTATCATTGTGTTCTTGTGTATCAAAATCAAAGGTTGGGGTACCTTGTGGGACGCTGTGATGACATTTGCAAAAGAGACCTGCATGGCTTTTGTGGATGGCACCAAACTCTACTTCATTACATTGATTAATGGCATCATGATAGGCATTGACAAAATCAAGGAAGGATGGTACAAGTTCAAACTTGCCTTGGGTATCGGCGACGAGGATGAGAATATGGCTGCCTTGAAAAAAGTGCAGCAGGATATGAAAAAAAGGGCAGAAGATATTGCAGGTGCCGCAAAAAAAGAAAAGGAACATATTAACAATGCTTTGCACGCTTTCGACAATGTGAATATGGCATGGGATGACAGCGTGACTTTGAAAGACACCACCGACAAACTGAAGGATCAGCTGGGAATTACCGACAACAGTGCTGTGAACAACAATGGGGATATCAACACCAACAACGTCAACAACGACCTCTCCGACGCATCCACCAAAATCTCTTCAGGAGGCAAGAACATCAAGAACTTCAACATCACCATCAATGACGGATTGGTGAATGGGGTGCAGAACTACTTCAACAACAGCAGTGACAATCCGGAGAGCGCCAGCGATTTCATGTGGAGGCTGAGCAACGCCTTGCAAATGATTCTCAACGATGTGAACTATGCAGCACAATAACAGGGAAGGGAGGCGAATATGTCAAGAATCGTGATACACATACCCAGCAAAAAAGAGTGGCACTACATCGGTGTGAATGCTGTGAACACCGCGCAGCAGAAAGGTGGTACCGCCGCCATTGCCGCTGCCAAGCAGGATATTTATGGTGTGGTCCTCCAGCCGGAAGTGCAGATATACTCCTTACAGGACAAACTCCGCCCTAATAATCCATTGGCTCCATTGGGCATTGTAACCGGTCCATCAGTGGCAGACAACGAACTGATCCTGAAATCGGATGACGGCAATACCATCTACCTTATTGGGGTGGAGATTGACGTGACACAGAAAAATAATGTGGTTTCCACCCAGCTGATTAACAAAACTGGTGCTGTAAAAGAGCGCATCCAGAGGAAGGATTACGTGGTGAAGGTGCACGGAAATCTAATCGGTGAACGGGACAAGTTTCCACACGGGGACCTGAAGACACTGTTGACAATCCTAAACAGCACCTCCAGCATCAGCTGCAGCAGCGTCTACCTTGACATCTTCGGAATAAATAAACTGGTGCTGACTAACGCCAACTTCAACCAGAAAGGTCTCAAATACTTCAACGTCCTGCCTTTTGATATAACTTTTGACAGTGATGAAGACTACAATTTTTCAGTGGAGGATTAAGTATGAGTTATTTTGTGCCAGCCCATGTATTCACAAATTTGACCTTGAAATCGGGATATGACGATACATATTCTATCGTAAAATCATACCATGACGTGTTTTCGTCTACAAACTTCCATTCTCCGCAAGAATCCGCCCACTCGGTAACAATTTTCACATCAAGGTCTTCCCAAGTGTCAACCACTTGCACTTTAAAGTCAGCTCCACTATTTACCACCTTGACCTTTCCATACAACTTTTTCCCCTCGCAAGTACAGTCGTCCTTGTTAAAGGTGGGGTTGCGGAAAGAATCCCCTGCGAGAAGCAGGCTGTCGGGCTCGGCAGCATAAACAGATGCCACAGCAAACAAAACAAACAGAAGAGAAACCAACTTTTTCATAATATACCATTTTAAGATGTTGAACCTCCAGTGCAGAATCGAAATCCGCAGCAAAAATACACAAAAAACTGTTACGTTTGACTATGCGAACAGCATAGAGGTTAAAACATCGTGCGAAAATCTCACCGACACCGCCACAGTAAAGGTGCCGCGCAAGATGCAGTGGAAGGGAAAATCGCTGCTGGACTATGTGAACCGCAACGATGAGATCACCATCTTGGCGGGTTATAAGGAATACGGCATGGAAAAGCTGTTTAAAGGGTATGTGAACAGCGTTGAAAACGGCATTCCCATCGTGATAACGTGCGAGAACGAGATGCGACTGTTCAAGACCACGGAGGTGAAGGCCGAAGTAATCGAAAACTTCGACCTCGTTGCATTCCTTCATCGCTACGTTCCCAGACTGAAGGTGGAATGCCCCGACACAATCGACTTTGGGGAGGTGACTGTGGAGGCGAACACTTTGAGCGGATTCCTTGACAAACTGAGGGAACAGTTCGACTGGTTCTATGGCTACTTCCAAGATGGCACGTTCTATGCGCTCATCAACAAGAAACAGTTTAGCCAATACAACACCCTAACTTTCGATCCCTCCCGAAACCTAATCAAGGACTCGCTGAAATACACGCTGGCTGAGGACGTGAAAGTGGCCGTGAAAGCCACCCATATCAATAGAGATAATACCAAAATTGAGGTAACAGTTCCGGATGAAACGGGAGATTGCAATATGCAGCACTTCTATTTCCCGGAATACGACACTGAGGCGGCATTGAAAGAGGCTGCCGAGAAAAAGCTGAAGGAGTTGAAGTGTGACAAGATGGAAGGCACCATCGAGGCCTTTGGCGTGCCTTTCGTGCGCAAAGGCGATGTGGTACGGCTGCGGGATTCAGAACGTCCGGAAAGGGACGGGAAACGATTCCAAGTGACGGCGGTGGACTACAAATTCAACACATCGGGCTACCGGCAGACCATAACGCTGGGAGCAGAACTTAAATCTGAACTTCAATCTAATAATATTGCATAATGAGCAAGGAACGAGACTGTGCAACCAAACTGAGGGCAATCGTGGGCAAAGAACCCTTCCAGACCTTTGTGGCCAAGGTGACGAAGGTGGACGGGGCGACATGTACCGTGCAACGGCTGTTTGACGATATGGAGCTTGAAGAGGTGCGGCTGAACTGCCACAGCACCGAGAACGAAGGTGTGGTGATTGTGCCCGAGACGGGTAGTATGGTACTGATTACCTCCATCGACGGGCGCTGCTGGTTCGTGTCGCAGTGTTCGAAGGTGGAGAAAATCACCATCGACGCCAACGACAAGATCATCTTCAACGGCGGGAGCAATAACGGGCTGGTGAAGATTGAGGAACTGAAAAGGAATCTTAATTCGTTAAAGAACTATGTAGAGGCGATGGCAAGTGCTGTTTCAACTGCCTTCTCTGCTGTAGGGGTAGGAACCGCCGCCAGTGGACCAAACGGCCAAACTGTATTTATAACGGATATGGAACTACGGAGCATCAATTTTGAAGATATGGAAGACACTAAAATAACCCATTAACTATGAGAGGTTTACTGATAGATGATGACGGAAATCTGGTGATTACAGGCGGGCATGTGACCGTGGGCGACAACCGCGCTCAGTGCGCGCAGCACCTCATCGGAGCATTTACCGGTGAATACAAGCACGCACCGCAGTTGGGTGGCAACGCCCGGAACATGATTGCCGGCACCCCCGACCCGTTTTGGGCGGGTAGCGTGAAGAGCCAGCTGAAACAGTGCCTGCTGGAGGCAGAGCGTATCGAGGTCACCGACGAGGGAATCGTAGTGGAACTGAAAACTGAGAATTGAAAACTGAAAACTAAAGAGATATGGCAAGTACAATCAAGGAGATAGCTAATGGCATGAAGGTGGAGTTCATAAAAGACGCGACTCTGTGTAATGCTTTCGGTCTGACTTACGACCATAACCGCGATGATGAGGAATGTGTTTCCTACTACAACCAGAATTTCAGCGCGGTGAGCGTGGAGACGTGCCTCATTTACATTGTGGCCACCTGTGCCGCCGCATTAGAGAATATGTTCGACTGGTTCAGGCAGGATGTGAATGAGATTGTGGCCAACGAACGGTATGGCCATAAGGGATGGTACGAGGCCAAAGCGCGGGAGTTCCACTACACCGATCCGAACACGCAGGAGGAGGTCTATCCTATCACCCATGCCAGCTGTGAGGAACTGAACTTCGGCATCAAGCTGAAGGTGGCGAAAGGGGAACCGGGATCACTGAACGCTTTGGAGTCGACAGAACAGACTTCCTTCGAGACATGGATGGAGCGGCAGAAACCGGCGGGCATCCCCATCCATTATGTGCATCAGGCTGCCGACAAAATCTGGATGCGACTGACTGTCTATTATGACCCGGTGGAGTTTGTTGGAAGGGATGTGGAAGAAATTGTGACAACTGCTATCACCAATCATTTGCAGGGCATTGACTTCAATGGCGTGTTCACTACCACAGCATTGGTGGACAGTCTTCAAAAAGTAGAAGGCATTAGCCTGATTGAAATACATGAGGTGTATGCACAGCCAGTGGGTGAGGATCCTCACCGTATAGAACACGACACCCGCGATGTGCCTGACGCAGGATGGTACGTATTGGATGCAGAAAACGAAAACATGGAAATAACCGCTGAGCCGCTTTTATAATATGGAATATGATATTGACTTTGGGAAATTTGCGGGCGGACTTCTGCCGCAGGCGCTGAGAGGCAGCGTCACACGGGCATTCTTCAACGTGCTGGCACATCCGTTTCAGGAGCTCCACACTGTTTTTTCGTTGAATCGGGAAGAGAAGTTGTGGTATCTCTCCCACAACTGGACTGCCGACAGTATGCAGGCCATGCTGAACGAGTTTTTTGCCGATGATATACGAACCTGTGAACTGGATCCGGATACGCAACCCATCTTAGTGGTGGACGGCGTGGAGGGTAATGAGGTGCTGATTTATCCCGCAGACAGGCAACTGCTCGTACTTACGCCAGTCCGTCTTACACTTGGCAGCACGTGGGGAGCGCGTCCTTTCACAGTGAGGATACCGCAAGAGATGGAGGGCGAGATTGATGAAGAGGTTGTGAAACGGCTGGTGAACATTTTCAAACTTTACGGAATAGGCTACAGAATAGAGTATTATACATAAAAGACAGAAAGATGGACAGACTATTGAACATCGGCCGCCAGGACGGCTATCCGCTGTGTGCGGAAACATTGGAACTCCTGCACAAAAACGTGCAACTTTTAGAGACAGTGCTGAACGGTCTCAACCTCCCCAGACACACCATCGTGCGCTTTCCGTACGGGGACTTCGCGTACGTACAGACTGTGAATCCAACCGATGGTAGAGGGGAAGTTTTGGAAATTGGCAATGGAGCCAATTTAGCCAATGGTGACATTCGTCAATACTACATAAACACAACCGACATTGATATTGTTGATTCAACTAATAACACCTATGATGACGTATATCAGACTCGCAGGGTCAATTTTCATGATATAACATCGAATATCCCAACTTACAACACGGTGAATGCAGTGTACAACTTCGAGGATCTTTTGGAGAAAGCAAGGTGGGAAACAATGCCGTTTTACCATTTCTTCAATGAGGGAAGTGCGCAAATGGATAGCAGTGTGTCGCAAGCCATTTGCGAGATGAAACACAACAGCTTGCTTTTGAAAGTGCGCATACATGTAAGTGTGAGCAATCTGTCGATCAATGCTGTAAACAATGAATTTAGGGTGTTCTTTGATGGAGATTTAGCTGGAGTTAATGATTGTTTCCCGATTTTGGCCACTTTCATCAGCAGCAACAATCAGATCAATGATATTGTGCCTGCATTTGTTTGTAGAGCGTCTAACAATCGGTGGCAAGTTAAGATCCCAACAGGGAAACTCTATAGCGGGAATGCGTTATCTTTCACTGGCACAATTACTGTGAACGGGGTTTTCTCAGTCGATATGGCAAGCCAGCAGATGCAGAATTTAGATAATGCAACATCAATCGCAATACCATAGTAGTATGAAAGGCAAAGACAGACAGACGGTGGCCGATGTCGCATTGGTGGTGTCGGGGAGCGAAGAGGCGATGTTTGACCTGGCAAGGTTGAACGGAGTAAGCCTTGATACGGAGGTGTCGGGGTTGGAGATGTTGGAAGTCCCCGTGTTAGACCAACAAGTAGCAAACTATTACAAGCTCAACGGCATTGTGCCAGCCAATGTGCTGGAGGAGGCCATTAGTGAAGAGCAAGAAATCCAAGAGTAATCAACATTCAAATAAACCATGGACATCAAAGATTTTATTGTCAAGAAGAAGCTCCAAAATAAAGACAGTCTTGTGGGCTTTGATGAAAAAGGGAACCTTATCAGAATCAATATTTCTGACCTGAAAAACACATTAGGAGTTAAAACCGTTGCAGCAGAGAAGATGGTGGTGCAATATTCGCTGGATGCGAACACATGGCATACCCCATTTGCTGAAGGGGACCGTTATATGCGTGTGAAGTGCGGTAGTGGTGCGTGGAGCGATGCCATCAACATCCGCGTATCGGCATACGAGACGTGGCGCGAGAAAAATGGTGGAACTGGAACAGAAGAGGACTTCTTAAAATCGCTGGAAGGGAAGCCTGGTGACCCCGTGGACGTCTCTACACTGAAAATAAGCGAGATGGGCGACTACAAAGAGTTGTTATCCACTATTGGTGATGCCATTACTGAACAAATCAGCACCTACGAGAGCCGTATTGCTGCCTTGGAAAAGAAACTATCGGAGTTGGAGGGCAAATAGCCCTTAAATCACGCTTTCAAGGTTGTTGAAAAGCAGTTGCAAAGTGTACAATTTGATTTGAAAAATTGGTACAATTTGATTTGGGGATTATAATTTTTTGGGGATTGCCAAAGGTTTGATGTTATTTTTTTTATTAAAAATGGATGGGTGGTAATATATTGGTAGTCAATATATTATAAATATCAATTCATACCCAATCTTCTGATTTGCTAGGGTGGCTTTGACAATTTTTCGGAGAAAAACGACAAACAGGCACGCAACACGCGCAATCGCCATCCCATGCTAACCCCTGCGCCTTGCATGAAGCCATTGGAATATTTGCACAGAGGCAAAGTACATTTTGCTCGCAACCTTTGGGATAAGACATATCTCCTTTTACATAAAGACACCGACAATCTTTTGATTATCAGTGTCTTTCTTTGTGTTTTGGGGGCTTTGTTCCCCGTTTCAAGTGGAGCCGGCGGATACTGAACTTTGGCTCCATAATGCACTGGTAATCATTTTTATTCCAAATCACCTTCAACCGAGTGGTCTCAGATTTGGCACAGGTCTCCTCTTCCTTTCATATTTCATTCTTTATATTTCTATTTGTTCCGTGGCACACGTGTGTCCACGTTTAGGCTATGTTTTTCACCTTTCTCAAGGTGTTGATGCTCGTCCCCGTGAGCTTGCTCACGTTGGCCAGCGAGTACCCTTTCTTCAACAATCTTATCTCCTCGGCGTACTCCGATTTCATCTGCCGGTCTGTCTTCCTATACCCCTCCTTACGCCCGACCTTGCCGCCGGCGGCCCGATAGTGGTTGTACCCGCTCTCCATCCTGCTCCTGATGAGGCCACGCTCCATAGAGTTGAACTGGGCGAGGATGCCGAGAACGAGCTGGGCAATGGGGTTCGGCTTGCCGTCGGGCTGCAAGGTCTCCAACCCGTTCTGATGTATATATACCGAAACACCCTGCTCGGTCAAGGACTCGATGACGGAGAGGAAATCCACCGCCCGCCGGCTCAGCCGGCTGCACTCGTAAATCAGCACCTTGTCCACCTCGTTCCCGCTGACGTAGTCCAGCAGGTCGGACAGGGCGGCACGCTCCTCCACCTTCTTCGCCCCGCTAATCTTCTCGGAGAACTCCCGGACAACATTGTAGCCCATTCTGGCGGCATAGGAGCGGAGCTCGTCGAGCTGCCGCTCGTAGTCCTGGGCGGAAGTGCTCACCCTTGCATAAATGACCGTATTCATATCCTTGTTCTTTTATGCTGCAAAGATACGGAAAATTTCATAAACTACAGTGCTATAGGCAATTAAATCTAAAAAATATTTCTGATAGGAAATGGGGCTGTCAAAAATGGGGGTGCAAAAGATTATTTTGATACGAACCGACTTTTGATACGGGCGTTCGAAAATTCAGATGAAATTTTGAAAATCTTTCAAAATTCCACGTGGGGCTATGTTCCGCCGGCGGGTGGGCGAGGGTGCCGTCTGTCCGGACCGGCCGGCAGGGGCGGCAATGGTTCCCGACTGGTTCCCGGCCGGCGGGTGG
>JBGUPL010000068.1:0-25541 GCA_045130275.1 Bacteroidales bacterium
TTCATGGACCTTCGGCCCCATCAGCATTCACCCCGACTACAAGCGCAAAGGCTACGGGCTGAAACTCCTTCGCTATGCATTGGAAAAAGCGCGTGAGATGGGTGTCGGTCTGCTCCAGATGGAGGGCAACATCGAGTTTTATAAACACGCCGGCTTCGGTCTGGCCAGCAAACTCCGCATCCATTACCATGATATGCCGCGAGAGGAGGAGGTGCCTTTCTTCCTCGCCCAGGAGCTGATTCCTGGCTATTGGGGCAACCGCGAGGGCACCTATTGTCCGCCGAAGGGCTATTTCGTGGCTGATGAGAACCCCGAAGCGTTCGAAGCGTACGAGAAAAGTTTCCCCAGAAAGGCGAAAGCTTACAATGAAGGTCAGTTGCCGCCCTTCGCCGAGAAGGCCAAGCTGATGCTGCGGACCGAGAGGCTGACGCTTCGTCCCTGGTTTGAGAGCGACGCCGACTCCTTGTTCAAATACGCCTCCGACCCCGACGTGGGACCTCGTGCGGGCTGGCCTCCGCACAACAGCAGGGAGGAAAGCCTGGAGATCATCCGCACGGTATTCCACAACGACTCCAACTGGGCTATCGAACTCAACGCGACGGGAGAAGCCATCGGGGCCATCGGCTACGGTCCTTCGTGCGAGTGCAATCTCCCCGCCCGCGAGGGAGAGCCCCTCTGCGGCTATTGGGTGGCCAAACCGTATTGGAACCAAGGCATCTGCACGGAAGCACTGCAAGCGATGTTAGACTATATCCGCAGAACGACGGACATCCGATCGCTCATCAGCGGGCATTTCGTTGACAATCCCGCCTCAGGCCGTGTGATGGAGAAATGCGGGTTCCAACCCACCGGGGAAACCTGCATCGACGAGACCCAGTATCAAGGTAAAGACAGGCCTATCAGGGTGCTGAGGTTGGAACTGAAATAGCCTGCGGCTGTTGGTTAGCTACGCTGTTGATTAGCCTTCGGCTGTTGATTAGCTTCGCTGTTGGTTAGCTTCGCTGTTGATTAGCCTTCGGCTGTTAGTTAGCTACGCTGTTAGTTAGCCTTCGGCTGTTGATTAGCCTGCGGCTGTTAATTACTTCGTGTTAACATGAAATAATCAACATGAAATAATCAACACGAAGTAAACAACACGAAGTAAATAACACGAAGTAAACAACACGAAGTCTCCAAGTGGAATGTATGGAACCGCTTCGCGGTGGGGCGTTGTGCCAGTCCAATAATCACAAAAACGACTCCGCTTTCAGCACCCGTATGCCGTTGTCATTCAGTAGCGGTTTGCCCAAGAGACTAAGGATACGGTCTGTATATAATTTTCTATCTATTCTCTCCATATTTAAAACTTTTGGCAAAAACACACTTTTTTTTCAACACACAAAAATGTTCTCACCACTGCGGCGTGGGCTCCATCTTCACGCCCTTTACCCGATTTTCGAAAAAATCGTACTTTTGCCGTTGGCTTTTTTTTTGAAAAATTGTGCGTATGAAAAATTTTCTTATCGCCTTATTTTACGTTTTGATTGTATCTTTCGGCTACAGCCAGGAAGTGCAACTGTTCAATAAAGAGAACTCCACCATTCCAGAAGACGACTTGTGGGGCATTGCATTGGACAATCAAGGGCGGAAACTGATAGGGAGCGCCCATTCCGGCTTTCTTGTTTTTGACGGGAAGTCATTTAACCCTTCACCCGAAATCAACGGAGTGTTTATCAGCCCCATATTCAAAGATTCCAAGGGGAACATCTGGATTTGCTACAGAGGACCTGAAGAAAATGCGGCAGAAGTGCTGTCTTGCTATGACGGCTCCCAATGGCGGCACTACAAAGCCGAGGATATCGGCTCCAAGGATTTGTCTGTCGGAGATATTTGTGAAGACAAAAACGGCAAAATCTATTTCGCAGGTTGCGAAGGAGTTTTATTGACGTTTAAGGACAACCGCTGGGAGTTGCTGGAACTCCCCGAAAAAGATATGGTGGCGTTGTCCATTGACGTGAGTGACGATGGTGTCATTGCCCTCGGTTTCGGGCAACCCGACTGCGGACTGCTGTTGTATGAAAACGGCAAATGGAAAAGTTTCTCCGAAGAAAAATCGTCCCTGGTCATCAATGTGGTGCGTGCCTTGAAATTTACCGACGACGGCTCCCTGATTGTGGGTTATGGCGGGGGCTTTGGGGATGGAGGCTTCTCTGTGATGAAAGGCAAAAAGTGGACCCACTACAACAAGTCCAATTCCGGAATCTCCGACCACATGGTCCGCGACATCGAGTTCGACGGCAAAAACTATTGGATGGCGACAAACAACGGTCTGGTGAAGTTTGACGGAAAGAAGGTCTCATCTGTCTTTTTCCGTGAAGGCATGTTCAAAAATGTTATTCGTGACATTGTCATAGAGGACGGTGCCCTTTGGATTGCCACCAACTTCGGGCTGATCCAATACATTCCGTAAAATGAGTTTGCGAAAAAGGTGGACGGGAAAAGGAATCTGAAACGGCAGACGAACCATAGTCAAGGGCGGCGTGGTCGAATCAGCCGTTTTCTGGTCGCGAAGGCCCTGAAAACCGGGAACCCGCTTGGCTTGGCGCCACACCGAAATGCCGCTTATAGACACGGCTGAAATGCTGCGGATAGCTGAACCCGAGCGCGTCGGAGACTTCTCCCACCGTATGCCCGCCGGCTAACATCTCGTTGGCCCGCGCCATCAGGAACCGCCGCAGGAACACCGTGGCCGAATCGCCGGTCAGCTCCTTCACGAGGTCGCCGAAATAGTTGGGCGACAGGAACAACTCCTGCGCACAGTAGCGCACGGTGGGGAGTCCTTTCACATGTTGTTTGCCCTCTTTGTAGTAGTGGTCCAACAGCGTCTCCAAGCGTCGCAGCAGGTCGGGATGCTGGCTGAACGAGACCTGCATCTGCCTGGAGTAGAAACGGGCGATGTACTCCAGCACCAACGCCAACCGCGCCACCACAATGTTTACGGTGTGCCCATCCTGCTCCGGCCGCAAAAGCTCCGTCCGCATTTCCTCGAAAAGCCGCACAAGGGTGTCGCGCTGCCGGTCGTCCAACGCCAACGTCTCGCTGACATTATAGGTGAAATAGGTATAGCTTGACATCCGCCGACCCAACTCGCGCCCGTTCAGGAGGTCGGGGGAGAAAAGCAGCGCCCATCCTTCCGCCTGTATCTCCTCGCCGGTGTCGGTCTTGCCCCCGATCTAACCGGGCGAAACGCACATCAGCGTGTGCTGCGGCATATTGTACTGCAGTTGCCCGTAGGAAAGCGCCTCCATGCGCTTGTCCGCGATGAAGATCCCATACACATCGTAGCTGTTCAGACTGTGGCGGCAATGCTCCAGCTCATCATAGTGTATCACACTGATGTGCGGGTGCAGCACCGGCGCCCCGATATAACGCGCATAGTCGTTGACATTGTGGACTTTAAGTATCTTGTTCATCCCGTCTTCCCGTTTGTGGAATCAAAGATGCAAAGTTAAAAAAAATCCGAATCCGTAAAAGTGTTTGATTATTCCGTAAACCGTTTAACCCTGTTTAATGCCTGACGTTGTACTTTTGCAGCATAAAGAACAATTAGTTATTATTCAAACTTAAAATATTGAAAATATGAAAGATACGAAAATTGCATTAGGCACTTGGGCTTGGGGCTCGGGCGCATTCGGCGGCGATGCCGTCTATGGACTCAACACCAACGAGGAGAATCTGAAACCCGTTTTTGAAGCGGCTGCAAAGGCCGGCTTGGGACTTTGGGACACGGCCACCGTGTATGCCATGGGCGACTCGGAGCGCATTCTCGGACAGTTTGTCGCCTCTGTCCCGCGCGAATCCGTGCAAATATCCACCAAGTTCACTCCGCAACTGGCGGAGATGTACGACAACTCGGTCGAGAAGATGGCCAACGCATCGATGGAGCGCATGGGCATCGACTACATCGACATGTACTGGATTCACAACCCGATGGATGTTGAGCGTTGGACACCGGGACTGATCCCGCTTCTCCAATCGGGCAAGGTGCGCCAGGTGGGCGTCTCGAACCACAACATCCGCGAGATTGAGCGCGCCAACGAGATTTTAGGTCAAGCGGGGTTTCGGGTGAGCGCCGTGCAGAACCACTTCTCGCTGCTCTACCGTTCGAGCGAGCGCGGAGGCGTGCTCGACTACTGCCACCGCAACGACATCCGTTTCTGGTCCTACATGGTGCTGGAGCAGGGTGCGCTGACCGGCCATTTCTCACCGGCCAACCCGCTGCCCGCCGACAGCGACCGCGGACGCAAATACAACCCGGTGCTCGACCGCCTGCAGGCCCTCACAGATGAGATGAAGGCCATCGGGGCGAAATATGGTGCGTCGTGTTCGCAGATCGGCATCGCATGGGCCATCGCCAAGGGCACCATGCCTATCGTCGGTGCCACGAAAGAGCGTCACGTGGTGGAAGCCGCGGCCGCAGCCGACATCGCACTCACGGCCGAGGAGGTCGCCCGTCTGGAGACCTTGGCCGACGCCACCGGCATCGACACCCGCGGCGACTGGGAACACACGATGGAATAAAAAAATCCCTATTTTTGCAAGAAAAAAAAGAGAGTGTCTCACACTATGAGGAAAACACTGATAATCAGCTTTATGACATTGCTTATGGCGCACGCTTCCGCGCAAATTGACCTCCACAGCCACGCCATCACGCAGGGTTACCTTGACTACATCAAGGCCAACGGTGCCGAGATGGACGAGGGGTTTCCCATCCCGGGCTGGGACGTGGCGAAGCACATCGCCTTCATGGACAATGCCGGCATCCAGACTGCGGTGCTGACGATGCCCGCGCCGCAGCCCTTCTTCGGCAACGCGGAGGCTTCGGCGGCGGTTTGTCGAAAGTACAACGAGGAGTGCGCCGCACTGAAGGCCCGCTATCCGGGGCGTTTTATGTTCTGCGCCGCGCTGCCTCTGCCCGATGTGCCGCACGCGCTGGAAGAGGCACGCTATGCCTTGGAGGTGTTGGGAGCCGACGGCATCAAACTGGCCACCAACAGCTACGGGCAGTACCTCGGCGACCCCGCCTTGGACACGCTGATGGCCTACCTCAACGCGCAAAAGGCCGTCATCATCCTGCATCCGCACAAACCCTCGGCGGCGAACGCGCAATTGATCGCCGACGTGCCGTTGGCGAGCTACGAATACTTGGCCGAGACCTCTCGTGCGGTGCTCAACATGGTGGCCCACAACGTGTTGGTGCGCTATCCGAACCTGAAGGTAGTGGTGCCGCACTGCGGCTCTTTCCTGCCCAACGCCCTGCCGCGCTTCCGTTCGCTGCTGCCCGTGATGGTGAAGCAGGGCATTATGCAGCCCGTGGATGTCGATGCCAACCTGTCGCGGCTCTACTACGATCTGGCCGGTGCGCCCACCGATGACGTCCTCGACGCGCTCCTCACCATCACCACGCCCGACCATATCCTCTACGGCAGCGACTACCCCTATGTGGCCGAGTCAGTGCTTTTCAGCGGCAAGCAGGCCTTGGAGGAGCGTCTCGCCTCGCACGGACTGAACCCGCAGGACATCTTCACCGACAATGCCCGCCGGCTGTTCGGTGAGAACGTGCCCTTGAGACAATACGGCGAGCGCATCGTCCGTCTCGCAGAAATCGAGGTGTTGCCGGAGTATCTGGAAGAGTATCTGGCTTACGCCAAGGAAGTTGGGGTAACCTCGGTGAAGGTGGAGCCCGGTGTGCTGACATTGTTCTCCATGCAGACTAAGGAAGACCCATGTAAAATCTACATCCTCGAAATCTACGCCGACAAAGAGGCCTACCAGAGCCATCTCCAGACCGCCCATTTCAAGAAGTACAAAGAGGGCACCGCCCAAATGGTGAAGTCGCTGAAACTGATCGACACCAAGCCGATGGTGGGGATGGAACAGTTTGGAAAAATAGAATAACAAACAATTCAAAATATTATGAAACACACCCTTCTGATTTTCGCCGCCGCCATCTTGTTATTGGCTGGCTGCAGCAAGACAACAAAAACAGACAAAGATATGAACACTTTGACATTCAACGAGAAACAGGCGGCGGCGATGACGGCCATCGCCTGCTACGAGACGCAGGGCGACCAAACGTCGCTGGCCACCGCCATCAACGAGGGTTTCGACGCGGGTCTTACCGCCAACCAGATCAAGGAGGCCCTCTCGCAGCTCTACGCCTACACAGGCTTTCCGCGCTCGCTCAACGCATTGGGCACCCTGCAGAAAGTGATGGAGCAGCGCGGTGAGGTGACGATAGGGGAGGAGTCCACTCCGATTCCAAGTAGCTACGACGCCCTGAAACAAGGCACCGAAGTGCAGACCAAACTGTCGGGACAGCCCTTCGACTACAAGTTCTGTCCCGCCGAGGACTACTACCTCAAGGCGCACCTCTTCGGCGACATCTTCGCCCGCGACCTGCTCACCCACGCCGACCGTGAGTTGGTGACCGTCAGCGCCTTGTCCGGTCTGGAGGGCGTGGAACCCCAGTTAGCCGCCCACGTGCGCGGCGCACGGAACATGGGTCTGACCGACGCCCAGCTGCTCGCCATCCCGAATGTATTGCAGGAGCGTGTGGGTAAAATGGAGGCGCACCGCGTCGCCGTGGCTATTCAGCAGTTGGGCATCAGCGATTCGGTCAACGACCACCTCGCCAGCGACATATACGTCCAGAACTACGTTGACTTGAAGTCGAATTGGCGGCGGGGCGAGCCGAACACCGCCTATGCACAGTACTTCATCGGCAACAGCTACCTTGCGCCTTACGACGGCGGCATGGTCAACGTATCCTTCGAGCCGGGCTGTCGCAACAACTGGCACATCCACCACAAGCAGGTGCAGGTGCTGGTGTGCGTCTATGGCCGTGGCTGGTATCAGGAATGGGGCAAACCCGCCGTCAAGCTGGAGCCCGGCGTGATCATCGAGATCCCCGAAGGCGTGAAGCACTGGCACGGCGCCGCCAAGGACAGCTGGATGCAGCACCTTACCTACCACAAGGACGTGCAGGAAGGAGCGAGCAACGAGTGGCTGGAGCCGGTCACCGATGAACAATACAGCGCTTTGAAATAACCAACATTCACTCATCAACATTTACTCACCAACACGAAGTAATCAACACGAAGTAAAAAACATTCACTTAAAAATATGAAAGCACTCCTTATCAATGGCAGTCCCAACGCGAAGGGCTGCACCTTCACCGCCCTGAGCCTTGTGGCGGAAGAATTACAGAAAAACGGTGTGGAAGCCGAAATCGTCCACGTGGGACACAAAAACATCCACGGCTGCATCAGCTGCGGGAAATGCTACGAAACAAGCAGATGCGTCTTTGATGACATCGTGAACGAAGTCGCCCCGAAATTCGAGCAAGCCGACGCGCTGATCATCGGTTCGCCGGTCTATTACGCGGGCATTGCCGGCACGATGAAGTCCTTCCTTGACCGCCTCTTCTTCAGCACGCACTTCCGGAAGTGCATGAAAGTGGGCGCCGCGGTCTGCTCGGCCCGACGCGCCGGCACCACCGCCACCTTCGACCAGCTGAACAAATACTTCACCATCAGCGAGATGCCCATCGCCAGCACCCGTTACTGGAACATGGTGCACGGTCACTGTGCCGAGGACGTGATGCAGGATGCGGAGGGCGTGCAGTGCATGCGCATCCTCGGCCGCAACATCGCCTTCCTCGTCAAGGCCATCGCCGCCGAGAAAGAGCGCAACGGCCTGCCCGAGGCGGAAGAAGCGGTATTCACGAATTTTATCCGGTAAAATGACGAACGACAAACCCACAGGAAAAGACTACGTCGGCAGCGACGACCTCTATGCCGACGTGCAGCGTACGATGCGGTTATGTGCCGAGATGAACAGTGGCTACCACACGGAGGCCGAGGTGCGCGACTATCTGCGCGAGATCACCCGCAGCGAGGTGCCCGACACTGTGCGCGTCTTCCCGCCGCTCAACATCAACTACGGTCCGGGTGTACGCTTCGGCAACGACTGCTTCCTCAACTTCGGTTGCACGCTGTTGGCTATCGGCGGCATCACCATCGAGGATGACGTCTTCATCGGGCCGCACTGCGTGTTAGCCACCGAATACCATCCCGAAGATCCTGCCAAGCGCCACACGTTGCTCACCAAACCCATCGTGGTGAAACGCAACGCCTGGCTCGGCGCCGACGTGAAAGTGCTGGCGGGCGTCACCATCGGCGAGAACGCCATCGTGGCCGCTGGCAGCGTGGTCACCAAGGACGTGCCCGACAATATGGTAGTGGCGGGGAGTCCGGCGAAGGTGATACGAGAGATCACTTCGTGTTGATGCGCTTCGCTGTTGGTAAGCCTGCGGCTGTTGGTGAGCTTCGCTGTTAATTAGCCTGCGGCTGTTAATTAGCTTCGCTGTTAGTTAGCCTTCGGCTGTTGATGAGCTTCGCTGTTGGTAAGCCTTCGGCTGTTAGTTAGCTTCGCTGTTAGTGAGCCTTCGGCTGTTAGTTAGCTTCGCTGTCAGTGAGCCTTCGGCTGTTAATTACTTCGCTGTTAGTTAGCCTTCGGCTGTTAATTAGCTTCGCTGTTGGTAAGCCTTCGGCTGTTAATTAGCTTCGTGTTAACATGAAATAACCAACATGAAATAACCAACACGAAGTAACCAACACGAAGTAACCAACATGAAATAACTAACGTATAATAACCGATATGAAAAAACTCATCCTCCTCGCCCTCGCGGCATTGACACTGGCCGCCTGCGGCAACAAACAAGAAACAAAAAACAACGAGAATATGAAACAGGAATTGAACCTCACGAAGGAGTGGGACAAGGTGTTCCCCCTCAGCGACAAAGTGAACCACCGCAAGGTGACATTTGAAACCCAGTACGGCCTGACCTTGGCCGCCGACCTCTACACACCCGTAGGGGCGAATAATGATTCGCCCACACGTCTCCCTGCCATCGCCGTGAGTGGTCCGTTCGGCGCCGTGAAAGAGCAATGCAGTGGCCTCTATGCCATGCGGATGGCAGAACGCGGCTTTGTGGCACTTGCCTTTGACCCGTCATTTACGGGAGAGAGTGGGGGAGAGCCCCGTCGCACGGCCTCTCCCGACATCAACACCGAGGACTTTATGGCTGCCGTCGATTTCCTGTCGCGGTTAGACAATGTGGATCCCGAGCGTATCGGCATTATCGGTATCTGCGGCTGGGGTGGCATCGCTCTCAACGCCGCCGCTGCCGACCCGCGCATCAAGGCCACCGTGGCCAGCACGATGTACGACATGACCCGCATCAGCGGCAACGGTTATTATGACAGCGACAATAACGAGGAAGCCCGTCACGCAGCCCGCGAAGCAATGGGCAAACAGCGGCTCGCCGACCCAATGGCGATGGCCGGTGGCGTCATCGACCCGCTGCCCGATGAGGTTCCGCAGTTCGTGAAGGACTACCACGCCTACTACAAGACCCCGCGCGGCTACCACAAGCGCAGCGGCAACAGCAACGATGGTTGGCGCGTCATCGGCACGCAAGCATACGCCAACGCCCGTTTCCTCTACTACATCAACGAGATTCGTTCCGCCGTCCTCGTGATGCACGGTGAGAAAGCCCACAGCCGCTACTTCGGAGAGGCGGCCTACCATTACATGGTGGATGGCAAGGCCGATGGTTACAACTTCATCGGCAAGCCGAATCCCAATCCCAACAACAAACAGCTGCTCATCATCCCCGGCGCCACCCACTGCGACCTCTACGACGGCGGCGAAGGAAATTATATCCCGTGGGATACATTGGCGGAGTTTTTCGGGAAGAATATGTAGCTTCGCTGTTGGTGAGCCTGCGGCTGTTTGTTAGCTTCGCTGTTGGTGAGCCTTCGGCTGTTAATTACTTCGTGTTAACATTCGCGACCGCATTAACAAAACACCGTTCCGGACGCGAACCAGCCCGTTAGGGCTGAAGGGCTCGGTAGGGATGGGGCGGCGTTTTGGTTTTTCCGCACGCCGTAGGTGTGCGGGGATTATGGAAAACGGGGAGGAATTCGATGTATGCCCGCAGACCTATCGGCCTGCGATAACACGCACCGCACACGCCGATGCTACCGAGCCCGGCAGACCTGACGGCCTGCCAACCTTCGCGACAGTCTCCTTTGTCTATGACACCCCCACCGCACAGGTCTATACCGGCGTGATGGACTCCCTCATCGGACAGTCCAACAACCTTGACGACCAAGTGACCCCATAACCCAAAATCGCATTTTCGGTTGTTTGATCAGTTTTTGAAAGCCGTTGCAGTTTGTGACGGCTTTTTGTTTGTCCCGAATATAATAATTTCCTCTACGAAGCGTTAGAGTAAAGTATGGTCGCAACAATGGCCGGAACAAACAGTTAAACAAAAACAACAGACTATGGAACAGTTGGAAACACCTGCCAACAAAACAAAATCGTTCTACGGAACATTCGCACTAATCTATGTGGTGCTCAACATCTTTGCATTCCTTATAATGCTGCTGACAACCAAATGGAGCATTATGGATGGTGGTGAAAAGAGCAATGTTTTTGCCGCTGGTAGTACATTTATGGTTGTTGGTGTCATAGCAGCACTGATATGTGGCATCGGTCCGGCATTGGTACTGCACAAAGGATGGAAAAGCGGCTGGATATATGCTTTTCCTGTCGCATTGTTCCTGATAGGTGTATCGGGTGCACTGCTCTGGAAGTTCACAAATCTGTCGGTTTTCTCTTATGCTGTATTAGTATGCACTTTGCCCGCTGCCCCAATATATAACTGTTTGGTGTTTAACCATTCTCCTTTTTTCGATTATATGGCTAATGCATTAGTGGGCATCGCTCCTCTTCTTTACGCTTTGGTCATATATTTCACATTCCTTATTTCACGTAAACGCGCTCTGCGGACAGTTTTATCATAGTTCTTTCTGTAGAAAGCAGCAATAAATAGAAAAACGCGGTCAAACAGCACGACTGCGTTTTTTCATGTCCTATGTTTTTCGTTTATAAACGCCTATCTTTGCCTCCTCAAGACTGAAGATATGGACGAAATACTACAATGGTAACGGCAAAGATTACCAAACTGGCATTGCATTGCTTGAGAGACACCAGCGCAACCGTATGCTGGTGCAGCACTTCCGGCACTCAACCCCGAAATTCGCCGCCGCTAAACTTGATTACAAGCTGCGCAAACTCCTCAAAGGCAAAGTCGCTGCGGCGGTAAAGTACAAAAAGATTGCATTTTACAAAGTGATATTTTACTATCTTTGCAAACTCAAAAAAACGATATGAAAAAGGTGTTAACATTCACTCATCAACATGAAATAACTAACATGAAATAACTAACACGAAGTAACCAACACGAAGTCATCAACCTTCACTTATGAAAGAACAAAACATCCTTGACATACAAACCCGAAACGAATTTCGCCAATGGCTTGAAACCCATCATGCGACAGAGAAAGCGTGCTGGGTGTGCGTGAAACGCGGTCGCCCAACTGACGATGATACCTTCTGGTATCTCGACGCAGTGGAGGAAGCGCTCTGCTTCGGGTGGATCGACAGCCGCCAGAAGCCCATCAACGGGGTGCTGATGCAGTGCTTCACGCCAAGAAAGCGGAACAGTCCCTGGTCGGAGCTGAACAAGGAACGTGCGCGGCGGTTGGAGAAGTTGGGACGGATGACCGATGCCGGGAGGCGGGTGCTGCCCCCGATGGGCGTGCGCAGCTTCCGCATCGACAAGGACGTGGAAGCTGCGTTGAAGGCAGCGCGGGCATGGACGAAGTTCAAGTCCTTTCCGCCTCTGTACCAGCGCATCCGCGCCTACAACGTGGCCTTCTACAAGAAACGGGACACACAGATGTACCAGCAAGCCCTCGCCCACCTCGTCGAAGAGACGAAAAAGGGAAAGATGTTCGGCGATTGGAACGATTACGGCCGGCTGTTGGACTACTGATTTTCAATTACGCAAACGAACAAAACGACAATAAAACAAGTTCAAGATATGAGATACTACATCGTTGACGCTTTCACCGACCAGCCTTTCGGCGGGAACCCCGCCGGGGTGGTGCTCCTCGACGGGAACAGCTTCCCGAACGAGAGGCTGATGTTGCAAATCGCCGCCGAGCTGCGCTATTCGGAGACGGCCTTCGTGAGACGGGATTCCGAGAAAGAGTTCACCGTCCGCTACTTCACCCCGATAGCCGAGGTGGAGCTGTGCGGACATGCCACCATCGCCTCGTTTGCCTTGATGCATCGGGTGCTCGGCATCACGGGTCGGTGCCTCTGTCACGCAAAAGCCGGCGACATCTATGTCGAGGCCGGACCGCGGGTGTTGATGCAGATGACCCCGTCTGAAGTCCTGAAAACCATTGAGGACACCGAGGAGGTCTATCGTGCGCTTGGCATTTGCGACTACACTCCGGCATTGCCGATGATGATTGTCTCGACCGGCTTGCCCGACTTCATGATTCAGGTTGAAGATGTTGAAACGCTCAACCGTCTTCCTCTTGACATGAACGCCATCAGCGCGGTGACGGAAAAACACAACGCCGTCAGCTTCCACGTCTTCGCTTTCGGCAACGACGGCTACACCGCGCACGTGCGCGATTTCGGGCCGCTGTATGGCGTTCCCGAGGAGTCGGCCACCGGCACCGCCAACGCTTCCTTGACCCATTATCTCCAGCAGAACGGGTGCATCCCCCCGACGGGCGACTTCTCCTTCCTGCAAGGCGAGGCGATGGGCCGGCCTTCGGTAGTCGCCACGCGCGTCACTACTGACGGGACAATCTATGTGGGCGGCACCGCGGCAGTGGTGGCGGAGGGGGAAATGCGGCTACGTCTATGACCCCGCCGAGCACGACGGCGTGGCCTTCGAGGACCTGCCCGACGATTGGAAGTGCCCGAGATGCAGGCAGGGGAAGGAGAAGTTCAATAAAGCCTGATAAGCAGTCGTCCGACACCTTCATGCTCGACGGCATTCCCCACATCAAAATGACATGGATAAAAACGACAAACAGATAATTACTATGGATTATAGAGAAGAAGCGATAGAGCATTTTATTTATTCTTTCGCAGCTTGAACCGGAAAGCCAATTCGATGTCCGGATTGAGAATACGATTCTTAGAGGGAGCGACCGTTGCACCTTCAGGATAACGAGAAATTCCAATTTGTCAGTGAGTATGGTGCTATAAATAAATTTCGTCAGTGTGTTGACTGAATTTACGTAAAAATCGTCAGTGGATTGACTATTTTTGTATTTTTGCTTATGGAATATATATACCTTATTTTGATATAAATAATTATGTTACAAAGATTTATAGCATACAATAATGGATTGTCCACCAAGATGCCCTGCCGCGATGCCAACTACGAGAAGAACTACATTGCGGGGAGATACGGGGCGGTGACGTATATTGTTAACGACTAAAAAGCAAACAAATTGATATGATAGATTTTCTTGAACGAATAACGACCAATTACGCTGATATCATCGGTTATTTTGCGATTCCAATGGTAATTGGTATCTTTGCTTTTGCATTTCCACTATTGCTTCAAATTGCAAGCAGGATAGATGACAAATATGAGTCAACCTTACTAATCAAAGTTTTTCGAAAAGACAGGATAACAAAAGCCTTTTTGTGTATTCTTATTATCTCATTAGTTTGCTGCCTTTTGTGGATTTTGCAATTACCAAGATATGTAGATTGGGGTAAAGCGATAAACTGTTTGATAGACAATTCGGCCTTTTTGTTACTAATCACATCAACAATACTATTAGTTATTAGCACTATTTCTGTTGTTTGGCTTGCATACGTATTTTATCTTCCAGAGAAACTTTTTGAAAGGCTGAAAAAACAATACACAAAGTGTAGCTTAAAAAATAGGCCAAAATACTTTTTGTCAATTTCAAAAATAATGCATTATTCTATCAAGAAATCAGACAAAGAACTATCTTGTAACACTTTGGGTTTTTTTATAAATGAATTTATTCTATTCAGAAACAATAAATCAAATGCCGTTTGTACTTACCCTATTGAATATTATACTGTTATTGAAGAATCTAATGAAATAGTATATATGAACTCCCGAAAGGAAACATCATACTTCAATGAGAGTGTTTTGTTAGGATTACTTTTGGATGAGGATCAAAAAACAATCATAAGTGAAAAAAGTTATAGTTCCTTATGGAGAGGTATCCGGCAAGCATTGTTTTATGGAAGAGATGAATTTGTGTTTGCCTATTGGAAAAAAGCACATCAATATTTCAATTTTCATCTAGATGCCGTTTTACCACAATATTCACAAGATTTTACAATTGTCAATCAACGAGAAATTGATTGTAGGGATTCCGAAAGAATACGCTTCCTTGAATTTCATTATGCTTTAGGAGGATTATTAATGATGAAAGGAAAATATACCCTTTTAAGCAGACTCACACTTTGGACAAATCAAATCCCTCCAAAATATGTGTTAGTTCCAGAAACAATGTATGAGGTAATTGAACGATTTATGGATGTTGAGAAAGGTTGGACACAGGAGAGTATTTGTTATTACGAACAAAGGTATCCTTTCCCCGATGTTTCTGGAGTAAATGCCGAAGACATAATCAAAATGTGGATTAAACGATACATCGCAATACTCTTTTTACGTCAGTATACACTACAAGAATATTTTATCTATTCACGATCTTTAGAAATGCCTAAACCACCACAAACTTTAGCAGAGAAAAAGAGGTGGTGTGAGCAGTTAGAACTTCTCAAGCGATTTGTCAACGAATATTTGGGGAACCGCCATGTTTTAGAAGCATTAGGATTAGAATCATTGAAAACGCCAAATTGGTTCGAAAACAACGACAAAAAAGCCCCCAATGCCTTAATTGATGAATTCATTAATCGTATAGCTGGCGATATTGAAACAACTAAAACAGATCAAGAGATTGATGATGAGAAAAAGAAGCAATTTGAGCATGCATCAAAACAAATTTTGAATAGATGCTTTGAGAAATATAGCGGCTTGAAAAATGAAATCAAAGACGACGAGCCTCATAAGTCCTTGTTTTATCCCGGTTCATATCAAATAGAAGACAAAATGGCATTTGCCTCTGACCAAGACATTAGCTATCTCAATTCTGATACAATAGTTGCTGAAATGGTCGCTGCAAATTTCAGGCATAATATGCCAAACATTTTTCAGATTCATTTCAACAGAACCGCATATTCCTTGAAAGAGTCCGATTTGTTTTGTGCAATAGACCAACTAAATCTGAATGCCAAACAATACACTCTTATCTCTATCGGGATATATCTTCAATATTATAAACATTATACACATAATAATTTAGTGATAAACGAAGATGCTGTATCGTACAAATACATTCCTATTATAGAATTGGAGAATACAGGGAACACTAATTTGAATAATTCTCTAATTGTTGTAAAAAATGAAGACATTCCTTGTATCATTCACAGGCCTATTGAAGAAGATATTATAAGTAAATACAAGCTAACGGAAATAGACACTTCAAATCATATCTACACCAACATCATTGACCTTAACCGAGAAACTGAAATCAAAGAAGAAGTAGCCAGAGGGACAAACATTCAAGACCTCTCGCAAAAGGTTTTGGTTTGCGTGGATTTAAAAACCGAAGTGCGCTGTAGAACAGACGCAAAATGCATTCAACTCAAGGTGTTCTCTCAATTTGAAGACCAAGGAACAACAAACAAGGTGGAGGATGTTGTAAACATTTGGAATAAAGAAAAATAAAGCGACATGGAATACTCAAAAGGAAAAATAGTAGAAGGAAAAATCATTCATGTTGCGGGAGAATATCAGCTTGTTAAGTTCCCGAGCAAAAAAACAGGAATGTTGCACAACTCAAAAATGTCACTCCAACCAGAAAGCGAGAATTTATTATGAAACTCTTTTTTAATATATTAAAGTTCAGATTGTTAGGATATTACCATTCATATGGTCAGGACATGAAGCCTGAGTTAGTGCGTGTTAAGGAGGCTAACGATCTTGCAAGACTTCTCGATGCTTCGGTCGGCAGTCTTATGAAGAATCCAAATACAGATAATGAGCTAAAAGAAATCATAAAAGATGGCGCAGTCTTTATTTTTAAGGACGAGAAAAACAATCTATATGGCTTCTTCACGAAGAATAGAACCGCTCGAATAACTGACGTGAAATTTTCCAAGAGGGATATTATCCAAGTCCCATTGAAATACAAAGCATGGTTTTATCCAGGTAGACCTATCAAACTAATCATTCCAAAAGAAGAGAGTCACCAAGAAGAGCCTTCAACAACCCCAATGAACAATTCAAATAACAATAAAATGGAATCCAAAACAAAAATTCCAGCCCCAGAAGTGAACGTCAAGGCATTAGAAAGTGTTTTTGACAAAATGTATATTACTAATGTCGAGAAACGGCTTAGAGAATTGAACTCGCCCTCCGACAACGACAGGAAACGATGGGTCTGGGAACTTATACAAAACGCAAAGGACACCATTGCAAAAGACTCCAATAGAGACAGCATCGATGTTAGAATTGAGGTGGAAGGTAATATTGTGCGTTTCAGACATAATGGCGACCCATTTACCCCAGAAGCACGGTTGGGCTTGCTTTACAAATATAGTGAGGATAAGGAGAACCAAGAAAGCACTGGACGATTTGGTACTGGCTTTCTCACAACTCATTGCCTTTCTAAAGTGGTTAATATAGAAAGCAATATGTATTCAGATTCTGCGTGCACCAAATTATGCGGATTCTCAGTAACTATGTATCGTGATGGATTAATTGCTTCTGAACTAATAGAAGGTTTGAAGAAGATGAGAGAATCAGAGGCTTTTTATAATGAAACCTTTGAATGGACTACATTTACATATCATGTTTCATCTGAATCAGGCAGAGAGGCTATCAAATTAGGGATAGAAAATTTCCGTGAAAATATTGCTCAGACAATGCTTTTCTGCAAAGAGCTCTCCCGTGTTGTTCTGGATGACAATGGAAAGATTACGACTATTGAAAGGAAACCGACTATTCATCTAATGGATGACATTAAACTCTCTGAATTTGTTATCACTGGAGAGACATCATTAACCCGTCGTTTTATTCACACCTCGTATTTAGACTATAACGAAGAACTGTCTAAGCGTTATAGAGCAACAAGAAACTTGCGCATTGATGCCGCAGTTGAAGTTGATTCAGAGAATAACTTGGTTGATATTAAAGATAAAACCACTTTCTTCTGCGTAATGCCCCTTGTTGGCATCGAAACACAGCTTAATGAGCCTCTTATCATTAACAGCCCAGATTTTGAGCCAGACCAAGAACGTCAATCCCTTTTGCTATCTGGTCTTACGTGGAATGAAGAAAAAGATGTTATCACGGAAACAGGCATCAATCAGAGAATCTACGAACACATTTTTCCCTTATACGACAAGTTGGTTAATTTCTTAACAAACAAGCATTACGGGAAAATGTACTTCCTGGCAAATGGTCTTGATAGAACTAAGTCACATGAAAAACTTGATAAGGATTGGTATAAGCAGAACGTAATTTGTAAATATAGGGAGATACTTGGTAATTATTCTGTAGCTGATGCGCAAGATAACTCTGGGTATAAAAAGTTAGGGGAATGTATCATTGTCAAGGAACCTGTCAGGGAAAACGAAGACAAGCTATACAATTTGCTGCAATCTTTATATCCTTCGAAACTGGTAAAGGATAATCACGAATGGTCAGATCATCTTTGGAAAGACGGACTTGCTGTTTGGAACACAGAATTGCTTTGTGCTGAGGTAGAGAAAGAGTCAAATTGGAACAAACTGAATCTAACCAATTCCAGTCTGTCTGTTTGGTATAACGATTTCTTAAAGCATGTGTCGAATTATAACGAGCTATTACTAAAAGACCATGCACTTTTGCCTAACATGAATGGCGAACTGTTGAAAAAAGACACAAAGGAATTCAAACAGGGCGAGCATGTCACTTCATTTGTCATTGGGCTACTTGGAAAGCTGGGTAAGGATGTAAAGCCAATCCTTCTTCATAATGATATTACAGCCATTTGTCTGGAGTCCAAATATACGAGCCAAAGTTTTAGTGCGGACATCAACAAATTGGCTAAGTCAATAATTGACAATAGTTATATAGGATCTAAACTTCAGCAATTACTCCCTCTCTTGTCTGTTATTCCTTCTGATTCAGATAAATACAAACCTGAATTCTTAAAACAGCGTAAGGATTTCTTTGAAATAGCAAAAAGCTTGTTCATGTTATCAGATGCAGTTCCTACAACAGATAATAATTTGTTAGACAGTTCCTGGAAGGAATTAGACATCTGGTTTGTTACTTATGTGTTACAAAGCTTAAAGTCTAAAGGGGCTTTGTCAGAGCTTCCCACAGGACTTGATGCAAAGTGGTTGAACAATGCTTTACAATCTCTCAAAGTTGAAATCAACAGATTAAATTTATATGAGATTCTGCCAAACCAGAATGGAAAGTTCTGCAAACAGAATGCTCTCTATGAAGACGTGTGCATTCCAGAAGAATTGAAAGATGATGTTTTTGCTAGCATCTCTTTGAAATATAAAAATATACTGCTTCATAAAGACATAGATGCTGCTACTTTCTCTGTAACCCAAAAGAAAACAATTTCCGACTTTGCTAATGATCTTAAACGTAAGGTTGAACCATCATCAAACAGTTATAGCGGGAACTTTTTTAATGGAGCCTATCATCATTACTCACAAACTGCGATTGAAACAGTATCATTGTATGTTCTGAGTCTTTTGCCTCAAAACAAAGAATCAGAAGTATATTTGTGGCAAGAGAAGCTGCTGAAAACCGCAAGAGAACTTCTCATTGATTTCGAGATTCCTGTAGATTCATATATTAATTATGAAACTCAGGATCTATGGCAGGGCATAAACCTCATCATTGTCGGTTTGCTATGCAATAAAATTAAGACAGCAGGAAAAGTAGAAGCTCTCATACCTGAACTCAACGGCTGCGGTGAAAGTCATTTGTTTGAGCTTTTGAACTCATTCTATGATTTTCTTAAACATGCAAATATCTCATATTCAGCTCCCATAATTTTTCCTAACCAGGAAGGTGTCTTCTGCAAAATAAGTGATCTTAAAAAGGAAGAAGGAACTATAGATGATATATTAAAGAACATTATATCTCGAATTGTTCCCGACAATGAGGATTATCGACATCTTCTAATGGACAAAAGATGTTCTATCCAGCCACAAGCGGAACTCACCCTTGACACCTCATATGCATTAATCGACTTAAAAATGCATGAGCTATATGAGAATCCAAACAAATGGTCAGAAGAAAGTTTCATTGAGGCAGCTCAGCTTTTAATTGAAGATTGGGGTGACAAGCATAGGGGTATATTCGAGGACAAGTTCCCTAGAACGTTCCCAGATAAGGAAAAGATTCTTATGAATGTCGTCTGGAAGAAAGAGAAACGTGAACTGCTGATGTCTGTCAGCACCCGACTATCCGAAGAACAGTTGAGGATAATAATTGATAACAGCACAGAAATTGGTGATTTGTCTGCAAAGGTCAAGGATTTGGAAGCTGAAAACGATTTGCTCAAGCAAAAACTTGCAAAATATGAAAACCAGCAAAATGGTCTCATCAACTCGATTCATACTTTCGCCCAAGATGAACTCAATTTGCAATTCGGACATGTGATTGAACGTGATGGATTATCTCGGGAGGAACAAATTGCCGCTCACAAAGAGGCGGAAAGAATCATAAAAGAAAAATTAGAATCAGATGGGTATGATTGTTCAAATTGGGTTATAGAGGATGATAATAGTTCATATAAAAAGTGGAAATCTGTCAATCAGGTGGATAATATTATTAGTCCTAATGGCGAAAGTATCAATTTGGTTATAAAAAGTGCCAAAGGCGGTTACATCTACCTTAGTGCTACAGATTTTGAGTTTTTAACTTCAAACAGCAACAATGTGTTAATGGTTTGGGATGGTAGAAACGTACACAGTGTTACTGCTGAAGATATTTTCAACAAGGATTCCAATGTCAATCTTATCTTTGACACAGACTATACACCAAAACACTACTATGCTGCATTAAGCAAAGTGTTTCAATATGTAAAACGGACCACCTTTGCTGTCAAAAATCCAAGTTATAATGCGTTTGATACAATAAAGTCGTTTGGTATGGATTCAAAAACCGAGGGTGTCCAAGAATTGTTTGACGATAATGATTTGTAAGCAATGAGATACACAAGAAAAGATTACGAGAATTTTCTCAATACAGAATTAAAAACGCATGTAAAAGAATACGAACAGATTGTTTGTACTAAGGCACTTGTCCTGAAAGAACGAGGCGAAGTGTTCGTTGGTCGTTTTATCAAAATGCAACCAAGTGGAATAGCGATATTCAAAGTCCGTAATTCTGACAATATGCCTCGTAAAAATTCATTTTGGACGGCCACGTTTTTGATAGGCGAAATGGGCAGTTTCAAGAATTGGGGAAACAATTCATGGGCAGACCTCCGACATAATTACCAACGTACTTATTCTGATGCACTATGTGCATGGATTCAGAAATCAGAAGAAAATGATTTCTGCATAATTGGAATAAAGGGGATAACAACGGAGTTCGCCCAATTGATAGAAGCTGAAAAGCCCATTATTGCATTCGGCCCCAAAGATCCGCCATTGCAATATTTGTTGAATCTTATAGATATTGTACGTGATTCTTCATGCATAGATACGCAAAAGCTTTTGGATTACAATGAGACATCTAATCAATGGAACCCGCAAAAAATAGAAGCAAAAAACGATTTCACATCTCTCTTGCTGAACGATATGAAATACAATAATTGTATTGTCGTACAAGGTCCCCCAGGAACGGGCAAAACATACCGAATGGCTCAACTTGCAGCCCAATTATTGGCGGACAATAAGAGCGTTTTGGCCACAGCTCTTACCAATCAGGCATTGATGGAGTTGGCAAAGAAAGATGATGTTAAGCCATTCCTTGAGAAAGGGAAAGTTTCAAAAACAAGTCTTACTGTAGATGAAAGCAGGGAACTACCAAAACTTCAACCTATAAAGGATAATCTATGCAACGCATCACAAGGGAATCTTTCACTCGCAACATTCTATTTGTCGAGCGGGTGGGCAAAAGAAGCATCGGATAAACCTTTTGACTATGTTATAATGGATGAGGCAAGTCAGGCGCTTCTACCTATGATTGCGGCGGTAATGAAATTAGGCGAGAAAGTCATCTTAATTGGCGACCAAAACCAATTAGCACCAATAGTAATTACTAATGAAGACATTATAAACAGATTTCAGTGGACATCAATTGTCAAAGGCTTTGAAACCATTTGCCACGACTTCTCTTTCAAATCGTATATGCTCAGCGACACGTTCCGATTAACAAAACGTGGCGCTGAAAGCACAGGCATTTTCTATAACAATGAATTGCGTTCTGTTGCTGACACTCAAGTGATTCCTTCAAAATTGCCAGACCTTAACCCACAAGGTGGCCCCGTATTTGTTGAATGTGATATGAAAATTGGCGATAAGGCACCAGCCAATGCTTTTGACGCAATTTTCAATTTCGTATGCAAGATAATCTCCGAAACACCAAAGGCTGAAATTGCCATCCTTTCAAAATTCAGAGAATCAGTCCGCCAATTGCAGAAACATTTCGTGATAAAATGGACAGCGACCAAAGAACTGCCAGACAACATTAGGATTGAAACAGTGGATAGGGTTCAAGGGTTGACTGTTGATTATTGCTTCTTTTTCATTCCGAATGCTTCATTGCGATATTCGTTGGAAAAAGAGTTATTCAATGTCGCCACATCTCGTGCCAAATTCAACACAATAATTGTGGCGGATAATTCCATACTGAAAGAGAATATGTCGGAAGAAGTCCGCAAATATCTTTTGAAAGCTCAAGAAGACAAATTCGCGGCATTTGAACCGCAAAAGATAACCGCAGGCAATATCGGTGTAACAATAACAGGGAAAATAGATTTGTCACAATTTGAGAAGAAACGGAAAGAATTGGTTGAAGGGAAAGAGAACATATACATTATTGACACCAATGTATTTGTGAATTGTCCAGATATTATTTCACGCATCGGCAATAAGTTCAAAATCGTGATTCCTGCAACCGTCTTGGAAGAACTTGACAAACTCAAGTTGAAAACTGACATAGACAAGAAAAAACTAAACGATGCGGCGAAGAACATCCATAATGCATTCGAGAAACACTATTCTCAAATGGAAGAGGCAAATTTGTCTTTGCTGCCAAAAGGGTTTGACAGACATAACCCCGACTGTATGATATTGTCTGTGGCTTTGAAGTACAAAAACGAGAATCCTATTTTGTTGACATCAGACTATATGCTCCAATCAAGAGCAAGTGGATTGGGAATAACGACAATTTCATTAAATGAATTCTTGAATTAGTAGAATCTTGACATACTTTATGGATTAACAACAGTAACGAACCAACATATTCACTATGACCCCAACCGACATAAAGAAACTCTTACAAAAAGGCGAACGGCTGACGCTGGAGGCGAAGCTGGCCAAAACCGATGTGCCCAAGTCGCTTTGGGAGAGCTATTCGGCTTTCGCCAATACGATGGGCGGGACGATCCTGTTAGGCGTGTTTGAAGACGTGAAGGAAAAACAGCCTGCGAAACGATACCGGATTGACGGCGTGGACGACGCGGAGAAAATCCTCAAGGATTTTTGGAACACCATTAACAGCAACAAGGTGAGCGACAACATCTTGACAGACAGCGATGTGGATGTGGTGGATGTGGACGGTCTTTCCGTAGTCTGCATCCATGTCCCCATGGCCGACTGGCGGGTGAAGCCCATATATTTGAATGAGAATGTCTATAAGTACACGTTCAGACGGAACCACGAAGGCGACTATCACTGCACGGAACAACAGGTACGGGCGATGATTCGCGACTCCTTCGCAGATGGAAATGACGGGGCTCTGATGGAACATTACGGCATGGACGATGTTGACCTTGACACGTTACGCAGGTACCGCACACTGTTTCAATACAGAAACGACGGTCACGTATGGAACGAGGCAGACGATTTGACCTTTCTGAAAAATCTCGGAGGCTATACCGTTGACCGGGAAACGGGAAAAGAGGGTTTGACAATGGCGGGGCTGATGATGTTTGGCAAGGGACTGTCGATACAAGAACGCTTTGCTAATTTCCGGATGGACTATATTGATTTCTGCAATCTGATTGGCGAAGAGCGTTATAGCGACCGGCTGACCTACGACGGGCGTTGGGAGAACAATTTGTACCAGTTCTTCAGCCGTGTGATCCCCAAAGTGACTTTCGACCTTCCGCGACCTTTCCGGATGGAAGGCTTACAGCGCGTGGACGACACGCCTCAGCATAAGGCTGTGCGTGAGGCATTCACCAATGCCATCATCCATGCCGACATTATGATGGAAGCAGGCATCCTGCGGATAGAGAAACACGAGGACCGTTTGGTGTTCCGTAACCCCGGCTTGCTGATGCTACCCCTGAAGGAGATTTACGAAGGCGGCGTGTCGAAAGCGCGCAACCCCAAAATGCAGAATATGCTGAGAATGATAGGTTATGGAGAAAACCTCGGATCTGGCTTCCCGTTGATACTCAATGCTTGGAAACAGGCTGGCTGGGGCGAACCGGAACTGAAAAACCGTCTGGAAGTAGATGAGGTCGCATTGGTGCTCCCAATCCATCGGTTTGAGGGCACTGTCCCCAAAAGTGACCCCAAAGTTGGTCCCAAAAGTGCCCCCAAAAGTGCCCCCAAAAGTGCCCCCAAAAATAGGAAAAGAAAATCCAGAAAAAACACGCAGGAAGGACGATTAGACATGATTATTGCTCTCATACATAATGAACCGCAAATAACCCGTGAGGTAATTTGTGATGCATTGGGAGTTAGTCTTACCACTTTAAGAAAATATCTTCGCATTCTGAGAGAACAATACGGTCTGCGCTACGAGGGCTCCAGCAAAACGGGCCAATGGGTAATTGACAAAAAAGACACTCAATAAATAACACCAATCGGAATTCATGAAAGAGGAATGTTTGATATGCAAGGCGCAGTTGGAATATCTGGAAGTCGATGAACTGATGGAGTGTGCCATCTGCCATAAAAAAGAGAATAGCAAGACTCGTTGCGTTAAAGGCCATTATGTCTGCAACGACTGCCATACAGCAGGACTTGACACCATTGTTGGCCTTTGTCTCAAAGAGACATCGAAAGATCCCATCTACATCATCAAGCGGATGATGGCTTTGCCGTTCTGTCATATACACGGCCCTGAGCATCACGTTATGGTAGGCACTGCCTTGTTGACAGCCTACAAGAATGCAGGAGGGCAGATAGACCTTCAACCGGCACTCTCTGAAATGATGAATCGTGGAAAGTGTGTGCCGGGAGGGGCTTGCGGCTTCTGGGGTGCTTGCGGTGCAGGAATCAGCTCAGGTATGTTCATCTCTATCATCTCCAAATCCACACCATTGACAAAGGAACCGTTTGCTTTGTCTCACAAGATGACGGCAAAGTCATTGAGTGAAATTGGCAATATCGGCGGGCCTCGTTGCTGTAAGCGCGATTCCTACCTGTCCATTTTGTCCGCCATAGATTTTGTCAAAGAGCATTTCGCTGTGGAAATGGAAAAACCGATTGTGGTATGCGAGCACTCTAAACAGAACAATCAATGTATTGGAAATCGCTGTCCTTTTTTTAAGAAGCAATAAAACAAATACCGATTTATGGATATGATAAAAAACCGACCTAACCCCAACGAGGCTTTCCCGAATCCCAACATCCCGAGCCTCTGCTTCATCAAGAACGTGGTGAAGAACCCGCGTATCATCATCGGCGACTATACCTATTACGATGATGTGGATGGTGCTGACCAGTTTGAGAAACACGTCACCCATTTCTACGACTTCATTGGCGACCGGCTGATTATAGGCAAGTTCTGTGCCATCGCCAAAGGGGTGGAGTTTGTGATGAATGGCGCCAATCACAGGATGAACGGGGTGACGACTTATCCGTTTTACGTCATCGGCGGCGACTGGGGCAGTGCCATTGCTCCAGTGAAAGATGAATTGCCTCTGAAGGGTGATACCGTTGTGGGCAATGATGTCTGGATTGGCCAGCATGTTACCATCATGCCAGGCGTTCATATAGGCGACGGTGCAATTATCGGAGCCAACTCTGTTGTTGCCTCAGACATTCCTCCATACGCTGTTGCCGTGGGAAATCCCTGCCGAGTGGTCAGGATGCGTTTTGATGACGAATTCATCGCCTTTCTGCTGCAACTGAAATGGTGGGATTGGGACATTGAGAAAATTGAGCGCAATTTCAAAGCTTTGTCAAGTGGTGATTTATCATTGATCAGAAACCTATAAATTCGAATTTTATGGTAACTTGTTTTGATGTATGTGAGATTCTTGAAATGCTGTCTGAAGCATCTGTAAAGGTATTTTTGGACG
>JBGUPL010000069.1:0-26509 GCA_045130275.1 Bacteroidales bacterium
CAGGGTGAGTACGAAGCCCTGAAGGAGCGCATCACCTCCAAGGAGTGGAAGCCCGACTTCGGTCCCAACAAGTTCACGGAGAGCGTCGCCAAGAGCGGTGCCACAGCCGTGGGCGCCCGCGACTTCCTCATCGCCGTCAACTACAACCTCAACACCACCTCCACGCGCCGCGCCAACGCCATCGCCTTCGACGTGCGCGAAAAGGGCCGCCCGAAACGCGAGGGCAACAAGATCACTGGCAAGAAAGTGCTCGACGAGAACGGCAATGTGGTGATGCTCCCCGGCACGCTGAAGGGCACCAAGGCCATCGGCTGGTACATTGAGGAATACGGCATCGCCCAAGTCTCGATGAACATCACCGACATCAACGTCACGCCGCTGCATGTCGCCTTCGATGAGGTGACCGCCAAGGCTGCCAAGCGCGGCATCCGCGTCACGGGTGCGGAAATCGTGGGCCTCATCCCCAAGAAAGTGCTCATCCAGGCCGGCAAATACTACCTCGCCAAACAGAAACGCTCCCTCGGCATCGACGAGAAGGAGATGGTGAAGATCGCTGTGAAATCCATGGGCTTGGACGACCTCAAACCCTTCAATCCCGAAGAGAAAGTTATCGAATATCTGCTTGAGAAAGAGGACACTACGCCGAAGTTGGTCAATATGACCTGCACCGGTTTCGCCAATGAGACGGCTTCCGAAAGTCCGGCTCCCGGCGGCGGCTCTATCTCCGCCTATATGGGCTCCCTCGGCGCCGCCCTCGGCACGATGGTCGCCAACCTTTCCTCCCACAAACCCGGCTGGGACGACAAGTGGGCTTGGTTCTCCGAATGGGCCGAAAAGGGCCAGCTGCTGAAAGACCAGCTCCTCGCCCTCGTGGATGAGGACACCAACGCCTTCAACGTGATTATGAACGCGTTCGGAATGCCGAAGGGTACGCCCGAAGAGAAGGAAGCCCGTTCGCAGGCCATCCAGGACGCCACCAAATACGCCACCGAAGTGCCGATGCGCACCATCGAGACCTCCTTCAAGGTGTTCGAGATCTGCGAGGCGATGATCAACAAGGGCAACCCCGCCAGCGTCTCTGACGCCGGTGTCGGCGTGCTCTGCGCCCGCGCGGCCGTTCACGGCGCCTACCTCAACGTCAAAATCAACGCCTCCTCGCTGAAAGACAAGGAGTGGGCCGAGATGATGATCAACAAGGCGCACGACTACGTGGTCAAAGCCGACCAAATCGAACGCCGCCTGATGAAAAAGACGGAGAAGGTGATCGGATAGTAGAGACGTGAGACGTCGGACGTAAGACGTTAGAAAATGCCGTTGTGAAGATGCGATCAACGTATCCGCGCAACGGCATTCTTACTGTTCACTGCTCACTATTCACTGTTCACTAAAAATTGTATCTTTGCCGATGATATTAAAAACCGATTTCATGAAACGCCTGTTCCATAGCATTTGTATCACAGCCATTCTCTTTACTATTCCCATAAGGATAATCGCCTCTGATATTGCTATGAATAATCACGACACCATATACAAACCTGGAAACATCTTTATATTTGAAGCAAAAGTGGATTCTGTTTCCAAGAACACGCAGCATTCCTGCTATATTGTCATGCGTGTTTTGGACAAGGAAATGTACCATCAAGGGGTGATTACGTATGATTATTACGACTCCCTGCCTGATGATCCTGCAGCATTGGATTCGACCTCTTCGATTGACCAAAACGGTTTCATTGAGACTACGGAGATTTTGGAAAACAGCAAACTTTTGTGGATTCATCCCCCGAGAACGCACGGTTTTGGCCTTCTCCAATATTTTCCTTTTCCTGAAATACACTATCCCGTTAAAATCGGGAAAAAATACAAGCGTTCCTTCCTTTCATTCAATGATCCCCTATGCCAATGCACCTTGCTCTTGCGGTACAAAATGCAATATTTGTCTTATTCCCAATGGAAATACCAGAACCGACTTGTAGAGATTTGCGAACAAAGCGGTTTTGCAAAGTCAAAAAGAGGTTCATTCTCTGTCACTTACCGATATAACGAACGGTTAGGGCTTGTGGAGGCGATTTACGATTACAATAATGAAGTTCGGATACGTTTGTCTTTGATTAATGTGTTATAGCAGATAAACAGTAGCGTGCCTTCAGCACGACGCGGCCAGAAAGGATCGTTTGGGATTTGAAAAAAGTGTATTTTTGCCGATGCTATTTTAAAACTTCATTATGAAAAAGAAACCATATCAAACAAAAGAAAAAACAGTGTCTTGTGTAGAGGAAGCGGCGGTTGCTTACGGTCAGCAAATCATTAATGGAAACGATAGTGTTTCGACAGAGTGTCTATCCTTTGATACTGCAACTTGCAAGTCAAATCGATTGACCGTTTCGGAATATTTTGATGAAATCAGAACCGTACTGAGAAAAAAAGTATGAGAACAAAATAGATGTCATGAAACGTCTGCTCCATTGCATTTTCCTATTGGTCATCTTTTGTTCGGTCAAGATTCAGGCACAAGAGTTCCTGACCCCCACACTCTTCTTTACAGAACGTCCAGACTATCAAGAACGGCTGTACAGGGAACTGCTGTACGATGACTATCGTCAAACGTATAAGGAAGGTGGCCACGTTTTTGATGCCTTTTATTTGGTTTGTCCATATAATGTAACCTGCCCGACCCCGCCGGAATATGCCTTTGTGGTCAAAGACAGCATGATTGTCCTGAAACGGGCGAAAGCCAATATTTGGGATGCGCTTTTTGCCCAAGAAAGAATCAAAAACCACTATATCAAGAACTATAATCCCGAACAACAGCAGAGAATGAGAAAGGCGGCCAAATCGCTGAAATCCTACAAGGCTGACGCGTGGACAATGCCTGCAAGTCCTGACTTTTGCCGGCGCCTTGCTGATCTTTTTGATGCAGCCAACCTTACGGCCACCTATTTGGAATGCCAGGATGAGACTGCCAACACGGAAGAATCCATCCGCCAACTGGAAAAAAATGAGTTGGACATCCCCGGTGGCCGGTATTTTGGGTATTGGTTGAATATCTCAGAAGGATACAGGGCAGGAAGCAACACCCGTACCGGAAGATTGGTGCTGATGGCCGACAGCATTTGCTTTGCCGTCGAGCATCACGACACTGCGGTACTTAATCGACAATATCTTGTATGCAAGACACTTGCGAAAGAGTTTAAGCAGGATATTCCCGTCTGCTATTTCACACCGTGGTGCAACAAATCCACCGGAACCATACAACCTTGGCAAGTCCGATTATGGAGTCACCATCGGGATTTTGAACTGAACTTCAATGTAGATCGACTGGCCGACAACGCCATGATTGAGGAATACAGGCGGTTGTATGCGGATAGCGTTGCGGTGTGGATTCGTGAAACGTACATCACCAATCCTTTCCGCCGACCAGAATTTACGGTGGATGAGACCGATACAGTGGAATGCCATATTTTCGTGGAACCGCAAACACGACGTTATCGGGAGATTTGCGAGGTCAGCATTCCTAAAGCGTTGCTACGGCGGGACATCATCATGAGCGTGCTGGAACTGCCCCTCGGCCGCTATCGTTTGGACGCTGAAAACCGCTGGGTGCCAATACGTTGATTGAAGTTGTGTCGTCCCTGTCGGGACGTTGGGGGATTCGTTGCGCCCTCGTCCTACCGAGCTTTCATCCCTGCCGGGAGGTGAGAAACCGCTGCTCCCAACGTCTCAAGTCTCAAGTCTTACGTCTTATTGCCCTATCCCTAAAATTTGTATCTTTGCACTCCGAAAAACTGTTCACGAAATGAAGATATTAGTGGTCCTTTCCCGCATCCCCTTCCCGTTGGAGAAGGGCGACAAGCTGAGAGCCTATTACCAGATCCGGGAACTGTCGAAATGGCACGACCTCTACCTGGTGGCGCTCTACAGCCGTAGTGTGCCCGAAGAGGCGATGCGCGAACTGACCCCGTACTGTCGCGAGATCCACTTTCTACGGCAATCTCCCCTACGCAGCGTCCTCAACATGGCGGCCTCCCTCTTCGTGGGACTCCCCCTGCAGTGCGGCTATTTCTACAGCCACCGCAACCACAAACGCATCGACAAGATCATCCAAGAGGTGCAGCCCGACCGGATTTACTGCCAACTCTTCCGGATGGCGGAGTACGTGCGTCACTGCCGGATCCCGAAAGTACTTGATTATCAAGATGCTTTCTCCATGGGGATGGAGCGTCGGGCGCAAAAAGCATTCCCGCTGTTCCGGTCCGTGATGCGGATGGAAGGCCATCGCATCGCCCACTATGAAACCGATATCTTCGACGATTTCGAAGGCAAGACCATGATTACCGCCTTAGACCGTGACTGCATCCAACATCCTATGAAAGAGGAAATTGTGGTGGTTCCCAACGGGGTGGATTTCGCCAAATTCAGTCACGATGCGGTACCGAAAACCCACGACCTCATCTTCTCGGGCAACATGAACTACCCGCCCAACGTGGATGCCGCCGTCTATTTAGTCAAGGAAATCCTGCCCGAACTGCGGAAAAAGCATCCGGAGGTGAAGCTGATGCTCGCCGGCGCCGACCCCGCCAAGAAGGTCCGTGCCCTGCAGAGCGACCACGTCACCGTTACGGGTTGGGTGCCGTCCATGACCGACTGCTACGCCCTTTCGCGCATTTTCATCGCCCCAATGCGGTTGGGTACCGGTCTGCAAAACAAGCTGTTGGAGGCTATGTCAATGAAATTACCTTGTGTCACCTCGCCGTTGGCCGCCAAGCCACTGGATCCCGCCGCCAAGGAAGGGGCCGTCATCGCCTGCAGCACCACCCGGCAATACGTCGATACCCTCGACCGTCTGCTTACGGATTCCGCTTATTACCAAGAATTTGCGACACGCGGCCACGATTTCGTGTACGAGCATTACGACTGGACCAACGCGACACGAAAATTGAACGAATTGTTTAAGTGAGTTGCCCACGGTTGCTTCTTTTCAGAAGCCCTTAGAAGGTTTTCAGTATTAGCTGAAGAATTGTCTGACTCGGTTGAAGACGCTTTTGTCATTTTTGCCGGGTTTCGGCACAAAATTCTCGTGCGTGCTCAGTTGTTCCAACATGTTTTTCTCCTCTTTGGTCAAGGATTTTGGGGTCCAGACGTTAACGTTGACGATGAGGTCGCCGACGATGCGCGAGTTGACCTGCGGCAGTCCTTTTCCTTGCAAACGCAATATCTGTCCGCTTTGTGTGCCTGCGGCGATTTTGATTTTCGCCTTGCCGGTGAGTGTGGGAATCTCCACGGAGGCACCGAGAGCCGCTTGCGGAATGCTGATATAATAGTTGAGATACAAGTTGTTGCCGTCGCGTTCGAAGATATCGTGGTCAGCGACCTCGAAAACGACGAGCAGGTCGCCGTTGACGCCGCCATGTTGCGCAGCGTGACCTTTTTGCGGTACGGTCATCTGCATGCCATTGTCAACGCCGGCGGGAATGTTGATCGTGATGATCTCCTCGCCCGACACCGTCCCATTGCCGTGGCAATGCGGACAAGGATCCTGAATGACCTCTCCCGTGCCACCGCATTTAGGGCATACACTGGCCTGCTGGATAATGCCGAACATACTGCGTTGTTGACGAACCACCTGGCCACTGCCGTGACAGTCAGGGCAGGTCGTGATGCTGTGGTCATCCTTCGCTCCTGTGCCATGACAGTGCGGACAAGTCACCTGTTTGTTAATTTTGACTTTTTTCTCAATGGGTGCAGCCACTTCTTCGAGAGTCAGTTTCACCTTGATGCGGATGTCGCCGCCTTTGCGTACGCGTCGCTGCTGGCTGCCACCGCCGCTGAATCCTCCGAAGTTGAAGCCGCCGAACCCTCCGCCGAACCCGCCACTGAACACATCCGCGAAATGGCTGAAGATGTCGCTGAAGTTCATTCCGGAGAAGTCGCTGGCATCATTGCCCATGCCGGCGTGGCCGAACTGGTCGTAACGCGCCTTCTTGTCAGGGTTGCTCAGCACATCGTAAGCCTCGGCAGCCTCCTTGAATTTCTCCTCAGCCTCTTTGTCGCCAGGATTGCGGTCAGGGTGGTACTGCATGGCCTTCTTTCGGTATGCCTTCTTTATCTCGTCGGCTGAGGCCTCTTTCGAGACGCCCAGCACCTCATAATAGTCTCTTTTTTCCATACTTATCTTAAATTCATCCCTTATCTTATTATTGTTATTTTGGCTGTTGGCTGTTAGCCTACTTTTGCTGAAAGTAAAAGAAAAGCCAATAGCCAATAGCTAAAGGCCAAAAGCCAAAAACTACTGTCCCACAACCACTTTTGCGTAACGAATGACTTTGTCTTTAAGCTTGTAACCCTTTTCCGTCACATCAATGACTTTTCCTTTGTCCTCCTCTTTTTGGGCGGGAAAATGGGTGACAGCTTCGTGGAAATCAGTATTGAATTCCTCGCCTTTCGCCTGAATCTCTTCCACGTCGAAGCGTTTCATCATTTGAAGTAATTTATTGTAAATCAGATTGAAACCTTCTTTAATGGAATCGATATTGTCGGCTTTCTCGTTTGCAGCAATGGCACGTTCGAAATCATCAATGATAGGAAGCAAACTTACCAGCACTTTTTCAGAAGCTGTGGCAATCAGGTCGAGTTTTTCCTTGCTGACCCGCTTTTTGTAGTTGTCGAATTCAGAGAACAGACGCAGGAAACGGTCGTTCAATTCAGCTTTTTCAGCCTTCATCCGTTCAATCTCCGCTTCCAACTCCTGGACTTTCCCTTTGTCTTTGTCCCGTTTTCTGGAAAAAATATTTTTTTTGTTTTTGTCAGTATTGTCTTCTTTTTCCGACAAAATGTCAGTGTTTTCCTGTTTTTCTTGATTCAGTTCAGACTTTTGGGTTTGTTCGTCTTGAACCATATTTTCTTGATCCTCTTCCATATTATCCTTATTTTCAATTACTTATATACACAATTAAACAGCGGCATCGAATGTCGAATTCGGTCCGCCGAATATTTATAGCAAATAATTTGCCAAAAATGGTGCCGGAGTCGTTCCGTGGTGTTTTTCAAACGAAAAAAACCGGCTGTAGGTATTCGGATTTTCCGTATCTTTGCCGCCCTTAAAATTCAGAATAATAAATTGATAAAAAATCAGATATGGAAAGAATTTCAAAGAGAGTGCTGGGTATGCCCGCGTCGGAAACGTTAGCCATGACTGCATTGGCACGTGAGTTAAAGGAAAAAGGTCAGGATGTGATCAGTTTGAGTATCGGCGAACCCGATTTCAACACCCCGGAAACGGTGAAAGAATACGCCAAACAGGCCATTGACGACAATTTCACGCATTATCCGCCGGTTCCCGGCTATGCAGACCTGTTGAAAGCCATCAGCAACAAGTTCAAAAGAGACAACGGTTTGGATTACACCACGCAACAAATCGTGGTTTCCACAGGTGGTAAACAGTCTATCTATCAAGCTGTTATGGCTTTGGTAAATCCTGGTGATGAAGTGATAATCCCCACACCATATTGGGTTTCTTATCGTGCCATCGCGCAAATGGCAGAGGCTGACATCAAATACGTTCCCTGCAAGATTGAAAACAACTTCAAAATCACGCCTGCGCAATTGGAGGCCGCTATCACGCCGAAAACCAAACTGATGATGTTCAGCAGTCCGTCGAATCCTACGGGTATGATCTATTCCAAGGAGGAACTCCGTGCTATCGCTGAGGTGGTTGCCAAGCATCCGCAGATGATGATTTTGTCGGATGAGATTTACGAGCATATCAACTTTGTGGGTGGTCACGAGAGCATTGCCCAATTCGATTTCATTAAGGATCAGGTGGTTACGGTGAATGGTGTGGCGAAAGGTTTCGCCATGACCGGTTGGCGTATCGGTTTTATCGGTGCTCCTGTCGATGTTGCCAAGGCTTGTAACAAACTGCAGGGCCAGATCACGTCCGCGACGGGTTCTATCTCGCAACGCGCTGCACTGCGGGCCATGGAGATGGATCCGAAAACCTCCGAGGACATCCTCACTATGCGCGACACCTTCTTGAAACGCCGCGACTTGGTTTATGGCCTGCTGAAGGAAATCCCCGGCTTCGAAGTGAGCCTGCCGCAGGGCGCCTTCTACTTCTTCCCGAAGGTGAGCAGCCTGTTCGGCAAACACGTCCCCGCCGACTCCAAATTCGCTGCCCAGTACAATAAAACGGCCATTGAAAACTCCACCGACCTCGCCTTCTATTTCCTGCTCGACGGCAGCGTCTCCACCGTGCAAGGCACCGCCTTCGGTGACGACGACTGCATCCGTCTCTCCTATGCCACATCTGAAGAACGCCTCATCGAAGCGTGCAAGCGTATAAAAGTTGCGGTTGAGAGATTAGTTTAGGAATGGAGCGCTCCGGATGGTTCCTAGATAGACTATAACAAATTAATACTCAATAGAATATGAAAAAATCAAACAAATGGATTTTAACGGTAGCGGTACTTTTTTGTGTGACAGCTGCCTATGCCCAAAACATCAGCTATACGCTGGTGAGTTCCAATAAAAGCGAGGCAGTAGTGCGCTTGGAATTTGGCACCTATCACACTGAAACAGTGAATATTAAAGGCGAAGAGATGCAGACATTGCACATGGCGGATGCTTATCCCGTGTTGAAAGCGGGAAGTCCTGAATTGTTGCAAACCGCCTTCTCTCTCATCGTCCCGGAAGGCAGTCAGCCAGAAATGGAATTGATTGACGCTCAATATGTTGAAATCCAAAACTTCGCTCTTGCTCCTTCCAAAGGAAAACTCTATCGTAACATTAATCCGGAGGATATTCCATACACAAAAAGTGTTGATTACCAGATTAATCACTATATCTTGGATGGCCATGCTGCTGAAATCGGCGAGATGTACCAGTTGCGTGACTTTCATGGAGTTAGCGTCAAGGTTTATCCCTTTGACTACAATCCTTCCGCCAAGGTGCTGAAAGCCTATTCCTCTGTAACGGTCAAGGTGCGTTTCAACAGTGGCCGCTCCTTTGCGGTCGCTCAAAAGAACAACCGCACTTTCGATGCTGTTTATGCTGATCATTTTTTGAATTACAGCCAGTTACGGAGCACGCCTGTGACAGAAGAGGGTGAAATTCTCATCATCGCTCCCGAAAATTTTATGGGTGCGATGCAGCCCTATGTTGATTGGAAAATCCGTAATGGATACCCAACGGAAATGGTGACTGTGGCTGCGGCCGGCAACAATGCAAATGCCATAAAGGCTTATATCTCAAATTATTACAATGAACATAATTTAGCTTTTGTGATTATTGTGGGTGACAATGCCCAATTCCCCACGCCTTCGATCAGTGGCAACAAGTCTGATAATTATTTTACAGAGTTAGCCGGTAACGACTCCTATCCGGATATCATTTTAGGCAAGCTTTCTGCTGAAACAGTGGGTCAACTGGAAACACAGGTGCGCCGCTTCATCGAATACGAGCAGAATCCGCAGGAGACTTCCCATTTTCCGACGTTCTTAGGCATCGCCTCCAGTCAAGGACCTGGCGATAACAATGAGTACGATTATCAGCATATTCGTAACATTGACAATAAATTGCAAAATTACACCTATACGTCTGGTTATGAGTTGTTTGAGGGAAGCCAAGGTGGTTTGGACGCTTCTGGAAGCCCGACGGCATCCATGGTGTCCACCGCAGTGAACAGCGGCGTTGGCATTATCGACTATTGTGGTCACGGGGATGTGCAGATGTGGGTGACAACCAGTTTCAACAACAGCAATGTTAATGCGTTGACGAATGTCGGTAAGCTTCCCTTTATCTTCTCTGTTGCTTGTGTGAACGGCGAATACCACACGGGAACCTGCTTTGCTGAGGCTTGGTTGCGTGCCACACACAACGGTAATCCGACCGGTGCTGTCGGCATGACCGGTTCCACCATCAACCAGCCCTGGAATTCCCCGATGTGTGCACAAGACGCTATGATCGACCTGTTGGTCGGCACGAATCCTTCCAACCAGAAGTTCACTTATGGCGGAATTTTCTTCAACGGGATGATTCGCATGTTGGATGTATATAACGACGTGGAGGTTTTCCGCACATGGATCCTTTTCGGAGACCCGGTGCTTGCCGTGCGCACTGCCGTGCCTGCACAGCTCGACCTTGCTTACAATGATATTCTCCCTATCGGAATTCCTGCCGTAACATTCACTTCAGATGTGGACAACGCTAAGATTACAGTCACAAAAGGTGACGAAATCATCGCAGTGGGTCACATTGTGAACAACGCCTATGTGCTCAACCTTTACGAGACCTATCTTCCGACGGACACGTTGCAGGTTCTGGCTACAGCCCCCAACTATCTGCCCTACGAAGGCACAATCACCTTTGTTCCCAACAGCGGTCCTTACGTGGTTGCCGGTGACTTGGCGCTTGCCGACCAGAATCTCCCGTTCGTGAACAATCGTCCAAATGGCTTGCCCGAATTCGGGAAAACCATGCGGGCTACTCCGCTTATCGCCAATATCGGCAACGAGGATGCTTCGAACATCACCATCAATCTTTCCTCGGATGATGAGTATATCACATTGTACGACAATGTGTTGACAATTCCCTTGTTGGCTGCGCACGATACATTGACTTCTACCCCTTCTTTCACTTTCAAGGTGGACAATGAGGCTCCGGCCAACCACAACGCGATCATCAAAATGGAGATTATCTTCAACAATGATACGGTGAAGCAATCCAAGATGGTGAAACTGTATGCGCCACAAATGAAGATTGCTTCGATGTCAATTGATGACACCCAGTCGGGCAATGGCAACCGCAAAGCGGATTACGGCGAAACGTTTACTTGCAATATCACCATCACAAACACAGGCAACATGCCGATTGTCGGCGGAACTCTCTTCCTGGAGAATCCCGGCAACGAGCTGATTCTGCAAAACACGAACATACCTTTCCAGGATATCGACATTAATGGTGCTTTGACGGTGCCTGTTCAAGTCACCGCCGCCAGTTCCATTCATGAACCTACCATCACGTTCCTCAAAGCTGGACTTTGGGTGAATTACTATTATGCTCACGAAGTCTTTTCCGTCAAAATCGGGTCAGTTGTGGAAGATTGGGAAATGGGTGACTTCTCCAACATGGAATGGTACAACAACTCTGCTACTCCGTGGACTGTTGTCACGCAAACTCCGCATTCGGGCGCCTATTGTGCCAAATCGGGTGCCATCGGTAATGGAAGTACCACAACGTTGCGTGTTTCCACCACTGCTACCTCTTCGGATAGCATCTCTTTCTACTATAGAGTTTCTAGTGAGGAAAATTATGACAAGTTGACTTTCAAGATTGATGGTCAAAGTAAAGGCGAGTGGAGTGGGGTGGCTCCCTGGACATATGCCTCCTTCCCTGTGAGTGAGGGTGTGCACACGTTCACTTGGACCTACACCAAGGACTATTGGGGAAGCTATGGCAGCGACTGTGCCTATATTGATGACATTTCATTCCCCTGTGGTACGATTAACCATCCGGTAGGTATCAATGAGATTGAAATGGATGCTGCAGCATTTCAGGTATGGCCAAATCCGGCCAGCGATGTGCTTCACGTGCAGTTGAATGGAGATACAGATAATCAGACTTATTCTTATCAGCTGTACAGTCTGGACGGTAAGTTACTGCAAGGAGGTCGGTTATCGGATAATGTTTCCGATATAGATTTAAGAAATTATGTTTCAGGTGTTTATATCTTGAAGGTAGAAGATTCCAAGCACCAGGTTCAAACCGCCAAGATCATCAAAAAGTAACTATGACAGAAAGCAAGCCGTTAATACTTATTGTCAACGATGACGGATATGAGGCCAAGGGTTTAGAGGCAATGGTTTCGATTGCCAAACCTCTTGGAGAGGTGGCGGTGGTGGTACCGGATCGCACGCGCTCTGGTATGGGTCACGCGATCACGATGGGAGAGCCGTTGCGGCTTATCAATTACAAGAATGAAGATGGGGTCGCCTACTACAAGACGAATGGCACGCCGGTGGATTGTGTGAAGTTAGGGGAAAAGGTTGTGCTCCGGGACCGAAAGATTGACTTGGTGTTGTCGGGCATCAACCATGGCTCAAATTCCTCTGTTAGCCTGATATACTCCGGCACGATGGCCGCCGCGATTGAGGCCGCCTTTGACAGCATTCCGGCAGTGGGACTTTCTCTGTTGGATTACAGTCTCGAAGCGGATTTCACGGCAGCGGTGCATTATGGCCGGATGATTGTCGAACAAGTGTTGGAAAACGGTCTTCCACCTCATATTTGCCTGAATGTCAACTTCCCGAAAGTGCCGATTGATGAGATCAAGGGCATTCGTGTCACACGGCAGTGTAATGCCACATGGCACGAAGACCTGCAGGAACGTACCGATCCTTACGGCCGTAAATACTACTGGCTGACAGGTTGGCTGGAGCGACTTGAACAGGAGCAAGACACTTGCGAGTGGGCGTTGCAACACAATTATGTCTCTGTGCAACCGGTGCAATACGACCTGACAGCATACAAATATATGGAATCACTTAAATATATGGAATTATGATGGACAAACTTAGAAGAGACTCCTACGTTGTGGGGGTGGTTATTGGTATTATACTCCCGTTGGTGCTTTTCGGCGTTATTTACGGGATTTACGCACTAATACTGAACGGAAATCCGCAGATGTTGGTCAGAAACCCCAACCTGACGAAAAACCTTATTCCAAAATTCATTCTTCTTGCACTGATTCCGAATATTTTCACGCTGCGTTACTATCTGCTGAAGCTCAAGTTCGACAAGACGGGTCGCGGAATTCTCGGTGTCTCGTTCGTTTGGGCTGTAGTTTTTCTGGCGGCGCAGTTTCTGTTGTGACGAGATATCCCTTAAAAAAGATAAGAGGCACGGAAATCCGCGCCTCTTTCTTTTTTGTTGTTAGACAAAAGATTTCTGACTACTCCAGGCTGATGGCCTCGCACGGACAAACGTCTGCACATGCACCGCACTCGATGCAGAGGTCGGGATTGATGGAGTAAGCAGCGCCTTCAGAGATAGCCTCTTGAGGGCATTCGCCGATGCAGGTTCCGCAAGCGGCGCAAAGATCTTCACTAATTTTGTAAGCCATAATTACTTTTTAATTGTTGTTGATTGAGCGGCAAAAATACACTTTTTATGGATTGTTGCACACTCGGTGAAAAATTTTATTGATAGGGTTTTGTTCATTTATTTCAGGGCGATAGATTTTCATAGAGGCCGAATGTTTAACATATTCGATAATTATTTTTTCCCTTTGAAATACCTGTTGTTAATACGCGCTATGGCGCGTTTCCACGGGAGAAAAAACATGATACATGTATGCGAATATTGTGTACCTTTGCGGTTGTTTTTCTGATTATAAATATAAGGTACTATGAAAGGTAACAAACTGTATATTTTTGCATTGACGATTGTGGCCACATTAGGTGGTTTCCTTTTCGGCTACGACACCGCGGTGATTTCCGGCACGGTGGAGTCGTTGCGGGTCTTTTTCATCGAGCCGCAGGGACTTCCCCCCGCACAAGCCAACGCTTTGGAGGGATTTGTGGTAAGCAGCGCCCTCATTGGCTGTATCATAGGAGCCTGCTTGGCCGGTTGGCTTTCGCAGAAACTCGGCCGCAAACCTTCACTGATGATCGCTGCCGTGCTGTTTTTGCTTTCCGCCATCCGCTCTGCCTGGCCGGAGATTTTCTGGGGGATGCCTGGCGACGGCGACTACCATTTCATCAACCATTTCGTCTTCTACCGCATCAGCGGCGGCGTGGGTGTGGGTATCGCCTCGATGCTTTCCCCGATGTATATCGCTGAAATCGCGCCCGCGAACCGGCGCGGCACGCTGGTTTCCCTCAACCAGTTCGCCATCATTCTCGGCATGTTGATTATCTACTTCGTGAACTACAGCATCGCCCAGCGCGGCGACGCGGATTGGTTGCACACTATCGGCTGGCGGCAGATGTTCGCCTCGGAGATGATTCCCGCCGGACTCTTCCTTGTCGCCCTCTTCTTCGTGCCTGAAACCCCACGCTACCTGGTCATGCGCGGCCGCGAGGAAAAGGCACTCAAGGTGTTGCGCAAAACCACCGGCAACAATGCGGAAAAAGAAATGGAATCCATCCGCGAAAGCTTGAAAGAGAAGTCTTCTTCCATGCGGGCTTTCTACCTCTTCATGCTCGACTGGCTCATCCTTTTTGTGGCTGGTTTCATCATTCTGAAGTTGTGCAAAGTCAACAGCGCATTGGAGATTTCCCTGCTCGTCAGCTTCCTTATTTCGCTAATCGTCCCCATCCGAAACTACGGTATCGGCATTGTGGTAGTGGGCGTGTTGTTGGCCTCGCTGCAACAGTTCATCGGCATCAACGTGGTGCTCTACTATGCACCGGAAATCTTCAAGACGATGGGCGCGGCCACCGACACCGCTTTGATGCAGCAGATTATCGTCGGGGCGGTGAACCTCACCTTCACCATCATCGCCATCCTGACGGTCGATAAGTTCGGCCGCCGACCGCTGATGATCATCGGTGCTTTGGTAATGGCCCTGTCGATGTTCATCCTCGGCACCACGTTCTACACGCACCACGTGGGCATTGGCTCGTTGATTTGCATGTTGGTCTATACGGCGGGGTTTGCCATGTCGTGGGGACCGGTCTGCTGGGTGCTGCTTTCCGAAATCTTCCCGAATTCCATCCGTTCCATGGTGATGAGTGTCGCCGTGGCCTCGCAATGGATTTCCAACTTCCTGGTTTCCTGGACGTTCCCGATGCTGGACAAAAACGAGACCCTCACCGCGATGTTCAACCACGGCTTCTCATATTGGATTTACGGATTGATGGGTGTCCTCGCAGCCCTGTTCATCTGGAAGATGGTGCCGGAGACGACCGGCAAGTCGCTGGAGGAAATGGAAGGATACTGGAGGAAGAAGGTTTAGAGTTTAGAGTTTAAGGGGAGAGGACGCTGTTTGTAAGCCGTTCGTTGTGAAATAAGTTTAGAAAGTTGAACGTGAGCAATTGCGTTCTCCTTTTTAGATATTGATTATTGGCAAGGTTTCCTCCAAATTAATAGCTAATAGCCAATAGCCTATGTCTAAGTCCGCCTACTTTTTCCCCTTCTTCTTCATCCAGAAGTACATCCCCCAGTAGGCGAGCGTCACGCCGAGCGTGATGCCCACCACGATCGGGAAACGCTGTTTCAGCGAGGAAAACGTGATGGGTATCAGAAAGGCTGCTAATAAGATAAAGTAGCGTAAAACCGCTTTCATATTATTTCAATTTCGCCAGTTGCTCTTTGATGATGCGGATTTTCTCCTCCGCGTCGGCCTGCTTTTTGCGCTCGATATCGACCACCTGCTGCGGGGCGTTGTTCACGAAACGCTCGTTGGAGAGTTTCTTCAGCACACCTTGCAGGAATCCCTCGGCGTATTTCAGGTCGGCCTCCAATTTCTTGATTTCCTCGGCGGCATCCACCAGACCGGTCAACGGAACGGAATATTGGATGTTGTTTTCGATAAACGTCGCGCCATCCACCTCTTCGCCAGCCACATAGTCGATGCTCTCCAAGTTGCAGAGCTTGGCGATAACCGCGTCGGTGGCGGGATTGGCAACATCCGGCTTGGCATACACCCGCAGCTTCAGCAGATGCTTCTGGGCGATGTTTTTCTCCGTGCGGATGCGGCGTACCTGTTCGATCACTTTACGTGCCGCAGCGAAATCGTCCAGCACTTTCTGGTCGGCTTCGGTCTCCACCTCGGGCATTTTGGTCATCATGATGGACTCTTTCTCGCCTCTCTCACGCATGGTATGCCACAACTCTTCCGTGATGAAGGGCATGAACGGGTGCAGAATCTGCATCAACACTTCGAAAATGTCGATGATTTCCCGGTAGGTTTTGCCGTCGATGGGCTGCTGGTAGCCGGGTTTCACCACTTCGAGGAAACAGGAGCAGAAGTCGTCCCACACGAGTTTGTAGATGTCCATCAGCGCCTCGGAAATGCGGTAGCGCTCCACGTTCGTCTGCACGCCTTTCAGCACCTCCGTCATGCGCTCGCGGATCCACTTCACGGCGGTTTCCGTATGCAGCGGCTGCGGCAGATTGTCGTTAACTTCCCAGCCACGCACCAAACGGAAGGCGTTCCACAGTTTGTTGCTGAAGTTACGTCCCTGCTCGCACAGCGATTCGTCGAAGAGCAGGTCGTTGCCAGCAGGCGAGCTGAGCAACATGCCGAAACGCACACCATCAGCACCGTATTTCTCCATCAACATGATGGGATCGGGCGAGTTGCCGAGCTGCTTCGACATCTTGCGGTGCAATTTATCTCTCACAGTACCAGTGAAATAGACATCCTTGAACGGGATAGTGCCGCGCCATTCCAGACCGGCCATGATCATACGTGCCACCCAGAAGAAGATGATGTCGGGGGCGGTGATCAACACGGCTGTCGGGTAGTAGTAGTTGATTTCGGAATTGTCGGGGTGACGGATGCCGTCGAACACGGAAAGCGGCCACAACCAAGAGGAGAACCACGTGTCCATCACGTCCTCGTCCTGCTTCAAATCGTTGGCCGTCAGGTTCAGTTCGGGGAATTTCTGACGGGCGATTTCCAAAGCTTCGTCGGCGTTGTGCGCCACCACGAACTCATGGTTCGGCAGGTACCAGGCCGGGATGCGGTGACCCCACCAAAGCTGGCGGCTGATACACCAATCCTTGATGTTCTCCATCCAGTGGGCATACGTGTTCTTGAACTTCTCGGGATGGAAGGTGATGTCGCCGTTCATGACCGCGTCGAGGGCCGGTTTTGCCAGCTCGCCCATCTTGCAGAACCACTGCAGGGAGAGTTTCGGCTCGATGACTTCGTTGGTGCGTTCCGAGAAACCGACTTTGTTGGTATAATCCTCGATTTTCACGAGACTTCCAGCTTCCTCCAACATCGGGATGATGGCCTTGCGCGCCTCGAAACGGTCCATGCCGACGAGGAACTGCGCGTTTTCGCTCAGCGTGCCGTTGTCGTTGAAGATGTTGATAGTCTCCAAATGGTGTTTGATGCCGAGGTTGTAGTCGTTGATGTCGTGCGCCGGGGTGATTTTCAACGCGCCGGTACCGAATTCGCGCTCCACGTATTCATCGTAAATCAAGGGGATGGAGCGGTTTACGAGCGGAACGATGGCGCGTTTGCCTTTGTATTTGGCGTAACGCTCGTCCTCGGGATGCATGCAGATAGCGGTATCGCCGAGAATGGTTTCGGGACGGGTGGTGGCGATGGTGATGTACTCATTCTCCTCACCCTCAATCTGATAGCGGACGTAGTAGAGCTTGGATTGCAGCTCCTTGTAGATGACTTCCTCGTCGGAGACAGCGGTGAGCGCCTTCGGGTCCCAGTTGACCATGCGCACGCCGCGATAGATTTTGCCCTTCTTGTAGAGATCCACAAACACGTCGATCACGGCCTCGGACATTTCCGGGTCCATGGTGAACTTAGTGCGGTCCCAGTCGCAGGAGGCGCCGAGTTTGCGGAGCTGTTTCAGAATGATGCCGCCGTATTTTTCCTTCCATTCCCAGGCGTGCTTCAGAAATTCCTCACGCGTAAGATCCTTCTTGTCAATACCTTGCTCTTTGAGGTAGGCCACCACCTTGGCTTCCGTGGCGATGGAGGCGTGGTCGGTGCCGGGCACCCAAACGGCGTTGAAGTCGTTCATGCGGGCGCGACGAATCATCACGTCCTGCAGCGTGTTGTTGAGCATGTGGCCCATGTGCAGCACGCCGGTCACGTTCGGCGGGGGAATCACGATGGAGTAAGCGGGACGGCTGTCCGGTTCAGAGTGGAAGAACCGGTTCTCCATCCAGAACTGATACCATTTGTCCTCAACCGCAATCGGGTCGTATTTGGTGTTGATTTCTGTAGCCATAATCTTTATAATCGTTTGTAAATTAACAAAATAGGTGAATTATTCCACTTAGGGAAACAAACGGCAAAGATAGTATTTTTTGGTTTACAGCTTTCAGCACAACACCAAAAAGACGTAAGACTTAAGACTTTAGACTTTAACAAGACTTCAACCTTAAGTCCTAAGTCTCAAGTCCTAAGTCTCAAGTCCTAAGTCTCAAATCCTCATTTGAAGAAATGCCGTTCCGCGCTGTGGCAGCCGGCTTCCATGAAGGAGATGTATTCGAGGAAAACCTCATCCTTGTTGTTCGGGAAGGTGTGCCCGAGGCGTGCTGCCAATTCCGCGATTTGCTGTAAGTTATTGTATTCCAACGGATTTTTCACGTCAGACACGAAGTTGTGCGGCACTTTGGAGGTATCCGTATAGGTGCCGGAGAGCTCTTCGGGAAGGTTGGCGGGCAGAATCACGTTGTAAAGGTCGGCATTGTTGGGCATATAAGCCGTGTGCAAAACTGAAAAATCAGCCTTATCCAACTGATTGATAATATCTTGCGAAATCTCCACGTTGAGCGCGTTCCAAAGCAGGACGTTGCGGAAACCGGCTCGGTCGAGGGTGGCGGGTACATCTATCGGCTCTGCGCATACATCCGTTCCCAACACGCCTTCCATCTTCTGCCGCATCGTCTCGTCCAGCGCGTGACCGCCCGGCGCGACCTGTGGGAACATCCCCATGTCGAACAATCCCTGGCTGTTCAGCTCGCTTTTGATCGTGATGAATCCCGCCGCCGGTTTCGACTGCACATCGAGCAACATGCAGAGGTTTTCCAGCTCGTGATAGGCCTTTTCCGTCAGCCACCGCTCCCATACTATAAACGCGGGTGTGCGAACCGTTATTAAATCATCTACAAATTTCTGTATATCAATATTTTGCAAGCTGTTCTTTTGCAGAAGCGCTTCATAGTCATCCGCCAATAAGGCCTCTTTATATGCCCCATAATTCTTGCCCAAAACCTCCACGTAGATGCCTTTCTCCAAATGGTGTTGGATCAGGTAGAAGTTGACGCTGCGGAAGAATGCGTAATAGTCGGTAATGTTTAGCGTGTCAGGGGTGTTGAACCAGTAGCGCGGGGTGTCGGGACAGTGTTTCAGGATCTCGAAAACGGCCTTCAACGTTTCTGGGGTCTGTAGAGACGCGCCATGGCACGTCTCTGCATTCGGGAACATGCAATAGAATTTGTCGGAGGAAAACATCTCCGCAAAAGGCAGGATGTCGTTCTTGTCGGCGAAGAAATCGGTGCCGCGTCGGTAGTAGTCGAACGAACATAAAGCATTGGTGTTCAATATTGTACGAGCCAACCGTTGCAGCAGATAAAGCGTCTCGTTGGAGTAACTGCCAGAGCTCATCACCAATGTTTCGTTGATGCCTGTTTTTTTCAATTTTTGGACAATATATTGAAAGGCCTCGTCAAAAGAGGCTTCCGTCAGTTGTCCGTTTTTTCGAATAAATGGTTTGGTAATACGTTGGTTCATCATGCATTCATCGTTAATCGGTGGAAGAGTTGTTCCATTCCGAGGGCGTCGAGGTCGGCGGCGGTTTTGAGGCCTACCTTTTCGGCCAGGAGATGGAGGTCTTTGGTGAGTGTGTCTGCCACGAGTTCACCCTTGTTGATGATGACCACGTGGTCGCACATTGCCTGTACCTCCTGCATGATATGGGTGGAGAGCAGCACGGTGCGGTTCTTCCCGTATGAGCGTATAAGTTCACGAATTTCAATGAGTTGATTGGGATCAAGACCGGTGGTAGGCTCGTCGAGGATAAGCACTTCAGGGTTGTGGATGAGGGCTTGCGCGATGCCGACGCGCTGTTTGTAGCCGCGCGACAACGCCCCGATTTTCTTGTGCTGCTCGGGGGTGAGACCGGTGCGCTCGATGACCTCATCGACGCTTTTCTTCTTGTCCTTCAGGTGGAAAACGCCAGCCACAAACTCCAAGAACTCGCGTACATACATATCGTAGTAGAGCGGGTTCGCTTCTGAAAGGTAGCCGATGATCTGCCGCAGCTTCAAGGAGTCCTTCCAAATGTCGAGGCCGCAGACGGTGACTTCGCCCTCCGTGGGCGGTATCAGCCCCGTGATGATTTTCATCATGGTGGTCTTGCCGGCGCCGTTTGGACCTAAAAAGCCGACGATTTCGCCTTTTTTGGCTTCAAAACTGACCTTGTTGAGGGCGTATTGCTGCCCAAAAACCTTGGTGACGTTGTTTACAATTATTGACATGCTATTTCTTTTTTCAAATAAGGCGCAAAGGTAAATATTTTTCAAAAACGCCGGAATATGAATATGGGAACGCGCGGTGGCACGCCACTACCGGTTTTTCATCCATTTCTTGGCTTTGCCGCCCTTGGCGTTTGTCAAGCGGACAGTGGACAGCGCGTGATTGTCAATCACGTTTTGGTTGATTTGGAAGAGATATTTTCCCTTTGGAGCCGAGGCGAGTTCTGAATGGAACTCGGAGGCATAAAGTTTGTCCAATGCTTGGTTTTTCACCGCATAACCTTTTTTGTTCTTCTGCACCCAGACGGATGTCTTGTTGGAGGAGATGTGGTAGCGGAGTTCTTCTTTGACAGGAATGGAGAAACCATAGCGGTAAGGTTGTGACATCCGAAGATTAATATCTTGCATCAACGCAGTATTAAACGAGTTGTCTATGTGATTCCCATTTACATACATCTCCACCACGCCGTTGGTGTCCAACGAGACGACAAATGTGATGTCCGATTCGATGGGTTGCGGGTTTTCACAAGCGGTTGTGTTCAGAAGTTGGAACAGGTAGTCGTCCATAACCACATATTCATCAGGGAAAACAGAGCGGTAAACCAAAGAGTTATTCCGTTCTGCGTACAGAAAATCGGTTATGGAATCCACTTTTTGGACAAAAGAGGTAGGGAAATGGTATTTCTTCCACTTGTAGCTGTAGTTTTCGGCTTGTTCCACCCATTGATAATATAGATTTCGGGCCTCTGCGTATTCACCTTCCATGTTCAGCAGTTCAATCTGGCACAGGTTGCGGCAGAAGTCTGCTGTCTGCTGGATCATTTGGAGGCGCGATTTCAGAGAGTCAATGTGCGGAATGTCCAGATTTTCATACTCGGCAAAAGACAAGGCGTCGGCAAAGTATTTTTGCGTGCTTTCAAAGTCCTGTAGCTTTTCCAGTTCGTTTGCTTGGTTCAACAAATGATAGAAACGCTGATAGCTCTCCATTCTCAGGATTTTCTGTTTGATTTTGGCTTTCACCTCGCGGGCGTTCCGGCCTGAGGGAACGGCCTTCAAGGCGTCGAAATAGTAACGTCTTGCCACATCGTAGATGGCGCTATTCGCCAAAATCTCCGCTTCGGAGTACAACTCTTGATAATCTGGAACTGAATTTTGCGCAGAAAGGGACAAGCATAAACTCATCAAAACCAGCCAGATGAAGCATCCTATCTTTTTTTGCATGTCTCTTTCCCGTTTACAAAATATGGTTAATTTTTTGAAGGTGCAAAAATACATAAAATTTTGATACGATTTAGACTTTTTATATAGAAAAAGGTTAAAAAAAATGTATCTTTGCGCGCTCATTCGGGTACACAATACCCGCGTGACATCTTGAAGTGTAATAACCTGATCCTAAAGTAGTTCTGATGGAAAAGCGAATAGGCACCATAACGATATTATTGTCAGACAGAGCGGCGGCTGCGCAAGTGAACGAGGTGATTTCCAGTCACTCCGGCATTGTGTTGGCGCGTCAGGGCCTGCCTTTCCACGACCGCCCCGTGGCCGTCATCTCCCTCATTGTCGAAGGCGAAGTCGATGAAATCAATTCGCTTTCCGGACAACTCGGAAAAATTCCGGATGTCACCTCAAAAGCAGTAGTGACGAAAACATAACCCCCCTGCCCCCCTAAGTGGAAAACACTCCCATAAACCCTAAACCGCTAAACTCTAAACCACTAAACCCTAAACCCTAAACCCTAAACCACTAACCCACTAACCCACTAAACGATAACCAATAACCCTTATAAATATGCAATTCAACCCCGAAAAATGCAGGATTCCCGATGAGATAGGGAAACCGTTTATCGACCCGGAAGAAATCTGGGATTTTATCAACAAGACCGAAAGCACGCCCGAGCGGGTGCGCGAGATTATCGCCAAGTCGTTGAACAAGAACCGTTTGACGATGGAGGAGACGGCTGTCCTCATCAACACCACCGACCCCGAGCTGGTGGAGGAGATCAAGGAGGGCGCCCGCACGCTGAAACGCAACGTCTATGGCAACCGCATCGTGCTGTTCGCCCCGCTCTATGTGGGCAACTATTGCGTCAACAACTGCAAATACTGCGGCTTCCGTTCGTCCAACCACGAGCAGGTGCGCACCACGCTGACCGACGAGGAGTTCGTGCACAACATCGAAGCCTTGGAGGAGGACGGTCAGAAGCGTCTGATCCTCGTCTATGGCGAGTCGCCGAAATACTCGCCCGAGTTCATCGCGCACACCACCAAATTAGCCTACTCGGTACACAAAGGCAACGGCTCCATCCGCCGCGTGAACATCAACGCCGCACCGTTGGATGTGGAAGGTTTCCGCATCGTAAAAGAAGCTGGCATAGGCACTTACCAGATCTTCCAGGAGACTTATCATCCGGAAGCTTATTCTTGGTATCACCCTGCCAACACCATCAAGGGCAACTACGAGTGGCGCCTCACCTCCATGGACCGCGCTCAGCAGGCCGGTATCGACGACAACGGTCTCGGCATCCTCTTCGGTCTATACGACTGGCGTTTCGAGGTGCTGGCCATGATCCGTCACACCAACCACTTGGAGGCCTGCTTCAACGTGGGACCGCACACCATCTCGTTCCCGCGCATCAAGGACGCTTCGGGCTTAAACATTGATACCAAGTACTTTGTGGATGACGACACCTTCGAAAAGATCATCGCCATCTTCCGTCTGGCCGTGCCTTACACCGGCATGATTCTGACGGCCCGCGAGACTTCCGAGTTTCGCGCCAAAGCTATCCAGTACGGCATCTCGCAGATCGACGGCGGCACCAACCTGCAGATCGGCGACTACAAGTACCACCATGAGGAGACCGAGAAGAACAGCGACAAGCAGGAGGATCAGAACCTGCACCGCGAGCAGTTCAAGATCGGTGACGACCGCTCATTGGGCGAAATCATCGATGAACTGTTGGACAACAACTTCATCCCGAGTTTCTGCACCGCTTGCTACCGTTTGGGCCGCACCGGCGAGCACTTCATGGAGTTCAGCGTGCCTGGTTTCATCAAACGCTACTGCACACCCAACGCCATCTTGACGCTGAGCGAATACTTGGTCGATTACGCCACCCCTGAGGTGGCCGCCAAAGGCTGGAAAGTGATCGAGAACAATCTCGTCAACGTGGATGAGAAGTTCCACGACGAGCTGCTGAAACGCATCGAACGCATCAAGGCTGGCGAGCGCGACCTCTATTTCTAAACAAGACATCTTATTTTTTCCATACAAGCAAAGGGCGGTTTTCATAGAAGGAGATCGCCCTTTCACATTCCAAAATTCATTATCTTTGCGCATTCATTCAGAAGAAAAATAATATTTTGTAATAGTATGATTGACAATAATTTAAAGTATAAAATCGCTGACATGGGGTTGGCGGAATGGGGACACAAAGACATCGATGTCTCCCAAAAGGAAATGCCGGGTCTGCTGGCCATCCGTGAAAAATACGGTGACACGAAACCTTTGAAGGGCGTGCGCATCATGGGCTCGCTGCACATGACCATCCAGACAGCCGTGCTGATCGAGACGCTCACGCATCTCGGTGCGGAAGTCCGCTGGTGCAGTTGCAACATCTTCTCCACACAGGACCATGCCGCCGCGGCCATCGCCGACAATGGCGTTTCCGTCTTCGCTTGGAAAGGTGAAAGTCTCGAAGATTACTGGTGGTGCACGGTGAACGCCCTCTCTTTCCCCGGCGGCAAAGGCCCGCAACTCATCGTCGATGACGGCGGTGACGCCACGCTGCTCATCCACCTCGGCTGTAAGGCCGAAGATGACCCGACGGTCCTCGACGCCAAGCCCGAATCCCACGAACAGGCCGTGATTTTCAACACGTTGAAACAAGTGTTGAAGGAAGATCCGCACCATTGGCACAATATGGTGAAAGAGATCAAGGGGGTGTCGGAGGAGACCACCACTGGCGTGCATCGTCTTTACCAGATGATGGAGCGTGGCGAGTTACTCTTCCCCGCCATCAACGTCAACGACTCCGTGACCAAATCCAAATTCGACAACAAGTACGGTTGTCGGGAGTCCTTGGCCGACGGCATCAAGCGCGCCACCGACGTGATGGTGGCCGGCAAGGTGGTGGTTGTGTGTGGTTACGGCGACGTCGGCAAGGGCTGTGCGCAAGCCATGCGTTCCTACGGCGCCCGCGTCATCGTTACGGAGGTCGATCCTATTTGCGCTCTGCAAGCCGCTATGGAAGGTTTTGAGGTCAAGACTGTGGAAGACGCGCTCGATGAGGGTAACATCTACGTCACCTGCACCGGCAATTGCGATGTCATCACCGTGGATCATCTCAACAAGATGAAAGACCAGTCTATTGTCTGTAACATTGGTCACTTCGACAACGAGATACAGGTCAGCGCTTTCGAGAGTCAATCGAACATCACCAAGCGCAACATCAAGCCGCAGGTGGATGAGTACATTTTCCCTGACGGCCACTCCATCTTCATCTTGGCGGAAGGTCGCCTCGTGAACTTGGGTTGCGCCACCGGTCACCCCTCTTTCGTGATGAGCAACTCTTTCACCAACCAGGTGATGGCCCAGCTGGATTTGTGGCAGCACGAATACAAAGTGGGGGTCTATAATCTGCCGAAACATCTCGACGAAGAGGTTGCCCGTCTGCATTTGGGCAAGATCGGCGTGAAGTTGACGAAACTCACGCAGAAGCAGGCCGACTACATTGGCGTCAAAGTGGAAGGACCATACAAGACCGATGCCTATAGGTATTAAGAAATTCGATGAATAATAAAGCACGGTGTTTTAACATAATGAGTTTAAGACACCGTGTTTTTTTATAAAAAAATTGTACTTTTGCAGCGTTTATAGTTTTAAACTTTGGTCTTTGAATTGAGAAATTATTAATCAAATTATACGAATATGAAAAATTTATCTTTCCTTTTGACAACTTTGTGTATAGGCTTTGTCATGTTCGGATCTGCGCAGAGCGCTATCGTGACCGTTGGCGGTGACGCCCAGTCATCAGCAGGATCAATTAGCTATACCGTTGGGCAGATTGCTGTGCAAACGGTGACCAACAGTAACGGTTCCATTTCTGTGGCGGAAGGTGTGCAGCAGCCTTATGAAATCCAAACTGTGGGTGTGAATTCCTACCCGCAGATCACTCTCAATGCAGTGGTGTATCCTAACCCGACCGAGAATGTGGCCCAACTCCAGCTTAACGGCTTCGAGCTGCCTGCCGACGGTTTGCAGGCTCACCTTTTTGACAGCAAGGGCAAATTTTTGCAGCTGATCCCAGTCACTGAAGATCTCACCACGTTCCAGATAGGACAGTATGCCACAGGAACCTATTTTCTGGAGCTTCGCGACGGCAAACGTGTTCTCAAAACGTTCAAAGTCGTAAGAAAATAGTTTAAGGGACGAAGGACGTGTCGTTATCCTTAAACCCTCAATCTTAAATCTTTAATCTTAAACCTTAAAAATAGTGATTATGAAGAAAATATACCTTTTATTTGTCATTTTGATGCTCGGTGTGGTGAGTTTGTTCGCCCAAGTACCTCAGAAGTTCAACTTTCAGGCGGTGGTACGCAATTCGAGCAACCAGTTAGTCTGTAATTCACAGGTAGGTGTGCGTGTGAGCATCTTGCACGGCAGCATTTCAGGAAATACCAACTATGTGGAAACTCATACAGCGTCCACTAACGCAAATGGCCTTATGACGGTGGAAGTTGGCGATGGTAGTACGCAAATGGGCACTTTTGCCAACATCAATTGGGCAAACGGTCCCTGGTTTTTGAAGACCGAGATAGATCCAAACGGCGGAAACAACTACTCCGTTGTCAGTGTGCAGCAATTGCTGAGTGTGCCCTACGCATTATATGCCAAGGAAGCGGGCAACGGTTTCAGTGGAAATATCACGGACTATATGAACGCCACGACAATGCCGGGTATAATGTCTGCTCTTACGCAAGCGGGTGTGGCCACGCAGAGCGACATTCCCACGGTTCCCACAAATGTGAGTGCCTTCAACAATGATGCGGGCTACATTACGATTTCCTCCGTACCGACGGTGCCTACCCATCTGAGCGCCTACGTCAACGATATGGGCTTCATCTCCGGCTATACGGAGACGGATCCGCTGTTCAACGCTTGGGATAAAGATTATAATGACTTGATTAACAGACCTGTACCGTTTAGCGGAAACTACAATGACCTGATCAACCTCCCGGTCATCCCGACGGTGCCGACGAATGTAAGCGCCTTCAACAATGATGCGGGCTACCTGACCGGCTACACGGAGACGGATCCGCAGTTCAATGCATGGGACAAG
>JBGUPL010000070.1:0-9333 GCA_045130275.1 Bacteroidales bacterium
AAAGAGGAGGCAAGGGCCTTTTTCCAAAAAATCATCGATGACAAAAACGCGATGATTGACTGCATTGAAAACGGAGGAGACATGAAAGCATTAATCAAAAACCGTGGAATTGAAATCGTTAAGCCATTATCCGTACATTAAAAACATTGATGGAGAATATCGTTTTGTGACCGACAAAGGGGTCGAGTATATTGCCTATTTCAACAGGGTTCCCATAGAATCTTGTGTAGTCTATAATTTTGTTTTTGCCAAAAGCACGGTCGGGCGATATGGCATGGATCCAAGGATACGAAACACAATCCTCAGTATTATTTCTGATTTTTGGGATGATTATGAAGAGGTTATCTTGTTTGTGTGTGATTCATCTGACGGACGATCTGAATGCAGGATGAGATTGTTCCATTATTGGTACAAGATTTTGAACAATGATAACAATGTGACGAAAATAGATTACTCCGTGGAACAAATTAGGGCTGCCATTTTGGCGAAGAAGGACAACTGCTTGCTCCCTTTGGCACAAAAAGAGATTCAAGAATTGTTTGTTTTGATGCAGGGGGATTAGATTCTCAATATAATGGCCCCCGAACCGATCACTGTTCACTACTCACTAATCCCAAAAAAATTGTATCTTTGCAGGTTTTTTGGAAAAATCTATACTTCGATGAAATATACTGAATACAAAGGTCTTAATCTCCCTGCCCTTGGGGAGGAAATGAGAAAATATTGGGAAGACAAGGATATCTTCGCCAAGAGTCTATCGACCCGCGAGGGACACAAACGTTTCGTTTTCTTTGAGGGACCGCCGTCCGCTAACGGTATGCCCGGCATCCACCACGTGATGGCCCGCACCATCAAGGACATCGTCTGCCGCTACCAGACCCTCACCGGCAAGTACGTCGGACGTAAGGGCGGCTGGGACACGCACGGACTGCCCGTGGAGCTTGGCGTGGAGAAAACCCTCGGCATCACCAAGGAGGACATCGGCAAGAAGATCTCCGTGGAGGACTACAACAAGGCCTGCCGCCGCGAGGTGATGAAATTCAAGGACAAATGGGACGACCTCACCCGCGAGATGGGCTACTGGGTCGATCTTGAACACCCCTACATCACTTTCGACAACAAGTACATCGAAACCGTATGGTATTTACTGTCAGAACTTTACAAGAAAGGTCTGCTCTATAAGGGCTACTCCATCCAGCCCTACTCTCCCGCCGCCGGCACCGGCCTCAGCTCCCACGAGCTCAACCTGCCCGGCTGCTACCGCGACGTGAAGGACCTTACATGCGTGGCACTGTTCAAATTGGTGAACGGCAACGACAATTTGTCCATTAACGCCAACGACCCGATGCCCACATACGCGATTGCGTGGACGACCACCCCGTGGACGCTGCCGAGCAACACGGCGTTGTGCGTGGGTCCGAACATCGACTATGTGCTGCTGAAGACCGTGCATCCGTACAACGAACAGCCCTGCTATATCCTGATGGCCAAAGCGTTGGTTTCCACGATGTTCAAGGAAGCCCCGGAGGTTGTGAAGGAGTTCAAGGGCAAAGACCTCGTGGGCATCTCCTACGAGCAGCTCATCCCGTGGGTGAACCCCGGCGAGGGCGCCTTCCGCATCATCCCCGGCGACTATGTCACCACGGAAGACGGTACCGGTATCGTCCACATCGCCCCGACCTTCGGTGCCGACGATAAGCGCGTGGCCGCCGCCGCAGGCATCCCGCCGCTTGTGATGGTGGACAAGGACGGCATCCGCCAGCCGATGGTCGATCGCACCGGCAAGTTCTACCGCATCGAAGACCTCGACCCCGAATTCGTCAAAAACTGCATGGACGTGGAGGCCTACCGTCCTTACGCCGGCCAGTTCGTGAAAAACGCCTACGACCCGACCAAAACCGAGAAGGACAAATCCTTGGACGTCGATATCGTGGTGATGCTGAAGGAGCAGGGCAAGCTTTTCAAGAGCGAGAAGCACACCCACAACTACCCGCACTGCTGGCGTACCGACAAGCCCGTGCTCTACTATCCGCTTGATTCCTGGTTCATCAAGACGACCGCCTACCGCGAGCGCATGATCGAGCTGAACAAGACCATCAATTGGAAACCCGCCGCCACCGGCTCCGGCCGTTTCGGCAACTGGCTCGAAAACCTGGTCGATTGGAACCTCTCCCGCTCCCGCTTCTGGGGCGTGCCGCTCCCCATCTGGACTACTGAGGACAAGAAAGAGCAGATCTGCATCGGCTCCATCGAGCAGCTGATGGCTGAAATCGACAAGTCCATCGCCGCCGGCTTTATGACCGAGAACCCGTATAAGAACTTCAAGGTCAACGATATGTCGCAGGAGAACTACGACAACAACGTGGATCTGCACAAGCCCTACGTCGATAGCATCGTGCTGGTCTCCCCGACGGGTCAGAAGATGTACCGCGAGAGCGACCTCATCGACGTGTGGTTCGACTCTGGCTCTATGCCGTACAGCCAGCTGCACTACCCGTTCGAAAACGCTGAGTTCTTCAAGACCAACTTCCCCGCCGACTTCATCGCAGAGGGTGTGGATCAGACGCGCGGCTGGTTCTTCACGTTGCATGCCATCGCCACGATGCTGTTCGACAGCGTGGCTTTCAAGTCTGTGATTTCCAACGGCTTGGTGCTCGACAAGAACGGCAACAAGATGTCCAAGCGGTTGGGCAATGCCGTTGATCCTTTCGAGATCATCCACAAATACGGTCCCGACGCGACCCGCTGGTACATGATCACCAACGCCTCCCCGTGGGACAACCTCAAATTCGACGAGGCCGGCATCGGCGAGGTGCAGCGCAAGTTCTTCGGCACGCTGTTCAACACCTACAACTTCTTCGCGCTGTACGCCAACATTGACGGATTTACCTACAAGGAGGCGGAGATTCCGTTCGCCAAACGTCCCGAAATCGACCGTTGGATTCTCTCCGAGCTGAACACGTTGGTGAAGCATTGTCAGGAGAACTACATCGACTACGAGCCGACCAAGGTGGGCCGTGAGATTCAAGACTTTACGGACGCCTACCTCAGCAACTGGTACGTGCGTCTCTGTCGCCGCCGCTTCTGGAAGGGCGAATACAGCGAAGACAAGATTTCCGCCTACCAGACGCTCTACACCTGCTTGGAGACCATCGCCAAGATCGCCTCGCCCATCGCGCCTTTCTTCATGGACAAGCTCTATCAGGACCTTAACCGCGTCACCGGCAAGGAAGCGTTCGAGTCTGTGCATTTGGCCGACTATCCCGAAGTACACGAGGAGTTGATTGACAAAGAGTTGGAAGAGCGTATGCAGCTTGCACAACAGTTCAGTTCTATGGTGTTGGCGTTGCGTAAGAAGACCAACCTGAAGGTGCGTCAGCCGCTCTCCAAGATCATGATTCCCGTGATGGACGAGCATTTCAAACAGCAGATTTCGTTGGTGCAGGATCTGATTCTGCACGAGGTCAACGTCAAGGAGTTGGTGTTCGTCAGCAACGAGGACGGCGTCTTCGTGAAGCGTATCAAGCCCGATTTCAAGAAGTTGGGACCGAAATACGGCAAGATTATGAAGCTCGTAGCCGCCAAAATCACCGGCTTCTCGCAGCAGGAGATCGCGCAGTTGGAGAAGGAGGGCGTGATGAGGTTCGAGATTGAGGGTCAGCCCGTGGAGATCACCACCGACGATGTGGAGATCCAGGCGCAGGACATCCCCGGCTGGGTGGTGGCCAACTTCGGCGCGCTCACCGTGGCCTTGGACATCGAGGTCACCGAAGAGCTGAAGAACGAGGGTTACGCCCGCGAATTCGTGAAGTTGGTGCAGACCTACCGCAAGGAAAACAACTTCGAGGTGCTGGACAAGATCGCCATCACGGTGGAGGACAACGCGGTCATCACCCCCGCGCTGAAGGCCTTCGAGCAGCACATCTGCAACGAGACTCTCTGCACCTCCCTGACCATCGCCGCCACGGTTCCCGATGGCGTGGAGATGGACCTGGAGGATGTGAAGATCCGGGTGAAGATTGAGAGATTGTAATGGAACGGTGTAGGGGCGAATAATGATTCGCCCCTACAGACCGAAAACGATAAAATCACATTGAAGGAGCGAATGGTTGTTCGCTCCTTTTTATTATGCATTGAATATTAATGTGGGGCTGTGATAAAAAAGTGTATTTTTGCGGGTTAGATAAGTGATAGTGTCATCAAAAAAAGAGTTGTATTATGGGGATAGTCATTCTTACATGGTATCTTTTGAGTTTGTATTTTAGCATCAATATGATTGTTCGGGTAAAGAATCATAAGGGGGTTAAAAATCCAAAATTAGTGTTATGTCTCAATATTGTCAATGTCGTTGTCTTGGTGCTGTGGATACTGTGGGTGTTAATTGTTCTGCCGGGTCGTGAGTGCATGGTAATGTTGTTATTGTACCTTATTATCAGTATTCCAATCATGGTTGTAAACATTGTACAATATAGAAATTGCTTGCGTTAATATTTTATGGAAAAGATATCCCCTGAAGAGTTGTATTCCTTATATAAGGACACATTATTTAAATGTCAAAGCAAAATATTCAATTATGCTGATGATATTATTGAGATGATGGTTTTTGAAGATTTTGTTATCGGTGCAACTAGTTTTTTACACGATAATTCTCTTAACAGGCTCTTAGACAATCATCTTATAGACAAAAAACAATATGATTTAAGTAGAAAAATTCGAGCATTGTTTTTTGAAATAGAAGATTGCGGAGAATTGACAATGGACTGTTTAAAGGGGCAATCAGAAAAATGGAAACATTTGGTTTCCCTTGTGGATGAAGCTGTTGTAGGGGTGAAAAAAGAAGTAGTGGTGTTAGGGTGTGAATTAGAGTATATTCACGACAAAATAGAGGAATTATCAAGCGTGGATTTGCAAGAAAAAATGTGGCTAAATCAAAATAATGACACAGGGTATATTTCTTCGTATGCAGAATTGATGTGTACTTTATATGACGATATTAATTTGGAACTAGTTTTAAGAAAAGCAATGGAAAAATATGGACACTCTAATAATGCCTTAAACGAATTATACAAATTGAACTCTTTGCTCGACAACTATGAAGAACCCTATACGAATGGGCATATAGATGACGAACTGATAATCAAAGATCCAAATTGGCAAGTGATTATTAAGCAGGCGCAAACGGTTCTTGCTAATTGGAATCAAATTCAACCTATGTTATCGCAACTTTGAATTTAACTTCTCGTTTGAATCTCCGCGTATCACACGTATCTGCACGGAGAAGTTCAGTAATGAATGATTATTGGATCGGTTTCAAAAGCGCTTACATTGCCTTCGCCAACTCCAAATTGCGCTTCATATACTCTGCAAAGTCGGCTGAGCTCATCGGCGATTTCTGCGATGCGGCGATTTTCCGCTTCTTGCGCTTCGTCACTTCCTTGTGAAATTGGTTCAGATATGTCATAATCCATCATCATATTGGTTTTCGACCGCAAAGATACATTTTTTTCATTTACGACGTTTGCGGTGAAACGGTGACAGGGCGATGTAGAGACGTGTCATGGCGCGTCTCTACAGACCGAAAATGGTATAATTGCATTTTAGGGACGAATGATTATCCTCGCCCCCACACCGTTACATATCGTTTATTTTGTCGGAGTTTGCCAAAAATAATCGGCATCGTGGGTGATAACGGCCCAATCGCTGGAATTTTCGTATGTTGATGGCGTTTTGTATGTTGACGGTGTTAAAACCACGTGCTTATTCTTCACATACCTATATCTGCTCTCCGGATTAAAACAATAATTTGTCACGCAATCAAACCAATATAGGTTTTTGGCCATATAGCCCTCCAGATAATACTCTTTTGTCTGCTTGTTCTCATAATTCCAGTTGGCATCCTCGTTCAAGAAAAGAGGCCGACCGTCAATTAGTCTCTCCCGCACTTCCTGGATGCTCAAGAAATTACCATTCTCGTCTTTCACGTATGCTTCGAAAGTGGGGTCTATCCAAATCCATTTCTGATATTGTGACGACCAAACCGAATTGATGACGTGGCAATCCTGATCTTTTTCGTCGTATGGCATACAGGTCACATATCGCGACGGTATGTCCATCGAAAGATACATCTCATTCAAAGCAATGGCCAGATGACGACAATTGACACCTTTTCCCGTTGATTTGTGATAATTGTAGATGTCGATAGCATCAAATTCACACAGCGCGAAATTGCCCCCATCGTGCCGGATAGCTTTATGAACGAAATGAAGGATATTCAGGATCTTGGAAATCTCGTCACCGTCACCGGCAACGGAGTCCAGATCAAAAAATTCCCTGACATTCATTAAACGATAGTCTCCAGAATCCTGATAAACAAATTGCGGCAGCGTATCGTTGTCATCTTTGATATAGGCAGACGAATTTTGCAAAATCGTCAATCGGTCATATTGCTTAATCTCTTCAAGCAAGGATTTGAATTTCTTGTCTTCTCTGATACTCTCAAAATCGCTGTCGTTAAGCATATTACGATAATCTTTGTAACCTACGCGTATGGATTTTTCCAGTGTTTCCAATGCAAGTTTCTTTTGTGCCGTCAATGCGTAGCAGCATGCAAGATTATAATATACATCGGCTGTCATTTCTTCCTTGTAGATCGTAGCATCCACCCACTGACTGTCAATAGCAGTTGTTTCAAAGAATGTGACAAGTTCTTTTAGATGGAGAATCGCCTTATCGAACTGTTTATCTTTGTAAAAGTCATGATACACATCATAAATCTCATCATATTTTTCAAAAAACAAGTCAATTTCCTGCTGAGTCTTCAAAATATGCTTGTCTGAATGCTGGGACATACAAACGTGTCCATATGACAGTAAAAGTGTAAGAAAAATGGTTGTCAATCGTATATTTTTCATATTCATAAAATTAATGCTCGTTTTTTATTAAGACGCAAAAAACATAAAAGGGCCACAATTAGGTAAACGACCGCAAAGATACATTTTTTTCATTTACGGCGTTTGCGGTGAAACGGTGACAGGGCGATGTAGAGACGTGCCATGGCGCGTCTCTACAACACCAAATATCAACCCGTATTTTATTGATATTCAATATATTACACCCCCCCCCCGAACAACAAAAAAATCTCACATTTCACCCAAGATTCTCCCCAAATCTTACGTTTGTATAATAAAGAACCCACCCAAAATGTAAGATTATGAAATGCAAACTCCTCTGCGTGTTGTTATGGCTCTGCGCCACCGGTGTCTCCGCACAGCACCTCACCGTCAAGAATTACCAGAAGAAAGTACACCCCGGCCTGACAGCCATCACGGAGGAACTTTATCGCGACAAGGATCCGATCTCCAACGTCGATTGGCTGGAGTACCTCTATTGGCTGGAGCAAATCTACGGGAAGGAGGCGGCCGAGTACCAAGCGGCGCTCCCCGACAAGCAGGCACTCCGGCAGATGCTCCCCGACAGTCTTGCTGAAGTCTATGCGAATCATCCTGCATACAGGTATTCTCCCGTGTTTGGAGTCTTGCCAGCGCAGGCTCGCGCCTACTGCGAGTGGCGCACCGACCGCGTGGCAGAGCAGATGCTCGTCAGTCTGGGAAGGATAGAATATGACCCTAATCAGACACCCGAAAACTACTTCAGCGTCAAGAAAGGGATGATGCCGGCGGATCTGAAAACGCTCTACTTCTTCCTACCCGAGGGCAACATTGAAACTTGGTATGGCTTTTCCAGCTTTGCGGAGTGGCGGTAGTTTCTCTAAAAGTGTATCTTTGCGGTCTCAAATTGTCACGAAAAGGTGATTTGTGAAACGAAAAACCGAAAAGATGCGAATGAATAATCCGATAAAAGTCATCACGACGGCTGTTTTGCTGCTGTTTGCGGCGCTTTGGCAAGCACCGGCCCAGCGGTTGAGCGACCGCTATTTCGGCATCTCCGAACAGGATTTTGTCGATACCATCAAGATCAAGATGTGGGACGGGGCCATCATTGTGCCCGTGGAAATCGAGGGGGAAACCAAGAACCTGATGTTCGACACGGGTGCCGGGACAGGTTTCTGGATAGGAGAAGAAGAGGCGTGGATGCAACCGCTGGGCGCCAGCATCACCACCCGCGACGCCCAAAACAGAACGAAAAAGAAGGCGATGATGAAGATTCCTTCCCTTAAAATGGGACATCTCACCATCAAGGGCTATCCGGTGGTGGTGGATGAAGGGCTCAGTGATTTCACCTGCGGCATCATTGACGGCGCTTTCGGCTTCGACCTCGTCTCCAAGGGCATCTCGTTCAAATTCGACACCCGTGACAGTCTGCTGATTATGACCTCCCGCAAGGGCTTTTTCGCCAAAGAGGAGAAAGGACACGCCAAGGTGCCCTACAAAGTTTATGGCAACGTACCCTTCCTGTGGACAAAAATTCCGTTTGCCCACCCGAGAATGCTTTTCGATATGGGCGCTGTGGGCGGTTGGTTCGGCCTCCCGCAGGATTTGCTGGACCTGTGGGCGAAGGACAACCCAAACATCAAGCGGCAATTGGATTCGATGACGGTGAATGTGGATACGACCGTGATGACCTACGCCGGTCTTTTCGGCGCCTCCTACGATACGGTTATCAATGGCGAGCTCTGTTTTCCTACAATTGAAATCGGCGACATCGTTCTCAAAGAGGTGTGGGTCTCGACCGCCACGCACAACCGTGCCGTCGGTTCGGCCTTGTTGGAGCACGTCTCGCTGATTATCGACGCGCCGAAGAAAAGTTTCTACTTCCTGCCCCACGACGGGAACCCGGAAATCACCGTGGCGAACAGGGGAAGAGGCCTCAATCTTGTTCCTGCCGAGGAGGGCGACACCCTCGGGACGGTGAAGGCGATTGTGCGCAAAGGGACGAAAGCCTACGAGAAGGGCCTCCGCACCGGCGATTACCTCATCAGCGTTGACGGCACCCCCATTCCGGATATGTGCACGTATATGTTGCTGGTGCGCCAGGGTGCCACGAAACGCTTTGTGTTCCGCAGTCCCGAGGGGGAAATCAAGGAGGTGGAGTGGTGATTGCGAAGTAATCGTATTTTTGCCCCCGGCTGTCACCTTTTCACTTTTTCACGTTATGATTATAGTGAACAGTGATAAACCGATATGGCTATGTATATTAGAAACCACTTCCTTAAGCAGCCCCGAAGGGGCAAGAGCTCGGTAGCACAGTATGCCCGCAGCGCAATACGTGTGTGTCTGTCCCTCATCATCGTCGTCCTCCTCGCCCTCGCCTCTCCCCTCTCCGCCCAGCACCGCGACACCCTGTACGTGGTGGAGGAAGAGCCGGTCTATGACA
>JBGUPL010000071.1:0-3739 GCA_045130275.1 Bacteroidales bacterium
TTAAAGTCGCCCTTTTTTGAGGACACGGCGGTATCCAGGAGGTATCGCCGTGTCCGTTTTACCGCTCCATAGTCCAAATAATCTTCAAACGCTAAAAAAAGCGTAGCTCCCTCTCAGGGATCGTCTGGCTATGAATATGAAATTAGCCAGTATATTAAATGCAATAATTTTTCGTGCGTCCGCATAGCGTCATGCTGTGCGGGCGCTTTTGTATGCCCCCGCCCTTGCTTCTGGTCACGGTGGCCAGAGGTTCCCCGATGTCGTGGGCCGCCTGTTCTCCATTTTGATCCGCACCCACCAAAGACTTTGAAATGGAGGACAATTCTATGACTACGATCAACCTGAAACGGTATTACCCCTATATGACCGAAAGCATGACGATGGAAGTGTCTGACGAGATCGCCGCCATCCTCTCTATGGGTGGCCGTCTGTGTGACAGCTACAAGCGCCAGAAGCGCAGAAACGGTGAGTGCTCCTTGGACACCGATCCCGGCTTCGAGGCTGATGTGCTCCACGGCCCCATGACCCCGGACGAGTACATGGACAAGCATGAGCGTGATCTTGCCCTCTATGACGCGCTGGCCCAGCTCCCGGCTGTTCAGGCCCGGCGGATCTATCAGCACTATATCCTCGGCAAGAGCAAGGCCGAGATTGCCGCCGCCGAGGGCGTGGGCAAAAGTCGGGTCTGCTGCTCGATTGAACGGGGCTTGGCCAGCCTGAAAAATATGCTGAAAAATTCTCTCTAACAGGGAGTACTTTTACCTCCTAAGCGCCCTGATAGATGAGAGGTACATTTCTTCTCGCTGACAACTGAATAGACAGTACTCCAGATACGAAACCCGCGTGATAGCGACGTAAGGTGCGCCGCCACGACAGCCAGCTTTAGGAGGTGATGGACAAGCTGGCCGAGCGATCTACGCAGCCTTTAACCCGGTGCTGGCAATCCGGGCGCGAGGACAGCGCGGGGGATAATGAAACTTGTTCACGCCCTCCCACGGACTTGAGGGGGAGTCCCTGCCGTATGCGCCAGCCCCCCACGGGCAGCGGTATTGCGGGGCTATGCAGCCGGGGCCACCGGCGGTCTGGAATACTCCCCGCGCCGGGGATGCGTGGCAAATACGGCGTACATATCAATCAGAGAGCCGCCGATCCGGGGCCTTTCTGTCTTGTGACAGCCCAAACTTAACCCGGCCCGGCGGCTCTCTCCATTGTGGATTGAAATGGAATAAAACAGTCTCCCTGCTTCTGGTCATCGTGGCCAGAGGTGGGGCAAGGTCAAAGGGCGGCGCTTTTCAGCGCCGCCTTTCAGCGTTTCCCCACAGGACAACGGGAGACTGGTAGTATCAAACAACAACGGAACAGGAGGATGCTATGACAGATCCCATTGATCGGGAGGAATATGTATATCAAGTCGATAAGATAAAATTCATCGTCACGCCCGTCTACAAGGAGGACGGAGAGCCGATGCGCGATATTCTCTTAAAACTGATGCTGGCGGAACTGGAGCCAGCTTAACCCCCTTTCACGGACATCCTTAACATGGGCGGTCAACGGAGGTATAATATAGGTAGGATAAAACCTCTTGTTTGACGGCTGAAAGGAGGATATATTGAAACAGTCAAACAAGAATTTCGCAGTAGGTACTGCCGCTCTATATTGCCGCCTGAGCCGCGATGACAACATGGATAGTGAGTCCAACAGCATCAGCAACCAGAAGAAAATACTTCAAAAGGCCGCCAAGGAAAAGGGCTACACCGATACCGTTTTCTTTGTGGATGACGGTATCACGGGTACGACGATGAAGCGCCCCGGCTTTCAGAAAATGCTGACGGCTATTGAAGCCGGGTATATCTCGGCGGTGTTTGTGAAAGACCTTTCCCGGCTGGGCCGTAACTACATTGAGGTCGGCAAGCTGACGGAAGAGTTCTTTCCGCTCCACGATGTACGGCTGGTGGCCGTTTCCGATGGCGTAGATAGTGACGAGGGCGAGGACGACTTCACCCCGTTCAAAAACATTATGAATGAATACTACGCCAAAGACATCTCCAAGAAACGGCGCATCGTCAACAAAATGAAAGGCAATTCTGGAGTGCCACTTTCTCCGCCGCCCTATGGCTACATCAAGAACCCAGATGATACCCGCTTTTGGATTGTGGATGAAGAAGCCGCCGCTGTGGTACGCCGCATCTACCGTATGGCGCTGGATGGCTTCGGCCTTGCCGAAATTGCCGCCGCGCTGGGTGCGGACGGGATTGTAAATCCCACCTACTACTGGCGAAGCAAAGGTACCAACCGGGGCGGCTCCAAAAGTACGCTGGAGCCTACCAAGTGGGGCCACACCACCATTAAGAAAATCCTCACCTTGCAGGAATACTGTGGCGATGTGATCAATTTCAAAAGCTACTCCAAATCCTACAAGATGAAAAAACGGATTGAGAACCCCGAGGAAAATCGGGCGATCTTCCTCAATGTGCATGAGGCAATCATTGACCGGGCCACTTGGGAAAAGGTGCAGGCGCTGATGAAGAACACCCGGCGCAAGCGTCCCAGCGTTTCCCAAGAACGGAGCGCGTTCTCCGGCCTTTTGAAATGTCCCGAGTGCGGCGGCAATCTGAACTTCCACTTTAACCAGAATAACCACGATATTAAGTTCTTTAGCTGTCAGAACCACAATTCCGGGCTTCGCAAATGTTCCACCACCCACTATATCCGACTGGACTTTCTGGAGCGCGTGGTGCTGTACGAGGTCAAGCGGCTGGCCTGCTTCGCCAATGAGTACGAGGACGCCTTTATAAAGGCTATGGTGGGCCGCTCCGCAAAGGTGGCGGAGAATGACCGTGTACGGAAACGGCGGGAGCTGGACGCTCTGGTGGCCCGTGACAAGGAACTGGATGCCCTCTTTGAAAGGCTCTATGAGGACAACGTAAACGGCAAGATCGACGATGCCCGGTTTGCCAAAATGTCCAAGCGGTACGAGGAGGAGCAAGGCGAAAACGCCAAGAAGATCAAGGCCCTGCGGCTGGAACTGAAAAAGCTGGAGGGCAGACAAATGGACGTTGACCAGTTTCTTGAAACCGTCCGACGGTACACCGATGCAACGGAAATTACCCAACGCATGGTTGCCGAGCTGATCGACCACATCGATGTGTACCATGCAGAAAAGAAAGACGGCATTACCACCCAGCGGGTTGTCATTCACTATAACTGTGTTGGCGCTTTTGAAGTGCCTGACCGCCGCAATATCCCCGAGGAGGACATCCTCATGCAAACAAGAAAAGGCGTAGCATTAAGCTACGCCCCGTCACAAATTGCGGTATAAGGTGGTGGATGATATGAAAGTCTTTATTTACTGCCGTGTGGCTCACAATGACAGTTTTAGCCTTGAAGCACAGGAAACCGAACTTCGCCGCTATGCGGCCCAAGCCGGATATACCATCGTCGGCGCGGCTGCCGAACATGGGAGCGGGCTGACATTAGACCGCCCGGCGCTCCAAAAGGTCACACAGGCCGTCCTCGCTGGTGAGGTGGATCTGGTGCTGGTCAAGAGCATTGACCGCATAGGCCGCGAGTGGGGCATGACACAACGGTACATCGACCTGCTTGCAGAGCACAGGGTCAAGCTCCTTTGCATCAAGGAGCGGTGCTTGTTCAGCGATAAAGCCGTTTCCCAATTTTGAGCATAAAAAATGCGGAGTGTCCATTACAGGATACTCAGATCCCATAAGGACACTCCGCATGG
>JBGUPL010000072.1:0-23733 GCA_045130275.1 Bacteroidales bacterium
CAGGGGTTCCATGTCTGTAGCCCGGTGCGGTTCCCCACGATGTTCCGCAGAACCCCGTCAGGGGTTCCATGTCTGTAGCCCGATGCGGTTCCCCACGATGTTCCGCAGAACCCCGTCAGGGGTTCCATCACCATTTCCCCACCACGTATGCCACCCCCGCCACGAAGAACGGCAGCAGGAAGAAGATGACGGCGTAGCCGAAGGCGTTGCCCACGCGGTTGTCGAAGAGTTGCACGCGGGATTGGGGCCGGAAGAATTTCGGGGGAATGTCTAACGACTAGTGGGTAAATTAACCATCATTTTGCAGTTTTCAACAGTTGTATCACCGTTTTGACCCCATCAATCGTCACCTTGTTTCCATCGACGGCGGCCAAAATAAAAACGTAGTCATCGTTTCTTTCGGCGAAGTCTTCGCAACAGGTGATTTCCACCACCTCATAATCCCGGCCCATGTCCTTTACCGCGATTTCCGCAACGGATCCGACCAACGACAACGACAGCGGGATACCACCATCTTTGTCGAAGAGCGTGACAGCCCAAGTTGTGAACCGACTGTCTTCATCGATGCGAAATATCCCGCCGTGCTTTTTCAACAACTCCAGGAGCTGGACATTCAACTTGCCACACGGGCCGGTGTTTTCGAGGATTGTACTCATAAAGTATCACAATTGTTTTACCGTCCAACCGTTGGCATTTATGATTTTAAAGGGCCTGCCGAAGCCGCTTCTCCATTTACAACCAGTCTGCTTCAAGAAATCATCAGCGGAAATACCATTTGATTCGTTTGATTCAACCACAAAGCTCCATTCTTCACTGGAACTTCTGACGGTGCTCCCGTCGGGTTTTTCTATCCACTGCAATGCAGACAAGCCCTTTCCTGTTACTAAAAGTTTATACCTCATGATAATACGATTTTAAGTTGCCTACTCTTTTCCGGATTTTCGGCTTCCTCCGCAATGTGTTTCAAAATCAAAGCCATACACTCAAAAAAGAATGTATGGCTTGTTCAAATTACGATATCTTCTCTATGTTCCAGTAGTAGCTGGTCAACATTCTTAACGCATCAGGATCAGTGAAACCGACACGTATCAAAGCTTCTTTCACCTCATCGGGTGTTGGAGAAAGTCTTTGGCGGGAAATGACTTGCAAAATAAACCCTTTGGGATATTTTGAAATAGCAGTTAACCTTGGTGTCAGTCTATAAAGATGCATACTTTCTGTTGGTTTGTGATTTGCCTACTCTGTTCAGGTTTTTCGGCTTCCTCCGTGAAACGGTAAATGTTTAAAACTGGTGCAAATAGAAGTCAACTTAACAAAGGGAAAGAAAAAGAGGGATCACTTCATCACGCCCCTTCTTTTAGCCACAGACATAGTCGCCTTTTAGGCATTTTCTTCCTCTATTTCTACTTCTTGGCCTTCAACAGTGATGTTGACAACGGAAAAACCGAATGCCTTAAACATCTCTGTGAGTTTTTTCACTCCAGATTTTGTTGCGGTTTTGAGAATACCCTCTTTGATGGCATCTGATTTGATTTGATTGATGGCTTTGTTTTCCAATTTTGTCACAAGGTTATGATCCCATTTCCCGTCCTCAATGTATATGTCAAAGCCGGAAGGATTCACAATCACATCAAATATTTCAGCCTTGGGCAAATCAACATTAAGAGTATCACCAAAGACCTGAACACTTGTTGAATCAAGTTGATCCAGTCTAAAACCCGCGCGCACTTTTCCGTTAGCCACAATCACTAATTCATTTTTTTTGAAGTATCCTTTCTTCGTGTCACGTAGAATGATTTCCTCGTAGTAGCAGGCTGATGTGAACTCTGAGATTTTTTTTATTTCAGTAACAACATTGGCAGTCTCGTCTATAGACAAATCATCTCCCTTTTTACCCAAGACTCCCGTCTTAAATAACACAAAGGTTGTTCCACCTACAATTGCTAAAACAGCAACAGCTATCAATATTCCTTTAATATTCATAATTATTCAAATTTAACGGTGACACTTTCGAAACCAAGTTGACCAAGTAAGGCCGTGAAAAAATCTTTTGCGTTTTTTTGTGCATCCGAAAGAATGCCAAGATTTGGCACATCTTTCCGAATGCTTTCCTCCCCTAATTGAAGCAAATGGTTACGATCTGCTGCGGTAAAATCACTGCGCGTTATGGAAACTTTTTCGTAGGCTAATTCCGCTTTTTCTGGTGGCATTTTCAATGCCAGTAACTCTGCTTTTGGAAGTACGATAACGGCAGATTTTTTCGTCTCGTCAATTTTTACTTTTGAAGCATCGAAATTACTCATGTTAATACCTGCCTTCAAATAAGCGGTACATTTAAATAAAATCTTTCTGTCCCCAAATTTGTACCATTTTTTATCATCGGATGCCTTTACCACTTTGGTAACCGTGTACTCCACAGATCCTAATTCTGCCACCTCGGTCATTTCTGAGAGCTTTTGATTCAGCTTCTGTTCCAAGGTCAATTCCGGCAGCTTCTTTTTACAAGATCCGCAAAGCATCATAATAAATGCTAGCATGATGTACGTGATTTTTTTCATTTGAATACTTTTTTTCGGTTTACTTTTTTTATTCTTTTGTGGCATTCTCGTAAACGTCCACAATCTTGTAGCGGAAATCGGACAGTTTTTTGACCTCCATCGTTTCGTCAATCTTACTGTCAATTGTTCCCAAATATTCTATGTAACAGTCTCTCACGCGTTCGAATATTTCAGGATTGTTGGACAATTTTTTGAGGACAGTGTTTGTCAGGGAAAATTTGGATCTGCCCATGCTGATGTCCACGATTGCATTTACGATGCTTTCTGACATGACAATAATTTTTTTCTCATCCATGATGTAAATTTTTTAAGTGAATAATATTTGTTGATTTATTGCAATACAATGATTTGTGTTCTTCTGTTTACTTCGTTGTTGCCTGCTTCAAGCGGTTCACTACTGCCCTTGCCCTCGTATTCCAATCGGTCGGGGTTGATGCCGCGGGCGACCAAGAAGTCCACCACTGCTTTGGCCCGCTTCTCGGAAAGCTTCTGGTTGAATGCAGGACTGCCCTCTTCGGAAGTGTGGCCCACAATCTTCAGTCTGACATCCGGCTGTTTCTCCAGAATCTTCACAAGGTCGTGCAACACAAATTTCGCGTCATCGTTAAGATCGGCCTTGCCGGATTTGAACTTGGCGGCATTGAAGTTCTTCTCGATTTCCTCAATCTTTTCCTTGAAAACCGTTACCGTGACAGTGTCGTGGATCAGCACCTCTTTTTCTACCTCCACTTCGTAGGGGACTTCGACTTCCACCTCCTGTACTTGGATTTCGGCCTCTTTGGTGTGGCGACCCAAGAAGAAAGCGCCTACAGCCGCGCCTGCCATTAGCAGCAACAGCAGCCACATCCACCACGGGATCCGTGTCTTGGTTTCATCATCTTTTTCGTTGCTCTTTTCCATTTTCGTCTCTTTTTTCTTATTATTACTTGATTTGTCCTTGTCTGACGATGTTTGCACCTTCGGAGGAATTGGAGGAACTGTGGTCTGGACTTGGGCTTTTGCTTCCTCTTGTTTTTTCTCTTGAGGTTCAACTTTTTTCCCTTCAGCCACACACTCAAGACGGAAGCCGCACTTGTCATACTTCTCGCCGAATTCGAAATTTGCCAGCTCAATCCCGAATTGTTTGGCGTGGTCGGACAGGCGCTCCAGACTTGCACTCGACCACCGGGAGGCGACAGCCACTTTTGAACCGTCACTCATACAGAGCAGTTCTTCATCTTCTCTGAAATAGTCTTGCCATTTCGGCTCATCCACCATCTTTTCTATGGGGATGAACAGCCGTTTCACGCCTGAATCTGGGTTCAACTTTTCGGGAAACGCTTTGCACAAGTCTTTCAACGTGGTTTGCGGAAACATTTTCAGGTACGCGTGCAGAATGCCGAGTGCCATTCTGTTTTGCGTGTTGCTATATACCCGTATTGCCGAGTATTTCACATTTGGATCAGTGGAGTTAGTGTTCATAATATTCTCATTTTATAAGACTGTCTTAATAGCTTTGAAGGCACAATATTCCGATACAAGTTTCTCAATGGTCGGTCTTCCATCAATGGTAAGTAGAATGTTGCTGAACAAATTGGTTGCACCATGATATACTTGTATACCCATAACAACTTTTATCATTTATTGTTCCCAATTTCCTTTAAATCACTGTTTTTACATTTCCAGAAGAACCCATTTCCTGTTACATCATCCAACAATCTAAACTCAAATCCGAGATTTGCTTTTACTAATTCTCTAAATAGATACGGTTGGTGTTTATAAATATTGATTAAGATTTCTGCACCTAACTCCTTCGTCTCCTTTTGAAAACCTTCAGACATTTTGTCTTCAATTTTATCCCAATTAAAAAAATCGAATAAATCTTCATCTTCATTTAAGGTGGCTGTTTTAATTGAATCAACCAGCAAACGCACATCTGTATGTTCATCAAAAACACTAATCACAAAATAGTTATCTTCAATTGAACAAGTTACACTATCTTTCGTGTCATTTGTCAAATCTATGTATAAATTAAGCACGTCTTGTGGCGTGTATTCTTTTGAAAGGGATTCTTTTAGTTCAGAACTATTTATATCAATCGGAAGATAAATTGTATGCCCTATGGTGTCAACATATATGAACTGTAATACGGCTGGGACATCGGCAATTTGTGCAAATAGTTCTTTTGTGTCGGGTGATTCACTACATAATGCTGCTAACAAGAATTTTTTTTGCACGTCTATATCACGATCTTCAAGTGAAAATTTATTGTAATCTATGAAATATAGTGTGTCTTGGCGAATCCCGTATCCAAAATCAACACTATCGGCATTAAGGTCGAAGGTGGCTGCAATAATTTCATTGATATCAGCCATTTGTTCCTCGGTAATCCTGTCAATAATTTTCGCTATTTTTTTCTCCTTTTGGTTGCAGCTCGTAAAGGTCAACAACAACGACAATGTCAATAAAATGTAACTTAAGTTTTTCATATTTTAATCATTTTATGTTATTAAATTTCATATAATCGCACATGGCATTTCCCATTAAAAGATGAACAGCCAAGAGAAAAGTCTCTATAATGAAGTAATCTCAAATTGAACAGTGTAATGGGATTTGGATTGTTCTTGAAAGAATTGTTGGCACTGTTTAAGAATGATTTAGGCGCACTTGCGAAATTTAGATTTATGGAATTGTTAATTCGAGCGTTATAGAAATCGTTTAACTGTTGACCGAAAAACGGATTTTGTTGTCCCTTAGAAATGAAGTAGTTGTGCATTATATCATCCGTAACATATAGAAAAAAATGACGTGTTGCCACTCCTTTTACTGATTGGGGGATTTGTTGTAATCGTTGTATGTCATTGAAAATGTCGCCTGCTGCTGATGTCTCTGCCAAGGTGGTTTGTTTTGGTTCCTTATGGAGCTTTATTTCAAAACAGAAAATTTCAGCAGATGATCCATACAGCAAATCCAATTCTTCGTTTGGCAAAATTTTAACTTGAATTGGGTTATCCGAATACGGTTGTTCTAATGTATAATTATTCAGAATGGGGTCTTGATTCAGCATCGAAACAAACCAATAATAACGGATGTTGTCTTCCGTCATGATTCCTGTGCGATTCTGTAGAAGATTGCAAAACTGATTAAAAACGACACCGATATTCATTACATTTATTATATATATAACTTTCCAGCCGCAAAATAAAAACTTTCCCGTCAAACCGCCATAACCCATTTTGACCCATTTTAACGGGCTGTGCGCTTCATCGATGGCGCTTTCATCACCCGTCCTTATCAGGGGTCAAAAATATACAATATATAATTATGATTATCAGATGTTTAGCAAAGTATTGCTTGGCGGATTGCACAGAATTAATGGGCGAAGTCGGCCCCGCTGGATTAGCGGCATGGTAAAATATCGCAGTCTGGATGGCGGGGAAACAGTAAAATATCGCAGTCTGAAAGTATGAAAAACAGTAAAATATCGCAGTCTGAAAAAAATCAGTATTTTTGCACCGTCGTTTCGGTTAGAGGAAATGACGTTAAGAACAAGCGTTATCAGTTGTTTGGAAGAAACAAAAAACATTCGATATGATAGACAAAAGAACACTGGAATTCATTCTTACCGACCAACAAGAAGAATTGGAAGAGAAAGCCCAAGATGAACTGTGCCAAAGGAAAGAGGTCGTTCTTATTGACACCAAAAGTTCACAGGCGCAAGTGGTTATCGGCGTACGGCGTAGCGGCAAGTCAACCCTTTGCTACCAGGCCTTGCGAGGTGCTGGGGTGAAATATGCGTATGCCGATTTTGATGATGAACGACTGTACGGGCTTGCGGCTATGCAGTTGAACGATGTGCTGGAGGTTCTATATAAGATATACGGGGACTTCAACTACCTTTTTCTTGACGAAATTCAAAATGTGGAAGGCTGGCACCTGTTTGTAAACCGGATGCTTCGGAAAAAAATGCATGTTGTCATCACAGGGTCGAATGCCAAGCTGTTGAGCGGTGAATTGGCCACACACCTTTCGGGAAGGAACAAGGAGATTTCACTTTACCCGTTCTCCTTCAAGGAGTTCTGCACAATGAAACAGGTTGATACCGAACGTATGACCACCAAGGCGGAGGCGTTCCGAAGAGCAGCTTTCGACGAATATATGAAACAGGGGGGATTCCCTGAACTTTTTTCTGTCGAAGACAAAAAAGCTTACGTCAACACACTCGTTGACAACATTTTGAAACGCGATATTGAGCAACGTTACAAGATTTCCTATAAAGCCGCTTTTGAAAATATGGCGCACCATCTGCTGAATGTTTCGCCGACAATGGTGGTTTCAACGGATCTTGCCAACACCTTTCACATAAAATCGGAACACACCGCCAAGAATTACGTGGGGTACTTGAAACAGGCATACCTGCTGATTGGGGTGAGGAAATATTCCCCAAAAAGCAAGGTGAGAGCAGTGCAAGAAAAGGTCTATGCCGTTGATGTTGCCATGATGGACCAGCGCGAAAACGCCTTTGCGGGCGAGAACCTCGGTCATCGGCTTGAGACTATCGTTTTGATACATCTGTTTAGGAAATGCAAAATGGAAGACATGGATGTCTATTATCTGAACGACCGTTATGGCGAATGTGATTTTGTCATTTGCAAGGGAAACACGGTTGTTCAAGCGATACAAGTGTCTTATGACATCAGTGCAGAGAAAACACGGAAACGAGAAATCAACGGGCTTCTGCTTGCGGCTAAACAAACCAAATGCACCGATTTGGTGTTGCTCACAGACCACGAAAGCGACACCGTAGCGGAAGGCGGACATCAGATAAAGATACAGCCCGTTTACGATTGGTGCCTCGAATTGGGGTTATGATTACTTAACTTTCCCCCATCCCGTTTATATATCCCCAGGCTGTTCCTGCTGCTCGCGGTAGGAGCGGCTCAGGTCGGCGAAGAAGTCGTGGCCGAGGATTTGGGCGAGCTTCATCAGCGTGTTCGTGTCAATCCACTGGCGGGAGAAGATGAGATAGACGTTGTTGCGGTGGCAGCCTAACTGCTGCGCCAACCACGGCACCTTGAGCCCCTTCCTAGTCTCCAGCCGATGGATGTCTTTCAAATGGGTCAAAATGGGCAGCGCGGATAACCCGCAAAATGTTTATTTTTGCCGCCGAAAATCGGATTCTTCATGGACGACAACGACAAAATCTACATCGAACACTTGAAAAGCCTCCTTTGCGAGGCCTTGGACCGGCAGATGAATCGTTCATCCGACTTCGTGTTCCTGCAGGCATACATCTTCGAGCGCACCCGCGAGAACATCGGCCTCAACACGCTGAAACGGATCTGGAACTACGGCAACACGCCCGTGACACCACGCAGCTTCACGCTGGATGTCCTGTCGAGAGCCATTGGCTACCGCAATTTCAATGATCTGAAACAGTTTTATGGCGATGAGGGTAACGAATCCTCCGACAAGGTGCTCGGAAAGGTGGTGAGCAGTCAGGATTTGCGCCCCGGCGACCGCGTGATACTCTGCTGGGACCCCGGCCGCCGGTGTACCGTGGAATACCTCGGCAGCAACGCCTACCGCGTGGTCAGCAGCGAACGCACCAAACTGAAACCCGGCAACACTTTCCAGACCGCCTTCTTCGCCACCGGCTCCCCCCTCATCCTCTCCAACCTCGTCCAGGACGACTCCTTCGCCACCCTTTACGAAATCGGTCGCAAAACCGGCGTGACGCAATTGACGGTGGAAACCGCGAAATAGCTTTTAGCTTTTGGCTTTTAGCTTTTGGCTGATTTGTGGGAGCTCTCCCGATAATAGCTAACAGTCAACAGCTAGTAGCTAACGGCTAACAGCTAACAGCTAATGTCCAATAGCTTCTATCCTCTTGAACTTTCCCCATACCTTGTGTTTCCGATATTTCTCCAACGATTGGGCGGGCACGTACAGCACCGCGCTGTCGGGGATATTGTACAAGGAGTTCGGCATCATCGCGGGAGGTTCCTCGCAACGGACAATCATCGTTTCCAACGCTTTGTTATCATTAAAGGCGTAGCTCTCAATGCGTTTCATGCCGCTCCCGATGTCGACTTCTCGCAAATGGTAGCAATAGGAGAAACAATATGGATTAATGATCTCTGTTCGATTAGGGATGACAACACACCTGAGACCACTTGAGTAAAATGCCGCGTGACCCAGGGTCTGCAGGGAGTCTGGAAAACGGATACTGCGTAGATTGTACGTTTCGCCGGCAAATCCACGAGGCAACTCCCGGAGAGTGTTGGGCAACTTGATGTCCTCCAAAAAATCCATAAAATAGAATGCGTTTAAGGGCAATTGGCCTACTGAATCATCCACAATCACTTTTTTCAGTGAGTTGCAGCGGTAATAGAACGCCTTCTCCGCAAATTCATCGGCACCGGTGCTGCAGTCCTGAGCCCTCCACACAAGGGTGGTGAGCGAGTGGCAGTCCGCAAAGGCATTGGTTTCGATCCTCTTCAATGAGCGGGGGATAACAATCGTGTCTGCAAGCAGATTGCAGTTGCTGAAGGCTCTGAACCCGATGCGCTCAACACCTTCGGATATGGTAACATGCGTGAGGTCGTTGCACTCTTGGAACGCGCTGGAATCCAGCTCAATGACGCGATAGTTGAGCCCTCGGTGCCGGATATCCACAGGGATGACCATGTCGCCGGAGGGGGCGTTGGGCTCATCGTGCCAAGACTTCGCCTCGCTTGGGCAGACAAAAGCCACCGTACGGTGCCAATGCGACAGCACCTTGGCATAGACCGTCTGCCCGGAATCCAACATGACGGGAAAAATTTTCCCGTCAGGATGCATCCAGAAGCAGAACAGGCCGATGAGGAGCAGCGGAATCAGCCACAATTCCCATCGCAGGCGCATCAGCTTGGCCAACGCCGACACTGACTGTGGGCGTTTGTTGGGGTCGGGGCGTTGCGCACGGCGTATAGCACGACCGTAACGATGCGGGAACATCCGCTTCAGCAGTCCCCCCAAGGCGTAGATGTCGCTACGGTGGTCGGCGACCTGTCCGGCCAGTTGTTCGGGCGCGGCGTACTTGCGCGTGCCACCGGTCTGACGAAAGGTGAACCCGCTGTTGTCGGAAAGCCCGAAGTCGATGATCTTGGCGGTCAGCCCGTCTTTGGTAATCAGAATGTTGGAAGGTTTCAGGTCAAGATGCCAGATCTGCCGTTCGTGACAATAGTCCATGGCATCTAGAATCTGCCGGAAGATCCGTTTGCGGGCAGCAGCGGACGGTCGTGTGGCCAGCCATTCGTCGAGACTTTGGCCGTCCACGTACTCCATCACGATGCAGAGCCCCGCCTTGGGATCCTCTTCCAAGCTGTTCACGCGGACAATGTTCGGATGGTCGAGCTGAACCCCGATCTGGTACTCTTTGGAGAGATACTCGCGCATAGCGGGATCGTCGCGATACTCGGGCGCAAGTCCTTTGAGCACATAGTAACGGCCGAAACGACGGGCGCGGTAGAGCACATTGCCCGTTTGGTGGCTCCGCATCGGCAAAAGCTCATAGCCGGAGAACTCCGCCGACAGAGCATCCAGGGAACCTGAAATGGCTCCTGATGCGTAATAGTACTCCTCATGCACGTTTTTATCAGTATCTTTCATAGAAGAGGCAAAAGTACACATTTTTTGATAACACGAGACCAATCCCTATTTTTTGTATTTTTGCGGCCTGTCTTTTAATTGATAATTGATAATTGATAATTGATAATGAAGTGGTAAGTACATACTAATTTCCTGTTCACTAATCACTGTTCACTAATCACTGTTCACTAATCACTGCTCACTATTCACTATTCACTATTCACCAGCTTCAATAACCAATAACCCATAACCAATAACCATTCAAAAATGACAACCACCGACCAAATCAAAGCGGTTCAAACGAGGCTCAGTGAGCTAAGGAGGTATCTTTGACGTAGATGCCAAAGAACAAGAAATTAAAGACAAAGAACAAATAACCCAACAGGACGGCTTTTGGGACGACCCGAAGGCCGCCGAGAAGTTGCTGAAGGAGATCAGCGGCATCAAGGCGTGGGTGGCCGACTACTACAAGGCCGCCGAGCTGAACGATGAGCTGCTGGTTGTCAGCGAGTTCCAGCAGTCGGGTGACGCCACCGAAGCAGAACTCGACGATGCCTATAATAAAACGATGGAGGCCGTGGAGAAGCTGGAATTCAAGAACATGATGCGCGACGAGGAGGACTCCTTCGACGCGATCCTGAACATCAACTCCGGCGCGGGCGGCACCGAAAGCTGCGACTGGGCTGAGATGCTCCTGCGTATGTACATGCGCTGGGCTGAGCGCCACAACTTCTCCGTGAAACTCATCGACCGTCAGGAAGGTGACGTGGCGGGCATCAAGTCCGCTTCCATCGAAATCGAGGGCTCCTACGCCTACGGCTTCCTCAAGAGCGAGAATGGCGTGCACCGGCTGGTGCGCATCTCGCCGTTCGACTCCGCGGCGCGGCGCCACACCTCGTTCGCCTCCGTCTTTGCCTATCCCATCATCAACGACGACATCGAGATTGAGGTCAGCCCGGCGGACATCTCGTGGGACACCTATCGCAGCAGCGGTCCCGGCGGACAGAACGTCAACAAGGTGGAGACGGCTGTGCGCCTACACCACCACCCAACCGGCATCATCATCGAGTGCCAAGTGACGCGCTCGCAGTCACAAAACCGCGAGAAGGCCATGCAGATGCTGAAATCGCAACTTTATCAGATCGAGTTGGAGAAGAAGCGTGAGAAGCTTAATGAAATCGAGAGTTCCAAGAAACGGATAGAGTGGGGGAGTCAGATCCGCAGCTATGTGATGCAGCCCTACAAGTTGGTGAAGGATCTGCGCACGCAGTACGAGGTCGGCAATGTCAACGCGGTGATGGACGGCGACTTGGACGGATTCATCAAGGCGTACCTGATGCAGTTTCACTGAGAAATTCTCTGGAACATCACCCGATGACACTAAAAAAGTGTATCTTTGCAAAATTTAAAATCGGAAGAATATGTTAGGAAATTTCACATACGAGAACCCTACTCGTCTGCATTTCGGCGAGAACAGTTTAGAATTTTTGAAAGAAGAATTGGCCCGCTTCGGCAAGATTGTCATGTTGTCGTATGGCGGCGGATCCATCAAGCGCACTGGTCTTTATGACCAGATAGTGGCTGTTTTGAAAGAGGCCGGCAAGACCATCGTTGAGGATCCCGGTGTAATGCCGAACCCGACGGTGGAGAAGCTGTACGAAGGTTGCAAGCTCGCCCGCGAGAACAACGTGGATCTCATCCTCGCGGTGGGCGGCGGTTCGGTGTGCGACTACGCCAAGGGTGTGGCCGCCTCCGCCTGGCTCGATGGCGATCCATGGCAGACTTATTACGTGGAAGGGAAGAATCCTGCGCCCGATGCGCGCATCTTGCCCGTCGGCTGCGTGCTGACGATGGTGGGGACCGGCTCCGAGATGAACGGCGGCTCCGTCATCTCTAACCACACGCAGAACCTCAAACTCGGCAAGGTCTTCGACAGCCGTCTGATGCCCAAGTTTACCATCCTGAACCCGAAGCTTACCTTCACGGTGCCGCAGTACCAGATGGTGGCCGGCATCTTCGACATCATGTCGCACCTCTTGGAACAGTACTGCAGCAACGAGGACGACAACACCAGCGACTACCTCAACGAGGGACTCATGCGCTCGCTCATCCACAGCTCGCGCATCGCCGTGAAGAACCCGCACGACTACGAAGCGCGCAGCAACATCATGTGGACGGCCACGTGGGCGCTCAACACGCTGCTCAAACAGGGCAAAACGCAGGACTGGATGGTGCACATGATCGGACATGCCATCGGCGTGGTGACGAACGCCACCCACGGCATGACCCTCGCGTCAGTCTCCATTCCGTATTACAAGTACATCATGCACAGCGGTTTGCATAAATTCGTGCGCTTCGCGAAGAACGTCTGGAATGTCCGTCCCGAAGGCAAAACCGACGAGGAAGTTGCTTTGGAGGGAATCGCCGCGATGGAGGCTTGGATGCGCGAGATCGGCGTGACGATGAAGGCTTCCGAGTTAGGCGTCACCCCCGACAACATCGAGAAAATCGCTGATGCTACTGTCCTCGGCGGCGGTTTCATGAAACTGACACGGGACGACGTAGTGGAGATTCTCAAACGCGCGCTGTAATTCGGAATTAAGAATTAAGAATTATGAATGACGAATGGTTGATTGAATGTTTATTTAGGTCATAGTACGCCAATCACCAATCACCAATCACCAATCACCAATCACCAAACACTAATCACTAATCACAAATCACTAATTACTGTTCACTGATCACTAAAAAAATGGAAAAACGTTTTTGGAACGAATATCAGAAGGAAATCGCGGATGACCACTTCTTTTACGAGAGAAGTTGCATCCGGCAGACCTTTTTCCCGGGGTCGGAAGCTGCCTTTTTGAACATCATGCGCAATGATCTCGGGAAGGACATCTACGACTCTTCACACCAGCACACCTGCACGGGCATCGGCTACCATGCTGACGTGGTGCCCTTCGAGACGACCATGACCATCGTGGCTCGGCTCTTCTCTCTGATGACCGAGCGTGGCTACAAGAACTATGTGCCGTCATGTGTCACCTCCTTCGGCGTGATGACCGAGCTGATCGAGAAATGGAAGGAACAACCCGAGATTTTGGAGAAGGCCCGCGAATACCTGTACAAGGCCACGGGGCGGACCTTCGAGATGCCTGAGAACATCGTGCACCCGTCCGACCTTATCTTCAAATTCCGCTTCGAGCTAAAAGAGAAGATGAAGTATCAGCTCATCAACCGCTTCACAGGCAAGCCGTTGCGCGGAGTGGAGCACATCGGTTGTCACTATGCCAAGATCTTCCCGAAGCACGGTATCGGCAATGCGGAGTTCCCTTACGTGCTGGCCGGCATGATCGAGGCTTGGGGCGGCGAGGTGGTCGATTACCCCGAGCGTCGTCACTGCTGCGGCTTCGGCTTCCGCCAGTATCTCGTGCAGGAGAACCGCGGCTATTCCATTGCCAACTCCAAGAAAAAATTCGAATCGATGGAACCCTACGAGCCCGACTTCATCGTGGCCAACTGTCCCGGCTGCGCCATGTTCCTCGACAAGTGGCAATACACCATCGCCGAGATGGAGCATAAGACCTATGACAAGGAGGGGTATGGCATCCCGGTGCTCACTTACGAGGAGATGGCGGGTCTGCTCTTGGGCTACGACCCGTGGGTGCTGGGGCTGCAGTTGCACCAGGTGCAGTGCGAACGGCTCCTCGACAAGATCGGCATTGCCTACAACCCCGACGACAAATACCGTGGAGCCTCCGGCACTATCCTCCGCGCCCCCGAAAAACCCGAAGTGCTGAAGGTGTAGCTGTTGGCTATTGGCTTTTAGCTATTGGCTTTTGGCTGTTCACTGGCGAGGAATTATTATCTTGTTGATAGAACTTGAACTTAGACTTGAACTTAGACTTAAACTTAAACTTAGACTTAGACATAGACTTAGACATAGACTTAGACTTAAACTTAAACTTTCACAAACATTGTAACCTATTACCTTAAACCTTAAACTCTAAACTCTAAACTTTGAACCTTAAACCCCAAATAATGAATATCGCAATCATAGGCGCCGGCCCCGCCGGCATAGAGGCCGCATCAGTGCTGGCCAGACAACATCAGGTGACCCTCTTCGAAAAAGAGGAGAAACCGCTGTGCAACATCCGCGACAAAGCCTTCCTGTTCCCGGATTTCAGCTCCGCCGACGAGCTGGCCGACAAGTTGGAAGCCAAGTTGCAGCACGAGAACATCACCCTCAAGGCCAATTGCGCCGTGACGGCCATGAGCCGCACCGGCGAGCAGTGGACGTTGACCACCGCCGATGGCGAGACAGCGTCTTTCGACAAGGTGTTGTTGGCCACGGGTTACAGAGTCTTCGACGCGCATCAGAAAGAGGAACTCGGCTACGGTATCTACAAAGGGGTGATCACCTCCATTGAGATGGAGAAGATGATCAAGGAGAACCAGATCCGTAACATCATGAACGAGGTTCCGAAGCAGATTGTTTTCCTGCAGTGTGTCGGTTCCCGCGACGAGAAGTCGGGCAACCACTACTGCTCGAAAGTCTGTTGCGTGACCGCCGTGAAACAGGCCATCGAGATCAAGAAACAGCATCCCGAGACGGATGTTTATGTTTTCTACATGGACTTGCGCATGTGGGGACAGGGTTTTGAGGAAATGTATCGCGAGGCGCAGGAGAAATATGGTGTGACCTTCGTGCGCGGGCGTATCTCCGAGGCGGCTTCCACCTTTGACAACCGCGTGCAGATCAAGGCCGAAGACACCCTTATGGGCAACCCGATGACGATGACAGCGGACTTGCTCGTTTTGATGGTCGGCATGTGCGCATCCGAAGGCACCGCCACGCTGTCCAAATGCGCCGGCATCGACGGTCTTTACCGTTTCGCGCAGAGTCGCTCGCCGCACACTGAGGACAACCTCACCTCCCAGCCGAACCTCTACCTCGCTGGCTCCTGCAAGCGCCCGATGTGCATCGAGGATACCATCCAGGATGCCCGCGCCGCCGCCATCGCAATTAGCAGTTTGTAATTAGTAATTAGTAATTAGTAACGAGTAACCACATTAATAAATATTAAATTTTTTCCTTAAGCAGTCCCGAAGGAACAAGACGCACGAAGTGCTAATAACCCCACACAAGCGACGGAGGAGCGCAGTGTGGGGTCGGGGAAACCCGAAGGGACAAGACGCACGAAGTGCTAATAACCCCACACAAGCGACGGAGGAGCGCAGTGTGGGGCTGAAGAAATCACGAGACGATTATGAGAAAGATTCTAAAGACACTGATCATAACCTGCTGTTGCTTCGCGGCAACGGCTCAGACAAACTACACCTTCATTTCCCATCACAACGTGGTGAAGGACGGTTACAATTTCTGGGTTTCGGTGCCGGACACGTATGAAGGGCAGAAAGGGGAGATTCCGGTGGTGCTGTTCCTGCATGGTGCGAGCTTGTGCGGCAACGATCTCAACCGTGTGCGCAAGTACGGCTGTCTGGACGCCATCAGCATGGGACGTGACATCAATGCTATCATCATTGCCCCTCAGAATCCTGGCGGAGCGTGGAATTCCGTGAAGGTGCTCAATGTTTTGAATTGGGTGACAAAGCAATACACGGTGGATACAAACCGTATTTATTTGATTGGCATGAGCTTAGGAGGTTTTGGAACGATTGAGTTTTTGGCTAATCATGGCGAGAAGATTGCTGCCTCTATGGAGTTGTGCGGTGGAACCATCCGCAAGGATCTCTGCAAGCTGAACCAGGTGCCGCTGTGGATTATCCACGGAACCGCCGATAGGGCCGTGCCGGTTTCCCGTGCACAGGAGATTTATGAATCCATGAAACAATGCGGCCGTACCGACCTGTTGCGCTTAGACAAGTGGGCTGGTGTGAACCACGGTGACTTGGCCCGTCTGTTTTATCTCAAAGAGACTTATCAGTGGCTGTTCTCCCATTCCAAGTCCGATAGTCCGCGTCAGGTGAACAAGACTGTCAAACTGCAATCCAGCGACATGAAAGATGCCTACAAGGACATCAACCGTGGTTCCAACGTGATCACGGTGAAGGCCTACAGTCGCAAGAGTCAGGATCCCGATGATATGCGGCGCACCGACGACGGTGACGACGACGAGGTGGCTGGCAGCAAACAACCAGGACAACCACAGGCAAAGCCGGAGTCTCCGGCCAACAACCAGACGGTGCAGAAGCCTGTTCAGAAGCCCCAGCCCGCCGCAAAACCCGCCTCCACTGCGAAATACCACACCGTGAAACAGGGCGACACCTTGTACGCTATTGCCAAGAAATACCACACTACGGTCGATAAAATTTGCAAACTCAACAAGATTAAGGAAACCACGATACTTCAGATTGGAAGGAAACTCCGCGTGAAATAGTTAGCAGTTAGTAGTTGAAGCGTAACAGCCTCCATATTATTAACAACTTCCTTGAACAGCCCCGGAGGGGCAAGAGCTCGATAGCAAATCCCACATAAGCAAAGTGCAGTGTGGGGCGTAACAGAAAAGAGTTATGAACGAAAACATAAACAATGTCAAGCGCCGTTTCGGCATCATCGGGTTCGACCCAGCGTTGGACCATGTTATCGACGTGGCCATGCAGGTGGCGGTCACGGATCTTTCGGTGTTGGTGACGGGCGAGAGCGGTTCCGGCAAGGAATCGGTGCCGAAGATCATCCACGCTTATTCGCCGCGCAAGACGAAGACCTACATTGCTGTGAACTGCGGCGCAATACCCGAAGGTACCATCGATTCGGAACTTTTCGGGCACGAGAAGGGCGCTTTCACCGGCGCTGTCGATTCCCGCAAGGGCTATTTCGAGGAAGCCAACGGCGGCACGCTTTTCCTCGACGAGGTCGCCGACCTGCCGCTCTCCACACAGGTGCGCCTGTTGCGTGTGCTGGAGACGGGCGAGTACATTCGCGTGGGCTCCTCCAAGGTGATGAAGACTGACGTCCGGGTGGTGGCCGCCACCAACGTCAACATCGCAGACCGCATCGCCAAGGGCAAGTTCCGCGAGGACCTTTACTACCGTCTCAACTCGGTACCGATCCGTGTGCCCGCGTTGCGCGAACGTCCCGGCGACATCTATCCGCTGTTCGTCAAGTTTGCTGCCGATTTTTCCGACAAGTACCATGTTCCGACCATTTCACTCACCGAAGAAGCGCAGTCGGTACTGCGTGCCTACCGCTGGCCCGGCAACGTACGTCAGCTCAAGAACGTCACTGAGCAGGTCTCCCTCATTGAAAGGGAACGGGTGATCGATGCCGAGACACTGAAACCCTACCTGACAGGCCCCATTGGTTCCAACTTGCCGGCAGTGATGCCTTCTGACAGCGAGCGCCAGGACAACATGCAGCGCGAGATCGTTTTCAATATCATTGCCAAACTGCAGCGGGAAATTCAGGAGTTGAAAGTCACGGTGGCGCATATGGCCCAAAATCAGCAGGTGTATGTTCCAAGAATACAACAACACGAGGCCTTTCCCGACACCACCTTGCCTGGCGATGAACCGTTCCCGTTGGTGACGGCACACGAACATCATGGCCCAGAGCCTGAACAGTATGACCATTCAGAAGTCATCGAAGACACCGCGGACTACTCCATGGAAGGTTTAGAGAAGCAGGCCATCATCGCCGCCCTCCGCCGCAACAAGGACAACCGCAAACTCACGGCCCGGGAACTTGGCTTCTCCGAGCGGACGCTTTATCGCAAAATCAAAGAATACGGAATTAGTTAGTAATTAGTAATTTGTAATTAGTGATTATAGAATGACTCCATATTAAAAAATTTATCCTTGAGCAACTCCGTTAGGGGCAAGAGCTCGGTAGCCCAGGGTAAGGCCTTAGGCCGCCACCCTGGGATCAGGTGACGATGAAAAAAACGATGAAAGAAACGATGAATACGAGAAAACGTACCCTATATTGTGTGATGATAGCCGTCGCGATATTGTTGACAGGTTGCCGTATGTCGATATCCCTCACCGGCGGCACGGTGGATGCGCGTGCCAAGACGGTGGCCATCAACACGTTCCCGAACAATGCCTCGTTGGTGAACCCGACCTTAAGCCAAAGCTTCACAACGGCGCTGAAGGACAAAATCCAGGGGCAGACGCCGCTGACTATCGTCTCGACAAACGGTGACTACGAAATTGAGGGAGAGATCACCGGCTATACGGTGAGCCCCGTGGCTATCCAGGGTAACGATACACCGGCTATGAACCGCTTGACCATCACCGTCAGAGTGCGGTTTTACAACAGTTTCGATGAAAAACAAAATTTTGACCAGAGTTTCTCGCGTTATGCCGATTACTACAGCTCGCAGAATCTCAGCAGTGTTGAGTCTGGTCTTGTGGCAGAAATCAGCGAGGCACTCACCGATGACATCTTCAACAAAGCCTTTGTGAACTGGTAACAACAACGGACGGATGCCGGCGGTCAGATGTGCAGCCGTCCTAAAACGTTGTGTAGAGGCACGAAATGTCGCCGTCAGAGCGGACCATCAGCAACAACAGCGTCAACAGCAATATCACCATGAAAGCCAATACTTTAACGATTCTCTTTTTCCAAAACATATTCCCTGATTTTCTGATAGATTAAAAATGCGCCATAACTGTTTGGATGCTGCCAGTCGTCGAATGTGGCGGGATTAGCCGAGAGCTCCGAGCAGTCTATGTATTGCGCTCCCTCCTTTTCCAATAATCGGATGGTATTGGCCACAACCGACTGGATATCATTTAGATATTCTGGATGAACTTGTTCGAAGGCGGCTCGGTTGTAGGGACCGACCACAAACGTGGCATCCACCCCATGTTCGCGGCACAGTCGGACCATCGTGCGCAATTCGTCGTAACGATACGGCTCCTCAGGATATGGTCGCAGCATATAGGAATAGACATTGAACGTGTTGGAAATATTCAACGAATAATTGTGCTGGTTGCTGTCCGGAGGAGTGCAATTTCGTGCCTTTCGGTTTATCCATGCTGTGTCCGCCCATGTCAGACGATGATAAAACTTGGTCGGATCCAACGCAAAGGCAAGGTCCTGATGATATTTCCGGCGAATCCGGTCTGTCATACACGAAAGAGGTTCCACAATCCTGTCCGATAATCGCACATTGCGACGATTTACTTTCAAAATATGGTCAACATCTTGATCCTTAGGATGATTAGCCTTTCTGTATTCTGTGATTGAGACATATCGGTGAAAATAGTCCGCATTGCTTTTCGCCAATTTGTTGCACCAATAGGAAGGGTTGACAAAATAGAGAAGTTTGAGATTCCGCACATTCTCATTGCTCTGAATTAGAGGGAAATAGGTACAGGGAGTTCGTCCTGCACCGCCGATGACGGAGAAGAAGGCATGGATAGTGGTATCCGCATTCAGAAAGTCGAAATAGTTGCCATTCGGCAGCTCATTGGTCTCCGAAGTTCCCAACACCAAGTACCCGTCATGTTCTTTGATGCCCTTCAGCAGCAGATTTGTGTACAATGGGTTGTTGTCACGCAAATCCTGATGTCGGATGGTGTAGATTTGCGCACTGCTGTCAGGCGTGGTATAGGGTGGGATGCACCACGCCACCGCCATCCAGAACAGGATCGCGACGATTGCCGCCATCCCAATCCAAGCTAAAACTTTCAGTGTGTATATTTTTTTCATCAGAACAGCAATTCAAACATTACCAATAACTTATCAACAGGATAATTAAAGAATATCCATCCGATGGTCACGAACAGGAAAGTGCCCGTTATCCCGCCGATTTGCCTCAACTGTGAAGTTGATGACGTATTTTTGCCATATGTAACCAGCTTATAGACAGAGAGTCCGATTCCGTGCCAGAGACCCCACAGTACGAAATTGAGTGTGCTGCCATGCCAGAGGCCGCAGACGAGGAAAGTGACGAGGTATGCCGTCACGGAGACCGCCATCCGCCATTTAGCGATGGGCAGACGGTTCAGCAATGCAATGACCGGTTTGAAGACGTAGATCTTCAGGAAGGTGGAGAAAGTGATGTGCCAACGTTTCCAGAATTCTGAAATGTTGGTAGAGAGATAGGGGTTGTCGAAGTTCTCGGGAGTTCGGACGCCCATTGTGTAGGCCATGCCAATGGCCATGTCGCAATAGCCGGAGAAGTCGATGTAGATGTAAAGCGAATAGAGTAGGGCGGCGATACAGACCGCTCCCCACGGTCCAAGTTGCGGCAATAGTGTTTGATAATCAATGGCATACGGCTTAATCAGCGGAACAACTAGCAGGGCTTTCACGGCTCCGATAAAGATTCTGCCAATGCCGGCAAGTAGCATCCGCTGGTTAAAACGCACGCGGGTGTTGCTCGTCCAATAATAGAAGTTGTTGAACGTATCGATGGGGCCGGCCATGAAAGTCGGGAAGAAGAACAGGTAGTTTAAGTAGGTCAGGAAGTTACGGCTGCGGAGAGAGCCCTTGTAACTCTCCACCAGCCAGTGGATGATACGGAAGAGGATGTACGACAGCCCAAGCTTTTCCACAGAGAGGAAGTGCTTGGATAGGGTGCTCGTCCACCAGCCGCCGAGCCACGATTGCACCAGAGGGTAGTTGCGGACAGAGAAGAGGAGAATCAGTAAGGAAAGTGCCAAAACCAGCACCCAGCCGGATTTGCGCTTTCTTAACAGGAGCCCCGCACCGTAGGCAAGCAGGGCCAGTAACAAGAGCAGAAACAACGACTTCCACGAGACGATATGCGTCAGTATCAAGATGTTGCCTCCTAAGAGCAGGAGGTTGTTGAGCCAACTCTTTTTGAGCCCCCATTTGACTGCGACAAACAGGAGGACGAAAATCAGGATTTCAAAGAAGAGTTCGTATGAGGTGAACAGCATGTGGTGAATCGGTTAATAAAACAAGTGTTGCTTGGACTTGTTCTTCCATCCGGCCTCGCTCTTGTACTCGGTGAAATACACTTTGACATCCGCTTCGGAGCTGTATTCTGTAAAATAGATTTTCTTCTTCGCCTCACTCTTGTATTGAGTGAAATACCAGACCCCCTTGTTGTCCGTGGCTTCCGAACTATATTTGGTCTTATAGACGACAAGATCCGCTTCGGAGCGGTAATTGGTCACATACACCTTCACGTCGGCCTCGGATTTGTAGTTGGTGGAATAGATCTTCTGCGCGCGCAGGCCGCAGATTCCCAACAACATGAAAAGCAACAAGATAAATGTTCTCTTTTTCATATATGTATAGTTTTGCTGAATGACAAATGAACAATTTGACGGCAAAGATACGTTTTTTTTAGTTAGCAGTTAGTAGTTAGCAGTTAGTAGTTGTTGGATGAAAAAAAACAGCGCCCACAGAATCCTGCGGGCGCTGTTTTAAGAGTATGTACGGATAAGGATTATGCTTCCACTGCGTCGCGGTGGAACACCAACGGGAAGTTGATGGTGGTGTCTTCGTCCTCGGCGTTGGCGAATTGCAGGGTGATGTTGATGGTGTCGTCGTCGTCATCGTAGGTGAAGACAATCTGATAGTTGATGGGGTTGCCGTTCTCGTCGTTGCCGACAGCCGTCAGAGTGCCGGTGTGGGTTGAACCGTCATAAACGTAGGCAAGATCCATGTTCTCAATTTCCTCATTAGTATATTCGCCAGCCAACTCAGCCACATTGATCACTGTGATGTTGTCGCCAAAGGTGATGTGGGCGTACTCGTTGTCAAAATTGAGGTGGAAGGTCATATTGGATTCGAAACCTTCGGGAAGCTCGCAACCGTAGTCGCTGAGACTCATGCCGGTCATGGCTTGGAGCAGGTCTTCAAGAGCGAGGTTGGCTGTCCAGTCTGTGCCGATGAGGTCGGAAGTGACTGCCACTCTTGGAGTGCTGGCAGGGTTCTCCCCGTTACCAGAGACGCCCGTGACGATTTCTTCTTTCTGGCAAGAGGCCATGCAGAGGGTGATGGCGATGAATGCGATTGCAAAAATGTTTTTCTTCATACTTTTGATTATTAATTTGATTGATTATTTGAATTAATTCGATTGTTTCTGTTGTAAGAACGCAGAAAGAGAACGAAAAACTACAGCAGCGAAAAAAAATTTTTTTCGAATTGCAAAGGATGGAGAGAACCGCCCGTTTCTGTGTCATCGCGGGCTGTGTTCGTACTCAGGAGCAAAAAACTGCTAACTGCTAACTATTAACTATTATTTCCCTCCGAAATCATCATAATGGATCATCTCCTTCGTGACGCCCAAGCTGTCGAGCATCTTCAACACGGCCTGCAGCATCATGGGCGGACCGCAGATGTAGTATTCGATGTCCTCAGGGGCGGGGTGGTTCTTTAGGTACTGCTCGAAAATCACGTCGTGGATGAAGCCCGTGGGACCCGACCAGTTGTCCTCGGGGAGGGCGTCGGAGAGGGCGACGTGGAACTCGAAATTGTCGTGTTCCGCCGCGAGCCGCTCGAACTCGTCCATGTAGAAGAGTTCCTTGCGCGAGCGGCCGCCGTACCAGAATGTGGTCTTCCGTTGTGTATGTTTCACCTTGAACTGGTCGAAGATGTGCGAGCGCATGGGGGCCATGCCCGCGCCGCCGCCGATGAACATCATCTCGCGGTCGGTCTCCTCCACGAAGAAGTCACCGTAAGGTCCTGATACAAAGACTTTGTCGCCCGGTTTCAGACTGTAGATGTAGGAGGATGCCACGCCCGGGTTGACCTTCTCCATCCGCCCTTTCTTGCGGTTGAAGGGCGGGGTGGCGATGCGTACGTTGAGCATCACGATGCCGTTTTCCGCTGGGTAGTTGGCCATCGAGTAGGCGCGCACCGTCGAGGTTCCGTTTTTCATCCGTAGGTCGAAGAGCCCCATCTTCTGCCAGTCGGCGCGGTAGGGTTCCTCCACGTCCATGTCGGCGAAGTTGACGGTGCAGGCGGGGATGTCGATCTGGATGTAGCCGCCGGAGCGGAAGTCCATGACCTCGCCCTCGGGCAGCTGCAGCACCAACTCCTTGATGAAGGTGGCCACGTTATGGTTGGAGACGACCGTGCACTCCCACTTTTTGATGCCGAAGAAGCTCTCGGGGATTTCGATTTCCATGTCCTCGCGCACCTTCACCTGGCAGAAGAGGCGGTAGTGGTCGGCGGCCTCCTTGCGGGAGATGTGCGCCAGCTCGGTGGGCAGGATTTCGCCGCCGCCGCTGAGCACCTTGCCCCGGCACGTGCCGCAGGAACCGCCCCCGCCGCACGCCGACGGAACAAAGACTTTCCCGTCGGCCAGCGCCTGCAACAGCGTGCACCCGCGCTCATGTTCGATTTCCTTCTTCCCGTTGATGTTGATCTTCACCGATCCCTCAGGGATCATCTTCTTCCGCGCAAACAACAAGATTCCGACCAGTAACCAGATGATTACCAGAAAGATGAGGATAGCCACTATAAGTGTCAATATGTTCATTTCGTTAAATTTTGCTTTATCGAGCTCTTGCCCCTCTGGGGCTGTTTAGGAAGATGTTTTATTACTACCCCGGCCTTCGGCCACCCCTTCTAAAATAGAAGGGGAATGGTCCTTCGACCGTATTATTCTACATT
>JBGUPL010000073.1:0-14524 GCA_045130275.1 Bacteroidales bacterium
CGGACGGGAAGAGGAAAGTGGCGAAGAAGTTCTTAAAAAAGTGAGCCATGAAAAAGAAATATTTATTTTTGGGACTGGTCATAGTGATGTGCCTGTTCAATTTTAAAGGTAGCGGGCAATCTACCCAACAGGGATTCCACAACTATATCACCATCTCTAACGGACAGTTTTGGGATGGAAATACTCCCTTTTATCCAGTTTGTGTCAATTATCTTGTTGTTTACCCGTATTACCAAATAGATTTGTCTAATCGCATTTATTACATATCTCCCATTCTCGGGTATAGTAATATCAAGAGAAAGCATTGGGAAACTGGGATTTATAACAGCATTATACAACCCGAAGACCACTGGGGCTATGGGGATGATGGTGCTACAGAAATGGATTCTGCAGGAATAAAACTGGAACATGATTTACAGCGAATCAATTCCTTGGGCTTCAATGTAGTACGGCTGAATCCTTCGATTCACTGGAGTAGCGATAATCATCTAATAATCTCAACAGGATCATATTCCGAATATTTCAGGCTGACGGACTCCCTGATAGCAAAATGTGCCCGGAACAATCTCAGGGTCATCATGGTGCTGAGCGACAAAGTGAAAACCTACGAACAGTTCGACCAGTATTGCGTCTATCTGGACAGTGTGACCCGCCATTACAGCAACAACAAGACCGTGATGGCTTATGTGGTGTACATGGAGCCGGGATACAAATGGGTGAACGCTCAGATGAAGGATAAACTGAAGATATCCAACTGGGCGCGGAAATGGTATTATATTGCCAAGAAGAATGCCCCCGACCAACTGGTAACCTATGCCTTGGACGGTATCAATAATGTACTTTTCTGGGATCCCTCCGCCCTGACATACGACTTTCTCACCATGCATTTCTACCACAACCACGAAAACCCGAACATTTCCAACGAAGCGGTAGCCTGCTACTTCAAGTGGATGAACGACAATGTGGAGGATGTGTGGGTGCTGGGGGAGACCGGTTACAGCGGGACCACAGTTGGGGATTCGTGTCTGGCGCATTCCCAAGTAGGAACAGAGACTGCCCAGTCCCAGTACGCCGAATTCACCAGAAGAAGATCGGCGCAATGCGGATGCAAGGGCTATGCTTGGTGGCAGTACCAGGAGGTGAACTGGAAAGATTGTACAAGCAAACACTTCGGCCTAGTGACGTTTTATCCTGAGCAACGCGTGAAACCCGCCGCCTCAGCCTTCTCCTCACTTCCGACTGTGGTGCCTGATAAGGGCTGTGTCAGACCGGACTGCTACTACAATATTTTCGGCTACGAACATGACAATTTCAGCGGAGTGGTGAGGGACGAGAACTCCAATCCGATAAAGGATGCTTTTGTCGTGGCTTTCTCAAACACCTACAAAACATCATATTCCACGTTCACCGACAGCCAGGGGGAATACACGATCCATACTCCAGAGGACACGGTTGTAAGTATGGTGTGGGTCTCCCACAATGGCTACACGGACACTAATTTTTACCATAACTACAACTCTTTCGAAAACACCACCCTCACCCGCATCAACTACAACAAGTGGGAAAAGAACTGGACAGGCCAGAATTATCCCATCCAAACCGATGATTTTCCTGTCAGAAACGCGGATGCCGTTGTTGTCGGGAACTTTTACGATGATGAGGCACAGGAGGTGTTTTTGATAAACTCTTTCTCTCAAACGGCCTCCCTGTACCGCTATAACATCAACCATTTGGAGCTGATGTGGGAGGGTGTCATCGCTGACTGGCAAATCAGCAGTGGCGATAAGTTCTATGCCTTCGACTTCAACGGCGACGGCATCGACGAATTGTTGTGCGTTCGGAACGCATCGAACTCGTGGGCAAGCGTTTTCGCTTATGAGCACCGGTCTTCCCCACCTTGGCGGTTTGTCTGGACAAATTTCGGAAACGGGAACATCGGAAACTGGAACTACGCCCCAGGGGATGTCATCCTGCCCGGACACTTCACCAGCACCTCCTTCTGCTCGCTGATATGCATCCGGAACAGCGGCCGACAAAAGGGCGCGCTCTGCCAACGGCTGGATTCCGGTTCCTGGACGACTTTATGGACTGCCTCAACGGGGATTGACGGCACCTATATCGGCCCGTGGCGCCTTGACGTGTTCGACAAATACTACGTGGGGGACTTCTCCGCCGACGGCATCGACGAGCTTTTCTGTGTGCAGGTGACCCAAGGCACTTCCGACAAGATGACGCTGATGCAGTACAACACCACCTGGAGCTCGCTTTGGAGCAACAACGGGATTAGCCAGGGAGTGGACATCTACCCCTACAGGGCGAACCTGCATGTCGGGAACTATGACCCGGACCTGGCGGACGAGCTCCTGGGGGTCGGCACCGAGGCGGCCAAGTTCGACCTCAACGCCTCCAACCAGTGGGACAAGTCGTGGAGCACAGACGGGACGGGGAGACTGTCCGACTGGTCGGTGAACCCTAACCACCGGATCTTCTTCATGAAAACGATGTCGCTGGTGCCGGACTACCTGTTTGTGTCCAGAATAGTGGACAACCACTACCATTGCGACGGCTATTCGTTTGACCCGTGAATGTAATCTCGTTAAGGGACGGGTTAGGCCTGGCGTATGCGATACGCCCCAACAAGGCCCAACCGCCACATTGGACGTGAAATCCGTCCCCGCGGGCGTGTACCTCCTGCGCGTGAGGGACACGGAGGGGAAGGAATATATGCGGAAGATTGTGAAACGGTAACGGTTTATGGGATTTGTGGAGACGTGCCATGGCGCGTCCCTACACCATCGGGTTCGTGTGCCGTAACTCCACCACGATCTGCGGGTACTTGTCCTGCAGGTGCATAGCGGTTCGCTCAGCGAAATAAACGGAACGATGCTGGCCACCCGTGCATCCAAAATTAACTGTCAGGTGCGTGAATTTGCGCTCCAGGTAATTATCCACCGACATATCCACAAGCGCACATACGTGATTCACAAACTGTTCCACCTCTTCATACTGTTGCAGATATTCGATAACGCAGTCGTCTTTCCCAGTGAAGGTGGCATACTTTTTCTCGCGACCCGGATTGGGAAGGGCGCGACAATCAAAGACAAAACCGCCTCCGTTACCGGAATTGTCCTCAGGAACCCCCTTTTTATACGAGAAACTTTGAACTTGAACAGTCAGTGTGTCTGCTTTTTGCGGTTTTGGTTCCACATAACTTTCCACAACGGTTTGCAGGACATGTTGCAGCTCGCGCAAGTTCACGGGAAGAGCATTATGTTCCAATAAATAACGCATATTGCGGATAGCATAGGGCACGCTTTGTAAGAAATGCGCCTTCCGTTCGAAATAGCCACGATAGCCGTATGCGCCCATAGCCTGCATGATTCTGATAAGTGAAAAGGCGTTGAAATAAGATTTGAATTTTGGAAAGTCCACGGGAATGTATTGTGAAAGGTTGTTCAAATAACATTCCAGCAATTCCTCGCGGATCTCGGGCGCAAGGTCGGCCTTGGCGTCGTAGAGTAGCGAAGCAATGTCATATTGCAAAGCACCTTTTCTACCACCTTGATAATCAATAAAATAAACATCGTTATCATATACCATGATATTTCTGGATTGAAAATCACGGTAGAGAAAAAAATCGTCTTCCGCACTGAGCAGATAATCCATAAACTGTTGATAATCATCTTCCAACAACTGTTCATTGAACGGAATGTTCACCATTTTCAGGTAGTAGTATTTGAAGTAGTTGAGATCCCATTGCATGGACTGGCGGTCGAAGGCGGCGCGAGGGTAGGCCACCGACATGTCCAAACCTTCCTTTGCCGTCATTTGGAATTTGGGAAGAGCGGCCACGACTTTTTGGTAGTCTGCTATAACATCTTGAAAATCAGAGTTGTTTTTTCTTGATTCACACAGTTTGTCATATAGGGTCTGCGTCCCTAAGTCATTCAGCAGGTAGTGTTTTTGGTCTTCGTGAATGGATAGAAGGGTGGGGACGTTCAGTCCATGTGCAGTGAAAAAACGGGTATATTCGAAAAAAGCGCGGTTTTCCGTCACATCTTCATTGTAAGCACCAATTAATGTGCTGTTGTCGTCAAAGGTGAAACGGTAGTAGCGGCGGTGCGAACCGGACTGCGCCAGCGGAATACACGTGGAGGGTTTCTTCCCGGTGTGTGCCGTGACCATTTGGGTTAGTGTGGGGATGGAGGGTTCGGGCATTGTAATGGTTAATGGTTAATGGTTAAAGGGTTAGAGGGTTAGAAGGTTAAAGGTTAGAAGGTTAGGAGGAGGTATTCGTTCTTAATTACTGCTCACTGTTCACTGCTCACTGTTCACTGCTCACTATTCACTATTCTCTTAATTGTCATTCAGTTTGATAAAGCAGAAGAGCATCATGGTGAAGGCCCAGAGGGAGGATCCGCCGTAGCTGATGAAGGGCAAAGGGATACCGATGATGGGTAGCAGGCCGATAGTCATACCAATGTTGATGAAGAAGTGGACGATGAAAATGCCAGCGATTCCATAGCCATAGTATCGGACAAACGGATTGCGTTGTTTTTCAGATAGTTTCAGAATACGGAATATTAGTGCACCAAAAAGTCCGAAGACCACCAGCGTGCCAAAGAAGCCCCATTCTTCGCCGATGGCGCAGAAGATGAAGTCGGTACTTTGTTCGGGCACGAATTTGAGCTTTGTCTGGGTGCCTTTGAGGTATCCTTTTCCGAACAGTCCGCCCGAGCCGATGGCTATTTTGGATTGGTTGAGGTTGAAATCGGCGCCCAGAGGATCGGAGGTTTTGCCCAGGATGGTGTCGATACGTTCTTTTTGGTGAGGTTCCAATCCGTGCTCATATAGGAAGTTGACAGAAAAGACGAATAAGATGCTGGAGACATATACGATGACGTTGCGGCGGATTTTCTTCTTTTGTGTGCGGTTGTAGATCATAAAGCCTATGAAAACAGCTGTAATCAAGGCGATGGAGTAGGTTTCGTTCCATTTCAGTGTGATGATGGAGAGTGCGGCCGCAATGATGCCGAACACCAGAAATTCTGCGCTCAGTCCTTCGCGGTAGAGCAGGATGATGAACGAGAAAAAGACGAGTGCGGAGCCTGCGTCATGTTGCAGCAGCGCTACGATGACCGGCACGGCGATGAGACCGATTTGGACAATCCACACGTTCCGTCGTTGGGTGTCGGTTTTACCTTCGTGCATGAATTTGGCCAATGCCAGCGCCGTGGCCACTTTCATGAACTCTGTGGGCTGTATGCTGAAACTTCCGATGCGGATCCAGGATTTTGCGCCATTGATTTCCGCACCGACAAACAAGACCAGAATCATTAGGAGCAGGCAGAAAAGGTAGAAAAAATAAGCGTAATGCTGTATGATGCCCGTATCTATCAGCAGGATTACGATGGCCAAGACAATGGCGGCGCCGATCCAAAGCATCTGTCGGCTGTAGGGTTGGCCAAAGTCGAAGATCGGGGTGGAACCGTCGGGAATGTAGCAGGTGGAGTATATGGTGATCCATCCGATGAAAATCAGTGCGAGGTAGTAGCATATCAGCTTGACATCGAAGCCTTTGGATATCTTATTGCGGGAATCTAACTTAGGCATGGCTTATTTGACTTTGAGTTCTTTCATCCTGTTTTCGAGGTCGGTGCGTTCCACTTTGCGGTTGAGGTAGAATTCGGCCATGAGGCTGGCGATGGGGCAGGCCACGGTGGCACCGAAGCCACCGTTTTCCACGAGGCAGAAGACAACAATCTGAGGGTCGTTGGCCGGGGCGATGAGGGCAAATACGGAATGGTCGCGTCCGTGCGGGTTTTGCGCCGTGCCGGTCTTTCCGGCCACTTCAATGCCGGGAATTGCCGCCCCGCGCCCGGTGCCGCCCGTGACCACCATCTTCATCCCTTGCAATACGGTTTCAAAGTGCCGGGGCTCGATTTTGGAGTATATTTTGTTGCTGAATTGTGTGTTCAGACTGTCTTTGTTGCCGATGGCGCGCACCACATGCGGGCGGATGTAGTAGCCTTTGTTGGCAATCACAGCCAACATGTTGGCCATCTGCAAGGGGGTCACCGCTGCCTCGCCCTGTCCGATGCCCATGGATACCACTGTGTTGCCGTTCCAACTGTTGTTGTACCTTTTGTCAAAATATTCGGCTGTCGGGATGCGGCCCTTCAGTTCGTAAGGAAGGTCCGTGTCGAACACCTGCAGGAAACCCATGGAACTCATGAGGTCGAGCCAAGCGCTGTAGGCCTCGTCAATGTTCTTGTACTTGGTGCGGTTGGACAGGATATTGTAATAGGCTCGGCAGAAAAAGGTGTTGCAGGAGCGTTGGATGGCGCCGTAAATGTTCAATCCGCCACAGTTGTGACAGTGCACGACGTGGCTGCCGATGTGGTAGCCTCCGCCGGAGCAGGAATAGATGGACGAAGGCGTGATGATGTGCTCTTGAAGGGCAATAAGGCCGTTGGCTAACTTGAAAGTGGAGCCTGGTGGATAGGCGGCTTGCAAAGCTCTGTTGAACAGGGGCTTTTCGGGATCCATCACCAACTTGCCATAGTTTTTCGGGCGGGCGGTACCCACCAAGAGGTTGGGGTCATAGTTCGGGCTGGACACCAGACAAAGAATTTCACCGGTTTTGGGCTCAATGGCCACAATAGCGCCACGTTTTCCGGCCATCAGTTCTTCGCCATAACGCTGTAACTGCATGTCGAGTGTACTCCAAACGGAAATACCCGGAACAGCTACAATATCCTCCTCGCCGTTGTTGTATGGACCCACTTCACGGTTGTGCACGTCCACTAACACTTTCTGCTTACCCTTCACGCCGCGCAGCACCGATTCATACGCTTTTTCTATACCGCTTTTGCCGATATAGTCGCCCATTCTGTAGTAAGGGTCGTTCTCCACATCTTGTTCATCCACCTCGCTGACATACCCCAGAATGTGCGCTGCGATGGGTTGCGGATAGGAGCGTAGTGTACGACTTTGCACGAAGAACCCGGGAAATTCCGACATTTTCTCCTGCAAATAACCATAGTCTTCCTTGGAAATCTGTTGTTTGAAAAGCGAGGGGACGCTGCTGGAGTATTTTGCGGCCTTTTCAATCTTCTTTCTCACCTCTTCAATCTCCAGGTCGAGTACACGGCACAGTTCCATGGTGTCGAAAGGTCGTAACTCGTTGGGGACCACCATCAGATCATAGGCGGCGTCATTGTAAACCAGCAGGGAGTCGTTGCGGTCGTAGATGAACCCACGGGCCGGATGGATGGTCTTTTCACGGATAGCGTTCTCGTTGGCCTTGCGACGGTACGACTTGTCGAGGACCTGAAGATGGAACAACCTGATCGTGTATGCCAACAACAGGATACCGAGGGCGGCCAAGATGATGTAATAACGCTTGCTGTTTTCCTGTGCCATCCTATTTGTTGCGTGTTTGCAGTTGGTGAACCAGAGTGAGCAAATTGGCTTTTTTCTCTTCCGGTGCGTTGATGCGTTGAATGTCCTCCAAGCACAAATTTGTGTAGTGGGCAATCGCTTCTTCCGTGACCTCTTTCACGGCAACAGAATCAAAAATGGCCTTTACTTTGGTGAATTTCTCGGTTTCGTCCATGTCGGTGATGGAGAACAGATGGCGAAGAGTCTTTTTTTCAGCTTCATCAGCCAATTCCAAAGCCTTCAGGAAGACGAAAGTCTTTTTGTTGTCTTTGATGTCTCCGCCCACTGCTTTGCCGAAAATTTCCTCATCGGCATAAACATCCAACAGATCATCCGCCAACTGGAAGGCGTATCCTAAGTGAACGCCTAAGTCATAGAGGGATTGAAGGCTTTGCTCATCAGCGCCTGCAAAACGGCCGCCAGACTTTAAGCAACCGGCAAACATAACAGCGGTTTTCAAGCGGATCATATTCAGATAATCGTCAATGGAAACCTCCTCCATGGTTTCAAAATCCAAGTCATACTGTTGGCCCTCGCACACTTCCAGTGCTGTTTGCGCAAAGATGTCCATAATGTCCAAAATGGTTTCCGGTGCACATTGCAGTTTGAGTAGCTGTTGCATAGCCATAACAGCGAGTGCATCACCTGACAGGATGGCAATATTGCTGTTCCATTTCCTATAGATGGTGGGTTGTCCGCGCCGCACGTCAGCCTTGTCCATGATGTCATCGTGGATCAAGGTGAAATTGTGAAGCATTTCGAAGGCGGTGGCGACCAGTTCTGTTTGTTCCGGGTCTCCTCCGAACATTGACGAAGCCATCCGTACCAATTGCGGGCGTAATCTCTTGCCCGGTTGCAGTAGGATGTAAGATATTGGTTTATAAAGATTTTCGGGATTCCTACCATTAAGGATTTCCTGAAATTGTTGTTCAATTGTATTCACGATAGGCAGATTATAAAAACCTGCAAAGATACGTTTTTTTTGGGTTAAACGGATAAGCGGTCACACGGTTAGAGCCCGGGTGTCAAGATCTCGTTTATCGGACGGTCGTGGGGCTCAAAGGGAACTTCCGGCACAAATTGGAAATCGAAGCAGAGCCCGATGGTATGGACATGCGGGTGGAGGGCGAGAAAACGGTCGTAGTAGCCGCGACCGCGGCCTAACCGGTGCCCGTCAGCATCAAAGGCCATGCCAGGGACCACAATCAAGTCGAATTTGCCGGTATAAGGGTGATTTTGTGGTTCTGGAATGTGAAAGTCGCCTTCCGCAAAAGTCGTGTCATCAGCCAGTTCCACGGGGATGATGTCGTCTCCCACCACAGTGGGCAATATGATGGTTTTCAGGTGCCGCCACCTTTCGATGAAGGGGAGTGTCTCCACTTCGTCGGGGAGCGAAGCGTAGAGCATGACCTTTTCGGCGGCGAGGAATCTGGGGTGTGCGGCAAGTTTTTCCATTACTGCCACGGATTGCTTATGCAGATCTTCAACGGTATGTTGTTTTTTGGCAATTCGGATAGTTTGTCGGAGGTCTTTTTTATTCATGCTGCAAGATATTTTCAAGACGTGCAAGAACTTCCTTGTAGGCCACTTCGATATCTCCGAGGTCACGGCAGAAGAGATCTTTGTCCAGTTTCTCGTGCGTGTCGGAGTCCCAGAAACGGGCCGTGTCGGGCGATATCTCATCAATCAACATGATCGCCCCTTCGCTGTCGAAACCGAACTCCATCTTGAAATCAATCAAGTCAATATGGATTTTGTGAAATAGATCAATCAACAACTCGTTGATTTTCTGCATGATCGCACGGATCTTCATTAAAGTTTCCTCATTAGTGATACCCAGTGCTTCCACGTGGTAGCGGTTGATGAGAGGATCTCGAAGCACGTCGCTTTTCAAGCATATTTCATAGATGGTTTGTTCGGGGACGGTGCCCTCTTCGATGTCAAGGCGTCGGGAAAGTGTTCCCGCGATCACGTTACGCACGATGAATTCCAAGGGTAGGGTGGTGGCGCGGCGGCACAGTTGCTCGCTTTCATTCAACTGTTCCACATAGTGCGTGTGGATACCGTTTTTTTCCAAGAATTGGAATATCAGACTGGAAATTCTATTGTTTAACGCACCCTTGTTCGGGATTGTGGCTTTTTTTACCCCATAATAAGCCGTTTCGTCATCTTTATAGGCCATAATGACGAAATTCTGACTTTCGGTGGCGAAAATCTGTTTGGATTTGCCGTTGTACAGTAATGATTTCTTATTCATTTTCTTTCTTCAGCAGAATTACTTCAAAGATGGCGTATAAGAAGTAAATGACGAGAAAAGCAATCGCAAACCGGATTGCATCTTTCTGATTCAGAAAGATATACAGAAAAAGAAAAAATATACAGGACAAAAATTTCACCGTGCGGGATATCATGTAGGCAGACACGAATTTTTTGCCGTCGCGCCCGTCTTTGTCGCGAAGAACGATAAACATGGTGAATAAGGTCATCAGGAAAAAGAACAGGACGATGAAGGGCATCGCGGGAGTTGCCAACTGCGGCCACAGCCATTGGAACAGCAGGGAGAGTCCGGCCATGATGACCGAAAAGACGATGATCCGGAATGAGAATTTCCTAATCGGTATCTTTTTGTTCATTTTTTCTGTTTTTTTGCGGTTTTAACGATGTTCTGATAATCAGGTACAACGCCAAGGCGATACCGGCCAAGGAGCATATTATGGTAAGCAAGGGACTGGTGTTCAGGAGTTTATCTAGTTTGATTCCTCCAAAAACACCCAAAGCAATAACGGCTCCCATTTCAAACGCGAGGTTGGTGTAAACGGCGTATTGATGAATGGGGGAATCTTTTTTAGGGTTGACCTGTCCGGACATGAACTATTTACGTTCGGGTTGCGGCGTGGGTTGTGGGGCTGCCACCCTATTGTTGCGCATCTTGCAGTTGCCGGAAAATTCAGCGCCCGGTTCAATGGCGATTTTGCCGGTTTCGATGTTGCCGATCAGATTGGCGGTGTTTTTCAGTGAAACAAGTTCTGAAACAAGCAGGGACTCCGCCTTCACAGTGCCCTCGATTTCTATATTGGCGCATTTGATGTTGCCTTCCACAACACCGCTTCTTCCAACGATGATTTTGGCCTTGGATTCGATGTTGCCGCGAAGCATGCCGTCAATGCGGCAATCAGATGCGGTGACCATGTTGCCCTGAAGTTGGGTGCCCTGTGCGATGACGTTTACTGCCGCACCGCTGAATTCACGAGTATCGGTTTCTTTCATAGACTTCTAATTTTATTGATTATTAAGATAATTTTCTTTGAAAAATGCGGAATAATTCTCCCGCTCATTCCGTTTGTTATAAAACGTGGTGTAATTATTGGTGCTCATTGCGAACACTTCAATGTTTTTGTTGTCAATGTCCGCTTTGAATTCGCTGTCTTTCATCAGAATGTGGTAGTAATCCATGGCGTCGGAGCTGTTCTCGAATTTGGATATGGTTACCATCTGGCGCTTGTTGTCAATAAAGAAACTGCTGACAGTCAGTTTTTTAAGGCTAAAATTCGTCTGGTTGAAATTGTTGAGGTTGATTTTGACGGTTTGTAGGGGGAGTTCGTCGGTTTTCACCAGAAGGATAATGTAATGCTGGTCGTTGGCATTGAAGGTGAAAGCGCTTTGCACCGGGGTGTCGTTGGATTTCATAACCTGTTGCAATACAGTGTCCTCTGGGGTGTTTTTCTCAATTCCAAGACTTTTCTGAATTTGATCAGTGGTGAAATTGGATAGGAAGTACCGTGCCAATTCAGCCACAGGCTGTTGAGCGAAATCTCTCACGATGTTTGTCATCCCGACAATGAGCGTGTCCTGATTGTAAATCTGTCCTGCCGCAATGGCGCGGAGGTAGGCATATTGGGATTTGAGGGTTTCGTCGGTGCAGTTCGGGATGGCGGCGTCGGCAGCGGTCAACACATTTTGCCAACGTTTGTTTGTGTAGTCATCATACACTTTCGCGTATTGGTTTTCGAGAGCTTTTTCTCTTTCTGCCAACTTGTTATAGTAGTTCGGATCTTGAATCAGTTTGGCGTAGTCGGTTTCTGGATGTTGAGTGAGAAGGATGTTCTTGTAGGTGTCAACTTTCGGATCACCGATTTTCTTGTAGATGGTGTAGAGCATGTAAGTGGCGGGCAAGGTGTATTCGCTTTTCGGGTAGCGTTGAACCAGTGACTCGAAGGAGGCGCAGGCGCGTTTGTAATCCTTCAATAAATCTTGATACATGAATCCTGTTTCGTACAAGTCTTTGGCAATGATGGCGTTAGCCGTGTCCTTGGCCCCCGGGGTCATAGGCAGATCCTGAAGGTAATAAGCCTCTTTCTTGGGGTCGGTCTCCCGTTTTGGGATCGGGTTGCCGTCTTCATCGTAGTCCACGGTGTCGCGGGCGAGCGACGGATCGTTCAACAGGGCCATGTCGTCAAACGAGATTTGCGTTTTGTTGCTGATGAACCAGTTGTCTTCCAGTTTACGGTTGCCGAATCGGCGGTAGAAGTCTTGTTGGCCTGCGGTTACCAGAGACTGGTTGTAGAAGTACCACTTGCCATTCGAGTTGCTTTGGTTGTTGATGTTGGTGTATGAGGCGGCATTATGCATGGCAAGCATTCGTTCTGCCTCTTCAGCGGCGGCTTTGCGTTCGGCTTCCGTGTAATCGGCGATCATTTTTCTCACCCACGCATTGCGTTGGCTTTCCGGGAGGTTTGCAATGCGCAGAAGGCTGTCCTGCAGGTCGATTTCATCCAATTTGTCCACCAAATCCTTAAGCACGCTTGATTTTTTTTGCAACTCTTCGTAGTTGGGATAGTTCTTCGGGATGGAGATCATGGCGGTGTCGTAGTAGTGCTGCGCTTCGCGGTATTCGTTATCTTCAAAGAAGAGGTCGGCGAGGGTAATGCTGGAAAAGGTTTTCTGATAGTTGTTCTCGGTGGAGGCAGCTACGGATTTGGCCAGATAATCTTTGCGCAGATCGTTGTCTTCGTCGATACGGGCAATCTCGGAAAGGGCGTAGTAAATTTGATCGCGGTAATCCTCGTTCTTCTTGTCCTCCAGCATTTTGTTGAGCTGTTTGGTGATGGAATTGCGGTTGGATTCCGTGCCGTCGTAGTTGGAGGCAAGGTGCATCTGCGCACAAAACGTCATCTCGTAGTTGTTGGATTTCTTGATGACCTGCTTGAAATTCTTTTGGGCTTCAGCCTGCTGGCCGAGGTTTTCGTACAATTCTCCGAGAATCAACTGCAGACGGGTGCTGAAATCCCTTTTCGGGTGGCTGGCGATGGCATTGCCAATGTAGTCGATGGCCTCTTGCGTGTCACCGTCAGGTGCTGTGAGGTGATATTCCGCCTTGGCTGCGTTAAAGAGCACGGCGAATTTCTTTTTGTTCTTTTTCTCGTTCATATAGCGGATGGTTTCCAGCAGCTCGTCCGCGCTGGTGTAGTAGCCCTGTCGCATTTGGGCGCGGGCCAATAATACTTCCGCTTCGTTGAATATGTTGGATTTCGGATAAGTGTGGACGATGTAATTCAAAACACGCTGCGCCTGTATATAGTCCTGTTTGTAAAAATAGGACTTGGCCATCAGGAAATAGGCGTCATCAATGGTCTTGACATACTCCTTGCCTTTGAACATCATAGAATGTTTGTGAATGGCCTTCGACGATTTCTCGATGGTGCGGTCCAGGTGTGACAAACAAGGCCCCAGATCGGACTTGTCCGGATAATTGTAGATCGGCAGTGTGACCGTGAAGTTGTCCTTCGAAAGCTTGGCCAACTCCTTTTCGGCATCTTTCATCGCTTGATTGCCGTTCCAAAAAACGTTGTATTTGCAGGTTACATTGTGGTAGGCCCGGTTAGGGAACGTGTTCTTGGAGGTGGAGCACCCTGCCAGCACTGCTATCACTAGCAGGCCGAATGCGGTTTTGACGAATATGTTTGTTCTCTTTTTCAAAAGATCGGTTTTTATAGTGAAACGTGAGTAACGCAGAATGGTCGGTTTTATTTTTCTCTGTTAGTAAAATATTCGTCCAAAAGGCGTTGCACATATTTGCCGAAGACGTCAAACTCAATGTTGACCACAGAGCCGGGCTTCAGATTGTGGAAATTAGTGACCTTGTAAGTGTATGGGATGATGGCTACGGAGAAACGGCCTTTTTCGGAATCCACAACGGTAAGGCTGATGCCGTTGACAGAGATGGATCCCTTGGGGACAGTGAAGTTGTTTTTGTCCGGATCGTAAGTGAAATAAAAGCGCCAACTGCCGTCTTCATCGACGATCTTCTCGCAAATGGCGGTCTGATCGACATGGCCTTGCACGATGTGGCCGTCAAAACGACCGTCCATGCGCATGCTGCGTTCCAGATTCACTTCGTCTCCCACTTTCCATGTGCCGAGATTTGTCTTCAACATCGTCTCCTCCATGGCTGTCACCACATACTGCTTCTTCTCCTTGTCCAGTTTCACAACGGTGAGACAACACCCGTCGTGCGCCATACTTTGGTCTATGTTCAATTCATCCGCAAAATCGACTTCCAATGTGAAATCGAAATTGGTTCTATCTTGTTCTATCTTAACGATTTTCCCAGTCTTCTCTATAATTCCAGTAAACATTCTTATCCAAAATTAAAACCTGCAAAGATACAAAATTTTCAAAAGTGCGGGGAAATATTTCGGGGAAGCTACTAAAGTCGTGACAAAAAACCGATTTCAAAAGCATGTTTTGATTTTCCTAAGATATAAAAATGTATATTTGCGAACTTTTTTGTTGGAATTAAAAATATTAATAATCAATATCTTACGAAATGAAACAGTTAATCGAATGCGTTCCCAATTTCAGTGAGGGAAGAAATCAAGAGATTATCAACCAAGTGGCCGACGTGATTCGTCAGGCGGAAGGCGTGACTTTGTTGGATGTGGATCCCGGTGCCACCACCAACCGCACGGTCGTCACCTTCGTGGGCGAACCGCATTATGTGGTCGATGCCGCCGTGAAGCTCATCGCCAAGTGCCAGGAGCTGATCGATATGCGCAACCACCACGGCGACCACCCGCGTTTC
>JBGUPL010000074.1:0-53934 GCA_045130275.1 Bacteroidales bacterium
TTTGCGTTTGTGGGCAGCCGCAGCATTCGCCGAAGGGGACGGGCGGCTCCTGCGGCCGGCAGCTCTCCTGCTGCAGGTATTCCCGCAGCGACTGCAGATTCTCGATTTGGTTGTCTATCATAATTGTCAGTTTTGGTGAAATAATGTTTTTTAACGCAAAGGTGAGGCGGGTTATTGTACTTCGAATGAAAAAGGACCAAGGGCTGGGGAAGACTAACTATCATTGGTGGACGTTAGAAGCGTCCACTCCATATTCAATTATGAAATCCAAGATGTTATCTCGTTGACAAATTGTCACGCGATTATGATTGAGTACCTTTTCAATCATTTCATTTTGACCTAACTTGTTTCCTTGTCTTTGAAACTTCATACACCTATTTGTCGCTTTTTTCGTTGAGGAGAAGCTGAAGCTCACACAAGTTAGAACGGTTTGAGCTGGTATTGCACAACTGTCAATAATCCAATATCCAAATTCTGCACTTCCTTTCGATGTTATATATTGAAAACCGCTGTCATTCATGAGTTGAATAAGTCCTTCCAAATCATTTTCAGGAATTATATATTTAACACAGCAACTCGTATCTGAATATGACTGAGAGAAAGCGCAAATACTGCAAACATTGAACAATAAAATAAACATTAAGATTTTTTTCATATTTTTTCATGAATTAAATGAAACGAGTGGGGGTCTGTCTGCTTTCTCGTACTCTATGACAAGTTTTCCCGATTTCCCGATTCGCGTAAGCTGTTCCGAACGGGTTCCCCCTTGGATTCCGGAGAGGATGATAATATCGTCATTAAATTTGTCAAAACCTTGAGGTCCGCCACATATTTCTATACATCCAACTGTCGCATAGGTCTCTTGCAATGGGTTGTCTGGACCATCGTGTATTAAAAAGTTACCATACACCTGCCAAGCTCCTATTTCATTGGACGCTGCACTGTGAACTTTATACGTCGGAATCCATTGCTTGATAATATGGCGTTGTTTATCTGCCAATCCACAAACATAAGGTGGACTTGTTGGTGTTTTTCTTGTGACACCAAACCGAAAGACATTATAGGTGAAAACAACTCTTTGGTTCCCAATAGTACCAATCAAATACAATTTATAAGTGGGTATTTCGTAGAGATTATCATCCTTATATGGGTAATTCCATGTCTTGCCCCTTCCTGTTATCTCAGCAGAAACGATGATTTTAACCTCCTTGATGCCATTTGTTTCTGTTTCATAATCCGTCACTTCGCTCACATCCGTCACAACCGCCCACTCATTGCGCCAGAAGTCCATGATGTTGTTCATAATCATCCTGTTTATTTGTTGAGAAACGGTAGAGACGCGGCCCATCGCGCCTCTGCCGTTGATGGTTATCCGTGGATGATTTGCGTTTGCGGGCAGCCGCAACATTCGCCGAAGAGGATGAACGGTTCCTGCGGCTGGCAGCTCTCCTGCTGCAGGTATTCCCGCAGCGACTGCAGATTCTCGATTTGGTTGTCAATCATAATGTCAAGTTTTGGTGAAATAATATTATAAACGCAACGGTAGGGCGGATTATTGTGTACTGGACGGGAAAAGTGAAATGGCCAACGCGAGAAAGTGTATAACATGGGAAGGAAGTGGTAAAGCGATAGTTATTGGTGTGTAATGTCAAATGATTGTGTCTGGAAATTGTAATGAAGATGAACCATTCCTCCTGTGACAGATTCCTCCTTGAAGGACACAGTTGTATATAAAAGCAAATCATCTTGGGTCGCCGAATCAGCAAGCGCAACTGTAAAGCCAATAAAATCGTCAAAAATTCCAGATGCAGGATATGGTTTATAGGTTGGAAAATCCACCAATATTGAAGAAAAACAATAAACAGAATCAAAACTGCTCAAAACGATTAGGGGCATATAACTCAGATGTACACCCCCATTTCCGACAAATAGAAGAATATCCTTTGTCCCGTCTCCATCGAAATCCCAATTGCCAGAATAGTTATGAAAATCGCCATCTTTATTATAGGTGTAATGGACCTCTTTTATGCTATTTTTGAGGACACAACGAGGCAAGACAGAACAGCTCATATGAGCAATCACGAAAACCACCGATATGACAACAGTCACTGTTTTTTTCATACTAAAACAGTTTTTTATTCTCTGAATAAGGATGAATGCCCTTGGTGTAAAGCCGCCACACACGGTTTGCCTTTCCTTTCCCTTCTTCTGAAATGCCTTTATAAGCCATTACGGCATTATACCATGGCAAAGAACGAATAAAAAGGGGGCTGGTTTTATGAATAACTTGTTCGTATTTTAAAATTAATGCTCCGGCAGCAAGCATTACATCATTTTTGTTCCCCATGTCAAGATAATTATTCCTCCAGTTAACAGGTATGCTAAATTCTTTCACAACGGCATTGTAAACACTTCCATTTGTCACCCTGCCGAGGTTAAGCTGAAAAACAGCTTTTGGATTGGAGATTGGCACGCTCTTTATCAACCTTTTATACTCTTCACTTGCGCCCATCTCCGTTTCCGAAAACATAAGTGCTTTTAACAAATTGGGATCCATTTTTTGTGAAGATGAATACCTCTTTCTTCTGTTAAAGTCATCAACTACCTTTTTTATTTCGACATCTAATTTATTCCACTGACGCTCATCTCGTATTGCTTGTTCATATAATATCTGATTCTTATTCACAAGATTCTGTAATCTTTGCAGCTCGGTTTTATTAGCGTCAGAAAACACATTCCAAATTTCAGTTTCTGTTGACTGACTGTTTAATCTTCCTATCTGAACATAGTATTGTACATATTGTTGCTTCGTTGTATAATATTTCTGAAGGGCATCATTTTTTTGACGAAGAAATTGATTTTTGTCTGGATGAACATACTGTTGCACAGTCGGCAAATCATTCGACAAGTCCGTCACATTGCTCACATCCGTCACCGCCGCCCATTCGCTGCGCCAAAAATCCATCATGTTGTTCATTAATTATGCTGTTTTAGTTTAACAATGGCAGAGACGCGGTCCATCGCGCCTCTGCCTTTGATGGTTACCCGTTGATGATTTGCGTTTGAGGGCAGCCGCAGCATTCGCCGAAAACCTTCTTGTACAATTCAGCCTTGTCCTCGGCCGTGGTGATGCCCTCCATGATCTCCAATTTCTGCAGCATTTCCAGATTTTTCAGATTCTCACCCACCGCGATGGCGTCCTGGGCCTTGATGTTGAAGCAGTCCAAAGCCTCTCCCTGCCCAAGCAATGCATCCACCACCACGCTGGGGGTGCGCAGGATGTTCTTCTCCACCTGGAGGATGACTCCAGGGATGTCTATTTCACGGTCCCCAAGTCTATAGCTGTCGTTCATTTTTGACCGCGACCAGAAAGTTTCTGAGACATCCCCGAAAGGTGTAGAAACGTCCACCTCATTCTCCACTATAAACTTCACGGGTTCACCTTCATGATTGAGGATGTAGCAATAATCTTTCAGAATCTGCGCCTTGACGGAGGTGCGTTGTGCTTCTACAATCACCTCTTCCAACAGCTCGTCCAGGTCTTCCAAGTCCACTATCTTCACGGACTCCATATAGCCATTGGTATAGGCAATGCGGATGTTGGACAAGTATGTTATGCTGACATACTCCTGCAGAAGCTGCCGGAACACGAAGTTCAACACGCGGCTCTTGTTGATGTTCTGGATTTCCCGCACGGTGGTGTATTCCTCGCCCTCGTTCACCGTTTCGCTGGTGGAGGTGTTGATTTCGATGTTCCTTGATGAATTACTTTGTGCCACATGGTGTTCCAATGCACGGTTCAAAGCCCGCGTGTTGGCCGTACGGCTCGCTGTTTTGCTATGGTTGTAGCCATAACCTACGGAGCCGGCCACATTTACCATCTTGCATACTTTTGCGGACACGCTGACTCCCACTTTCACATCGTGCGTCTTGGTCTCGGAATTGATGGTTTCCGTTCCGCTCTCCTCCTCTATCAGACTCTCCAGCTCGTCGATGCTGCTTTGGCTGACGCTGTCTAACAGATTCTCGGAATGGCTTTTCATGGAGGTGCTGTCCTTGTACGTTCGAATGGTGAGCGTGGTTTTCTCGCCCGGCAACAGAGAGAACGTCTGGATTGTCCTCCCCGCGCCGTAATTGCCAAGGTATGTGCTGGTTTTATACTCTTCAATGACAAAGATGCAAGGATGAGGAGTTGCGGGTTCTTTCAGAATCTCCACTCTGTTTCCGAATTTGTTTAGTTTATCAACAAACACCGGCATTGTTCCCTCCTGGGCAAATTTGGCCAACTGCACATCGTTCAAGTATGTGTCTTTTGCTGTGATTTTTGCAGTCAAGCTATCATCCTGATTGGCCACAGCTTCAAAATCCGTGCGAGACATGTCCAAATGTTCTCGAAAAGAATTAACGTTAGCCACCATGGCGGTGTGTGTATGTTGTAATTGGATGGACTCTCTTAATTTTTGATTTAAAGTGTTCGTTCTGATGGCTGTTGCCACTACACTGAAATAATTGTTTCTTGGAGCATTGTTGCAAGACTCCTTAAAACATTCACGGTCAATATTCACGGGCATATCCCCGTAGGTGGAGAAAGAAACACTTTCGGGCAGGTTATAGTCTATCTCAGGCGCGTTTCCTTGGCCCAGCTTGATGAACGGCTCCTGCGGCTGGCAGCTCTCCTGCTGCAGGTATTCCCGCAACGACTGCAGGTTTTCGAGTTGGTTGTCTATCATAATGTTATATTTTGGTGAATAATGATGTTGTTAACGCAAATGTCAGGCGGATTATTGTGTTTTGGATAAAAAAGTGTGCGAGTCACGAACAAAAGCTAATCCCAGGGTGTCACAAACCATACATAGTACAACACATAGAGAGTCCATCCCAACACTGCCACAAAAACAATGTATTCCCACCATCGGTTCTGCCTATGGTAGGCGGTGAGGCAGTGCAGTCCAAAACCCACATGCATAGGCAGTTGTAACAAAAGAAGCAAGTCGCTTACAATAATCGTAACGGATAACAATTCACCCAAACAAGAACCTAAATGCCGGGATTGTCCCATACACTTTTGCTCCCAGCCAAAATACTCCAAAGCATAGAAAAGCATAGAAACAAATACCAGTATAATGGCATTGACATAATATATGGTTTTATCTTTTTCCATGGCATCTTAATCGAGAAGCATTATAATAAATGGCATTGTTATGGTGAACACCAATAATAAAACCTGTGCCAAATACTCTTTCCTTATTTGTTGTTGACGATAACGCAATCCACAAAATGAAACCAATGCGATAGATAAAAAAAACAAGGGGATAACACTAAAGATCTCAAATCTCAACACTTGTTCTGAATAGGCTTTAAAAAAACCGCTGAAACAAGACACCATGCCCGCCTGTACCATCTGCTCCAAAATTAAAAAAAATTGTGCAAGGAAATATAGGACTAAAATAACCCACAAGGCGTTTTTCACAATGCGGTAATTGGTTCTCATCATCATATTTCTTTTGCTAAATCAAATAGTGTTTGCCAAGAATCATCCAATTCTTCTAATGTCATCCACCCGTATTCGTATTTTTCATCGAACACCTTTTGTCTATAGTACGAATACAAGTCCGCAGGCCACTGGTTAAAAAAACGAAAACTAACTTGCCCGGAGATGTCCACATTAACATCGGGATGATAGGGAGGTTGACCTGGTATTTTGAAAACCTTGTCTCTGTGCAAACACGTGGCTATGCCATCCGCATTAACTTTCTTGCTACTATGGGGGGCTATTCTGTTTTTTTCATCATAAGAGCCCTTTTCCGGCTTGTAATACACTACATGGTTACTGTTATTGATGATACTGCCTGAGAAGAGTTCAACGTCATCTATCCCCGTCACCTCACTCGTGTCGGCCACCGCATTCCACTCGTTGCGCCAGAAATCCATGATGTTATTCATTATCGTATTTGTTTTGTTGTTTCCTTCCCTGTTGATCGCAACGGCAAAGATAGCAAAAAAACTATTCTTCAATGACGTTGAAAACATCCAATATGGAAGCCGTTTTTATAGTTTTATTAATGACTATTCTCTCATTTTCCAGGAATTCGCTCAAAGATTCGCCAGCCAACACTTTTTCAGGATATGACAGGCTCTCGGACACAACCTTGCCAGTAGGGGCATATATTCCTACGAATTCAGGGCACTTGACACCCGCACAATAATTGGCACCATATACCATAAAGTAAAAAGAGTGTTCGTTTTCAACAATTCCAATATCAAACACAGGAATGTTTTGCAAGATAATGGCCTTCCCGTCCCATGTTTTATGTAAGGAGGTGGATATTTCTATCTCTTTTTGGAAAATCTTACTGCCTTTTTGATAAAAAAACAGGACTTGTTTTACCACATAGGGTTGTGAAAAACCATATGGAACATTGTGATTGTAGTAGATCCATTTCTCTGCCAAATCATGATTGTACAAAAAAGTTTTAAGTTCGATTTCAAAGTCCTTGTAAGAGAGTGTGATTGTCGTATCTCGATAAAACTGATCGGTTTGAGCTTGAGCCTTATCAATATTGGCCATCATCCCTAAAAAGAGAATGACTACAACATATATTTTTATGGATGGTTGGAACAAAATCATACTTAACGTTTTAAAAATCCTACAGGCACTGCCAAAAGAGAGTTTCCTGTCAATTCTTTTGCTCTGCACTGATAAAAAACCTCATACAAATCTTCAGACATCCAATATTTTAATGATGTCCATCTTGATTTGTTATATTGTATGAAAGATATAATATTGCCTTCGATGGCAGCTTTATAACCCTCTGACGGCATTAAGTTAACCGCAGCGTGATCTTGGCTTTGAGGACTGAAATCATGCATTTTATAAAATCTATACAAAAACTGATAAGCACCTGCAGCAGAAGAACCAGTATTTGGATTTTCCCCTGGATGCGACGCATAAGCTTGTGGATTGTCCCGGTAAGAATCTTCAGTGAATGTATAACCATGATTCCATGAATTGTAATCTAATGGTGGATTTGTTTGTCCTGCTTCTGCTTGTTTTAGCATAGATAATACAGCACGTAGATTTAATTCTTCATTAGAGAGACCGATTTTATTTGTCAAATTACATAACATCTGCAATTTTTCCCCTAAACGTATGAAAAACATTGTTTGTTCTTTTGTTAAAAAAATATCATCCATTGTTCGATACAAAAAAACCGTGTCCTCATAAGATTCATCACAACCTAACAATACTCCTTTGAGATTATAAATACACCCTCCCCATACAGGTTGAGTGGTCTCTTTATAACCCTTCGTTATGATCCCCGTCACCTCACTCATATCTGCCACCGCATTCCATTCGTTGCGCCAAAAATCCATGATGTTATTCATTATCGTACTATTTTTGTTTAACAATGGTAGAGACGCGTTGCTTTGCGTCTCTACCGAATGACGGTTATCCATTGATGATTTGCGTTTGCGGGCAACCGCAGCACTCGCCGAAGAGAACGAACGGCTCCTGCGGCTGGCAGCTCTCCTGCGGCAGGTACTCCCGCAGCGACTGCAGGTTTTCGAGTTGGTTGTCTATCATATTTGTTAGTTTGGGTATAATAATATTGTTAACGCAAAACGAGTCGAGTTGTTGTACTCAAGTAAAAAAGGTCCAAGGCGTGAGGAAGATTATGAGGTGGCTAAAAAAAATAAAAAGTCGAAGTCTTTTAAGAGAACTATCGGTCTGAATCTTATGAATTTTTTTTTCGTACGATTCTTCTTTAATCCGCTTTCCGTTATTTCCTCCTCCCATAGCATAGCCGATTTCACACAATACCTTTCCCGTATGAATTTAATGGAAAGCCTGCCTCCGTAAAAAAAATGGCCACCGCCCCAGCTATATTCCACAATGAATCCGTTATTGATTTCAACAATATTCTCAATTTCAAAATTCTTCACTTCTTCATCTGGAATCGGTAGAATGACTTTTTCTATCGACATCCCTTCTTTTTGGATCTCTAAAAAGCGTTGTTCTGTCTTATCTCGTTCACCCTCAATCTCCAGTATTATTTGAATAACAGCATCGGCATGTTCGTTATTATGCAACTGTACGATTCTTATCGTATCGGATTTGATGATTCTTTTTTCTTGAGACCACCCTTCAAACAACAACATAAATTCTATTAATAGAAATAAAAAAAAGAATTTTGTCTTCATGTTAAATTGAGATTAATTTCCAAAAAATAGTACCGGTTCCTGCGGCTGGCAGCTCTCCTGCTGCAGGTACTCCCGCAGCGACTGCAGGTTTTCGAGTTGGTTGTCTATCATATTTGTTAGTTTGGGTATAATAATATTGTTAACGAAAATGCAAGGCGGGTTATTGTGTTTCGGATAAAAAAGTGCGCGAGTCAAGAACAAAAGCTAATCCCGCGGCGTGCAACTTTCCTATCGTATGATGTTAAAAACAAACAGTTAATTGCATAAAAAGCAAATTCAAAAATATTTTTAATACGTTATGTTTGGTATTGAAATAAAAGTATCTTTGCGGCGTTAATCTTGTGCTCACTAAGAACGGAAAAAATGGAAGAGTCGATAAACACAAACCCTTTTGAGGAAGCTCGGCGATATGTGGCCAACGCGGCGGAAATCATTCAAAAGTCAAAGCTGGATCAGGAAACAAAGCTTTATAGGGATAAAAAATATGTCCGCATAGCGGGTGACACGCTTTGGAAGGGTTGTCTCATTGCCCTTGACGCTGTTTTTGGCGTGCGGAAGGGCAAAGGCCGTCCGTCCATCAAGAAATACACGGAAGCCGTCGCCAAACGCGACCAGAAACTGCTGCAGTTTGTGAACACGGGCTACGAAACCATGCACCTTGTGATGGGCTACGATGGCAACAAGAGCAAGAAGGTCTGCGATGCGGGCTTCGAATGCGCCAACGCCATCATCGACCATTGCGAGAAGCTGTATCCAAAGCAGGTGTGCGCATAAGAAATGGCGCTGGTTTTTTCGTTCTTTCCTGTTCCTGCGGAATCAGGTAGCCAATAGCCAACAGCTAACAGCCAACCACCAGCCCCAGCAACTCCTCCGGCTTCTCGATGATGAACTTCGCGCCGGCCTCCCGCAACTCCTCCAACGGGCGATATCCCCACAAAACACCCACCGGCGTCACCCCCGCGTTGTGCGCGAGTTGCATGTCCGTGGCCGTGTCGCCCACATGCAGGGCCTCTGACGGCTCACAGCCGGTCTCTTTCAGAATGTCGAACATAATTTGCGGGGCAGGCTTCACCGGAACGCCCTCGCGCTGTCCGATCATCGCGTCGAAACGGATGTTCGGGAAATATTTGGCCATCAGCGGAGCCACGGCAACGTGCACTTTGTTCGTGGCCACGGCAATCTTCAGCCCACGATTCTTCAACTCGGCAAGTAACTCCGTAATTCCTTCATACACAGATGTTTTGTCCTCCATGTGGACTTTGTAATACGCCACAAATTCCTGCCGGCACTGCTCGATTCGTGCGTCGGTGCGCTCTTCTTGAGGCAGAATGCGCTCGATGAGCTTCCGCACGCCGTCGCCCACGAAATAGCGGTAGGCATCCACAGGGTGCGTCGGGAATCCGTGCTGCTCCAGCACCCAGTTGGCCGAATCCGCCAGGTCTTCCAACGAATTGAGCAGCGTGCCGTCGAGGTCGAAAACGATGATTTTCATTTAAAGGTTAATGGTTAATGGTTAAAGGTTAATGATACGTAGGGGCGTATCGCATACGCCCGACAAAAATCGCATACGCCCGACATATATTATCAAAGGGTTAGCAGGTTTATAATATTATCGTTGGTGACATTATGGAAGTAGTCGTTGATATTGGTGTTTGTCAATGCAGCTGCGATGGATTGTCTGTCGAGGCGGATGCCAATTAATTGATCCACAAGTTCCTGAGGGTCTTTTTCGCTGAAGAAATCCCCGAAGAAACGGAGGTCGCGGATGAGGCCGTCGCGGATGTCGGCGACCACCTGCACGGTGCCGCCTTTCGTCCGGATCTTTTTGTTCACCGAATACTCCGGCGATTTGCCGTAGTTCCACTCCCACGTCTGGTATTTTTCCTCCATGAGCTGGCTGACGACAGCTTCTTCCTTCTCCGTAAGATTCTGAAGTGCTGTCATTTGGTTTTGCCTCATGATGAAATCCATCAGATAGGCTTTGAACTCCAAGACGGTCATAGGGTGGGGGAGATGTTCGGAGATGTTGGTGACGCGGCTGCGCACGGATTTCACGGCCTTGTCGATGAATTTGTCGGGATCCACCTTGAGGGCGTTGGCCAAATCCGACATCTGCGAGGAGAACAACAGCGTGCCGTGCTCCAACACGCGGTTCCCGAAGAAAGTCATGGCGTTGCCGGAAATCTTCTGTCCGTTGATTACCAGATCGTTGCGTCCGGAAAAGGAGGCCGGAACGCCCAACGACTGCAATGCATCCACAATGGGCTGCAAGTACTTCAGAAAGTCGATTTCCTTCTTTCCAGGCTCCACATTCTGGATGAAGGTGAAGTTGAGGTTCCCGGTGTCGTGGAAGACTGCGCCGCCGCCGGTCAACCGCCGCACTATGTTAACATGATGGCTGTCAACGTATTCCTGGTTGATTTCCGCCGCCGTGTTCTGGTGCCGGCCGATGACGATGGTGTTGTCGTTCTGCCACAGCATGAACACGTTGTCCTTCGTTTGTTGCAGCAGGTACTCCTCCACCGCGAGGTTGTGATAGGGGGAGGTGGTGTCGAGGGAGATGTATCGGATTTGTTCCACTTTGACTATGACAAATGACTATGACTATAACTATGACTATAACTATGACTAGCCTCGTAAATTCAACCCTGCGAGCAGCGTATCGGGGCGGAAGTCCATGACGCTGCGCATCTCGCCGGCCATGCAGAAGCCACACTGTTCGCAGACGCCCGCACTCTTGCCCACGCACTCGGGCAGGCGCGTGCCGTCGGGCAGGATGTAGTTGCACATCCAACATGCCTTCTCGAACGACAAATCCTTCATCCGCTTCAGTCCGGAGACGGAATTCATGATGGGCATCCGTTTCTTTTTCTGCTCTATCAACTTATCAATCAATTCGATACGTTTATCCCAATCCAAAATCAGCGGGTCTTCGTCTTTGAAGAAGGCCGGCGTGTAGAAGTTGAAAGCGATGCTCTTGAAGGTGGGGTGCTCTTTCACGAACTGCAGCGTGTCCATCACGTTGACGTAGTTGTTGGCATCAATCACCATGTTGGCGCTCAATGCTTTATGCCCGCAGCTATCGACATTTTTCACCAATTTGTCGAAGGTGCCATGTCCGCGCACAGCGTCGTGGAACTCGTGAATGCCGTCCATGCTGACCCATATCGAGTTGGCCTTCAGTCCGGCGAAGGACTGCTGGGCGTTGGTGGTCACGGTGGTGGTGAAGAAGCCGATTTCGTGCGCAAGGTCGATGAGGTCGTTGAGCCGACGGTCGCCGTCGCGCCAGAGCGTCGGTTCGCCGCCCTCAAAATCGACGAAGCGGGAACCCAAACCATAGGAATATTGCAGTTCCTCGCGGATCTGCTCGTAGCTTTTGTCGGTCGGGTGTTCGTGGTCATAGACGCTGCAGTGCGAGCACGACAGGTTGCATCGGTTGGTGATGAACAGCACCGTCTGAAGCGGTTTGCGCCGTTTCAGGAATTTCGTCTGGAAATACCAGCTGCCTAAGTAGAATATCATCATTGCGGATTGGTTTTTTCGGGCGGCAAAGATAGCATTTTTGCAGTTAGCAGTTAGTAGTTAGCAGTTAGTAGTTGTTTTGGGAAAAAGTGTACTTTTGCAAGTTAAAACTTGATTGTTATGACCGTATCCGATTTTTGGAATGTTCTCTGCTCGTTGCCGAAGACGTTGCGTTTCAACTTGCACTATTTCCCGCTGAAAACGGCGTTGAAACTGCCGGTTTTCGTGTCGCGGCGCACCTATTTGCGGGAGCTGCACGGCAAAGTTGTTTTGCCGGAAATAGTGAAGACAGCGATGGTGAAGATCGGGTTCGGCGACGTGGGACACTACGACCGCAAGCGCTCCCGCGGCATCTGGCAGGTGAGCGGAACGGTCACCTTTGGCGGCAAAGCGGGCATCGGGCACGGTTCCAAACTTTCAGTGCGCGGCCACCTGAACATCGGGGCAGACTTCAACATGACGGCCGAGAGCACGATTGTCTGCGCCGACAGCATCACCTTCGGGAACGACTGTCTGGTGAGCTGGGACGTCCTCGTGATGGACACAGACGAACATCCGCTGTACGACATGGCGGGCAACCGGCTGAATCCCAACCGTCCCATTGTGGTGGGCAACCATGTCTGGATCGGCTGCAAGTGCGTGCTGCTGAAGGGCGCGGAAGTGCCCGACAACACGGTGGTGGCGGCCGGCACGCTGCTGAAAAGCGCCTTCGAAGGCGAAAATCAGGTGATTGGCGGCAACCCGCCTGCCGTCCTCAAGCGAGAGGTTCGATGGGAGCACTGAAGGGTTCTTCTGTCGTGATAGAAATCAATTTGATTACTGTAAGACAACCCAGGGTCTCTTCAGCGAATTATTGGGTAAAATGGTGGTCAGCTGCATTTCGTAATCGTTCTTATTTACGCTTATCAGACGCTCATTTGACTATAGTATTCTCGAGGTCTTGCCACAATTCAGCACGATGGTAATCCTTCGAATAGGCCAAGCCACAGGAGCATTTGAACTTATACGGTCTGTGGGGATACAACTTCCTGTAAAGTTGGAGGCGTTCTTTCAACGGAAGGTCGCGAAGTGGGTCATTGTAATTGTTTAGAGCCAGCGCCACAGTGAGCAAAGGATCCAATTTGGGCGGACGCCATCCGTCGTATATGCAATAGCGCGTGTGATAGATAAAATGCATCCCTGCAATGCGTTCAGTCCAATACGGATAGGCAGATTGCGACAATTTGTCCATCCCTTTCTCACAAATATCCTGTGCCGCCTTCCGGTATGTTTTCCCGGCCACAAAAAGTCCAGACAGCATCACTAAGTTCACTATCAAAAAAGTCAAGAGAACCTTTTTTCCGGAAGTTTTCTCCATCTTCAACCACTCCAACACGCAAAAGACAGCCCAAAACACCATTCCATACAAAATGCTGATATTCACCTTCCCATCTGTAAGAATGAAAAAGAAACAATAGCTCCAAAACAGACAACTTAGAGCAGACAAGACTCCTCTTATAACCGGGTGGACTTTCTCTTGGACAAGTGGTTTTGCTATCGTCCAAAGCAAACAAATGACTGCCACCACTCCTGCCCACCACACAGGGTGGCAGTATATTTGGAAAACGGTGTTCAACAAAACCACTGCTGACACAATAATTGAGTTGATGATGACTTTTGATGTTTGTTTGTGAAGATTCATGCTTTATGTTATATTTTGGCTTATAATGATATTATGAACGCTAAGCAAAGCGAATTGTTGTACTCTAATAAAATTTTCACCGGCCACCTGTTATTCGGGAATATTGTGTACTTTTGCCCTTTATTTCACGTTGTTATTAAAACAAACATCAAAAACATAAAATGAAGAAAACACTTTTCTGTTTAACTCTGATTATGATAATGGTAAGTGGTTGTAAACAAGCTAAAAACGAGAAAAGCACAGCAGTCATTGACATGGAAAGCCGCGAGGCACCCGACTTCTCGAAGGGTGTGATGGACGAGAAAATCCTCTGGTATCTCGGCCGGTTGGGCGACGTGCAGGTGTCGCCAGACGGACAGACGCTGCTCTACACGGTGACCTACTACGACTACCGCGTCAACAAGGGCAACACAGAGCTTTACACGATGCCGGCCACCGGCGGCGAACCCACGCGCATCACCGTGACAGAAGAGAACGAGATGCAGCCGGTGTGGCGTCCCGACGGCAAGAAAATCGCTTTCCTTCGTGCCAACGACAAGGGCATGCAAATCTGGGAGGCCGATCCCGACGGATCGAACGCGAAGGCAATCAGCAACATAGACGGCGACATCAACGGTTTCGGCTATGCCCCCGACATGAAGCACATCTGCTACTTCCGCAACGTGCAGCTGGAGCAGACGATCGAGGAACGCTACCCCGACCTGCCCGATGCCGACGCCATGATCTACGACGACTTGATGTACCGCCACTGGAACTACTGGGCGGACGGCACCTACAGCCACCTCTTCGTGGCCGACTATCCGTCCTTGGAGAATGAGGTCGATCTGCTGGACGGCCAGAAATTCCATTGCCCGAACCCGCCGTTCGGCGGCATGGAGGAGGTAGCCTGGCTCCCCGACGGCGACAGACTGGTCTATTGCTGCAAGAAGCTGACCGGCAAGGCATTCGCCGAGAGCACCAACACCGACATCTACCTATACAACCTGAATACGAAAACCACCTTGAACCTGACGGAATCCAACAAGGGCTATGACATGGATCCCGTTATCTCCCCCGACGGCAAGAAAATGGTCTGGTGGAACATGAAAACCGACGGCTTCGAGTCGGAAAAACACAGCCTGATGATCTACGATTTCGAGACGGAGACATCTGACGACTACAGCACTGACTTCGACCAGGACGCCACCGGATTCGCATGGAGCGAGGACGGCAGAACGGTTTATTTCATCAGCTGCAAGGAAGCCACCCACCAAGTCTATAAGATGGATGTGGAAAGCCGTATCATCGAGCAACTTACCGATGGCGACTACGACTATAATTCCGTGCAGGCCGACGGCAACCAACTGATCGTGACGAGAACTACACATGCCTGTCCATCAGAGATTTACGCGGTGCAGCTGAAAGACAAGTCGGTGAAGCAGCTGAGTTTCATCAACAAAGATGTTTTGGACAAGATCACGCCGGCCAAGTCGGTGAAACGCTGGGTGAAGACCTCCGACGGCAAGCAGATGTTGGTGTGGGTGATTCTGCCCCCGAACTTCGATTCCACGAAGAAATACCCCACCTTGCTCTATTGTCAGGGTGGCCCGCAATCCTCTGTGAGCCAGTTCTTTTCCTACCGTTGGAACTTCCAGATGATGGCGGCGCATGACTACATCATCGTGGCACCGAACCGTCGCGGACTGCCCGGTTTTGGTCATGAGTGGAATGACCAGATCAGCGGCGACTACGGCGGACAAAACATGAAGGACTACCTCGCCGCCATTGACGATGTGGCGAAAGAGCCCTACGTGGATAAGGACCGTTTGGGCTGTGTGGGAGCCAGTTACGGTGGATTCAGTGTCTATTGGCTCGCCGGTCACCACCAGAAACGGTTCAAGGCGTTCATCGCGCACTGCGGCATGTTCAACCTCGAAAGCTGGTACGGCACCACCGAGGAACTTTTCTTTGCCAACCATGACATAGAAGGGGCTTACTGGCAGAAACCGATGCCGAAGAGCTACAGTTTCTCGCCCCACAAGTTCGTGGGCAACTGGGACGCCCCGATCCTGGTCATCCATGGCGGCAAGGATTTCCGCATCCCCTACACCGAGGGCATGCAGGCTTTCGATGCCGCCCAGATGCAGGGCATACCGAGCCGTTTCCTCTATTTCCCTGAAGAGTGCCATTTCGTGTCGAAACCGCAGAACTCGATGCTGTGGCAGCGGGAGTTTTTCAGATGGCTGGATCAGTGGCTGAAATAATGGTTAAAGGTTAAAGGTTAAAGGTTAATGGTTAAAGGTTAATGATGAATGGGTTTGGCCGCATAAAGGAATTTAACGAGTATGTTCGGGAGAAGATCGGCTGGAAAATTATCGACAGCTATCTGCTCTGGAAGATGTTGGGCACGGTGGTATTCGCAATCACTTTGCTGATGACCATTGTCATCGTTTTCGACATGTCGGAAAACATCCAGCGGTTTCTGAACCACAATGTGCCGTGGAAAGAAGTAATTACGGGTTACTATTTCAACTTTATTCCCTACTTCATCAATCTTTTCATCCCGTTGTTCACCTTCATCAGCGTTATTTGGTTCACTTCGAAGCTCTCCACCCGCAATGAGATTATCTCCATATTCGACAACGGCATCAGTTTCAACCGGATGTTGGTGCCCTATGTCACAGGCGCCCTCATCATCACGATTCTTTCACTGATACTGGCCAACTTCATTGTGCCCAAGACAAACGGGAAATTGAACGATTTCAAATACCAGTATTTCGGTCGGCGTGGTGGAACAAGCACGTATATACACATTAAAAACTCCAAGAACAGCTATGTTTTCGTGGAAAGATGGGACAAGGTAGAAGGTGTCGGCTACAATTTCACTTACGAGGAGTTTGATCAGAACCACATCCGAAAGAAAATTTCGGCGCAAAGCATCACGTATAACGCGGACACTCAACAATGGCGGCTGCAACGCTATATGAAGAGAGAGATCACTCCTGACAATGAGGAAAGTTTATCTCGTGGGGAGTTTTTCGACACTGTCCTGAACATTAATCCGCTCAATCTGTATCAAGATGCTATGGTTAGTGAGACAATGTCGTATCGTGAATTGCGGCGGTTCATCCGCGAAGAGCGCATGAGGGGGTCGTCGCTGTTAGCCAACTACCAAATTGAGCAGCACAAACGTTTGGCTAATCCCGTCGGCATCTTGATTATGACGCTGTTAGGCGTGAGTGTGTCGTGCCGGAAGACCACCCGCGGAGTCGGTGTACACATCTTCATAGGAATCGGTTTGGTTTTCACCTTCATCTTCCTGCAGCAGATATCCACGGTGTTTTCCGTCTCGGGCGGACTGCCACCTGTGCTCGGCACATGGCTCCCAAACATCATCTTCGCCATCATTACTGCTGTGCTGCTGAAAATGACACCGAAGTAAGCAGGGAATATAAATTTTATGACATTCCTTGAGCAGCCGCGACATAGGCAAGAGCTCTGTAGAACAGGAATTTACGAATTGTAGAATTATTGTGATTAAGGATAAAGAACATGAATTTAACGACAATATTTTTGACAGGAATGCGGTTTTACGCTTATCACGGCTGTTTCGAGGAGGAACAAAAAATCGGCACGCATTTTACAGCGGATGTTACCCTTACGTATGACGCAGAGGCGGCTGTAGCAGGCGATGACGTCGAAAAATCTGTAAACTACCAGCTGGTTTACAAGACGATACAGCGGGTGATGGATGAACCGCGGCATCTTATCGAAACCGTGGCCGACCATATTGTCCGCGAAATCAAGTGCGATTTCCCACAGGTGCAGCACGTGACGGTGAAGTTGTGCAAACTCAACCCGCCGTTGGATGGGAAAACCGAATATGTGGCAGTGCAAATGGAAGGATAATGGCTAAAATGGACATCATACGACAGCTGACAGACTATTTTCAGCGGGAAGGCATCCGACAAGTGGTGATTCTGACCGATGAGAATGTGGAACGTCATTATGCTGGATATTTTGCTGATTTGCAGAGAGATTATTTTACGGATAAAATTGTGATCCCTGCAGGTGAAAAGTCCAAATCCATTGATACGGCTGTTTCCATTTGGAATTATTTTGCAGACAAACAGTATGACAGAAACATTTTTCTTTTGAATTTCGGTGGAGGAACGGTGTGTGATCTTGGAGGATTTGTGGCTTCTACATACAAACGCGGCATCCGTTTTGCCAATTGCCCCACCACGTTGCTCGCCATGATAGACGCGGCTGTCGGAGGCAAGACAGGAGTGAATCTACACCATTTGAAAAATGCTGTCGGAACTTTCTATTTTCCTGACATACAACTATCTGCCGATGTTTCTTTGTTGGAAACGCTTCCGCAAGAGGAAATGCTTAGCGGCTTCGGAGAGTTAGTGAAATATGCACTCATCGGCTCGGCGGAGCTCTTTCAAGAATTATCGCAGGCGAAAGAATTCCCCATCATCAAACAGGAATATGTTGATTTTTGTGTAAAATTCAAGCAGGAAGTGGTTGAAAAAGACCCGAAAGACTGCGGATTTCGGCATATTTTGAACTTTGGTCACACTTTTGGTCACGCGATCGAAAGTCACGGTGCCGAAATAGGAAAACCCGTCGCGCACGGGGTCGCCGTCGCACAGGGACTTTATTACGAAAGCCTTCTCTCTGCGAAACTCGGTCACCTCTCACAAGAGGAATGGAAACAAATCGATGTGTTTCTGAATAAGCACTTTGATATAATAACAATTACGGATGAAACGCTTGAAAAACTGATGCCATATATGTTGAATGATAAGAAAAACCGCAATTGTTTGATTAATTTCACCTTTATTGACCATATTGGACACGCGACCCCGGATTTCCAAATCTCATCATTTGACGCATTGGGCGTATGCGATACGGGCGTATGCGATACGCCCCAACAATAATCAATAACCAATAACCATTATAATAATGCTGAAAACCAAAGACGATATCGTGAAAAACTGGCTCCCGCGCTACACGGGGATGCCATTGGAAGAATTCGGACAATACATTTTGCTGACGAATTTCCAGTCATATGTAAACAATTTTGCCGAACTGACCGGTTCTAAAGTCTATGGGATGGAAAAGTCGATGCAGTGCGCCACTAACGACAACATCACCATTATCAACTTCCAAATGGGCAGTCCAAACGCCGCCACGATCATGGATCTGTTGACGGCCGTGAAACCCAAAGCGGTGCTGTTCCTCGGCAAGTGCGGCAGCCTGAAAACCTACATCGGTCTCGGTGCCATGTTGTTGCCCATTGCCGGAATACGTGGTGAAGGTACCTCCCGCGACTATTTTCCGGAGGAAGTGCCCGCATTGCCCGCCTTCAATCTGGAAAAGGCTATTTCTGCAACCATAAGTAGCTATGGATTAGAATATTGGACTGGAACAGTCTATACCACCAACCGTCGCGTGTGGGAGCACGACGAAAAGTTCAAGGACTATCTTCGCAGAATCCGCGCCACAGCTGTTGATATGGAAACCGCCACGCTTTTCTCCGTCGGGTTCTACAACCGAATCCCCACCGGGGCGCTGCTGATGGTTTCCGACCAACCGATGCTCCCTGACGGCATTAAAACCGCCGATTCCGACCAAAAAGTGACGGAAGACTTTGCGCTCACCCACCTGAAAATCGGTATCCAATCGTTGCAAGAACTGCAAAACAAGGGCATTTCGGTGAAACACCTGCGGTTCGACTACTACGAATAAAAGACAGCCATTTACAAAAAAACGGCCACGATTTCGTGGCCGTTTTTGTTTGCGATGCGATTGGCGATGCGAATGCGATTCACCGGGCGAATGCGATTCGCCACTACTGGAAGGCGTTTTCGCTCAGGCCGTCGCCGCTGATGGCGAGACGCGACATGTAGGACGGGGCCTCCTTGCCGAGATACTTATCGACGTAGATCTTGGCGAGGTATTGTCCCAGCATGAAACCGTGGCCGCGCATGCCGACCAACAGGCCGTGTTCGGGATCCACGATGTAGCGCGGTTCGGTGTAGTAGCCTGCCCAGGTGGCCTGGAAGCTGACGTTCTTCAGCTGCGGGATCCAGTCGATGAACATCTCCGCGCACACCTGCAGGAACTCCTGCGTGTTGTACTTCAGCTCCTTGCCGGCCTGCTGCTGCTCGGTCGCGGGTGACGCGCAGCCGATGATTTGGCCGGTCTCCGCGAACTGCTGACCATAGACGGCGGAGAAGCCTTTGTATTTCCGGCGGTCGATGAGCATGTCCAAAGAGTCGCCGTTCTTACCCAACATAGGCAGACGATGCGTGATAAAGGCCTGGTGCTTAATGGGATACAAGCCGAGATACATGCCTAACTGTTCCGCGAACTTGTTGGCGCTCGGTCCGAGGGAGTTCACGAAATGCTCGCAATGGTACTCCACGTACTCTTTGTCGTGGGTCTTCACCAACGCCATGAAACCCTTGGCGGTCTTGCGCACCTCCAACAGACGGGTGTCTTCCAACAGCACGCCGCCGTGTTCGATGGCGATGTTGCGAATGTAGTTGATGGTGGGGCCGGGCGTGGCCTGCCAGCACGCATTGGTGATGCAGGCGGCCTGGTAGGTGTTGAGGTTCGGGTTGAAGTAGGGCGAAACCTCCTTCACGAAATCCTTCTTGTCGACCATGTAGCCGTCGCTCCATTCGAGGGATTTCTCCAACGCCGTATAGTTGGCCTCGTCGTGGGCGAACCCGACGTAACGTGTGGGCTTGTAGTTGATGTTGGTGACCTTCTGGATGGATTCGAAGATGGCGCGGTTGTGTTCCGCGATATCGGCGATTTCCGGCACGGAGAAACTGGGACGGCCGCCGCCGATGCAGCGCCAGGAGGAACCGCGTTCGGCGTTGCAGAGCACCACCTTCTTGCCGGCTTCGGCGAAGTAGCGGAACAGGCCGCTGCCCGTGATGCCGCCGCCCGCCACGAAGACATCGCACTCGACCTTCTTGGTCGGGTGGCCGTTGACGTTCGTCACGAATGTTTCGGGTTTGTCGTTCGGGCAGAGCTCGCCGATGTTGAGCTGCGAGGAGAGCGGGCCGCGCGGGGTGGCGTCGCCCACAACCTCCACACCGTGGCCGGCCAGCAGCAACTTCACACGCGGGATGCAGCGTTTGCCGCGACACGGACCCATTCCGATGCGGGTGATGTGTTTCAACTCATCCACGGAGATGATCTTCTTGCCCTTCACGGCCTCGAGGATAGTCTCAATCTTCACATCGTCGCAGTGGCAGACGAAGGCGGGATCTTCCTCCTTCTTATCCAACTTCTGCCAGTTCAGCGGTTCGGGATAGTTCTCCTTCAGGATGAAACCGGTGACGTTCATCATTGCTTCACCGCTGATATCCAGGGCTTTCACGCGGGCGACGTGCGTCTTGTTCGCGCCCTTCGTGATCTTCTCGATGACGCCTTCGCCGACCTTCTTACCGTTATCATCCACCAAGAAGACCTCAGCATTCTCCTCCGCGTCGTACTCGAACGGCAGGAAGAGCCAGTTTTTCGGGATGTTGTAGCCGAAGAGGGCCAGGCCGGGACAGTGGTTGACGCACTTCATACAGCCGATACACTTGTCGTAGTCGATCTGCGGCACGTGGTTGGTGGCGATTTTGGTGATGGCACCCTGCGGGCAGGCGAACGTGCAGGGGTTGCAGGCGAAACCGTAGAGACAGTCGGCCATGACGAACGGCTTCTGCAGACGGTCGCCGCAGGGACGGTTGGGCTTTTCAAGCACGCGCACCGGATGTTGCTGGGAGTCCGCGTAGTCTTTGGTCACGGCGAGGTAGTCGTCGTAGTTAAAGCGCACGTTGAGGGCTTGGGCAATCTCCATAGCGGCCTGTTTGCCGCGCAACACGGCGCAGGTGCCTTCACCCACGCGGGTGGCGTCACCGATGCCGTAGGTGTTGAGCCCGAAAGTTACCTTGCCCTTCTCAAGTATCAGATTATCAGGTTTTAAGCCGGTGCAAATATTGATGAGGTCGATGTCTTTGATGACCTGTTCCGTGCCGGGCACGGGTTGGAAGTTCTTGCATTCGGCAATCACCGCGCCGATTACGCCGGTGTGGTCCTCGTTGGGGATGGCTTTCAGCAGCGTGTGGGAGGTGATGATGGGGATGCCGAGACGGCGCACGCGGTTGGCCTGCACCGGGAATCCGCCCTCGTGGTCCATGGCCTCGACGATGGCCACCACTTTCGCACCTGCCTGAACCGCCTGATACGAAGTGAGATAGCCGATGTTGCCGGCGCCGATGGTGAGGATGCGCTTGCCGAGGAGCGTGTGCTGCAGGTTCATCATTTTCTGCACGACGGCGGCGGTATAAACGCCCGGCAGATCGTCGTTCTCGAAGGTGGGCATGAACGGGAACGCACCCGTTGCCACGACGAGGAAGTTGGCATCCACGAAGAAGATGCTGCCGTCCTGCATGTTCTTGGCAGCCACGCGCTTGCCTTCAAGGATGTCCCACACGGTGCTGTTGAGCAGAATGCCGGAGTGGTCGTCGCCGGCGAGCGTCTTGGCGATGTCGAAACCGCGCATGCCGCCGTACTTCTGCTCCTTCTCGAAGAAGAAGAACTGGTGGGTCTGCATGGTGAACTGTCCGCCAATGCGGTCGTTGTTGTCGATGACGATGTTGGGGATGCCGAACTTGTTGAGTTGTTCACGGCAGGCGAGGCCGGCGGGACCCGCGCCGATGATGGCGACCTCTGTCTTATAGACTTTCGGGCCCTCAGTGGGTTTGATAGTGTCGGTTTCGGGAAGATAGTTGTGGGCGATCTCCTCCACCTTCTTCACGCCGTCGACAAGGGTGACGCAGATGCGTTTCACCACGCCATCGACGAGCATCTCGCAGGCACCGCATTTGCCGATGCCGCAGTCCATGCTGCGCTCGCGGCCTCTCAAGCTGTGGCTGTGGATGGGGAACCCCGCCTGATGCAGGGCCGCCGCGATGGTGTAGCCCTTCGCGGCTTTCACTTGCTGACCCTTGTACTCAAAGGTCGTGATCTCCCTTTCGGGAATATCCAAAATGGGATGATGTAAAATCGGATACATGATTCTTGTTCTTATATTTTTGATTATTGTTGATTCCAAAATTACAAGTTGCAAAAATAGTTTTTTTTTATTTTGCGGTGGTGGAGAAAAATTTACAAAAAAAGCACGATTACGGTGTTGTAAAGATAAAACTGTTTTTTTTATTACTTTTGCAGCGGCAATTTTCAAGGTCATGGTTGCTCAATACTGCAGTGATAAACTGTAATATGAACTTAATGGATAAACTGATTTACAAAATAATAGAATAATAATCACGTATGCAAGCGATAATATTAGCTGCTGGAATGGGCAAGCGTCTGGGTGAATACACGCAGGACAATACAAAGTGCATGCTCGAGGTGAACGGTGTCCGTCTCATTGACCGTGCATTGGCAACCTTGCACGACATAGATGTCTCCCGTGTGGTATTGGTGGTCGGCTATAAAGGGCAGAATGTGAAAGATTATGTTGGCACCAGCTATAAAGGCACACCTGTCGTCTATGTGGACAACCCTGTTTACGACAAGACAAACAACATCTATTCACTTTTCTTGGCCAAAGATTACATGTTAGAGGAGGATACCATCCTTCTGGAGAGCGACCTCATCTATGAGCCCGCCGTCGTGCGGAGACTTCTGGATGATGAAAGCCCGAATGTTGCGCTTGTGGACAAGTACGAAAGCTGGATGGACGGCACTGTCGTGACCCTTGATGAAGACAACCGGATAACCCGTTTCATCGACAAAGACCATTTTCGTTTTGAAGAGATCAAAGACTACTACAAAACAGTCAATATCTATAAGTTCAGCAAGGAGTTTTCTGCGAAGTATTATGTTCCCTTTCTTACAGCGTATAGTATTGCATTGGGCAACAACGAGTACTATGAGCAGGTATTGCGTGTGATACTCCATCTTCACGAAGCCCCTTTGAAAGCTTTGCCGCTATCCGGAGAGGTGTGGTATGAGATTGACGATGTACAGGATTTGGATATTGCTTCGGGCATGTTCGCCCCGACAGAGGACGGACATTTCCAAGCTATCTCGTCACGATATGGCGGCTATTGGCGTTATCCTCAAATGTTGGATTTTTGTTATCTCGTGAATCCCTATTTCCCGCCCCAGCGAATGATTGACGAAATCAAGGCCAGTTTTGAGACGCTGATGCGGGAGTATCCATCAGGAATGCGTGTCAACTCGCTGCTGGCCGCCAAAAACTTCGGCGTGAAGCAGGAGTATATTCTTGTCGGCAACGGTGCTGCGGAGCTGATTAAAGCCTTGATGGAGAATTGGACAGGAAAACTCGGGAATGTGCTTCCCACGTTTGAAGAGTATCCAAACCGTCTGGAGACGGAGAATCTTGTGCAGTACATTCCGCAAGCGGATGGTTTCAAGTACACGGCCGATGAACTGGTGAATTTTTTTGAAGACAAGGATATCGATACTCTGCTCCTCATCAATCCCGACAACCCCTCAGGAAACTATATCCCCTTCGCTGACCTGTTGCGACTGATAGAATGGACAAAGGGAAAGGGTATCCGTTTTGTAGTGGATGAGTCATTCGTGGATTTTGCCAATGTGGACGGGCAGTACTCATTATTCAACAACAAGGTGCTTTCTGATAATCCGCATTTGATTGTGGTCAAGAGTATTAGCAAGAGCTACGGAGTTCCAGGACTTCGCCTCGGCGTGCTCGCTTCGGGAGAAACAGAACTCATTGCCAGGATGAAGAAAGAGGTGGCTATCTGGAATATCAACTCTTTTGGTGAGTTTTACATGCAGATTTACGAGAAATACCATAAGGACTATCTTGGCGCCTGCAAGCAGTTCCGCGTGGAAAGGGATTTGTTCTTGAAAGAGCTGCGCGAAGTGCCGTTCTTGGAGGTGTATGACAGTCAGGCTAATTATTTCCTGTGCAAAATCAAGAGCGGTTATACCTCCCATGAACTTGCCTTGCAGCTTCTCAGGCACAATATTCTCATTAAGGATTGCGGAACGAAAAAAGCTTTTGATGGTGGAAATTACATCCGTCTCGCCGTGAGGGACCGTCATGATAATCACTATCTTGTTGATACTTTGAAAAAATTGTAATCCAACTATGAAGATTATTTCTCAACGACAGATAAAATCATTGAACATTCCAGCGGCTGAGTGTGTCAGATGGGTGCGTGACAGTTTTTTGATGAAGCGGAATGCACAACTTCCACCCAAGATCAGCCTTCATCCTCAAGGCAACGATTTTTTCAATACGATGCCCTGTATCTTGCCGGCTCCGCATAACTTGTTTAGCGTAAAAGTAGTACATAGAATATCAAATGCAACACCTTCCTTGGGTAGTGATTTGTGGTTGTATGATTCCGCTTCCGGAGAACTTTTGGCTATGATGGATGCCGATTGGATCACCACCATGCGTACAGGGGCTGTCGCCACCTTGGCGGCACAAACCTTTCGAGTAAAGGATGATTGTGAATACGGGTTCTTAGGTTTGGGTAATACTGGTCGTGCGACAATGCTTTGCTTGCTGGAATCTGAACCTTCTAAAAAGCACAGAGTCAAGTTGTTGCGATATAAAGATCAGGCTGAATCATTCATGGAGCGTTTTAGTGGCTATGACAATGTGGAATTTTCGGTGATTGACAGTGTTGAAGAAATGGTATCTGCATCGGATGTCATTATTAGTTGTATTACCAACACCAATGAGTTGCTTTGTCCCGACGATTCACTTTTCCGTAAGGGGTGTCTTGTCATTCCAGTTCATACAAAAGGGTTCCAAAATTGCGACTTGTTCTTTGATAAAGTTTTCGGAGACGACACAGGACATCTCCACGGGTTTCGCTATTTTGACAAATTCCGTAAATATGCCGAGATAAGTGATGTTTTGAATGGTGATTTGCCTGGGCGTGAATCTTCCGAAGAAAGAATATTGAGCTATAATATTGGTCTTGGATTACATGATGCCGTCTTCGCTTCAAGGATCTATGACCGGCTGAAAGATGGATGTGAAGAAATAGCCATTGAACGTGAAACCGACAAGTTTTGGATATGATTATTCGCACAAAGGATCAGATTTCAAAGCATAAATCAAAATAATTATTATGAGAGATCTTATCGTGAAAATTGCCCTGAAATTGGGCATTTATAAAAAACTCGTAGAAATAGACACCTTTTTTAGAAATCGCAAGATAAGCAAATGTTTCCGCAAATTTGGTGTTGAAACAATAGTGAAACTGGATGAAACTTGTCGAAGCGTTGGTGTTCAGGTTTTCCCGATATTTGGCACACAGTTAGGTTTCTACCGTGATCATGGTTTTATTCCCTTTGATAATGATATTGATACGGGCATGATTTATTCCCAACGTCCTGACAATTTTGACAAAATAATGCATGATGCGGGCTTCCACCTTGAAACCACATTTTATAAGAAAGAAGACAACAAACCGCTTATAGAACATTATGTCTATAAGGGAGTTCATGTAGATGTGTTTTATCTTTTCGATTATACAGATGAGGATTTCTCTTGCTACGTGGCCGATCGGCACGAATTCAAGGAATGGAAAGAAGCCAACCGGACCGATGGATTCCCATGTCATATTTGGCCGCTGAAAAAATGCGGGATGATGGAAAAAGAGTGTTTTGGACACCACTTTTTCATGCCGGAAAAAACAGAAGATTGGCTGAAGGATGTCTTTGGCGATGATTTTATGACGCCCGTGAAGAATTGGACCATTGGAAAAAGGAAAACACGGGTGATTTATCCCAAAGACAGGGTATATCGCAAATTTTAACTTCTACCTTCCCAACAACCCCTTCGTCACATTCCATCTGAACTGGATCAGCTTCCAGCCTTTTTTCGGGGCGCCGGTGAGCGTGTGTCCGATGCACAGCACGATGGAGGCCGCCCACTTGATGCATTCCGAGATTAACCGCTTCGTGTACTTCCACTTCCCAATCGCCAACGTCCGCATCTGCTCGCTCTTGCCGATGGAGTAGGTCAGGCGGTCGAAATAGTCCTTGCTGAGCTTTTTCTCGGGAATCAGATGGTATAAGATTGCAGTAGGAAGATAGAAAAAGCGCATCCCCAAGGTGGTCATCTTGTCGAAGATGTCTTTCTCCTCCGCTCCGACCAAACTGTCGCCTTTGCGGCCCAAATCCACGTTGAACAATCCTACTTTCTCGAAAACGTAGGCCCGATATGCTGCGTTGCCGCCTCCGGGATAGTCGTTATTGGGAAACTCTTTAGTTTTGTCACCCAGATACTTGTAGCCGGTGATCAACGTTTTCGTGTAATGCGACATCCAAGCGGGTTCCTCTGTCTCGTATTTCGGGATGATCGGTCCTCCGGCGGCTTCGATGTCCGGATGCTGTTCAAAGAAGTCGGCGTAAGTTTGCAGATACTCCTTGTTGACCAATGCGTCATCGTCCACATACACCAATATATCTCCCTGGCTCTCGCTGATTCCGCGGTTGCGCGCGTGCGAGAGCCCCTGGTTCGTTTCCACAAAGCTGCGGAAGGTAACAGACGGGAAGTCGTGCACGAATCGCGCGCACTCGCTTTGCGTGTTGTCCGTGCAGTTGTTGTCCACCAAGACGATTTCATACTTTTCAGGCGACAAAGTGTTGTCAGCCAGACTTTTCAGCACATTGTAGATGTACTTGTCGCGATTGTAGGTGCAGATGATGACGGAGAGCATGGTTAGGCTTTTTTCGGTTTACGATAATAGATCGCCAAAGCGCCAGCTGCGGCGAGCACAAACAAGATCGAGCAGATTAAGGAGACCATGTCCAGTTTGTGCATCATCGGGGCTTCGTTGCGGAATTCAATCTTGTGCTCGCCGGCGGGAATCACCATGGCGCGCAGGATGTAGTTGGCGCGGAAGTAGTCGGCCGGTTTGCCGTCAATGTATGCGCGCCAGTCAGGGGCGTAATAGACCTCGGAGAAAAGCGCCAGTTGCTCTTTGGCGGTTTTGGTCTTATAGACCACATAATCGGGATTGTAAGGCTTCTGGTGCTCCATTATGATGACGGAGTTGCTGTCGCGTTCCAGGTTCTTGCCTTGCACCATAGCGGCAAAACGTTTGTCGATGACAGCAGTGTCGGCTGGATTCAACTCGTTGAGTGCCAGGATCTCCGCATCGGCATCCTCTACCAACTGGTACTGGTCCACGAACCAGGCATTGCCCAATGCTTCAGGGTTGCGCTGCACCATAGGTTGTCCGTTCTGACCCGGCATCACCACGTAGCGGGTGTTCAACATGTTAAGCACACCAGTATTGATGTGGCGGGAGAGGTAGAAGTCGATAAGGTCTTGATAACGACGCAACTTCGCTGCGCTGTAGCCGCCAATTTGATGGTGGAACGCGGAAGGGTAGGAGTCATTGAAAGTATTCACGGAAAGGTCGAAAACGCGGTAGTCCTCGTCCTTGAACTGAGCGGCATACTGGTCCAGAATCTGGTCGGTTTGCGTGGGCTTGATCTTGAGTTTTTTCTCGTTCACGAAGTTGCTGTCGTTGAGGTAGCGGCGATCGACACCCCACAGGTCGAACAGCACCAGGCAAGCCAAAACGCCGATGATGATGCCGGATTGCTTGATTTTCTCGTTGATGTTAAGCCATAACATCACAGCGGCAATCAGAATCAGAATCAACGATCTCCAGGAATCGGCCATAAAGAGTGCCTTACGGTCTTTCACCAGCACGTCCTTGATCATGTCCCATTGGTTGCCGTATTGCGCGGCCATCTGCGCGTCGCTGGCACCAGAAAATGAAAAAGTGCCTGACAGGGCCATCATCAACAGGATGAGGCCTGCCGTGATGCCAGTGGAGATGTAGAGACCGAGGTTCAGCTTCTTCTTGTCAACCGGATTCTCCTTGTCGAAGATGGTTTTCAGTGCCAACACCGCCATGATGACCATCGTCACATTAGCCATCACAAGGCTCATCGACGGAGTGCGGAACTTGTTGTAAAGCGGCAGATGCTCAAACAGGAAACTGTTGAAGCCCATGAAATTCTTGCCCCAGGACATGAGAATGGCGAGTATGGTGGCGATGAGAATCCACCAGCGTTCGGGCCCTTTTACCACAAATAAGCCCAACACAAACAGGAAGATGACGATGGCGCCAAAATAGACCGGCCCGGAGGTGAAGGGTTGGTCGCCCCAGTAGAGTGGGGCTTGCTTCTGGCGGAAGTTCTTGTAAAATTCCGAATCGGTGCCGACGGTCTCGCCGGAACCGCCTCCGTAGGCTCCGGGCACGAGCAGCGTGTAGGTCTCGCCCTTGCCGTAGCTCCAGTTGTAGGCATAGTCGATGTCCAGTCCGTCAGAAGCGGCAATGGAGTTTGGCTCCCCGTCCTTGTAGAGGTCCTCCGGGGTGACGGTGATTTCAGAGCCACCACGCATGGTGTATTTCACATACTCTTGGTTGATGAACAAAAGGCGGGCATTGACTCCGATGGCAAACGCGACGCCCACCAACATCACCGCCACTCCGATCAAAAGCGGTTTGAACGCTTTGTCTTTGATGGCATAAACCAAATATACCAGTCCCAAAATAATGCCAATCAGCATGGTGTAATAAGTGATCTGGATATGGTTGCAGGCAATCTGGATGCCTAACGCGAGTGCGAACAAAATGCCGCCCCAAAGGTATTTCTTGCGTTGAAGGATGAGGAGCATGCCGCCCAAGATGGGCGCCATCATGGACATCGCGTAGGCTTTGGTGATATGTCCCGCTTCGATGATGATAATGTTGTAACTTCCAAGCCCAAAGGCCAATGCGCCCAACAAACTCAACCACGGCGACAATCCGATGGCGATGAGTGCCACATAAAACCCCAAAAGATAGAGGAAGATGATTCCGATGTTCCCGCCATACCCGATATAGTTCAGGTTCAACAAATTCTCAATTTTACTGAAAATGGATTTGGACGGCGGGGTGGTCACCTGGTAGGACGGCATACCGCTGAACATGGAACTGGTCCATGTGGTGTATTCGCCAGTCTTGTCGTGAAAATCATGTTGTTCTTTGGCCATAGCCTTCCACTTCATGGTATCGCCCTGTTGGATCACTTTCCCGTCAAATGCAGGTGCCATGTATATGGCAGCCACAAGGAAAAGGGACAGGATGATTCCGCAATGGATGAGGGTTTTCTTCAGAATAGGTTTCATATTTTCTATTGTTTTTATTTCAATAATTTTAAGGCTGCAAAAGTACGAAAAAATACCTATCTTTGCCGCTTGAATTTGCATCTTATGAAAATCATCATTCTCGGAACAGCATACCCCTATCGCGGGGGACTCTCCGCCTTCAATGAGCGGATTGCCTACGAATTCCAAAACCAAGGGCACGAAGTGGAAATCTACACCTTCACCCACCAGTATCCGGATTTCCTGTTCCCAGGGAAAACCCAATACAGCACCGAACCGGCTCCTGAAGGACTCAAAATCGTCCGTAAGGTGCACTCCTACAACCCGTTCAACTGGTTCAAGGTCGGACACGAAATCAAACGCAAGAAGCCCGACCTGATGATCACCAAGTTCTGGCTGCCCTTCATGGCCCCCTGCTTCGGCACCATCGCGCGCATCGTCCGGCGCAACAAACACACCCGGCTGGTTTCCATCCTCGACAATGTCATCCCGCACGAGCACCGCATCGGCGACAAAATGTTCGTCCGCTACTTCATCCGTCCCACCGACGGTTTCGTGGCGATGTCGAAGTCGGTGCTGGCCGACCTCCGATTGTTCACCCCCGACAAGCCCGCCGTTTTCAGCCCGCACCCGCTGTATGACCACTACGGCGAACGACTTTCCCGCGAGACCGCCCTTTCACGGCTGAACCTCAGTCCCGACAACCGCTACGTGCTCTTCTTCGGGTTCATACGAGGCTACAAGGGACTGGACCTTCTGCTGGAGGCCTTCGCCGACAACCGCCTGAAAGAGGACAGCGTCAAACTGATTGTGGCCGGCGAATTTTACGGAGACCCGGAACCTTATCTCAAGCAAATCAAGGAGTTGGGCATCGAAGACCGCGTGGTACTCTGCACCGATTTCATCCCCGACAGCGAGGTGAACCGCTACTTCAGCGCGGCCGACATCGTGGCACAGCCCTACAAAACCGCCACCCAGAGCGGCGTCACCCAAATTGCCTTCCATTTCGAGAAACCGATGCTGGTGACCAACGTCGGAGGACTGCCCGAAATCGTCCCCGACGGCAAAATCGGCTACGTGGTAGAGCCTGATTCCCAACAGATTGCCGACGCGCTACACCGCTTCTTCGCCGAAAACAAACAGGCAGAGTTCGAAGCCAACGTGGTGGAAGAGAAGAAAAAATATGCGTGGCCAAAGTTTATGGAGGCCGTTGTGACGGTGATGAAATAACAGACATGTTTCACTTTGTAAAGACGCGCCATGCTCGTCTCCACAGAGGAAATCACCAATTCGTTCGTATTCAAAATTTATATACCTTTGCACGCTTGATTAGAAAACTTAAGCAAGCGTTGTTTTTGTTGTAATTTGCATGATAATAAAGCTATGATAATTCGCAGTAAAGCCCCCCTCCGATTAGGCCTCGCCGGCGGCGGCACGGACGTCTCGCCATTCTCCGACATCTACGGCGGCGCCATCCTCAACGCCACGGTGAACATGTATGCCTACACCACGCTGGAACCGTTAGACGACGGACAGATCGTGTTTGAGAATCCTGCCAAAGATGAGTTGGGGGAAACGCTACAAGCAACGGAGCATTTAACCCCCGAAGGCTATTTCATCCTTCACAAAGGCGTTTATAACCGCATCGTCAAACAATTCACACACAAGCCGTTATCCTTCAAGATGAGCACCTTCGTGGACGCGCCTCCCGGCTCCGGCCTCGGCACCTCCTCCACCCTCGTCGTCTCCATCCTCGGTGCGTTCGTGGAGTGGCTGAAGCTCCCGCTGGGCGAATACGACATCGCGAAACTGGCCTACGAAATCGAACGCGTGGACCTGCAGATGGCCGGCGGCAAACAGGACCAGTACGCCGCAACCTTCGGCGGCTTCAACTACATGGAATTCATCGGTGACAACGTGATTGTCAACCCGTTGCGCATCCGCCAACGCTACCTCGACGAGCTGGCCCACAACCTCGTGCTCTACCACACCGCCACCAGTCATGTTTCCGCGAAAATCATCGAGGAACAACAGAAAAACGTCGCGGCGAAGAAGCAGAAATCCATCGATGCGATGTTAGCCCTGAAGGAACAAGCCTTCCACATGAAGGAGGTGCTGCTGAAGGGCGATTTGGACGCCATCGGACAAATCCTGAACGAAGGCTGGCAACACAAGAAGCAAATGGCCGACAGCATCTCCAACGCCTTCATCGACGAGGTCTACGAAGCGGCTATCCAAACAGGCGCCACCGGCGGCAAGATCTCGGGCGCGGGCGGCGGCGGATTTATGTTCTTCTACTGCCCCTCCAACGCCCGCTACAAGGTCATCGACCGCCTCGCAGCGTTCGGCGGCCAGTCGAAACGCTACGAATTTGTCACCGAAGGCCTTAAAACCTGGACGATATGAAAAAGGAAGCAATTATCTTGGCTGGCGGCTTCGGCACCCGACTGCAAGGCGTGGTCAGAGACCTGCCCAAACCGATGGCGCCCGTCAACGGCAGACCGTTTTTAACGTACATTTTGGATTATCTAATTGATTATGAATATGAAAGAGTTATTTTATCGGTGGGCTACCTACATGAAAAAATTGTGGATTATTTCGGACGAAAATACAAAACCCTGGAGATTGACTATGCCGTGGAAGAAGAACCATTAGGCACCGGCGGCGGCATCCTGTTCGCTATGTCCAAATGCGAGAACGACAACGTGCTGGTCATCAACGGCGACACGATGTTCAAGGTCGATTTGAGCGCTTTCGAACGTTTCCACACCGAGAAAGACGGCCTGCTCTCCATTGTGCTGCGCGAAGTGGAGGATGTCTCCCGATACGGCAGCGTCACCATCAGCAACGACAACCTGATCGCCCTCTTCGCCGAAAAACAGGTCACCTCCGGACGCGGCTACATCAACGGTGGCGTCTATCTCATCCACCGTAAACTGTTCGACAAGCACCCGCAACCAAAGAAATTCTCCTTCGAAAAAGACCTGATGACCAAATTCTACACCCAAGAACTCTTCTACGCCATGCCCTCTGACGGCTATTTCATCGACATCGGAATCCCCGAAGACTATGCCCGCGCGCAGCAGGAATTGTGATCGGGGCGTATGCGATATGCGGGTGTATGCGATACACGGGTGTATGCGATATGCGGGCGTATGCGATATGCGGGTGTATGCGATACACCCCTACAAATTGAAACCAACAATTAACCTTTTAACCTTAAACCAATAATGAACCCAAGAATACCCCAATCCATTGAACAATCCATCGCCGCAAAACAGGCGATTTTGGACAATCCCGACTTCCAATGCCGTATCCAACAGGCAGCGGAGATGATCACCGCGTCGCTGCGGGGCGGCGGCAAAATCCACTTCTGCGGCAACGGTGGCAGCGCGGCAGACGCCCAACACCTCGCCGCCGAGCTCTCCGGACGCTTCTACTTTGACCGGCTACCGCTCAACGCCGAAGCCCTCCACTGCAACACCTCCTATCTCACCGCTGTGGGCAACGACTACGGCTACGACCTCATCTTCTCGCGGCTCCTGCGCGGCACCGCCAAAACCGGCGACGTCATCGTGGGCATCTCCACCTCCGGGAACTCCAAGAACATCCTCAACGCCTTCGAGGTGGCCAAGGAACTGGGCGTGAAAATCATCGCCATGACCGGCGAAACCGGCGGGGCAATGAAAGACTATGCCGACATCCTGCTGAATGTGCCCTCCAAGGACACCCCTCGCATCCAAGAAAGCCACATCCTCATCGGCCACATCGTCTGCGAACTCGTCGAAACCGCAATGTTTAGGCAATAGGCAACAGGCAACAGGCAACAGGCAACAGGCAACAGGCAACAGGCAACAGGCAATAGGCAATAGACAATATGCGACAACTACTATACATCATCCGAACTATCAACGTGATCAAGACCCTCTGGTTCAACTTCAAAGTTTTTCCCTTCGAAGTGGCCAAGAAGTTTCCAGTTTGGTTGTACGGGAAGGTGACGTTCCGCAGTTTGGCGGGAAAAATCGTCATCAACTGTCCAGTTAGTCCTGGAATGATCAAGATTGGGAAGAATGATTATTATGTGGATACCGCAATACAGCAGTGCATTTGGACAGTATGCGGAACTATCATTTTCAACGGTCCTGTCAGTCTTGGTCATGGCTCCTATGTGGTGGTTTCCGACAATGCGACGCTTGAGTTCGGTGCCCATGATGTCTATATTGGATCCAACCTCAAGATATTTTGCTTCGAACGAATCGTCATCGGCAGCAACGTGCGCGCCGCCTGGGACTGCCAGTTCATGGACACAACCTTCCACTATGTGCAGAACCTTAACCGTAACGGTGAAATAGGACCGCTGACGAAACCCATCATCCTTGGCGAAGACATCTGGGTCGGCAACCGGACAACGTTCACCAAAGGCGCGGTTGTGCCCAGTAAGACCATTATCGCATCCAACAGTTTGGTAAACAAGGATTTCTCGAATATCGAACCCTACACCATGTTGGCGGGAATGCCTGCCTGCGTGAAAGCAACCGGCATGAAACGTATTTTCGATCTGGACATCCAACGCGAGATGGATGAAAAATACCACTACGTACGCACACATTTGTGAATAGTGAATAGTGAATAGTGAATAGTGATTAGTGAACAGTGATTGGTGAATTTTCAATAGTCTAAGTCATAGTCATAGTTATAGTCATAGTCATAGTTGTTTAAGTCTAAGTCTAAGTCTAAGTCTAAGTCATAGTCAATGTCAATAAGAAATAACATAGCCGCAGTTTATCATGCCATCCAGCTCGCCCGTATGTATCCATCGACAGTACGGATGAAGGTGATGCGCGACTATATTGCGCTATATCGTACTAAAGGGCTCACGTCGGAGGAGTATCATGAGTTCGAGTTTGAGAAGCGCAGTGAGGAGTTCCGGCAGAATTTCTTGGGGCTGAACGAACAGCATTTCTACTTGGATCTGCTTAATCCATTGAAATACATGTCATTGGCCCGTAACAAGTATGTGGCGCATAAAATGCTGGAAAATACCGGAATAAGAACATCCGAACTATACTGCTACTACCAACCTGAGGCGCGTTACACAGTTCATACTGAATGTGCCGGAGATCTCGCGGGAGTGTTGCATATCCTGAAAACAAAAAGGGTGCAATCCTGTGTTATCAAGACCACGGAAAGCTCGCACGGTGATAATGTTTGGGTGATAAAAAGCATTGGTTATCAAGAAGATGATGCTGTAATGACCCGCTTTGATGGTCAAGAAATGGCCCTTTCTTCCATTTTGGGCGATGAAGCGCTGATTTTCGAGAATGTGGTGCGTCAGACTGATCAATTTTCAGCATTCAATGCCTCTTCGGTCAACACGGTGCGATTTATGACCGCGCTCTATCCGGACGGCTCCGCGAAGGTGATCGCCACCTTCATCAAAATCGGTAGGGCAGGCCGCTGTGTCGATAATGCCGGCGGCGGAGGAAACGTGGATGTCTGTGTCGATGTGGAGACTGGCGAGATCCGCTACGCCATCCAGTTTGACGGCTGGCACAACGTAAAAGATATTGACTGCCACCCCGACAATGGCAATCTGCTGAATGGAGTCGTCATCGAGAATTGGGCCTCCGTGAAAGCAGAAGTAATCCGCTTCCAGCAGGCGTTCCCCTACTGTAAGGTCGCTGGTTGGGACATCGCCATCACCGACGATGGGCCGGTAGTCATCGAAATCAACGATTTTTGGGACCGTACCGGGCAGTTTTTCATACGCAAGGGCTGGCGCAACGAAATACGAGAGTGTTATCTGGCGTGGAAAAAGCTGGGGAAGGACTATAGGGTCTATCCGCAGCGTCTTCCTTTGGACGACAAAAATTTAACGGCGAAGTTTCTATAGAAATTTCGCCGTTAAATTTTTTTATCACAAGCTGTTAATAGATCACAAATAGCTAGAAGCCAATAGCCAATAGCTAAAAGCTAATATATGAACGGGAACACCCGCTTCAGGTGCTTTTTCTCCATAATCTCGCCGAACTCGACTTTGTAATGTTGGTAGATAGCGTTGGCACGAGGCACGAGGTTGGCGAAGGTCCAGATGAAGAACACCAAACCTGAAATTGACCATGTGAGGATGGCAAATCCGAGCCACTCCATCAGTTCCCCGAAATAGTTGGCACTGGTAACGTACTCAAACATAAAGCCTTCAGGCAGATAATGCTTCGTGTCCTCATCGCTCTTGCGCAGATGGCGGATGATGTAGTCCGAGCGCAGGTTGACGTAGAATCCGAAGAGGAAGATGATGACACCGATGATGAACTGCGGCGACCAAAGCCATGCCACATCCGTGTAGGAAAGTCCGAGCACATGGTAATCCTGCTTGTATGATTCGAAGAAAATCCAGTAGCCCTGCATCATGGCGTTCAGAATGTTGAAAGCGATGCCCATAAACATGACCGCAAGGGGCATTTGGCTCTTCTTTCCCTTCATCAACCATGGGAAAATAAGCGACCGCTGGAAATAGTGGATTTCAAAAATCAGCAGAAAGATCATCGGCACGAGGTCGAACCGGTGCGGGGATGCCAACCAGATAATAATCATGGCCAAAAAGATGGGAAATTCCATCAAGAACCAGGCCAGCTTGTTGTTGATACTTTTACCCCATTTGCTGTTGGTGAACATGCCGTAACCGGCCTTCACAAAGTAAAGGGAGATGAAAACTACCACGGCGATGCCAATCATCACCCAAAGATATATGTTAAAAGCTGTGGTATAAAATTCAGGACTCATAATTTATTGTTTTATAACTAGTTATCGAATTGTTATAGTCATTGGCATTCTTGCTTGAACACCTTCGTTCTCCAACACCTGCTGCATATCATTGAAAAGTGGATAATAGATGCCCAATTTTTGGCGGACGGCTGCATCCACCGCGTCATCTTTCAAGCTGAAAAGCGTGGAAAACCAGTCTTTCTTTTCTGGATAATAGCACACGTCAAAACCCTCAAGCTGCGCCAGTTCAGCCGCTTTCTGGATGGCGTCGTTGATGTTGCCCAATTTATCTACAAGACCGAGTTTGAGTGCGTCGCTGCCGGCCCATACGCGACCCTGACCGATGCTATCGACGTATGCCACATCCAAGTGGCGGCCGTCGGCCACGCGTTTCGTGAACGTACTGTAAATATCCTCGATGGAAGCTTGCAGCCGTTCGCTCTCCAAGGCATCCAACGGACGGTATAAACTGCCGTAGTCGGAGTGTTGGTTGGTGCCGACCTCGTCGATGGTGATGCCGATCTTGTTCTTCAGGAATTTCTGTAACGTGGGGATCATGCCGAACACGCCGATGGAACCGGTGATGGTGTTGGGCTCGGCGATGATGTAGTCGGCGTTGCAGGAGATGTAGTAGCCGCCGGAAGCCGCGTAGTCGCCCATGGAAACCACAATTGTCTTGCCGGCTTTCTTGGCAAGTTCAATCTCGTGCCAGATATTCTCGGACGCTAACGCGCTGCCGCCAGGGGAGTTGACACGCAACACGATGGCTTTCACATCCTTGTCTTTGTAAACCTTGCGGAAATCCTTGACAAAAGTTTCGGAGTAGATACCACGTCCGCTGTCACCCTTGCCGTCGCTGATTTCACCGAAGGCGTACATTACCGCCACCTTCGTGGAATTGTAGTCTTTCTTTTGCGGAATGGATTTAACGTATTGGTTGATAGATACATAATTGATTTTATCGTCATTGCCGAGGTTCATCTTCGATTTCATCAGCAGTTCCGCTTCGTCAGAATAGGCTAGTTTGTCCACGAGTTTCAACTTCAGAGCCTCTTGCGGGGAAGAGCAGAGCAGGTTGTCGGCGATGTTGTTCAGTTCGTCAGTTGAGAGTCTGCGCGCTTTGGAGACGTCCTGCAAGAAGACATCCCACAGCGAGTTGGCCAAAGTGGACATCTGCTCGCGGTTGGCGTCGCTCATCTTGTCCAGGAAATAGGGTTCCACAGCGCTTTTGAACTGCCCGTGACGAAAAATCTGCACGTCCACGTCCAGTTTGTCAATCAGGTTTTTATAGAACATCACTTGGAAAGCGTATCCTTTCAGATCAAGGTTGCCCACCGGATTGAGCAATATTTTGTCGGCCGCGGTGGCCAAATAGTAACCGTTCTGAGAGTAAATATCATTGTAGGCATAGACGAACTTGCCGCATTTTTTGAATTCCATCAAAGCGTCGCGAATGGCCTTGACGGTAGCAGGAGAACCACCTACTGTTTTGGATTTCAGATAGATACCTTTGATTTTCGAATCAGAGGCGGCCGCGTCAATCGCCTTGAGGATGTTGTCGAGACCGACATTTTGCTGTGCAAAAGATCCGAAATCGAAGGGCATCTCCACAGCACGCTCCTCAATCGGAGCGGATAAATCGACCAGCAATACGCTGTTGTCCTTAACCGTTGTGGTGGTGGACATGGCAGACGAGGCTGTTTTTTCAAAGGTGGCGATCATACCAAGGAACATCAGGATACTCAGGATGGAGACGATGATGGATGCGAGTACAAAACCCACCATTGATCCTAAAACCACCCGCCAGAACTTGCGAGAACGGCTTTCCGGTTTGTTGTCTTGCTGTTGTTGTTCGATATTTTCGTTCATAATTGATAAGAATTATTGACTTTTTTAGATTTGAGACTTGAGACCTCTAAAACGTTATATATCTCACGTCAAATTTCTCAGTTCTCTTTCATAAACACCATATTAATCCCCCAAAACGCTTTGCGGCGCAAAAGTGCACTTTTTTTCCATATCTTTTGTTCGATTTCCACATTTTTTTTCATATTCTCCATATTGAAAAAAATGGAAGGCAGTAAACGGATGTATTGAAGGCTGCCCTCTTCCATGTGGAATCCGGCTTTTTCAAAGTGCTTGCGCCATGTTTTTTCGGGGCGGATGTTCTCGTTTCCCATAAGCACTTCTTTCCGGAGGTTTTCGTCATAGACGGAGATGACTCTTTTGTTGCCGCGCTGCGCGAAAAGCATCATGCTTTTGATCCAACAGCCACCGTTCTCTTCAATCAAAATCAATTTTCCGTCAGGTTTCAGCGCTTTTCGGAACAGAAGCAGGGCTTCGTCCAGAGGTTCGATGTGATGGAGCGTGTCCTGCAGGATGATATAGTCGAAGCTGTTCTCTTCGAGATTTTGGTCGAAGAGGTTGGCATATTGGAAAGTGCAGAGTGAAGTGTCGCCAAACTGTCCCCAGAATTGGCGGCGGGCTTCCCATTGCTCGGGATAATATTCCAATGTGGTGCCATAAACGGGCTGCCCTTTCATGGCGAAAAAGAACCCCGTGGTGCCATACCCGCAGCCGCAATCCCAGATTTTCGGGTGTTTGCGGATATCGATATGGTTCTCCAGATATTCCAGCCGCTGCATGAAGTAGGCTTTGCGGAACTGTTGTCGCGCGGGTGAGCCATCCGTCAGCTTGTAGTATGGGTACAGCCCGCGGTTTTGCCGCAGTTCTTCGCAAAGATGCTCAAAGAAAACCTCCTTCTGCATAAGGTAAGTGTTAGTTGTCGGTATTGCGTTTCTCAGCGCGTTTACGTTCGGTCTCGTCCAGAATGATCTTGCGGACGCGCAGGCTTTGCGGGGTGATCTCCAAGTACTCGTCTTTTGCGATGAACTCCATGTATTGTTCCAGCGAATACTTTATAGCCGGTGCGAGAACCAACTTTTCGTCGGAACCGGCGGCGCGCATGTTCGATAACTTCTTGGATTTGCAGACGTTAACCACCAGGTCGCCTTGGCGGATGTGTTCGCCTATGATCTGTCCAGCATACACTTGGTCGTTCGGTTCGATGAAGAAGCGGCCACGGTCCTGTAGCTTGTTCAAAGAGTAGGCGTATGCCTGCCCGGTCTCCATTGCGATGAGGGATCCCGCATGACGACCCGCAATTTCACCCTTCCACGGTTGGAATTCGATGAAACGGTGCGAGATGATAGCCTCGCCTTCCGTGGCTGTCAACAGTTGGTTGCTCAGACCGATGAGTCCGCGAGACGGGATGTTGAAGTTGAGGTGTACGCGGTCGTTGACAGTATCCATAGACATCAGGTCGCCCTTTTTTCGGGAGACGTAGTCGATGACACGGCTCGACATCTCTTCGGGCACCAGTACGGTGAGTTGTTCCACGGGCTCGCACTTTTGGCCGTCGATTTCTTTGATAATCACCTGAGGCTGACCTACTTGCATCTCATAACCTTCGCGGCGCATCGTCTCAATAAGGATAGAAAGGTGCAAAATGCCGCGTCCGAAGACGTTCATGCGGTCTGGCGAGTCAGTCTCTTCGATGCGCATGGCTAAATTCTTTTCCAATTCGGCAAACAAACGGTCGCGCAAGTGTCTGGAAGTGACATATTTGCCTTCTTTTCCGAAGAAAGGGGAGTTGTTGATGGTGAAGAGCATGCTCATCGTTGGCTCATCGACTTTGATGGGCGGCAGTTGTTCGGGATTCTCATAATCCGCCACGGTGTCGCCAATCTCGAAATCGTCGAGGCCGAGCAAGGCGCAAATTTCGCCAGCCTGCACGGGCTCTTTATATTTCTCTTTTCCAAGTCCCTCGAAAACATACAGTTCCTTGATTTTGGAAGTTTGTACCGAGCCGTCGCGCTTCACTAACGAAACGTTTTGTCCCCATTGGATGGTGCCGCGTTTCACGCGTCCCACGGCGATACGTCCCACGTAGGAAGAGTAGTCGAGGGAAGAAATCATCATTTGCAGGTTGCCGGGTTCCACCTTCGGGGCGGGGATGTGCTCGATAATCGTGTCGAGGAGGTAAGAAATGTCGGAAGTGGGATTGTTCCAGTCGGGACCCATCCAGCCGTTTTTCGCGGAGCCATAGACGGTCGGGAAATCCAATTGGTCATCCGAGGCGCCGAGGTTGAACATCAGCTCGAAAACGGCTTCCTGCGCCAGGTCAGGATGGCAGTTGGGCTTGTCAACCTTGTTGATGACCACAATGGGTTTCAATCCCAGTTCGATGGCTTTCTGTGTCACAAAACGGGTCTGTGGCATAGGACCTTCAAAGGCGTCCACAACCAAAAGCACGCCGTCGGCCATATTGAGCACACGCTCCACCTCACCGCCGAAGTCGCTGTGGCCTGGAGTGTCAATCACATTGATTTTCACTCCTTTGTATCTCACAGAAACATTCTTTGATAGAATAGTGATACCGCGTTCACGCTCCAAATCATTATTGTCCAGCACCAAATCCTGCACTTGTTGATTCTCTCGGAAGAGGTGCGATTGGTATAATATTCTGTCAACGAGCGTGGTTTTGCCGTGGTCAACGTGGGCAATGATGGCGATGTTTCTGATATTCTGCATTTTATATCTTTTTGAAAAAAACCTGCAAAAATACAATTTTTAATGGATAATGGATGGTTGAAAACGGATATTTCTTCGGGTATGACACGGTTTCTTCATTCATCCATTTTTTCATGCACCCTAATCTTCATGTCTCTTTCTTAAATATTTTCCAAAAAAAATAAACCGTTGTATGTTGATTTTGAAATTTATGTACCTTTGCTAAATTTAAATTGCAATCTTAAAATTATCGGTTATGAATAGAAAATCTACCCTTTCGATTTTTTCTATACTATTGGTATTCAGTATCTTTGCATACGCTCAGACGGAAAATCAGTACAGCAGGTTTGATCCTGTCTCTTTGAAAGAAAATGCCAAATATGTGCGGAATTTTGCTCCGAACAATTATGATGAGAAAATCCTGTACCAATGTTTCACAGACATTGTGGACCAGGCTCGCGCTGAATTCCGTTATGTGCCGAAACTGAAGCATGATGTCTCCTTGGACTCTACGGCACAGTTCCAGGCTGATTTTCAAGCCTCTAAAGATGAAAAGACGCTGGAAAACAATGCACCGTACAAAACAACGTATTTCCGTCTGCGCAAATACGGATTGGCTGGCAATGGTGACGAATTGGTGGCCAAGGCGAAGGCCTATATGGGCGAAACCGAATATACCTATTATGATCTCTGTCTATCTTTGGTACAGTCCATTTTGAAAAATGTGAAGACTGCAGATGTGCTGCTTGATGAACGCTACACATATATGGGGTTCGGCTATAATACCGATGTTTCCATGAAGAGCATGTATATTTCGCTTGTGTTGGGCAATGACCGTACCTTCAACCATTACAAAGCCGGTTATAATGAGAAAGACCTTCCCTATACTAGGGGACAGGCCGGTTTGAAAGGGTATGACGATAAAATATGTAAGAAATGTGCTACCGAACCAGGCTTGGAGATTCTCTCCGAGTGCGTCTCGGTGAATAAGAACGGAGAAATTTACCTCAATTGCGACAACTATAAGGAACTGAAACGGCTTATCGGCAAAGAGGGTGATGCCATAGCGATTGATATTGTTCAAGAAGGCCAGTACGAGTGTGACAACCACCAGGTGGATTACGACCTCTTCCATCGTGGGGTGGTGACCAAGCCCGTCACTTTTGAGAAAATCATGGCTGCCAACGAAAATGCGAATCTCAAATCCGGCAAGCTGATCGCTAAACTAGGTGACCTCCCCGCAGAAGTTAATGATAGTAAAGATTTGGATATCATTGTTTTAGTGCTCAAGGAAGGCAACCGAGTCTGCCGCTCGGTCATTGGCAAACGAATTGAGAGCAAAGGCGCTGACTATACCGAGAAAATCAATTTCGTGAAAGACGAAACAGGTATCAAGAGTGCCGGTGAATGGACGATCTCTCCGGAAGAAGGCACCGTGAGCCTCTCGTTCCCGTACGAGGCTAAGAAGACAGACTATACCGCTGCCGGTTTCAACCTCGACAAAAAAGACCCCAACCTACCGCAGTATAAGGTCAACAGCGTGGAACTCATCTCCCACATTTCCCCCGACTATTACCAAGATCCTGCTTACAAAGCCATCCAGGAAAAACGAGCCGCTGCCATCAAAAAAGACCTACAACGTTATTTCCCCGGTATGGACATCAAATTGGTGTACGACTACTGTTGGGACGAGTTCAAAGAGAAAATCACCCAGCACGAAGAGTATTATGATTTGAGCTTCAAGACATTGGAAGAAGCGGCCAAGGAATTGCGTTTGTACAATCGCTATGCAGCCAAAGTGCTGGACACCAACTATTTGGCTCCGTTGCGCACGATGGAGCTCCGCCAGAGTGTAACCTACTATGCCGATTCCCCAACTGGAGAGGAGGCTTTCGCGCTTTGGAAGTTCAATAATGCCGTCAAGAATCCGAAGCAGCTCGGCTTTGCCATGTCAGTCGAGGATTACATTCTCAAGCAGGTCGAAAGCGGCAAATTCTCCTCTGCTTCGATTGAAAAAATGGATATCCCTTTCAAAAAAGAGTATCAGACGCTTCTCAACAATAAATTGTATGCCTTGTACTACAAAAGTCCCAAGCTGACACCGGCTATGGCCGAGCAGATGACGAAGATCTACAACCTCAACACGTCCAACCAGCTGCTTATGTACAACACCACCGTGTCTGATGTGCTTGCTGCCAAAATCAACACCATGGCCGACATTGCCAAGACGCAGGCCACCATTGACAGACTCTATACCATTCCCGCCATCCCGAAGGATCGCGTGAACAGCCTTAACCTCGAATATCAGTTTAAGATCATCAACTATCTGGACACTTTGCCAGTCAACGCGGAAACTACGGCCCAGATTAATGCCACGTACGCCAAGATCAAGGAGATCCGTAATGAGAAGATGGACAGTTGGAAGAACGCTTTCAAACTGGCCTCGTACTTCAACAAACGTTACGATTACGTGTATTCCCTTTCTCTGATGACCCCGTTCCTCGACGACCCGACCATCTCTGAAGATTTCATTTTCTCATACGTCTCGTTGGCTGCGCACCGTGAGGAAACCTATCTGAGCGGACTTTTCACCAAAGCTGTGCAGTTGGCGGCCGATAAGAATTCCGTGCGTCTCTGCGGTCTCATCGACAAGTTGCCGACATGCATCTTGGAGAACGAAGATGCGAAGAAAATCATTTGCAAGGCGTGTAACAGGTAGTTTTGGCTGTTAGCTTTTGGCTTTTAGCTATTAGCTTTTTTAGGAAGATAATTATTTAGAAACGGAATACTTTTATCTAGTTAAGGGAATGAACAGCCAACAGCCAACGGTCAATAGCCAACAACCAACAGACGAACTATACGAACATTTCCGGTTTGAGGTCACAGCCGGAACGGAAATGCTCCGCATTGACAAGTATCTTTTCAATCTGATTGCCAACACGTCGCGCAACAAAGTGCAGCAAGCGGCGAAGGCGGATTGCATTCTGGTGAATGGCAAACCCGTGAAGCAAAATTACAAAGTGCGTCCAGGGGACACGATCTCCGTGTTGATGCCCAATCCACCTAACGACACTGAGATCCTGCCCGAAAATATTCCCTTGAATATCGTTTATGAAGACAATGACTTGCTGATTGTCAACAAGGAGGCGGGTATGGTGGTGCATCCCGCATACGGGAATTATACGGGTACGTTGGTCAATGCGCTTTATTACTACCTCCGCGACCAAAAACTGGAGGATGGTTCCCCGATGAAGCCGCTATTGGTGCACCGCATCGACAAGAATACATCCGGCCTGCTGGCTGTCACCAAGAATGAACTGGCGCAGATGCGTTTAGCGAAGACCTTTTTCGACCACGACTTGGAGCGCAGATATTGGGCGTTAGTATGGGGCGACATGGAGGAGGATTCCGGAACCGTGGTAGGTAATGTGGGGCGCAATCCCAAGGACCGCATGGTCATGACGGTTTTTCCCGAGGGCAGTGAACAAGGCAAACACGCGGTCACGCATTGGCGTGTGGTGGAGCGGTTCGGTTATGTGACTCTTGTCGAATGTCAGTTAGAAACCGGCCGCACGCATCAGATCCGTGTTCACATGCAGCATATCGGGCACCCGCTTTTCAACGACGAAGCCTACGGTGGCAACCGCATTCTCAAGGGAACCACCTTCACCAAATATCAACAGTTCATCCGCAACTGCTTCGCCCTTATGCCACGTCAGGCATTGCATGCCAAATCACTGGGATTTAAGCATCCCATAACGGGCAAGATGATTCAGTTCGAGTCGGAACTGCCAGAAGACTTCAATGCGGTAGTGGAGAAATGGCGCGGGTATAAAAATAGTTAGCAGTTAGCAGTTAGCAGCTGAGCTTCAATTTCTTCAAGAGTCCGGATTTCCTGAGCTTGCAAGTAGTAGGGCTCTCTTATGGCTAAATTCTTCTTTACATATTCGCGGAGTTCAGGCTCATTCAGATGGTTGGTCAGCGGACGTTTCTTTTTGGAATGAAGAAGATGGTCAACAATCTCGTCCTCATCAAGTTTCAGGTATATACTTCGGGAATGGTTGTTGATGAGTTCCATGGCATTTTCGTGGCACGGGGTGCCGCCGCCCACGGCGATGACGGCATTGTCGGTCATCAGAACTTCTTGTAGGGCTGCATACTCCAGCTGACGAAACGCCGATTCCCCGTACCGCTGAAACAGTAGGGGAATCGCCGTGTGATATTTTTTCTCAATGTAGAGATCAAGATCGATAAATACCTTATCAAGTTTGCCGGCGAGCCGTTTTCCCACGGTGCTCTTTCCGGCGCCTGAAAAACCGACAAGGACGATATTGTTCATGTAGTTTCGATGTTTTCAAACAACGTAGGGGTGAATATTATTCGCCCTACATGACGTATGTACCTTAAATAACAGCCATCATGGCCTTGACGAGGTTGTCGGCGCAGTCGGCGATGTCGCTGATGCGAGCGGGCAGCATGTAGCAGGGAGTAGTGAAGATCTTGTTGGACTGGTCCATGCACACGCCCTTCTGGACGGTGACTTCGTGTTTCGTGCCGAAGGTCTCGACATTGCGGATGGTGCCAGGATCGTTCCCGACGGTGACGGTGACGTCGCCAAGCACCTTGGCGATCATGACGGGGGCGATGCAGAGTGCACCGATGGGTTTGCCGGCGTTATGAAAGGCGCGGATTACGGCTGCCACATCCTCGCGCACGGTGCAGTCGGCACCTTCATAGGCGTAAGTGAAGAGGTTCTTGGCGGAACCGTTGCCGCCGGGAAACACCACTGCGTCAAAATCCTCCACGCGGCAATCTTCGATGGGTTTCACGTTGCCGCGGGCAATGCGTGCCGCTTCCAGCAGCATGTTGCGTCGCTCGTCCATCGGCTGTCCCGTGACGTGGTTTACCACATGGTATTGCCAGTCATTTGGCGCAAAAATCTGATATTCACCACCATTGCGGTCGATAGCCAAAAGGGTCATCACTGATTCATGTATTTCGCTGCCGTCCAATGTGCCGCAGCCGCACAGTATTACTGCAAATTTTTTCATAATGGATATATTTTCGGTTTGAATTTTCGGGTGCAAAGGTAATATTTTTTAAAACATGTAGAGACGCGCCGCGGCGCGTCTCTACAAAAGTGATAGGATAGAAAATAAGTATTATTTCTCGTCGGGTTCGTTTTCATCCTCGGGGATGTCCTCACCCAGCGTTTCAGGCTTGTCCAAACTGTTATAGAACTGACGGAAGGCTGCTCCCAATTCTCTAGAGATATTGTTCATCATGTCTATCTGAGCGGTGGCGATGCTCTCGACCTTTTGGGCGGTTTGGTTGTCACCGATCAGCTGGGCGACTTCTCTCAGTTGGTGAAGTTCCTGTAGTGCACCACCCACGGTCTTCTGGTCAAAGTCAGCCTTGCGCAGCTCGGAGGAGATGGTGCTTTGCAGTGTCTTGGCGTAATGGACCGCCACATTGTTTATTTTCAACTCTTTGTAGCGTTTGGTCAGATCGTTGTTCGGGAATTTGATGTTGTTCATCATATAATGCAAGAACAAGAAGTCGAAATGGATGTCACCGCTACGGTAGTTGAGGGTGCGTTCATCACAATTGTTATACCAATTGAAGAGCGCCACTTCGTCATCCCAAATCTGGTTGGCCATTTTCATACCCTCTTTGTTGGCTTTGTCGGTGCCCACTCTGAAGAAACTCTCCAGATAGGTCATACATCCGTGCGTGTAACCGTAGATGTTGGACATGGCAGCGACATAAGGGAAGTTGAAATCAGGCATGACTTCGTTGCCGTGCACCAGGACTTCGAACGCCTTCTCTTTGTCACCTTCCTCAATCAGTTTTTCGGCCAGACGGCTGTAAAGTCTGCGAATCATCGGTGCCAGTCTGGTATTGTCTTCGGAATGGTAAACGTTCGGGTCGTTAAAACCGCCCCAAGCGTACGGATAGGCCTCGTGTTGAGCATTTTTCGGGCTCTTGACAGGATCCAGACGGCTGTGGTCGTCGAACACTTCCATAAGGTTGTGGTAAAGGCGGCTGGAATTGATGCGACCGGTCTCCCCATAAGTGCGGGAATCGTTACGGATAGGCACCAGACGATAAGCGAATCCTTCCAGCTGGAAGTAGTTCTCAAGGCCGAGATAAGCCTCCGGACCGGCTGTGGAAGCGTAGTAAATCGGGCGTTCCCAGTTGTTGTTCGCCAGGATATCCATCATTACGATGTAAGCTTTGGTGAAGGGGTTCACACCGTTGGTCTTCATATTCCACATCAGTTTGTCCACTACGAGGTCTGCGTCTTCAGGAGCCACAGTACCGTTGGCAAGCACTTTAGCTTTGTCCACAGGCAGTGAGAAGCTAGCAGGAATGGCGCGGCCGTTGCTACGGTATCCAGATTTGGAGTTGAGCAGGAATATGCTCCTCATATTGTCGAACATGGGGGATTTGATATAGTCCACCACAGCCTTCAGGTCAACATACTGATTGTTGGCCGCTTCCAAATAGAGTGCGTCGCGGGAACCGTCCTTATACTGGTCCCAAGTCATGGAAATCGGTAGCGGGTCAGAATCGTAGGCCTTACGCTTCATCTGATCGACATACCAGCCAGTGCTCAGCAACATAAGGTTGCAGACGCGCACGTCAGTACGGTATCCTTCCACCTCCTGGGCGTACCAAAGCGGGAAGGTGTCGTTATCGCCGAGGGTGAAGAGAATGGCGTTGGGCTCGCACGAGTCAAGGTAGTTCTTGGCGATGGCCAGCGCAGTGTAGCGGTCGGAACGGTCGTGGTCGTGCCAGTTCTCCTTGGCCATCACGCAAGGCACCGCTCCGATGCATATCAGGGTGGTGAGTGCCGCGCCGACGGCCTGCACGCTCTTGCTCTGCAGCTTCTCGAACAGGCGGTAGATGCCCAGCACACCAAAACCGATCCACATCGCGAAAGCGTAGAAGGAAGCCGCGAAGGCATAGTCTCGCTCACGCGGCTGGAAAGCGTACATGTTCAGGTAGATGGCAATGGCGATGCCCGTCATCACGAAGAGCATGAATACTACAAAGGAATGCTTGCTGTCGTGTCTTGTTTGGAAAATGAGACCCACAAGACCTAAGAGCAGCGGAAGCAGGTAATATTTGTTGTGCCCGGGGCGCTCCAAAGCGGCAGGCATGTCTTTGAGGTTGCCGACCATCGGGTTGTCAATGGCACCGATGCCGGAAATCCAGTTGCCATTCTGGTAATCGCCGTGACCCTGCAGATCGTTCTGGCGACCGGCAAAGTTCCACATGAAGTAACGCCAGTACATGTACCCCAGTTGATAGGTGTGGAAGAACTTGATGTTCTGTTGCCAGGTGGGCAGGTTCCCGCGGGCCAGCTGCCGACGGTTATCTTTGTCGGAAGGACTGTCGGAATCATAACGGTTGTTTAACCAGTCGATGTATTGAGCTTGTTTCTCGGATGACCACATGCGAGGGAAAAACATACTTCCTTGGGGGTCATATTCCGGGATGCTGCCCTTGCGGGAGTCTGAAACCACATAGCGTTTGGTTGCCTCGTCACGGTAATATACAGGAGAACCGTCCTTCATGCTCACGACACGGGTGTTGTAGCTCTGTCCGTACAGCAGCGGGTTGGAACCATACTGTTCGCGGTTCAGATAGGAGAGGAGAGAGACGGCGTCTTCAGGGCTGTTTTCGTCGATGGTCGGGTTGGCATTGGAGCGGATCACCAGTGTCATGAAAGTAGAGTAACCGATGATGAGCATCATCAACGAGAAGGCGCTGATGGAGAAAACGGGTTTGTTGCGCTTGTGGCCATACCAAATGCCCCAGCCGATGATCGCGGCGATAAGCAAGAAGAAGAAAATCACGCCGGTGTTGAAAGGCATGTGCAGGGTGTTGACGAAAAAGAGGTCGAACTTACCTGCAAGGTTCACCACCTGGGGCACGATTCCCCAAAGGATGAAGCCTAGCAATGCGACCGACACGATAAGTGAGAGCGTGACCCCCCATTCCGCCTTCGAAGTCAGGGCACCCTTCTTGCCGCAGAGGATAAGCAGCGGTGTGGTCACGAAGAGCCATATCAGGATCATCCACATAGGTGAGCAGAAGATGCCGAATGCGAAGGAGAGCAGGGCAAAAGCAAGCACTGCACCCATGCCGGTGGCCTTCGGGGAGAGACGGTAGTATATGATCAGCCCGATGGCTGGCAAGGTCAGCAAGTTCAGCAGGTGGACACCGATGGAAAGTCCTACCAAATAGGCGATCAGCACGATCCAACGGTTGGGGTTCACATTCGGTTTCGGGTGCTCGTACTCCTCGTCCCATTTCAAAATACACCAGAATACCAGAGCGGTGAAGAAAGAGGACATAGCATAGACCTCACCCTCCACTGCGGAGAACCAGAAAGTGTCTGAAAACGTGTATGTTAATGCGCCTACTAAAGCGGTGCCGAGCACGGCGATGAAACGTGGCGTGTTCAACTCACCCCACTTGGCAACAAGTTTGCGGGCGAGACGCACGATGCTGAAATAGAGCAACATAATCGTCATACCACTGCATATCGCCGACATACAGTTCACACAGAAGGCCATTTTGGTGACATCGCCTCCTGCAAAAAGAGTGGCGATGCGACCGAGAATCTGGAACGTCGGTGCTCCAGGCGGGTGCCCGATGAGCAGTTTCGAGGTGGTGGCGATGTACTCGCCGCAGTCCCACCAAGAGACAGTGGGTTCGGCCGTCATGATATAGACCGCAGAAGCCACTATGCCGATGATCAGACCGATCAGGCTGTTAATCCTTTTTTGAGTTTTTGTCATTTTAATATCTTTTGATGTTAATTAATATCTATTGCCTATTGCCTATTGCCTATTGCCTATTGCCTAAAACTAACGTGTGGCGGCCTTGAATTGTTGCAGGAAGCGGACGTCGTTTTCGAAGTAGAGGCGGATGTCGTTGGTGCGGTACTTAAGCATGGTCATACGCTCGATGCCGAGACCGAAGGCGAAGCCGCTGTACTTGGAACTGTCGATGCCGCAGTTTTCCAGGACGTTGGGGTCCACCATGCCGCAGCCGAGGATCTCGACCCAGCCGGTGTGTTTGCAGAGGTTGCAGCCGGCACCGCCACAGATGTTGCAGGAAACGTCCATTTCCGCAGACGGTTCGGTGAATGGGAAATAAGAGGGACGAAGACGGATGCGCACTTCATCGCCGAACATACGCTGGGCGAAGTAGAGCAAGGTCTGTTTCATATCGGCAAACGACACGTTCTCAGCCACATACAGACCTTCCACCTGATGGAAGATACAGTGGGCGCGGGAGGTGATGGCTTCGTTTCGGAAGACACGGCCCGGACATATCACACGGATCGGCGGTTGCTGTTTCTCCATGGTGCGAACCTGCAGCGAGGAGGTGTGCGTGCGCAGCAGCACGTCAGGGTGCAACTCGATGAAAAAGGTGTCTTGCATGTCACGGGCTGGGTGCTCTTCTGCAAAGTTGAGCGCGGTGAACACATGCCAGTCGTCCTCAATGTCGGGACCTTCCACAGCGGAGAAGCCGATGTCCTCGAAGATGCGCCGTACTTCGCTCATCATGAGGGAGATAGGGTGCATGGAACCGACGCTCTGCCGGGCTGCGGGACGGGTGATGTCGGGAATCAAGTTGGTTTTACGGTCTGTGGCCGCTTCCAGTCTGTCTTTGAACTCGTTATAGTGGTTCTGTGCCATGTCGCGAAGGTCGTTCACAAGCTGCCCGAACTCCTTGCGGTTCTCCTGCGCCATGTTCTTAAGTTCGCCGAACAAGGCCTGGATTTCACTTTTCTTGCTTAAAAACTGAATCCGGAACTGTTCCAGACTTTCTGCGTTCTCAATCTTGTAATTGGCGATTTCCGCCCTTATTTCGTCAATACTTTTCATTATCAATTATCAATTTTCAATTCTCAATTAACGGATGACCGTCGCGCTAATAATCTTAATGTCCTCTATAGGTCTGTCGGCGCCGTCTTTCTGCTGCGCTGCGATCTTATCGACCACGTTCATGCCGCTGATGACCTCGCCGAATACGGTGTAGTCGCCGTCAAGGAACGGTGCACCGCCGACAGTGGTGTAAGCCTGCACCTGCTCTGGCGTGAAGGTCTTGCCAGTGCGCTGTGCGATCATGTTGAGTTTGTCGTTGTCATAGACCGTGCCATCCACAATGTAGAACTGGCAGCCGGAAGAGGCTTTCTGCGGATTCACGTTGTCACCCATGCGGGCCGCGCAGACAGCACCGCGTTTGTGGAAATGCGCCGGCACGAACTCGGCGGGGATGGTGTAGCCCACATCGCCGGAACCCAGCCGCTGACCGGGTTTAGCCGTCTTGGAGTCCGGGTCGCCACCCTGGATCATAAACCCTTTGATGATGCGGTGGAAGAGCACGCCGTCGTAGAACTTGTCATTCACTAACTTGTGGAAGTTGTCTCTGTGTTGCGGCGTGTCATCGTACAGGGCGATGGTAATGTCGCCGAATGTGGTTTTCAATAAAACTTTCGTCATTGCTTGTGTATTGTTGGTTTGGGTTTTCTTTTCGGTGGCTCCGGTGGTTGCGGACGCTTCTTCCGTCTTCACCTTCTTGGGTGATGAGCATGATGCCAAAACAATGGTAATCAATGCGATACAATAAACAGTTGCCTTTTTCATAAAAATCTGTCTCAATTTAAAAACAAACGGCAAAGATACAATTTTTTTTGTTAGGAGTTAGCAGTTGTTCGGCGGGACAGATCCCTATTCCCTGCTTTTTGCTCATTACACACTGTTCACTAAAAATACTACCTTTGCACTTTCGAAATAATTAAAACAATCATATCAATGAAAAAACTAACTATCAGTATTTTAGCATTAAGCACCATCATTATGCTTACATCTTGTCTTATGAAAAACAACGGGATTCCGAAAGTGGAATACCCTGAAACCAAGAAATGCGACACTGTTGATCACTATTTTGGCGTGGCCGTGCCCGATCCCTACCGCTGGCTGGAAGACGACTATTCTGAGGAGACCGCCAACTGGGTGAAGGCCCAGAACGAGGTGACCAACAAGTTCTTAGCGCATATTCCCTATCGCGAGAAGATGAAGAAGCACCTGAAGGATCTTCTGAATTACCCGAAAGAGGGTGCTCCGTGGAAAAAGGGCGACCGCTACTTCTTCTACCGCAACGACGGTCTGCAGAATCAGAGCGTGCTCTACTACAAGAACAGCCTTGACGGTGATGCCGTTGTGCTGCTCGACCCCAACAAACTCTCCGATGACGGCACCGTGGCGCTCTCCACACTTGACATCTCGGACGACGGCAAGTATCTTGGTTATGCCATTTCCCGTAACGGCAGTGACTGGCAGGAGATCTACGTCAAAGACATCGAGTCAGGCAAGGATTTGGACGACCACCTCGTGTGGGTGAAATTCTCCGGTATCGCGTGGAAGGATGACGGTTTCTTTTACAGCCGCTTCCCGGAGCCCAAGAATGAGCTCTCCGGCGTGAACGAAAACGGCAAACTCTACTACCACAAAGTAGGCACCGACCAAAAAGAGGACCAACTGGCTTATGAGGATCCCACCAACCCGAACCTCAGCTTTAGCGCCGAGGTGGTCAACAAACGCTACCTGGTAATCTACGGCAGCGAATCAACATCTGGCAATTCGCTCTATTACAAAGATTTGGATAATCCCAAAGCGCAGTTTATCAAGGCGGTGAACGAATTTACGGACGACTACGCTGTTATTGACGAGATTGACGGACATTTCCTCGTGATGACCAATCACAATGCACCGGAGTATCAGGTCATCAGCATTCCGATTGGCAGTCTTAACACAATGGGGTGGACGGATGTCATCCCCGCCACCAAAGGTGAGGTGCTAACAGGCGTCAGTCACATCGGTAAAAGGTTGATAGCCAATTACACCAAGGATGCCCGTTCGCTCGTGAAGATTTTCGATGAGGGCGGTAAGTTTCTCTACAACCTCGACAACGACATGATCGGCACCATCGGGGGGTTCGGCGGCGAAGCCGACGACACGGAGACGTTCTACACTGTCACCTCTTACATCACCCCAGCGGCGATTTACCAATACGATGTAACGAACAATAAGTCAACTTTATACAAGAGTTCCGAAATCAAATTCAATTCCGATGACTACGTGACAGAGCAGAAGTTCTTCACCTCGAAGGACGGCACCAAGGTCCCGATGTTCATTACCCACAAGAAGGGCATCAAAATGGATGGTAACAACCCGACGCTGCTCTACGGTTATGGAGGCTTTAACATTTCGCTCACCCCGAGTTTTAGTGCGACGCGTGTTGCATGGTTAGAACAAGGTGGCGTTCTCGCGATTGCGAACCTTCGCGGCGGCGGCGAGTATGGTAAGGAGTGGCATGAGGCTGGCACGAAGTTGAAAAAGCAAAACGTGTTTGACGACTGTATTGCAGCAGCGGAATTTCTTATCAGTCAAGGTTATACAAACAAGAAAAAGTTGGCGTTGCAAGGCGGTTCCAATGGCGGTCTGCTCGTCGGTGCGGTTGTGAACCAGCGTCCCGACCTATTTGCGGTGGCTATTCCGCAGGTGGGTGTCATGGACATGTTGCGCTACCACAAGTTCACCATCGGCCGCTATTGGGCAGTGGATTACGGCACGAGCGAGGACAGCAAGGAAATGTTTGAATACCTTTACAAGTACTCGCCATTGCACTCCATCCAGAACGGCAAGGAGTATCCGGCTATCTTGGTGACTACCGCTGACCACGATGACCGCGTAGTACCGGCGCACTCGTTCAAGTACGCGGCGGCATTGCAGAACAGCGACATCGGTGATAAGCCGCACCTCATCCGTATTGAGAGCAATGCGGGCCATGGTGGCGGCAAACCCCTCGACAAGGCCATCGACGAGGTGGTGGATATCTATTCGTTCATCTTTTTCAATATGGGATTCACACCGAAATACTACTAGGTGACAGACAGTAGAGGGGGGGGCGGGGGGGG
>JBGUPL010000075.1:0-19884 GCA_045130275.1 Bacteroidales bacterium
CTGTTAATCAGAGGGTCCAAGGTTCAAGTCCTTGAGGGAGCGCAAGGCGAAAGCACCGAAACATCGGTGCTTTTTTTGTACCGACTGTTTTCAAAGAGAACCGCAATGAGAAGAACCGCAAGATTATTCGCCATCTTAATTCTGGGCGCATCGCTGCTTTTCGCCGGATGCCACTCCTCAAAAAGCACTCGGCAGGAGGCCTTCTTCACCTGGGAGGATTCCTATCACCGGCACGTGCAGTTGGACACCGCCCCGCAGCGCATCATCTCCATCTCGCCTGCCATCACGGAAGTTATGTTCCTCGTGGGAGCACAGGAAAAATTGGTCGGCGTCTCTGATTTTTGTAATTATCCACCTGAGACTGAGAAGATTACAAAGATTGGCGGGATGCACAACATTAACTTCGAGCAACTTCTTTCACTCCATCCGGACGTAGTGCTCATCGGCTCCATGATTTCGCAGCAAGATGTCGATGCCATCGAGAAAATGGGGATTCCTGTCATCTGCATCGTGGAGGAGTCTTCGTTAGAAGGCATGGCCGAAATGATGGAGGTGGTCGGCCGCATCACACAGTGCGAGGAAAAAGGGAACGCTGAAGCCATGAAATGGCGGAAAAAGATTGCGGAGCGAAAGGCGAACGCACCTGCCCCCGAAAAACGCAAGTGCGTTTATTATGTAGTCGGCTTTGGCGACGGTGGCGACTTCACCGCCCCGAAAAAAACGCACATTCAGGAAATCATCGAGCTTGCAGGCGCCCGCAACGCCGGCGATTCCCTCACGGGCTGGAACATCAGCCGCGAATATCTTTTCAAGATCAATCCCGACATCATCCTCGTGCGCAACGAAGACAAAGAGGCATTCCAATCGCGCTACCCCTACACGCTTTTGGACGCGGTGAAAGCGGGACGTGTCTATGGCATCGAAAGCGGCTGGATTGACGTCGTCTCCCTCCGCAACATGAACGCGGTGGATTTCATTGCGGGAATTTGCGAGAAATAGGCAACAAACACCTTAGGGTTGCCGCTATGCGACAGCCCCACTGATACAAAAAAACGGGAACAGTTCCCTATCCCCGTAATTATCCATTATCCATTATCAATTATCAATTATCCATTATCAATTAATTATTCCACTGCCTCCTTCAATCTCTCGGCATTTTCGGCCACTTGCAGCGCCTGAATCACCTCCTCAATGTCGCCGTTCATGAAATTGGCGAGGTTGTACATTGTATAGTTGATACGGTGGTCGGTGACGCGGTTCTGTGGATAGTTGTAGGTGCGGATCTTCGCGGAGCGGTCGCCGGTGGAGACCATCGTGCGGCGCTTGGAGGCGATTTCGTCCAAGTATTTCTGGTATTCGCGTTCGAAGAGGCGCGTACGCAGCACGCGCATGGCCTTTTCGAGGTTCTTGATCTGCGATTTCTCGTCCTGGATGGAAACCACGATGCCCGTGGGGATGTGAGTGAGACGCACAGCGGAGTAGGTGGTGTTCACGCACTGACCGCCGGGACCAGAGGCGCAGAAGGTCTCCTTCTTGATGTCGCTCTGCTTGAGTTCCACGTCGAACTCGTCGGCCTCGGGAAGAACCACCACGGAGGCGGCGGAGGTGTGTACACGGCCCTGCGACTCGGTTTGCGGCACGCGCTGCACGCGGTGTACGCCCGACTCGTACTTCATGATGCCATAGACGCCGTTGCCGGTCACGGAGAAGTCAATCTCCTTGTAGCCACCCACGGTGCCTTCGGTCATGGAGAGCACCTCGATTTTCCAACCCTTCTTGTCGCAGAAGTGCTGGTACATGCGGAAGAGGTCGCCGGCGAAGATGCTGGCCTCGTCACCGCCCGTGCCTGCGCGGATCTCCATCTGGGCGTTCTTGCTGTCTTGCGGGTCGGAAGGCAGCAGCAACAGGCGAATATCCTCTTCAAGTGTCTCTTTTTCAGATTGATAGGCATCCAACTCTGCTTTGGCCATCTCGCGGAACTCCTCGTCTTTTTCGTTGGCGAGAATATCTTTGGCGTTCGCGATGTTGTCTATCACATCCTTATATCTCTTATAAGCGTCCACCACGGCCTGCAAATCCTTGTAGTCCTTGCTCAGTTTGACGTAGTTCTTCATGTCGGACATCACATCCGGCTTGGTGATTTCCTCGCCAATCTGCAGCCAGCGTTGGTAAATGAGCTCTAATTTATCCAGTAAATCGTTCATATATAAGCCTTTCTATCTTTTCTAATTCGGGTGCAAAGATACACTTTTTTCGGCTATTGGCTGTTTGCTTTTAGCTTTTGGCTATTAGCTACTTGCTATTGGCAGGCTAAAAGCCAAAAGCCAACAGCTAAAAGCAAAAAATTCGTACTTTTGCCGCCGATTCGCAAAGGTATGCTAAGATACATCGTCAAAAAGATCGGTTACGGGCTGCTGCTGATGCTCGGGGTGACGACACTCGTGTTCTTCCTGTTCACGGTGCTGCCGTCCGACCCTGCGCGCATGATCATGGGGCAGCGCAGCGACTTGGAGACGGAGGAGGCCATCCGCAAGGAGATGGGCCTTAACCTGCCCCTCGGGGTACAGTATCTCGCCTACCTCAACGATGTGTCGCCGATTTCCTGGCACAAAACCGACGACGCGAGTTCCTTCTTCTACCTCAACGACGACAACTACCACTACGTCAAGCTGATACCGATGAAAAAATCGGCTATCGTGCTGAAAGCGCCCTACTTACGAAGATCGTACCAGAGCAAGCGTCCCGTGACGGAAATCATCGGCGAAGCGTTCCCGAAAACCGTGTTGTTAGCAGTTGTCTCCATTGTCTTCGCTCTCATCGTGGGTATCATCATCGGCATCTTCTGCGCCCTAAAGAAGGGAACCTGGTTCGACAAGAGTGCCTTGGTGGTCTCGGTATTGGGGATGTCGGTGCCGTCGTTCTTCGCGGCCATCCTCTTCGCGTGGGTCTTCGCCTTCCTGTTAGCCGACTACACCGGACTCAACATGTTCGGCAGTTTATACACCGTAGATGACTATGGTTCAGGACAATACGTCAACCTCAAGAATTTGATTCTGCCCGCGTTGACTTTGGGTATCCGTCCGTTGGCGGTGGTCATCGAACTGACGAAGAACTCGCTGTTGGAGGTGCTATCGCAGGATTACATCCGCACGGCGAAGGCGAAAGGATTAGGTCAAAAGACCATCATCGTGAAGCACGCCCTGAAGAATGCGCTGAACCCTGTGGTCACAGCAATCTCGGGCTGGTTGGCGGGGCTGTTGGCCGGCGCGGTCTTCGTGGAGTACATCTTCGACTGGAAGGGCATGGGCGTGGTCATCCTCGACGGTCTCGACAAGTACGATTTTCCCGTGGTGATGGGATCGTTGTTGTATGTTTCCATTATCTTAGTGATTATCAACATAATATGTGATATCATCTACGGTTGGTTAGATCCTCGTGTCAGCTTGTCATAGAGACGTTTCGTGAACTGTTTTTAAAGCGAATCGTGTAGTGCATGAACATTATTTCCATGCCATTTTTTTGCCCAAAAATTTTTTTTCAAATTAAGTCGCTAATAATCAATCCGAAAAAAATATTAACGTCTTTTTGTTAATAATTATAGGAAACGAAAGGGAACAAAATCCAATACAATTATCTATTTTAGCAACCTCGAAACTAACGTTTCTTTTGTTTTGGAACTATTTGAAAATCAGCTAATTAGCGAATTTAATTAAAAATAGTATGGCACAAAAGGGACGAGAAGTTGCGAGAACAGGCCCGAAAGGACTAATGAAAAGAAAAACCAAAACCGCCGTATATTATGAATGATGATTTATCCCTTTTTAGTGCAGTGAACGAGGAAGACGTGGAACAGGAAATGATGGAGCAGCAGCTGCAGAAATCAATGAGCGAATTGATAGCCAACCGTAACACCGCGATGCAGAAATACGCACAGGAGACTGCAACAGCGGCGGCAGTGGAACCCGAGGTCGAACAGCCGGTGTCGGAGACCACATACACCAAGGAGGACATTTTCTCCGACGTGGTACGATATTTCGGCGGCGACGAGCTGGCGGCGGGCGTTTGGATAGACAAGTACGCGTTGAAGAATTCCAACGGTGAATTGGTTGAACGCACTCCCGAGGACATGCACCGTCGCATGGCGCGTGAATTCGCCCGTATAGAGCGAAGATATGCCAACCCCATGAGCGAAGAGCAGATATTCTCCCTGTTCGACCATTTCAAATACGTGATTCCGCAGGGCAGCCCGATGGCTGGCATCGGCAACAAATACCAGGTGGTGTCACTCTCCAACTGCTTCGTCATCGGTAACAGCGGCAGCGCAGATTCCTACGGCGGCATCATGAAGATGGACGAAGAGCAGGTACAGCTGATGAAACGCCGCGGCGGCGTGGGTCACGACATGTCCGACATCCGTCCCGCAGGCAGCCACGTGCAGAACTGCGCCCAAACCTCCACTGGCATCGTCCCCTTCATGGAGCGCTTCTCCAACTCCACCCGTGAGGTGGCACAGGACGGCCGACGTGGTGCCCTTATGCTCTCCATCTCCATAAAACATCCTGATGCAGAGCAATTTATAGATGCAAAAATGACGCAAGGCAAAGTCACCGGAGCCAATGTCTCCGTCAAAGTGGATGATGAATTCATGCAAAGCGTCCAAAACCATACCTCTTATACCCAACAATATCCCATCGACAGCGCCGACCCCAAGGTTTCCAAGGAGATCGATGCCAAGAAACTGTGGGACAAAATCATCCACAACGCGTGGAAATCCGCCGAACCCGGCGTCCTCTTCTGGGACAACATCCGCCGCGAGTCTATCCCCGACTGCTACAAGGACGAAGGTTTCGAGACGGTTTCCACCAACCCTTGCGGCGAAATCCCGCTCTGTCCCTACGACAGCTGCCGTCTCATCTCCATGAACCTCTACAGCTATGTCGATGAACCTTTCACCGACCGTGCAACCTTCAACATGCCGCGTTTCCGCCAGCATGTGCAGTACGCACAACGTCTGATGGACGACATCATCGACCTGGAACTGGAAAAGATCGACGCCATCCTCGCCAAAATCGAAAGCGATCCCGAAAGCGAGAACGTGAAACGCGTGGAAAAAGAACTTTGGCTCAAGATCCGCAAACAGTCGCTCAAGGGCCGCCGCACCGGTCTGGGCATCACCGCCGAAGGCGACATGCTCGCCGCTCTCGGCCTCACCTACGGCACTGACGAAGCCAACGCTTTCTCCACCGAAGTGCATAAACAACTGGCTCTCGCCGCCTACCGCTCCTCCGTCACTATGGCCAAGGAACGCGGCGCCTTCCCCATCTACAGCTGCATCAAGGAAGGCCACAACCCCTTCATCCAGCGCTTGCGCGACGCCGACCCGAAACTGTACGACGACATGATCCGCTACGGCCGCCGCAACATCGCCCTGCTGACCATCGCGCCCACAGGAAGCGTAAGTATCTGTACACAAACCACATCCGGCATTGAACCCGCCTTCAACGTGGTCTATAAACGCCGTCGGAAAATCAACCCGAATGACATGGCCGCCAAGAAAACAGTTGTGAAAGACACGGTGGGCGACATGTTCGAGGAATATATGGTCTTCCACCACAAATTCGTGGTATGGGCCGAGACAAAGGGCTATACGTTGGAACAGATGAAACAGATGAGCGAAAAGGAGATTTTCGCGCTTGTTGAGCAGTCGCCTTATTACAAAGCCACCGCTGCCGACACTGACTACATCAAGAAAGTCGAACTGCAAGGTTCTGTACAGAAATGGGTCGATCACAGCATCTCCGTCACCGTCAACCTACCAGCCACCATCACCGAAGAGGTGGTTGGCGACCTTTACATGAAAGCGTGGGAGGTGGGCTGCAAAGGCCTCACCGTCTATCGCGAAGGCTCCCGTGACGGCGTGCTCAACTCCCTCGACCAGTCCAAGAAGGAGGAGACGAAGGAGAAACCGAAGAACTTCAAGCGCCCCCGCGAACTGCGCGCAGACGTCATCCATTTCAAGAACAACAACGAGGACTGGGTGGCTTACATCGGACTCTACGACGGCAAGCCTTACGAAATCTTCACCGGCAAAACCGGCGACGAGAGTTTCCTGTTGCCCAAGTGGGTGGATCACGGCACCATCGTGAAGAACCGCCACGACGACGGCACCAAATCCTACGATTTCATCTATCAAGACAAAGCCGGCTACGAAGTGATCCTGCGCGGTCTGGACCGCTGTTTCGACCAGGAGTTCTGGAACTACGCCAAGATGACCTCCGCGCTCTTGCGCAACGGCATCCCCGTGAACCACGTCGTGAATATCATTTCCGGCCTTAACTTCCGTCAGGAAAGCATCAATTCGTGGCGCAACGGCGTTTGCAGAGCCCTCAAGAAATTCATCCAGGACGGTACAAAACAGAAAGGTGTGGAATGCCCCAGTTGCCATCAGAAAGACACGATGGAATTCAAGGAGGGATGCCTGACGTGTTCGAATTGCGGCTACGCGAAGTGCGGGAATTAACCCTGTAGAGACCACCGCCGTGCGTCACTACAATAACCAATAACCATTATATGAGCGACTCGCAACAAACAGTATTCCTGTACGTTCCCTGCCAGATGGATCTTTTCCAGGCGGAGACGGTGACGAGTGCCATCACGGTGCTCAACCGGCTGGGACAGTTTTGCCATTATGATATGGAAAGCACTTGCTGTGGCCGCCGGTTCTTCATGGAAGGAGAAATGCAATATGCCAAAGACTTAGGCTACCAAGTGATCAAATCTTATACGGAATATTGCGAACTCCACAGCACCAAATTTCCCGTCGTGATACCCGACGCCGCCTGCGCAGGTTTCATGCGCCAGCATTTCGACCTCATCCTGAAGAACGCTACACTTCCCAACGAGTTGAATACATTCATCAACAATGTATATGAATTGTGCGACTACATTGTGAACATCCTGAAAGTCAGCGATTTGAAAAACGAGTTCAAGCATCGCGTCTTTTATTTCAAGTCCTGCTCAGCTAAGCACCTCTATCCGCACAACAACGCCCCGGAGATCTTGCTGAAAAACACTATCGGACTCGACCTGATTGAAGATACGGAAGAGAAGAACTGCTGTTGTGGGGCTAACGGCAGATTCCCTATGCTTAATCCTGAGGCCGCTGAAAAGATGACCGGTGAAATAGTGCTCCGCGCTTATAATCAAGGAGCTGAATTCATCACCTCGACAGACATCCACTGCCTGCAACTTCTGGATTCTTACAAACAGGAACATGGCGTTGACATAGGGATCATCCACATTGCCGACATCCTTCGTGGCGAAGAATGATTCCAATAATGGATAATTGATAATACCACTCACTAATCACTGCTCACTAATCACAAAAAAAATGTATCTTTGCCCTAAAATTTCTACGGAAATAAAAAAGTAATCATTAAATAATTGAATATGAAGATATTAGTACTTAATTGCGGAAGTTCCTCCATCAAGTACCAGCTGCTGGAGATGGAACCTCAACCCGAACTTTTGGCAAAAGGTTTGGTTGAGCGTGTCGGTTTGGAAATGGGAGAATTCACCCACAAACCAGTGGGCAAAGAAAAATGCTATGTGCAGACCCCCATCCCGACCCACGAGGAAGGCATCAAGTTGGTGCTGAACATGCTGACCGATCCCGAGCACGGTGTCATCAAGTCGCTGGACGAAATCGGAGCAGTAGGTCACCGTGTGGCGCACGGCGGCGAATACTTCAAGAAAAGCGTTGTAATCGGGGAAAAAGAACGCGAAGAGATCGCGAAGCTTTGTGCATTGGCCCCGCTTCACAACCCTGCCAGCCTCACCGGTATCGATGCTATGAAAAAACTGCTTCCCAATGTGAAACATGTGGGCGTATTCGATACTTCGTTCCACCAGACCATGCCGCCCGAGGCTTTCCTGTACGCACTCCCGTTCGAATATTACACCGAAAAGAAAATCCGTCGCTACGGTTTCCACGGCACCAGCCACAAATATGTGGGTCCGAAAGCCGCTGAAATCGCCGGCATTCCTTACGAAAACGCGAAAATCGTAAGTTGTCACCTCGGCAATGGTGCTTCCATCTGTGCCATCAAAAACGGCAAATCCATTGACACATCTATGGGCTTCACCCCCGTGGAAGGTCTGGTGATGGGCACCCGCGTGGGTGACATCGACGCCGGCGCCCTGCTCTATATCATGGACACCGAAAACCTCGACACCAAAGGCATGAACACCCTCATCAACAAAAAGAGCGGTCTGTTAGGCATCTCTGGCAAGAGTGTTGACATGCGCGATATCCGCGCCGGTCGCGATGCGGGCGACGAGCGCAGCACCGACGCTTTCAACATGTTCGCTTACCGCGTGCGTAAATACATCGGCGCGTATGCAGCAGCCATGGGTGGCGTGGACGTCATCCTCTTCACCGGTGGCATCGGCGAAAACGCCTGGTTCCAACGCGAGAAGATTTGTGAGAACCTGGAATGGCTTGGCGCAAAACTGGATCCCGAAGCCAACCAGAAATATTGTGGCGAAGACGGCATCATCTCCACGCCAGATTCCACCACAAAACTGGTTGTCGTCACAACAAACGAAGAGTTGGTGATTGCCACAGACACATACAATTTGCTGTAAGACAGTTTTTTACTTTTATCATATAGGAAGGCTGCCCACTTTGGACAGCCTTTTTTGTGTTTATTATCAAGATCTATATTCACTCATAAAATAATCCCCGATGACAAAATGCCTTATATTCGAAAAAATATACTATCTTTGCACGCTTAAAAAAAGTTAAAATTATGAGTGAACATTTGTCGTCAGCCCTTGCACCACGCAGCCGGAAATCGCGCGCCCGCTACCGCGTGGCGGTGATCGGAAGTGGCAGTTGGGCGACGGCTATCATCAAGATACTTTCCGTCAATCTGGAACATATACATTGGTGGGTCAGGCAGGAGGAAATCGCGGAAAGCATTATGAAATATGGACACAACCCGAAATATCTCAGTTCTGTTTTCATCAATCCTGAGGACGTGAAGGTGAGTGCTGACATCAAGAGCACAGTGGCACGGGCTGACTACGTCATCATTGTCACTCCGTCGGCTTATTTGCACAAGACACTGGAGCCGCTGAAGCGTTCGCAACTCTCGAAGAAAAAAATCATCCTCGCGGTGAAAGGCATCGTGCCCGAAACCATGCAACTCATCAGCGACTACATGCAGTCACAGTTCAAAGTGCCTCTGGATCAGCTATGTATCATCAGCGGACCATCACACGCTGAAGAGATCGCGCAGGAAAAATTCACCTTCCTCACCGCCGCTTCTACGAATACAGAGCTGGCCGAAACAGTCGCCAAGTTCTTCACCACACGCTACTGCCGCACTTCTGTCACCAACGATGTGATGGGTGCAGAACTCGCCATCGTGCTGAAAAACATCTACGCTCTCGGAGCTGGAATTTATAGCGGTCTCGGCTATGGCGACAATTTCATCGCCGCCTACGTGGCCAACTGCGTAAAGGAGATGAAATACTTTGTTTCAGAGGTTTACCCCAACGAAAACCGACATATCTCCGATTCCGTATATCTCGGCGACCTCTTGGTGACCGCCTACTCTACTTTCAGCCGCAACCGCCTGTTCGGCATCATGATCGGGCACGGACTGTCGGTGCGCGTGTCATTGATGGAACTTCGCATGGTGTCGGAAGGTTATACCGCCTGCCGCTGCGTACACGAAATCAACAAGAAAATTGGCGCAAATATCCCCATTTTAGAGACCATTTATGGCATTCTGTATGAGAACAACAACGTCTCCTCCGAAATGAAGCGTATTGCCGAACATTTTGTGTGATGATCAGTTTCCTGAAACATTCTGAAATCGACCCCGAAAAATGGAACCAGGCTGTTCGCAACAGTTTGTCCCCTAATATTTTGGCAGAATACGAACTGTTAAATCTGCTCACGAACGGCAACACTTGGCATGCACTGGTCGAAAACGATTACGAAACTGTAATGCCGCTCCCGACTCGCCGAAAAGGAGTGTTAAAATATGTTTACACACCCTTCTTTCTTCCGCAAATGGGGATATTCCATGGACAAGAACTTCCACAATATAAATTTGATTTGTTCCTTGAGAAAGTCACCGAACATTATGTGCTGGCCGATCTGTTGATGAACGAGCGAAATGCCTTGGATTGTGAAAAAAGACTGACCTCCAATTTTGTCTCATACGCATTGTATCTACATCTTCCTTATAATGAACTGTATGGTCAATTCCACGAGAACACGAAACGCAACATCAAAGCTGCCCAAAAACAGCAAAGCCGAGTAACAATACAGGAAGAAAAAGCGGCAGACATTATCGCAATGTTCCGAAACAACCGCGGGCAAGGTGAAAATGTTCGTTTTCAGGACGATGACTACACAAGATTACAACATGTGTCCGATTACTTATTGGCACACAACCTATTGGAAGTTTACGGCGTACGCACTGCACAAAACGAGCTGGCTGCCGGTGCCTTGTTTGTGAAAGATGGCAACCGCCGTTGGTTCTGGTTTTCAGGCCGGGATAACCGACTGTCAGAATGCAAGCCCATGTTCCTGCTGCTCGACGCATACATCCGCGACCACGCCGAATCCGACCTCCTGCTTGATTTCAACGGTTCCAACAATCCGAACATCGCACGACTTTATCAAGGGTTCGGTGGCATTCCGCACTCCACCGCATTTGTACGGATATACAAAAATCAGGGGTGGAAATGGATTCTCTCACCCCTGACTTCACAAATTTAATTCCTTATTTGCTTTATAAATCCTTCACACATCTTACTGCAGCTCCTCCCTTTTTGGGATTCAAGGCTTGGGAAAAGTGGGATTCATTGGATAGCAACTGCCATGATTTCATATACATGGACGATTGACGGGTAACCGTCCAATAGCGGACAACAATTCCGAACTGTATTGGAAAATCAGCATGATTGTCGCTAACTGAATTACTCCTGCCGAGAGGATATACATCAAATCCCGAGGTGTTGTTCGTCGCTTGATGACTACCAACAAAATAGTCCCCATCGCTCGGTTTCCACAATATAGTCGAAGCCACCGCCTGGCCGTAGTTACCAGGGATAGTGTCACAATTGTAGGCAACTTGTGCTGACAAATAATCGTGCAGTTGCTGCCATTCTCCTGAGGACGGGACATGCCAACCGATAGGACAAATTCCCTGGATACCGGAAGGAACGGCATCCGTCACAGTATCAACCATGGCACACACGGCTTTCCAGTTGTAGAGATAACCATAGTAGGAATATGCAGCGTTCCCATTCGGGAAATAGCGGCAAGGCAGCGTGTTGGATAACGTATCGCAAAGCTGTATTTCCGTACCGTCATAGAAATGCGTAGTACGCAAATTCTGACGCATCCAGCATTGCTCACCAAACTGTATGGTAGCATATTGATTACCGTCATAATCGAACACAAACGCGCCGCTCGGGCAAGGTTTCCCGTCGTACGGAGAATTGGGTGCCGTGACGAAGAATTTCACCTCATCTCCATATGCAGTGTCAGTAGATGTCAGCGCAAAAGCCCGGACATAGTAGAATGTGTTCGATTGCAGGTTAGTCATGTCAAGAGTGAAGAAAGTGGTCGGATTAGAAGAGGAAATGCTGAAATCAGCCAGTGTTGGGTTCGGAGACGTGCTCCAGACAAGGCCTGTTTGGGTAAGGGTACTACCACCCAAGTGCGTGATGCGTCCGCCTGCTTGGGCTGAGTTGCCTGTTATGTCAGACACTGTAGATGTCTCGACAGTGGGTTTGCATACCACAGGAAGATCACGGACACAGCGGACAGACATACCAACCTCTTTTGCATAATTAGTAGATTCGTAAAGGCCCGGAAAACGGAAGTCCAGCAAAATACAGTTCGGGCTTGTTTCGCCCGAAGCCCACGTGGTGACCCAGAAAAGGGCATTGGCCGTAAAGTTGATGTAGGATGGGCTCCAAGAGTCCATTATCCCGTAAAAACCGGCAGCTCGTGCACTAAATCCGGTCGCATTTACCTGGTCGTGCCTATTGGGATAATAGGTGGCAAAACCACCAACTGGAGAACAGTTTTCGGTGGCCAACCCGAAAACATCATTGCCGACTGCCCAATAGATGCCGGGATCGTCAACGAGAGAAAGAGCCACGTTGTTTTCCTCGTTCCGGCACCGACAACTTGTCTGACCGATAACGAAGGAATAAAGTTCCTGGAATTCCGCTTTGCTAGGAACATGCCAGCCAGTGGGACAGATGCCTTGTACGCCGGAGGGAACTGCGGCAGAAGATGGAGCATTGTTCATCACCGCCGTCCAGTTATAAAGATATCCGTATTGTGGCACATTGTTGCTGCTTCCACCAGGAGAATAGCAGGCCGGCAAGGTAGAATAGCCTGAGGCAAGAGGAATCTCCGTGCCATCCTGGTAATGGGTGGTGCGCAGGTTTTCCTTCATCCAGCACTGGTTACCGATGCGAACCGTGTTGTAAATATTGCTGTCGTAGTCGAACACAATTGACGATCCTGGGCAGATCTGGTTGAAAGACTGCGGTTCGGGAGCAGCTGTCTGAAAAGCTATATCTTCACCATAGCTGATACCAACGCTATTGATAGCGTAAGCTCGCACATGGTAAGGCAAGCTCTGGTAAAGATTCGTTATGGTATAGGTGAACGTCTCCACGCCAGTACCCAACGCAACGTGGAAATCATTGATAGTAGGATTAGGGTTATAATCCCAACACAGACCATATTCTGACACCAGCGCACCTCCATCTGAATTAACAATACCACCCGACACTACTGAAGTCAGCAAGATGTCGGTCACAGGATAGGTGGTTACTACAGGGAGGCTTGGACCGGGAATCACCGAATCGGTAGTGAGGATTTGCCGTTCCTCACCATAGACAACACCCTCTTCGTTGATAGCGTAGGCCCGCACGTAATAGTTTGTTTCCGCGGCGAGGTTGGTCAGTTGGCAGGAGAACTCGCCGGTGCCGCTTCCAGCAGTTGCGGTACTGTCATCCGTAGTGGGAGCAGGGAAAAGACTCCAACAGACCCCGCGCTCCGTCACATTGCAACCGCCGGAGTTGTGTACTATACCGTCAACAGTGGCAGTGGATTCCGTGATATTGGACACCTCCCCGGTGATGACTGTGGGCAGCTGACAAGCGGGAACGGCAGGTTCATAGTCTTGCAAGCATCTTACGGAAATCGCATCTTTCCGATAAAAGAGAGTGGCGCCTCCGATCCGACCGTCATAATGATTTAGGCCAAAAGCAGGCGTAGCATATTTATTATAATGGTCGTTATAATCGAGTGTTGAACTAATCATTCCTCCGAATGTGCCAAACCCGTATTCTCCTCCGATGAAGCTGTATTGAATGTTTCCAATGATGGATCCAGCGGGACAAATGGTTAAACCTGTGGCATTGTTAGCCGAGGAATCGTATCCAGGGGTACATCCAGTGGAACAGCTGGCCCAACCGAAGTTGGAGGCCATTGAAGTTGCAACGCGCCATACGTGGCTGGGAGGAACCGTACAACGATACTTATCCAATGCCGACACATACTCCTGTAGTCGCCACTGTTCTGCTCTGGATGGAATGTGCCAACCTGCAGGACAAATACCGCGTACTCCAGAGGGTATAGTATTGCTGGGTGCTTCTCCGTTCATCGCGGCATTCCAGTTATAAAGATAGCCATAAACAGGCACTTTAGTGGAATCTTTGGCGGGAGGATAACGAATCGGCAGAGAATCGCTCCGGATGGTCCAGTCATCACATAATGGGATCATTTTTCCGTCAGGAAAACGCGTGACACGGAGATTTTCCCGCATCCAGCACTGTTCGCCGATCTTGACAGTAGAATAGATGTTTCCATCTATGTCTGCCACGGCAGGCGCGTCAGGACAAGCCAAGCTGTCCATCTGATCCCAAGTGGTGGAAACACTGAACTCATCCCCGTAAGCGGTGCCGACGGCGTTGGTGGCGTATGCCCTGTAGTAGTAGATGGTGTGGAGGTTCAGTCCCGTTGCCGTGACCTTAAAACTTCCCGTCTCACCTATTCCGGCCTCGGTATGCGGGTCATTGACAGTGGGATGTGGCTGTGTACTCCAACAAACACCCTTACTGGTAACAAGAGAGTTACCATCCGAGAGGATATTGCATCCTGCGATAAACGTGGTATCGGTGACGTTATAGGCGCGAAGAGTGGTCAAAGCGGGCAGTCGCATCCGCACCTGGTGGTAAGAAAGCTCGTCGCGCACGCACCGCACTGGCATAGCATTGTAAACGCTCGAAGACTCGAAAGTGACTGACTTACTGGTGCTTTGTATATAAAAGTTACGGTTTTTCGTGGAAGTCCAGAACTTGGCATGACTCGTATAGTAGTGATTGACAATTAGCCCTGTTACAGTAAGGCTGTTGTCACCCGTAGGGACGATGGACAACAGCGTCTGGTTATTGTCACCCACGTTCCAGCCCACCGAGCAAGTGTCGGCACAAGAGGGCCATCTGGAGAATTGAGCACTGAGAGCTTTCGCAATGGAGGTAGGATTGTTGTTGCAGGTGTATTCTGGCCTGCTTTTCACGTAATTCACCATTACCTGGCACTCTGGCATGCTGGGAATATGCCAGCCTTTCGGACAAACCCCTTGCACTCCCGAAGGAACTGAGTTGGACTGTGTGCTTCTATTCATGGCCGCAAACCAGTTGTAGTGCAGACCCGTGTTCGCTTCCGTATAACCTGGATTATTGGCATAGGCATAGATAAAATGATAGCAGTAGGGATTCCCATCTTTGAAGTTGCTGCTGTTGCCCCACGGAATTTCCGTGCCGTCGCTGAAATGTCGTACACGCAGATTCTCCCGCATCCAACACTGCTTGTCAATCTGAACCGTGTTATAGACATTGCCGTCGAAATCGACCACTTTGTGGAGTCCGCAAAGGAATCCGCCATTCACGATAGAGTCGGTAGCCACAGCCAAGGAATCCAAAAGGTTCTCCTGTTGTAACACCTGGTCCTGAAGGGAATTCACCCGATCGCCCAACGAATCATAGATTGTGGAAGATGCTATTTGTCCAATGTTGGCATCGGTTATGTATGGCGGATCGTTAGTGAACGCCGACACATTAACGGGAACCGTTGGGAAGGTGGGCTTATTATACAGGTCGTTATAGTTGCCGCTGAAACTGTCCTCCTCTACCTCATTGGCATAGATGGCATATGGGACACTGACAATAGGCTCTTCTTTGATGATTGTATAACTTGTGCCGCCAGTAGGATCGATTTCCACCTTCAACGAAAGACTTTGACCCCAATTTATGGAATTGAATGCCGGAGAGCCCATAGCAACCTGTCCTGTTCCTACAACCAGCGAGACCAAACCATTGATATTGGAGGTCACATGATGACTTTCCATATAGGACACTTGGCCACTGCTGGTTTTCAGGATACTTAATCGGACGCCCATAACCGTGTTTGCCAACGGCTGGCTGTTACTGCCGCGCACTACTGTCTGGTAAGTAAAAGATTGTGGTGCTTGCGCCGTCAGCAGGGAAAACAAAGCCATCAAACTGAATAAAATACTGAATCGTTTCATAGGAAAACGTTTTTAGTTCAGGACGCAGCGTACAGACATGGCATTGCTCTTGCTAAAACCCGTTTCGGGAGCATTGAGCTGTGCAGAATTATGAAGGAGGCTGAACTGATAGGCATTGGCATTATTCACTTCTGTGGCTGTCCAAAAACATGCGGAAGTGCCGAAACTGTTATGAAACCCGTTGTAGTATCCCGTCGGCAAGGCAGTAAATCCGGAAACATTGTTGTTCCACGGTTCGTTACCCACCGCGCAGGGTTCTGAACTGCTTACCCAGCCTGTAGTGGATGCTATCGCCTTCGCCAAATTGGCATTATTGAAATCGCACATTGCGCTGTCAAGTGTGGAGATGTAATTAATCAGTTCTCCCCACTCCGATTCCGAAGGCAAATGCCATCCGTTCGGACAAATACCCTGCACTCCCGACGGAGAGCTGGCACTGGTGACCGCACCATTCATGACTGCCGCCCAGTTGTACAACAATCCGTATGTTTGCATATTTACACTCTGATTATTCGGGTAATAGCAATATGGAGTAGCATAATCCGTGGTGGATCCTATCGGTATCGGCATACCGTTGCTGAAATGCATGGTCCTCATGTTCTCCCTCGTCCAACATTGGTTTCCTAATTGGATAGTATGGTACTCGTTACCGTCGAAATCGGACACTTTGTAGATTCCACAACGGAAATCGCCATTGGACAATGTATCAATGGCATTTGCCAAAGCATTAATCAATGATGCCTGGGCGGTAACCAAATTATTCAGGCTGTCGATAGTGAAGATATATGGCGCAAGGAGACTGTCTATAATGGCATACAATTGCGCCTCCGTCAGATAATGGGCATCGTTGTAAAATGCAGATACAATGGAGGGGACGATAGGAACGTTCGGCTTATTAATCAAGTCGTTGTAGTTTCCACTGAATCCATTTCCAGCTTTCTGCGCATACAACGCATAAGGCACACTCACCAACTGCTGGGCACTGGTGATAGTGTAGTTTGTGCCTCCCTGCGGATCTATTTCAGTCCGAATGTAATTGCTGGCTGTGCCCCAATGTACATCTGACATATTTCCGACTTGAACATTCCCATCACCTATCTGCAATGTAAGCACTCCATGGGCATCGGTCTGTCCCGTGTGCGTTTCCACATACACGGCATTGCCATTGGCAGTGCCTTCCAATATGCTGACTCGAACACCCACGGTCTGATTGTGCATCAACTGGTTGTTATTGTCACGTACTACTGCCTGAAACGAAAATTTATACGGCACCTGCCCGATAGCGAGCAGGATACCGGATAAAAAAAGCAGTGATAAACTTATTTTTTTCATAGCTGAAATTATTAATTATTCTTCGTTTTTCACACACCGTATGGAAGCGCCAATGTGCATCTGAGCCGGGGTCGGGGCTTGTGAGCTCAAGACAAAGTTGGCTCCGGTGGAAGCACTTTGGGTATATATCCGGCACATCCACGGTCTTACAATCTGCTGACCACCGCTGGACACAATGGAGGCAGAGCTGGTATAGAAGTAGGCGTCTCTGCCCAAGCGATTGGCCACGTGGGAAGCGGCTGCCGGTCGGGCGGAAAATCCGGTGGCGTTGTTAGAAGAAGGATCGTTACCCGGAGCACACGCAAGGGTTGAGGATAACCAATAGAGGGAATCCGCCAAGGCTTTGCTGATATTCGTGGTCGCGTTGTTGCAGAGATATTCCGGGGTGGCACGGACATAACTTATGAGCGTGTTAATTTCGGCGTAGGAAGGCAGGTGCCAGCCGTCGGGACAGATACCCTGCACGCCTGTCGGAGCGCTATTATTGGTATAGTTTTCCCCGTGCATCGCGGCGTTCCAGTTGTAGAGCAAACCGTAGGCTTCCACATTGTTGGCATTGCCACCGGGATAGAAATAGTGGGCAGCCTCGACGTAGGTGGCGGAAGAGAACGGAATCTCCTCACCGTCGGGGTAGTGCGTAGTCCGCAAGTTCTCCTTCATCCAGCATTGGTTGCCGATGAGCACCGTGCTGTAGAAGTTGCCATCAGCATCCTCCACGCGAATCTGGCCACAGCTGAAGTTTGTCAGCGTGTCGGTGGTGAACGTCAGTTGCTCACCGTAAACCGTACCCACGCTGTTGGTGGCGTAAGCGCGCACATAGTAGGTGGTGGCGTCATGCAACTGGGCGATACTGTGGGAGAAGGTGCCGAGACCGCTGCCGTCCACAGAGTGGGTGCTATCTACCGTGGGATTCGGATACAAACCCCAACAGAAACCGCGGGCGGTCACGTCGGCATAACCGTCGTCCGTCACGGAGCCGTTGAACAATGCCGATGCAGCGGTAACGCCGGTCACGGAAACGGTGTTGACCACAGGCAGTGTCGGCTCCGGTTCATAACCTTCCTCTCTCGTGGTGAAGGTCCATTCCGCACCGTAGGTCGTGCCTCTGGCGTTGGTGACGTATGCCCTGAAGTAGTAGGTGGTGGACGGGGTAAGACCGGTGAGCTTCACGTTGAAAGCGCCCATGCCGGAACCTGCACCCGCCACGCTGCTGCTGGTGGTCGGATTCGGCGAGGTGGAGTAGCATATACCGTGGGAGTTCGAGCCGGGAACGCCGCCCAGATCGAGCACGTTACCGCCGCAAATGACGGTGGTGCTGTAGATGGAGCTGACTGTGCTGTCAGTCGTCACCACACCCGGCAGCAGGTTGCTCGTGGACATGGTGTGCACGTGCTTGACGCAGCGCACCGATGCTGCACGCTTACTTGCATTGCTGAGCATTGGCATCTGGCCTATCGTTTCCGAGGTGACGGTCGCACCGTTGGCGGTGAACGTCTTAGTTATTCCGTCGCCGAAGAAATAGGCGGCGTTGCCGGGAACGGGACCCACGTTCTGTCCATAGACACCGTAAGGGCCGTTCTCCACATAGCCGGCCGGTTTGATGGAGAATCCGGTGGCATTGTTGTTCTCGGCATTCCAGCCGATGGCGCACTCCGTGGTGCTCGGTGCCCAATTCTCACGGGAGCAGATCGCCTTCACCACCTGAGAAGTTTCGTTGTTGCAGCGCAACGTGTCCCATTGCGACAGGTAGTTGAACAGCGTGTTCCAATCATCGCTGGTAGGCATGCGCCATCCAGCGGGGCAGACACCCGGGATGGGGCCGACTGAGGAACTATTGATACTGTTCCTGAAAGAGGCCGCCGTATAGGTGTAGAGATAGCCATACTTGCTCACATTGGCCTGATCAAGGTTGGGATAGAGGTATCCTTCCGGCAGGGCGGCCAGGCCCTCCATACTTTCAAGCAACGGGATGGCCACGCCGTTGGCGTAGTGCGTGGAGCGGACGTTCTCGCGCAGCCAGCACTGGGTGCCGACCTGCACAGTGTTGTATTCATTGCCGTCAAAATCAGTCACCTTGGGAAGGTCCGGACAGGTAAACGGCAACACTGTGTCTATCGGGTCAACAGGATCCGGGGTCACCGTGGTGTCCTGACCAGGTTGCGTGGTGTCAGCAGGCACCATCGCCTTGAGGGCATCGATCTCAGCCTGCATGGCATTCAGCCGTGCGATGATATCGCAGAACTGGATGCTGTCGCAGCTGGTATTGTTCACGTAATGCGCATCGTTGGCGAGGGCGCTCACATTCGTCGGCACCGTCGGCAGTGCGGCACTGGTGATGTAACCAGCATCGTTCGTGAAGGCGCTCACATTCGTCGGCACCGTCGGCAGTGCGGCACTGGTGATGTAACCGGCATCGTTCGTGAAGGTGCTCACATTCGTGGGAACAACCGGGATTTCCGGCTTGTTGGTCAGGGAGTTGTAGTTTCCGTCGAAACCAGCAGGCAACTTCACGAAACTGCCGCCCGTGAGGAACAGCGTGTCATTGCTGATGCTCAACACCTGCTGTTCGGTATAAGAGGTCAGGTAGCCGGCATCGTTCGTGAAGGCACTCACATTGGTCGGAATGTTGGCTGCCTCATGCACCTCCGCCTCGGTGACGTAGCCCGCGTCATTGGTGAACGCACTCACGTTCGTCGGCACCGTCGGGATAGTCGGCTTGTTAGTCAGGTCGTTGTAGTCTTTGTCCCATGCATTGAACTGCGGATCCGTCTCCGTGTAGCCGGTCAGGTAGCCCGCATCATTGGTGAAGGCGCTCACATTCGTCGGCACCGTCGGGATAGTCGGCTTGTTGGTCAGGTCGTTGTAGTCCTTGTCCCATGCATTGAACTGCGGATCCGTCTCCGTGTAGCCGGTC
>JBGUPL010000076.1:0-38322 GCA_045130275.1 Bacteroidales bacterium
CGACCTGAACGTCACGATGATGGAGGTGTATGATGTCTATGGCAAGCTGATCAACACGGTGGGCGTATGCGATACGCCCGTACAGACCCGCATCAACGTCTCCGGCCTCGCCGACGGCATGTATTTCGTGCGCGTGACGACCGATAGGGGAGTGGTGACGAAGTCGTTTGTGAAAAAATAAGTTGTTTAATAGGTTAGAAGGTTAGGAGGTTAGAAGGTTAACTGAATAACCGAGTGACCGAGAAAACCGAAAATCCCAACGGGCATCGGCAATTCAGCCGGTGTCCGTTTTTTGTTACAACTATTGCCTGTTGCCTATTGCCTATTGCCTATTGCCTGTTGCCTGTTGCCTGTTGCCTATTGCCTGTTGCCTGTTGCCTGTTGCCTATTGCCTATTGCCTATTGCCTGTTGCCTGTTGCCTATTGCCTGTTGTTCATAACTTGTTCATATCTTGTTTGTAATGTTTATGCGTATCTTTTCGGATAATTATTGTAATTTTGCCAAATGTTTGTCCATCGACTATTAACCCACTAATTTATTAACCCATTAACCTACTAACCCAATAACCCGTAAACAATATCAACTAAATCATAAAATTATGAAAAAAGCATTACAATTTCTGTTTTTGGCGATTATGATGCTGTCATTCAGAGGGTTGGCGCAGAACAACTGTATTGCGCCGACTGGTCTGACGGCGTCGCTGCACGCGCCGGAGTGGAACCATGTTCTGCTCAACTGGGATGTTGCCGTGGATTCCACGCAGCAAGATATTATGTGGTCCACGACCACGATGTCCACGCGAATCGGCGCGAATGCCGCGGCCGACTTTATCGGTGCGGTGCGCTTTACGCCATCGGACCTCACCGCATACGCGGGCCGTTACCTCACGTCGGTCACGTTTGTGCCGGGCGAGGACCAGACCATCTGCCAATATTCTGTCGTGGTGTGGCAGGGTGGAAGTGTGACCAATGACTCCATCTACGATCCCGGCACCATGCTGGTGAACCAGGTCATCACCGCCCCGTTGACGATCGATGCCCTCAACACGTTGCTCCTCGACACGGCCATCCTGATCGATGTCACACAGGAACTGTGGATCGGTATCCGCTGCAACACCACCGCTGGATACCCGCTCGGTGCCAGCAACAATGGCGTGGTGACCAACAAGGGTGAGCTGATCCGCTTTGGAAACACCTGGGAGACGCTCACTGCCTCCGAGCTTACCGACTACAACTGGCTGATCATCGGTCATCTGCAGACCGCCGACAACATGCTTTCCGGTTATAACCTTTATCGCAACGATGTACTTCTAGCTTCCGTGGGCGCAACCGCTTACTTGGATTCCGTGTCCAACGGCGATTACACCTACAACCTGACAGCCGAATATGTCAGCGGCTGTGAGTCCAGCCCTGTTTCTGTTTCCATCACGATGAGCTCCAATCCCTGTGCCGACTGTCTGGACACGGTGGTTGTGGATGGCGGTGCCACCCCTAACACGGGTTACCTCTTGCCACTCAACACGTTCTATAAATATTCCTTCTCCGAACAGATTTACACGGCTGCTGATTTGGGCACCATAGACGGCGCCATCAACTGTATCTCCTTCCAATATATTTATGGAACAGCGCAGACCAAGAACATCGTGGTCTATATGGGCAACACCAACAAGAGCAGCTTCAGCGGCGGCGACTGGGTTCCGGTGAACGAGATGTTCCAGGTGTTCAACGGCACGGTCAACTTCACCAATGCCGGTCCCGACAACTGGGTGAACATCCCCTTCGACGTGCCTTTCGAGTATGACGGCACCAGCAACATCGTGGTGGCGGTGCTGAACAACACCGGCAGCTATGTTTCGAATACCAACCCCACTTTCAATGTTCATCCCGCTGCTAACAAGAGCATGTATCTTTACAACGACGGCAGTGCTTACAACGTGAATTCCTTGGCGTCGGGTACTGTGGGCTCAGAACGCAACAACATCCGATTCCTTGTGGGTGAGCCGATTACATGTCCGACGCCCACTCATCTGACGGTCAGCAACATCACAAATGAAGGCGCGTCTATCGCATGGAATTCCACCGACGTGAGCAACGGCTATGAGTTGGTGATCGTTCCCGAGAACAGCACGCTGAACAACGAGACGCCCGTCTCCTTGAACGATACTTTCTATGTAGCCACCGAGTTGCTCCCCAACACGAATTATAGGGTCTATGTGCGAGCCAGTTGCGGTTCCGAATATAGCTTCTGGAACATGCAGTCGTTCAAGACGTTGTGTGCTCCTTCCGCCCAACTTCCGTATGTGATGGATATGGATGGCTTCGGCGCGGGTTCAGGTCTCATCCCGGATTGTGCAGAAGTCGGCATCGGCACGGGTTACTCCAGTTATCCATACCTTTCTAGCACGTACCATCATTCGGGCAATGCCGCCCTCTATTTCTATTCCTACACTCCCAATTCCTCGATGATTCGCTTCCAGGGTCTCGATTTGACCGAGAACACCGACCCCTTGGTGATGCGCTTCTATGAGTACAAGACTTCCGCCGGTTATGGCTATATCCAAGCCGGTTATATGACAGATGCCACCGATTTCAGTACCTTCGTGCCGTTGAAGACTGTTTATCCGAGCGACATTCCCACCTCCACTTGGACGGAGGTCATGTTCGCGCTTCCGGCAGCGGTGAACGGCCAGGTGATCTATCCGACGCTGTACTGTCCTTTCGCTCCGGGCAGCTCTTCCAACTATCTCTATATTGACGATTTGACCATTGAGGTCGGGCAGACCGCTTGTATGGCCCCGCACAATTTACAGTTCTCCAACGTGAGCGGAACCTCCGCGTTGGCTACTTGGACGCCCGACGAGACCGCTTCCGGCACGGAAACCTATCATCTGGAATATTCAGAGGTCGGCACCGACAACTGGCAACCCGTGACCACCACGTCCAACTACATCCTTTTTGGTGGTCTCACCCCGCAAACCCTTTACGATGTGCGTTTGTATATGGAATGTGACGCGGACGGATACAGCGACACGCTGACTGAAACGCTGTTCACGCACTGTCTGTCCGACGGCGAGTTCGCCATAGGCAACGGCACGAGCACTTACTCCTACCTGCCTTCTTACGGTTTCTACAACTACTCATACACGCAGCAGATCTTCCTTTCCAACGAGATGAACGGCCCCAGCGCCCTCACTTCCATCGCTTTCGAGGCTTCTGCTATCGCCATCCAGCGTAATTTGAAGATTTACCTGATGCACACGACGGCGACTACGGCCGACAACTGGCTTCCCACCGACTCCGCCGTGCTGGTGTTCAGCGGCAACCAACAGCTGGTCGTCGGGTGGAACACGTTCTACTTCACCGCACCGTTCACCTATAACGGCACCGACAATCTCGCCGTCATCGTGATCGATGAGACAGGCAGCTATGCCAGCGGCAACTCGTGGATGACGCACACCACCTCTGGCTCGTTGGCCAAGTACATCTACCAAGACTCGTCTCCGTACAGCATCAACAGCACGCCGAGCAGCGGAAGCTCCAGCACGGTGTCCAACCGTAACAACGTGCGCTTCGGCAACTGCGACTCTGTGACCACCTGTGTAGCACCCAATGTGCTTGTGACCAACTACACCGATGAAGAAATTACCATTGCATGGGTTCCTGGCGACCAGGAGACCTCTTGGGAACTGGAGTACAAGACTGCCGACACCACCGACTGGACCAATGTGGGCACGGTGACTGACAACAGCTACACTTTCACGGGACTGATTTCCAGCACGAACTATGATATCCGTTTGAGAAGCGTTTGTTCTTCGTCCGAGTTCAGCAACTGGACCACGGTCAGCGCATTCACTGTTTGTAGCTATGTCACGGTTCCTTACACGGAAGATTTCGAGTCGGCAACGGGCAGCGGCAATTCGTCCTTCATTGACTGCTGGTTCCGCGGCACCAACTATTCAACGACTTATCCTTATGTCTCCACTTCTTATGCTGCTTCCGGCACCCATTCTCTCTACTTCTATGGTTCTTCGACCTACTACTCCTACGCAGCGACCCCGCGCTTCGATGACACTGTAGAGATGGACAGCCTGGAGGTCAGCTTCAAGCTGTACGCCACATCCTCAGGCTACAGCATTGATTTCGGCGTGATGACCGACCCGTCGGATTACACCACCTTCGTGCCGCTGGGCTCCTTCCCGATGCCGATCGCCGGCATTTGGGAGAATTACGAGATCACCACCGCCAACTATTCCGGCAACGGCCATTATCTGGCCTTCCGTATCCCGCAATGGGGTACCTCCTACGCCTATCTTGACGACCTCTCCGTGGATTATTTGAACCCCTGTGGGCATCCGACGAATATTGCCTTGCAAAGTGTGACCAGCGACGAGGCCACCTTGACTTGGAACAACGCTACCGACGAATGCGAATACACCTACGGTTTGGCTGGCACTGTTGATCTGGAATCGGCCGTGCTGGAAGTCTCCTATGACAATACGGCGACTATCGGTAACCTGCAGCCATACACCACTTATGACTTCTACGTGCGCAGCGTCTGTTCGGGTATTGGTGAGAGTAACTGGAAATCCTTCACTTTCACGACGGAGTGTCTGCCGATTGACTTGTTGCCTTACACGCAGAACTTCGACTCGATGATTGTGAGCACCTCCAACACCACCTCCGGTTTCAGCAACCTTACAGACTGTTGGCATGCACACAACAACGGCACGAGTTACGCCTCCTATCCGTATGTGTATTACAGTTCCACATACGCTGCCAGCGGCAGCTACAGTCTGGCTTTCTATACTTACACCTCCACGTCCTATGACGACCAGTACGCTATCCTGCCGTCCATCGATACGGATCTTTATCCTCTCAACACTCTGCAGTTGAACTTTGACGCGAAACGTTACTCCACCTCATACCCGTTCTGTCTGGTTGTGGGTGCGATGACTGGCACGGATGTCAGCACTTTCCAACCCATTGACACGGTGTTGTTAAATACGGGTGGCACGAATTACGAGAACCAAATAGTCTTCTTCAGTGGTTTCACCGGATCAGGTGACCGTATCGCCCTGAAGGCCCCGAAGAACATCGGCGTTTATGTGCCCGGCGCTTACTACAATGAAGGCCATATCGACAATGTGGTATTGTCGGTGGCACCCACCTGTCCGCAACCCACGCATCTGACGGTTGACAATGTTACGGAAGATGCCGTGACGCTGAGTTGGACGGAGAACGGTTCCGCTTCCAACTGGGTCATCGAATACGGCCCGCAGGGCTTCACGCCCGGCAACGGCACCGAGGTGCAAGCCAACAGCATTCCGTTCACCGTTGACAATCTCTCTGCGGCGGTGACCTATGAGTTCTACGTGAAAGCTGACTGTGGCGGTAGCGAGGTGAGTCTGGTCACGGGTCCGGTGGCGGTCACCCCGGGCTCCTACAACATGCCTGCCACGGGCTATAACACCATTACCACCTGTTCCATGATCATCTACGACGACGGCGGTATTGACGGCGATTACAGCACCAGTTGCAATTCCACGTTGACCATCAACCCGGCAACGCCCGGAAATCTCATTTCCATTTCCGGCACTGTGGATGTCGAAAGTTCCTGGGATTATCTGTATGTCTATGACGGTGCCAGTGCCAGTGCGCCGCTGCTTAACACGTACAGTGGTACTTATACCATCACCGATTTGACGTCCAGCACCGGTCCGCTCACCTTGGTGTTCACTTCCGACGCCTCTGTGGTCTATCCCGGCTTTGCGCTGACGGTCTCCTGTATCTCCAACACTTGTCCCAAGCCGACCAACTTGACGGTTTCCAATATCGGCAACACCTCGGCCACCATTTCTTGGGCGGCCGGCGGCAGCGAGACTTCTTGGGTCGTGGAATACAAACCATCCACAGCCTCCACATGGACGACCGCCACGGTCAACACGACGAGTTACCAGCTTACAGGCCTGGCGGGGCTCACCCAGTATGACGTGCGCGTGGCTGCTGATTGCGGCGACGAGACCTCTTCGTATGCCACCACCTCGTTCACCACTCCGAACTGCCAATCCTCAGATGCCTGCAGTTATACCTTTGTGCTTGGTGACGGATATGGCGATGGCTGGAATTATGCCTACTTGACGGTAGAACAAAATGGTGTGGTTGTGGCAACATTGGAGGCTCTGGATCACGACCTTGATGATACCCAGACCTATGACTCGCTCATGGTCTCCCTTTGCGATGGCATTCCCACGAATCTTGTGTGGCACGAAGGTGACTACGATGACGAAATTAGTGTCACATTGATCGGACCTGACGGCACGCAGTTGTTCACCATCTTCGACCTGTCAATGATCACCAATCCTACGATTTACACCTTCACTACAGATTGTAGCGGCAGCCCCGGCCCCGATCCTTGTGTCACGCCGACAGGTCTCACCGCCACGAACATCACGGGCGAGTCCGTCACGATCACGTGGAACAACGCCAGTGTTAGCGGCTGGAACATCCAGTACCGTCCGCAGGGCGGACAGTTCAGCACCGCCACTTCCACCACCAACAGCTACACCATCTCCGGTTTGGCCAGCAACACGACCTACGAGATCCAGGTGCAGGCCAACTGCGGCAGTGGCAACCTCAGCGACTGGAGTACGGCCATCACGGTGACGACCACAGGCATCGAGAACTGGTTGGAGAACAGCGTGACGTTGTTCCCGAACCCCGCGAAGGAGATTGTCAATGTACAATGTTCAATGTACAATGTTGAAAGCGTTGAGGTGTTTGATGTTTATGGCAAATTGATCACGACCGCCAATGACATTGACAACCCGACCCGCATTAACGTCAGCGGCCTTGCCGACGGCATGTACTTCGTGCGCGTGACCACGGATAGGGGAGTGGTGACGAAGAATTTTGTGAAAAAATAGGTTAAAAGGTTAGGAGGTTAGAAGGTTAACTGAATGACCGAGTGACCGAGAAACCGAAAAACCCAACGGGCATCGGCAATTCCGCCGGTGCCCGTTTTTTGTGAAAGAATAATTGCAGGTTGTGTGGCGGATGTATTGTGATGGCTTAAATTGGATTCTTTTTCAATTTTTTTTCAAAAAGAAATAAATCAAAAAAAATGTATTTTCGCAGCTTTAAAACGATAATTAATATTCACAAATTCAGAAAAAGATGAAGAAGTCTCTATTTACTGCGGTATTGTTGACGTTGCTCGCCTTTTCGGGTCGGGCACAGGTCACGCTTCTCTCCGAAGGTTTTGAGGACGGTGTGCTTCCGGCTGGTTGGACCGTAATCGATGCCGACAATGACGGGCGCAACTGGGAACACAACACGATTAACAGTTTCCTGGGCGGGCACACCGGCGAGGGTTCGTACGTGTCGTTCTCGTATGACAATTCCACCGGAACCCCCCTGTTCCCGAACAACTGGCTGATTACTCCGCCCATTACGCTGGTCGGGAACAGCACGCTGACATTCTACCGTATGGTCGGTTTCTTTTCTTATGCCGAGCATTACGGTGTGTTCATCTCCACTACTTCGCCGACAGATCCCTCGTCATATACTATGTTGTTCGAGGAGACACCTACGTCATCGTCTTACGCTTGGACGATGAAGAGTGTGGATTTGAGTGCCTACACGGGTCAGACGGTCTATATCGCTTTCCGTCATTTCAACTGTTCGGGCAACCTCCAGATTGGCTTGGATGACATCACGGTGACAAGTGCTGTGAGCGACCCGTATATCTCTGTGCTGCCCACGGCCCTCCAGTTTCCTGGCGTGTCGGCAGGATCTTCTTCACCCGCCCAGACGCTGACGGTGGAAGGCTACAATGTCACGGGCGATATTATGGCCTCGGTGAATTCCCCGTTTGAAGTCTCGCTCGACAACATCAATTTCAACTCTTCCGTTTCCATTCCTGACACGGAAAATGTGCTCTATGTGCGGTATTCCCCCACAGTCGGTGGCTCAGACACATCCGTGCTCACCTTGAGCTGTGGCTCTGCCACAACAAATGTGTCCCTTTTCGGCACCAGCATCGATTGCAGCAATTTTTCAATGCCCTATATGCAAAATTTCAATGATGTCCCGAAAAACACCATCCCGAACTGCTGGCTGAGAATCAATCCCTTTGACGGATACCCCAAGACTACGGACGACTATAGTGATGTGCAGGGCGATAACGTGCTGATGTTCAAGTGTAATTTCAATACCTATGAGCCTATTTATGCGGTGATGCCTCAAATGCCGGTCGATCTGTCCTCACTTCAGATGACCTTCAGCACCTTCCGCGAGGGCTCTTATTCCGGCACGCTCAGTGTGGGTTATGTGACCTCTCCCAACGACAGCAGTACGTTCGTGCCGGTATGGTCCATAAATGCTGCCCAAATCGGTGACAACAATCCGCATCCTTATCTTGTCACTTTCGACAGTGTGAACATCGATCCGTCCTTGAACTACTATATCACGTTCAAGTATAAGACTAGCTTTAACTGGTATTGGTTTGTGGATAATATTGTCGTGGAGGAACTCGCCACTTGCAACCCGCCTACCGATCTGGCTGTCACCGGGGTGACGGATGTGACCGCTACGGTGAATTGGACCGGAAATGTTGACAACTACCATCTTTACTACAAGTCGGCTACTGATACGGGATGGACGGTGATAGAGTATATTTCACCCGACACCGCCGGTTATCAGATTACGGGGCTGACTCCGGCCACGGCCTATACGTGGTACGTGGCTGCGGTGTGCCCTGACGGTACGGTGACCAATAGCTTGGCTACCTCCACCTTCTCCACGGAGTGCAGCACCTTCATCGCGCCGTTTGTCCAGAACTTTGCCCTCTCTTCCAGCCTTCCGCAATGCTGGGCCCGTTATAATGGTTGGGCTAACGAGGTGTTTGCCGGTGGCTCTCTCGTCACCACTAACGGTGGCTGGGGCTTCAATAATTCCCATGTCTTCGACGTTTACCATGCCGCTTTGAACATCTACGGCACATCCTGCAACCGCTGGCTGGTGACGCCGCCCATTGACCTGAGCGAGCTGACCAACCCTGTGTTGATGTTCAACCTGGCGCTTACCGCATATAATACTTCCTCCGCCATCCCGGATCCCACTGCGCAAGCTGACGACAAGTTCATGGTGATTGTCTCCACGGACCACGGCGCAACCTGGAGTGCTTCCAATGCCACGGTGTGGAGCAATGACGGCAATGGAAACTATAGCTTCAACCAAATTTCCCCCTCCGGCGAAGATATCACCATCCCGTTGACCGCCTATGCCAACCAGACCGTCATGATCGCTTTCTACGGCGAATCTACCGTGTCAGGTAACGGCGACAATGACTTGCACATTGACAATGTGGTGGTGGACAACGCTTCCAACTGCGCGAAACCCACCAACCTTTCCGTTGCGTCTGTGATGGCTGATGCCGTGACCTTGTCGTGGACGGAGAACGGCACTGCCACCAACTGGGACATTGAATACGGTCCCGCCGGATACCAGCAGGGCTCGGCTGTCGCAACGTTGGTGCAGGCGAACACCAATCCTTTCACGGTTGACTCCTTGTCCGCTATGGCATACGATTTCTACTTGCGGGCTAACTGCGGTGGAGAGCATAGCTTCTGGACCGGCCCCATCACGGTCACCCCTGGCTCTTTCTCCATGGGAGTCACTGGCTCTGACACGTTGACCTCTTGTTCGCTGGTCGTTTACGACAACGGCGGTGTCAACGGCAACTATAGCAGTGGTTGTGACTATATGTTAGTGCTTTATCCTGAAACAGACGGAGGCTTTGTCGGTGTGATGGGTACGTACCAGACGGAATACGACTTCGATTTCCTTCGGATTTATGACGGGGCGGGTGTCAATAATACGATGCTTGGCGAATACAGCGGCAGCGGCACGGTTCCCGCGCTGATTTCTTCTTCTGGCCCGCTCACGCTCAGGTTCACTTCCGACAACAGCCAGCAGAGTTCTGGTTTCCAATTGACAGTCTTCTGTGAGAACTGTCCGCCTCCTGGCGACCTGACGGCCTCCAATATCACCTCTTCCTCTGCCGATTTGACTTGGACGAGTTCTTACGACGCCTTTATGGTGAATTACAAGGCCGCCAGCGATACGGTTTGGAGCACGGAGTTCGTTTCCGACACCACGCTCGTGTTGGACAACCTCGCTCCGACCACCACTTATACGGTGAATGTCTATGGCGACTGTAGTGGGGAATACTCGCCCGCAGCCACCCTTACGTTTACCACCACGATGCTTGTGACCTCTCTCCCGTATAGCACCGATTTCAGCGGAACGCAAGATTGGATTCTGAACAACGGTACCTGCAGCAGCTATTGGACCATAGGCACTGCCAGTGGAACAAATGCACTGTATATCACCACCAACGGTACCTCGCCGGCATATAATAGTAACTCCTTCTCTGCGGTTTCTGCGGAAAAACTTTTCACCATAGGTGATATTCCCGAGGTGGTGATCAGCTTTGACGTGAAGATAGGCGGAGAGACTGCTTTCGATTACTTGAAGGTTTTCTTCGCTCCCGCCGACCAAGAGTATCCTGCGGCCCATACTAACGTCGCCTATGTTTCCGAAACCTACAGTGAATATGCTGTCAATTTCTCTGATTTCCTGCAGTATTCCACCTTCTCGTCATACCAGTATAAATACAACCTTACGAATGGTAATACGGTTCACGTAAGTGTGGTGATGCCCAATCCGAACCAGAATCCTACGGCGTCTTCGACAGCCAAACTCGTGTTCCTTTGGAAGAATGACAGCAATGGCGGTGAGCAACCCGGTGCGATTGTCTATAACGTGTCTGTTTCCGAGCTCACCTGTCCGCAACCGATCAATCTGACGGTCAATAACATCACAACGGATGGAGCGGATATCCAATGGACGCCTTCAGGGGATGAGAGCAGTTGGATTTTGGAATACAAAGCCGCTGGGACGTCCACTTGGGATTCGGTGACGCTCACCACCACCACGTACAGTTTGTCTTCTCTGACTCCCGGCGTGTCCTATCAGGTGCGGGTGCAGGCCGACTGTGGCAATGGCGATCACTCTGCGTGGACAAACGCTCAGTTCTTCGTGCCTTGCGATGCCATCACAGTGTTCCCCTATACCGAAGACTTTGAAAATGGAGGCCTAATTCCCGACTGTTGGTCGCAAGAGTATGCTTACGGCAGCCATAATTGGATTTTCAAGACCGGTGGAGATAACCTTGGATCCATTCACACGGCTCACGCGGGTAACTACAACGCATTCTTCCAGGAAGAAAGTTCCGAAGGCCATATTACCCGTTTGGTGTCGCCCGTTTTGGACCTCACCGGTGTGGCAAATCCCTATGTCACCTATTGGTACGCTCAGCAGGTCTGGGGTAACTCCCAGGACAACTTGTCGGTCTATTACCGCACCTCGCTCACTGGACAATGGCTGATGCTGACCCAGTATTCCACTTCTGTTAACACTTGGACGAAGGATTCCCTTGCACTTCCGTCGCCTTCAGCCACCTATCAGATTGCGTTTGTGGGTATGGCTAATGACGGCCATGGTATTCTGTTGGATGACATCATGATTGCGGAATCCAGCAGTGGTCCGGCCATCACCAACCCGACCGTGGCCACCAACGCCGCCGACCCGGTTGCTCAAACTACGGCTACGCTGCACGCCACCATCACCAATCCCGACAATGTGAGCATCGCCGCGAAGGGCTTCGAGTGGAAAGCCACCACGGGCGGCTCCTACACGCAGGTCGCCGGCACCGGCACGGGCAACAGTTTCACGGCCGACCTCAGCAACCTTACGCCCAACACCAGCTACACCTTTAAGGCGTTCATCACCTACAACGGACAGACGGTCTATGGCGACGAGATGACCTTCACCACGCTGCCTGAGGACACTCCCGAGCCGTGCGATATCCCGACGAACCTGCACGCCTCCACGTGCGATGCCCACAGCATCACCATCGGTTGGAACACGAACGGCAATGCCACGAGCTGGAACATCCGCTATCGTGTTGAGAACGGCGATTGGAGCAGTGCTGCCAGCAACACCAACACCTACGTGATGAGTGGCTTGGTCGCCGAGACCGTTTACGAGATCGAGGTGCAGGCCAACTGTGGCAACGGCAACTTGAGCGACTGGAGCGAGCCCATCCATATTAGCACGACCATTGACGGCATCGACAGCTGGTTGGAGAACAGTGTGACGTTGTTCCCGAACCCTGCCCGCGAATACATTGACATCCGCGTGTACGGCGACCTGAACGTCACGATGATGGAGGTGTACGATGTCTATGGCAAGTTGATTAACACGGTGGGCGTATGCGATACGCCCGTACAGACCCGCATCAATGTCAGTGGTCTCGCCGACGGCGTCTATTTCGTGCGCGTGACGACAGATAGGGGAGTGGTCACGAAGAGTTTTGTGAAAAAATAGGTTGTCAATAGGTTAGAAGGTTAGAGGGTTAGAAGGTTAACCCAATAACCGAGATGACCCAAAAACAGGCATCGGTCGTAAGGCTGGTGCCTTTTTTTATTCGTTATCAACAGCTGGTGTTTAATAAAATTGTATATTTGCCACGGGTATTGTATAGTGGGGAGAAGTGAAGGTTGTTATGTGGAATGTTCTATAAATCAACAGAAAAGAAAAATATAGATTGAAAATATTAATTCACTAAACCCAAAAATTATGAAGAAAATTCTATTATTGATGCTGACAGTAGTGACGTTGGGCTTCTTTGCCGGGTCTGTGTCAGCGCAGACGGTTTGGGACGGCACCACGGACATTTCGTGGTATGACGATGGCCAGACCTCATTTGACATCTCCACGCCGGAGCAACTGGCGGGTGTGGCACAGCTGGTGAACAGCGGCACTTCCTTCAACGGTAAGACGCTGAACCTGACGGCCGACATCTGGCTGAACAGCACCGGGGACTCCACCAACAACTGGATTCCGATCGGTGGCAGCGCCACGGCGTCCGGTGAGGACCAAAGCGCCGGCAACGCCTTCCAGGGCGTGTTCAACGCCCACGGGCACTCCATTTACAACCTCTATTGCGAGAAGCAGAACTACTTCCACGCAGGCCTTTTCGGTTGTATTAAAAACCCCTGCACCATCGACTCCTTGGTGATGGTCAATCCTGTGTTGAAGTCGAAAGGCATGATGGGTGCCATCACGGGTATGACCCGCAGCGGCGGTGCCATCTACATCCGTTATTGTTTGGTTATCAACGGTCGCATGCAAGGCACCGGCGGCAACAATATCGGTTTCATTGTGGGTGCCAACTATCCGAACTCTTCCGGCACGCAGATCCAGAACTGCGGCGCCACGGGCACGATTACGGGCAACTATCCCGGCGGCCTGGGCGGCAACAGCCAGAATGAGACCTTTACCAACTGCTACTTCGCAGGCTCCATCACTGGATCTCCCTCCGGCGGCATTGCAGCCTATTCAGGCACGCTGAACAACTGCTACTCTTACGTCAGCACGTCCGTCTCTGGCGGCAACAACGGTAATGTGGTCACCCAGGCTGAAATGCAGGATGCGCAGATGATCACCAACCTCGGTGACGCATTCAAGATGGACAACGGCGTGAACAACGGCTATCCGGTCATGTCTTACATGTCGGGTGTTGACCCGATCTCCGCCGAGATTTGTCAGGGCGAGAGCATCACCATTTCTGCTTTCGGCTTTGACACCTACGCGTGGAGCAACGGCGCCACCACAGAATCCATCACTGTCTCTCCCACCTCTACCACTGCTTACACGGTGACTTGCACCAGCAATGGCGTCTCCACTGTCTTGACTTCCACCATCACCGTCTTCCCGCAGGCTGAAATCACCGCCATGGTGGTTCCCAGTTCCGACGGCCAGACCCACGCCACGCTTAACCAGACCACCTTCACGGTGGGTTGCGGCAGCAGCGACAACATCACCCTTGTGGTGACTCCCGAGACGAACTACCGCGTGTGCCGTGTCACTTTGAACGGCACCCAGATTTACGGTGACGACTTCGGCGAGGGCCCAGTGAACATTACCGTGAACCCTGGCGGCACGCTCGGCGAGGTGAAGGTCTTCCTCTCCAACGAATACACCATCTCCATCACCGAACTGCTTGACACGGGCGACACGCTGCATCTCTCCTCTTTGGTGCAGCCTTACGGTTCAAACGGCATCGTAACTGTCAATGCTGGAACTGACCAGACGTTCACCTTCAACAACACGGCCCGTTACGTCTTGGTTGACGCCGTCATTGACGATGGAGCCCAAGGTGTGGTCAACACTTACGAGTTCCAGAACATTCACGAGAACCACACAATTGTGCTCACTTACGTGGACAGCTGCGGTATCTCTGCGTTGCCGTTCTTCGACGACTTGGAGTGGACGACAGCCAGCACCGTTCCGGACTGCTACGAGGCCATTCAGTACAGCTCCTATCCGTACATTCAGAACTCTGCCACGAATGCGCACAGCGGCAGCAAGTCTTTCTATGCTTACATGTCCGGTTCCTCTTACACTTACTACATTGTGCTGCCCAAGATTGTTGACACTGTCGCCTATCCTTTGAGTGATCTTAAGGTCTCTTTCTGGGGTAGAACCAGCAACGCCAGCAACTCTTTCACCGTTGGTGTGATGTCTGACCCGACCGATCTCAGCACCTTCACGACGGTGAGCACCCTGCCGGCCACTTCCACTTCGTATGCGGAATATACTTGCTACATTGGTGTCGCCGGACACGGTCACGAGTACATCGCCATCAAGTTCAATTGCGGTGCTAACTATACCAACTCCAGCATCGATGACATCACGGTGGACTTCGCACCGCAGTGTTCTCCTGTGACCAACTTGCATGCAAGCAGTGTTTTCGGCTCCAATGCCACTATAGCTTGGTCGCCGAACTCCGTGGGTACCGCTTCCGATTATACCATACACGTATATGACATGGCGAATGAAACGGAATCGACTTATACCACCACGGAGACTTCCTACACGATTATGGGCCTTTCCGAACTGACGCCCTACCAAGTCGGAGTTTTCGTGAATTGTGACAACGGGGAGTCCAGCGACACTACTTTCCTCAATTTCATGACGCCGTGCAACAACCCTGTGAACTACTCAGTGGGCAATTCCACGACGACGAACAACTATCTGCCTACCAATATCTATTATGGTAACTCCTATTCCCAGCAAATCGTGACCGCCAGCGTGTTTGAGGGTACAGCAAACGACTTTGCCAGCATTTCTGTCAAAGACAACACCACATCTGCAACCGTTCGTGCTTGCGACATCTATTTGGCCCATGTTCCGGCCAACATGAATTTGGCTAACGACTGGATTTTGCCCTCTGCCTCCAACAACATCACTTTCACGCTGGTCTTTTCCGGCAACGTGAATTTCGGCACTGGCGATTGGGTGACAATTGATTTCGATACCCTTTTCCCGTACAATGGCACCGACAATTTGTTGGTTGTGTTCAATGACCACACCAATTCTTACACCTTGACCCATACATACGATGTGGTGGAGAACACCAACACATCTTCCATGGCACGTTATATGTATCGTGACGGTACGCCCTATGATGCGTTCAATCCTGGAACCCAAAGCTACAGTGCCGGTGTCCTGAACGTCGTGAACACCCTTCGTTTTGGCTATTGCGACGCCAGCACATGTATCGTCCCGAACACGGTGACGGCCTCCAATGTCACGCAGAATGCTGCTGACATCACATGGATTTCCGCTGGCTCCGAATCCTCCTGGGAGGTGGAATACAAGGCCGATGCTGATGCCGACTGGACCTCTGCCGGGACGGTTACCAGCACGCAGATCAGTTTGTTCGATCTTAACGGTAACACGCTCTATCATCTGAGAGTCCGCGCCATTTGCGGTTCTGACGAAATGAGTGTCTGGAGTCCAGTGATCAGTTTCCGCACCGAATGCGCCAGTATCTCTCAACTGCCTTATTCTGAAGACTTTGAAGATCTTTCTTCTATCTACAGCACCAGCCAGGACAACTATATTCTCTGCTGGGACCGCTACGCTTCCGACCCCTCGCACTACGTGTACGTTTCGAGTAGCAGCAGTTACGCCCATAACGGCAGCCGCTTCTTGGATTTCCACCACACCACTGGCTGTTTCAACATCGCCATCCTGCCTCCGATTGATGCCAGTATTAACATCAGCGACCTGATGGTCAGCTTCTACGCTTGCCGTAGCGGCAACACTGGTTATCTCGAAGTGGGTGTGATGAGCGACAAGACGGATCCGACCACTTTCGTCGTGATGGACACCATCGACCTCTCTTCATACAACACTTACGATTACGGCCTGCAACAGGTCTCCTTCGAGAACTACTCTGACAATGGGCATTACATTGCCTTCCGCGTCTCCAACGCTGTAGGCTGCGGTTACTATATTGACGAGGTGCTTCTTGAGGAGCGTCCCAACTGTATGTACCCCACCAATATCCATGCCACCAATATCTCCAGCGACAATGTGACGTTGGCATGGACGGAGACGGGGTCCGCCACTGCATGGAACATCATTTACGGTGAGGTGGGCTTCGATCCTGAAGAGGGAGGTACCATCGTGAGTGCCGATGCCAACCCGTTCACCGTCACCGACCTGCTTAATGCCACCTCCTACGATTTCTACGTGCAGGCTGACTGCGGCGGTTTGCAGAGCCCGTGGAACGGTCCGCTGAACGTGAAGACAGGCGTTTACAACATGGGCGTCACCGGCAGCGACACGCTGACCACCTGTGGCGTTTATATCTATGACGACGGCGGTGCGGACGGCAACTACAGTCTCAACTGCAACTACACGTTGGTGGTTTATCCCGAGACGGAAGGCAGCGGCCTCGCCATCAGCGGCACGGTGAACACCTATAGCAACTATGCCTCCTACAACGGCGTCGTGACCATTTACGGCGGCGTGGGCACCTCAGGCGTCGTTTTGGGTACTTACACTGGCGTTCATACCGTGAATCTGGCCTACGGCGGCCCGGTCACCATTAATTTTACCTCTGGTTCTTACTATAACTATGCCGGTTTCGAACTGTTGGTGCAGTGTACCGACTGTTACCCGCCGACCAATGTCGCCGTTTCCAACCAGACGCTGGACGGCGCCACCGTCACATGGAGTGGCAATGCCGACAGCTATGAGGTTGTCATAGGCGGAGCCATGACAGCGACTTACACAACTTCGGACACCACATATACCTTCACGGATCTCATGAGCAGTTCTTCCTACACGGTGAAAGTCCGTGGTATTTGCGGTTCTCAATACTCCTTGTATTCCCAGGCGGCCAGCTTCAACACCTCTTGCGGCGCCATCACCATCACAGCCGAGAACCCGTGGTTCGAGGATTTCGAGGGTTATAGCGGCGGTGGTTCCCAACCGTTTGTCTGCTGGGATACGCCTGTCACCGAGGTGGTTGATAACGGCACCTCTCCGTTCGTCTATTGCGGACACAGCCCGTCTTGTCACTCCGGCTCCAACTCCGCCGAGCTGAAAGGCTCTAATAACATGCTGGTGTTGCCCGAGTTCTCCAACGACATCCAAGAGCTGCGTCTCTCCTTCTGGGCGACGACTACCAGCACCTCAAACTACGGCACGGTGGAGGTGGGTTATATCACCGACATCGCCGACCCGACCTCTTTCGTGGCGTTAGGACCCGCTGGCGTCCCTGGCCCGCGTGGCAGCTCCGGCTCCGGCTCCGGCCACGGCAACTACATGGGACCGTTCGACTTCAACGGCGTGACGGCTACCTCGGCCAGAATGGCCATCAAGTTCACCGGCTACTCCGGTCTCTCCTGGAACTTGGATGACTTCACCGTCTCTTTGGCTCCTAACTGTCCTTCTCCCGTGAAGACCAGCGTTCAGGCTTCCAATGTGGACGGCCATAACGCCACCATCACCTTCACGGATGACGATCCCGACCACAACTCTTGGACGGTCTATTACAAGCCTTCCGCTGACAGCGTCTGGGAAACAGAAGTGACCAACACCACTACTGCTACGTTGACCAACCTCAACCCGCAGACCACTTACGACGTGTATGTGGTGACCAACTGCACCACTCCCGAAGAGGAGGAAGATGCAACGCTCACCATCCATTTCACCACCACGGTGGCATGTCCCGCCCCGCAGAACCTCACGGTTTCCAACATCGACATGACCACTGCCACGGTGACTTGGTTCAGCAATGCCGACAGCTTCACCATCGAGTATGGTGAGACCGGCTTCGCGGTCGGTACCGGCACCACGGCCACCATCACCACGACCAGCTACGATCTGACCGGTCTGACCTCAGGCACCACCTACACGGTGTATGTGACGGCAGATTGCGGCGCGGATGGCAACTCCACTTCCGCATCTGTTGACTTCAGCACCACCATCTGCGCTGCCGCTGACCAGTGCGCCTTCACGTTCACGCTCGAAGACAGCTTTGGTGATGGTTGGAACGGCGGTACGCTTAGCGTGAAGCAGAACAACATCACGGTGGCCACCCTGGGTCTGAGTTCCGGCTCTTCTGCTACTGCAGTGGTGAATCTCTGCGACAACGTATCCACCAGCTTGGTATGGACTTCCGGCAGCTACGCTTACGAAGCCGGATTCTCCATCACAGGACCTGACGGCACCGTGCTCTTCTCTCATGACAGCATGAGCACTTACACCACCTACACTTTCACCACCGATTGTAGCGGTTCCGGCCCGGTCATCACCGACCCGACCGTTGTGACCAACCCGGCTACCAACGTCGCGCAGACCACGGCCACGCTCAACGGCACCATCACCAACCCCGACAACGTGACCCTCACCGCGCAGGGCTTTGAGTGGAAGGTGAGCACCGCCGCCGACTATACGGTTGTGAACGCCACTGGCAACGCGATGACCCACAACCTCAGCAACTTGACGGAGAACACCACCTACACCTACCGTGCGTTCATCACCTTCAACGGCAGCACCGTGTATGGCAGCGACGTGACCTTCACCACGCTGCAGCAAGGCCAGGCGCAGGAGCCTTCCGCCACCACCGCCGCGGCCACCAACATCACGGAGACCGCCGCCACGCTCAACGGTTCCATCACGAATCCCGACAACGTGACCATCACGGCGAAGGGCTTCGAGTGGAAGGCCACGGCAGGCGGTGCCTACGCTCCTGTGACGGTCGCGGGCGACAACTTCACCTACAACCTCACCGGACTGACTGCCAACACGAACTATACCTTCAAGGCGTTCATCACCTACAACGGCGCGACGGTCTATGGCGACGAGATGACGTTCACCACGTTGCCTGAGGACACTCCCGAGCCGTGTGAGACCCCGACGAACCTGCATGCCTCCGAGTTCGACGCCCACAGCATCACCATCGGTTGGAACGCGAACGGCAATGCCACGAGCTGGAACATCCGCTATCGTGTTGAGAACGGCGATTGGAACAATGCCAACGCCACCACGAACACCTACGTGATCAGTGGTTTGGCAGCCGAAACCGTTTACGAGATCGAGGTGCAGGCCAACTGCGGCAACGGCAACTTGAGCGACTGGAGCGCGCCCATCCATATCTGCACTGCCCCCGACGGCATCGAGAATTGGTTGGAGAACAGCGTGACGTTGTTCCCGAACCCGGCGAACAATGTTGTCAATGTAGAATGTACAATGTACAATGTACAGAGTGTTGAGGTTTTTGACGTGTACGGCAAATTGGTCAACACGGTGGGCGTATGCGATACGCCCGTACAGACCCGCATCAACGTCTCCTCCCTCGCCAACGGCATGTACTTCGTGCGCGTGACGACGGAGAAGGGTGTTGTGACGAAGAGTTTCGTGAAAAAGTAGGTTGTCAATAGGTTAGGAGGTTAGAGGGTTAGAAGGTTAACCCAATAACTGAGTGACCGAGAAACCGAAAAAACTAACGGACACTGGCAATTTCGCCGGTGTCCGTTTTTTTTAAATTAAGAATTATGAGAATGTCTAAGTTCTAAGTCATGGTCATTCTTACGATAAAAAACGTATCTTTGCACTTTCAAAATAATACAAAATTATCACATAATCATTTGTAAAATGAACAAATCACTACTAATCTTAACGATGACTTTGTGCCTTGTCGCTTTGAATTTCACGCCGCTGTTCTCCCAGAACACGGGCTGCGACAACCTTTCCGTTCCATACACGCAGAATTTCGAGGGTGTGACGGATTACACCCTGCCCGACTGCTGGGGACAAATCAATCCTTTTGAAGATGGCGGCTATCCCGTGGCAGCGCCAGCCAATCCGCATGGCGGCAGCAACTCGTTGATGTTCAGAACATACGGTGTGGCGCAATTCGCATTGATGCCCTTGTTCACGAACAGTCTCAACACCCTTCAGCTCACATTTTGGACAAGAAGGCACACCTCCATTTCGGGTACATTCAGCGTCGGCTACATCACGGACCCTACCAATGAAGGGTCTTTTGTCTCCCTTTGGAGTTCCACGGGCTCGCAGATGGGAAACAACAGCTACCAGCTGGTCACCGTCAGTTTTGAGAATGTCAACGTAGATCCAACATTGGACTACTACATTGCTTTCCGATATACGTCTGCAAGCGCTTACGCTTTTTGGTATGTCGATGACATCACGGTGGAAGCGCTTCCTTCATGCACTGCCCCTTATGGACTGACATCCAGTGATATAACCAGTTCTTCTGCGATGCTCTCTTGGAGCAGCAACGCAAACAGTTATATGATCCGCTACAAAGAGTCTGCTGACACGGTATGGAATGAGACTCCGTTCTTGAGCTTGGATTCCACTGGATACTTGCTTGAGGGGCTGAATTCGGCCACTACCTACCAATGGATGGTGGTCGCCGACTGCGGGGATACGGTTCTCCCGAGTGCTACCACCGCCTCCTTCACTACAGAATGCGGTATCTTTCCAGCACCCTTTTCGGAGGACTTCAACGCAGCCAGTAGTCTGCCAATATGTTGGAGTCTGAGAAACGGCAAGGCTAGCGACGCCTTTGCAGGGACGCCTCCCGCCATCCAGAACGGCGGATGGAATTTTTATACAGGGCAGGTCTTCGGAATCTACCATCCGCGCCTCAACGTTTGGGGGTCTTCTGTCAACAGGTGGATTGTCACCCCGCCCATTGATCTGACCACCTTAACCGCCCCCGGCCTGACGTTCGACTTGGCCGTGACCGGAGCTTCCACCACCAATGCCATTACGCCCGGCAACCAACCCAATATTCGGTTCATGGTGCTGGTTTCCACGGACTTAGGAGCCTCGTGGAGCGCCTCTAACGCCACCATTTGGAGCAACGATGGCAATGGAGATTTCGTTTATGACTCGATTTCCGCCACTGGACAGGCCGTCACAATTCAACTGGACCAATACGCGAACGACACCGTGATGATTGCCTTTTACGGGGAATCGACTTTGGGCGGTGGAGACAACGACATCCACATCGACAATGTGATTGTGGAGGAATTCTCCACCTGTTCTAAGCCTATCCAATTGACAAATGTCGGCATGACAAGCACTTCCGTTACATTGGACTGGACGGAGACTGGAGATGCCACCGAATGGAACATCCACTACGGTCTTTCCGGGTTTGATCCTGACGGGGTCGGTGCCACGCCGCTCGTCGCCCATGAACATCCATTCACAGTGACGGGCCTGCCAACTGGAGAATCTTACGACTTTTATGTTCAGGCGGATTGCGGTGAGACGTTGAGCACCTGGCTCGGTCCTGTCACCGTGCAGCCTGGATACTGGAACATGCATGTTTCTGGCACTGACACCGTGACCTTGTGTGCGGGCATGATTTACGACAATGGCGGTCCTGACAATAACTACAGCACCGCTTGCAACAACACGCTCATCCTCTATCCCGAAACGAACGGCGCTTCCGTCTCGTTGCAAGGTGTGGTAAACACCGAACCAATCTACGATTCCCTGTGCATCTATGACGGCGCAGGCCTTGACGGCACGTTGTTAGGCGTCTATAGCGGCCTCAATCTGACGGTGCCGACACTTGTCTCCTCGACCGGCCCCTTGACCCTCCATTTCAAGTCGGACTATGTGACTCAATATGCCGGTTTCGCTCTCGAAGTGAACTGTGTCACCTGCTTCCCGCCTTCCGGGTTGGCTGTTTCCGATATAACGGAGAATTCCGCCAAGATCTCATGGAACGGCAACGGTAACACCCAGGAATGGCTTGTGGAATACACGACTGCCGGCGACACCATTTGGACACAGGAGACCGTCACAGACACCTTCCTCCTGCTTTCCTATCTTGAGGAGGCCACTTTCTATGAGGTGCGCGTGAGCACCGACTGCAACGACGAGTACTCCATGCCCGCCGCCCTGACTTTCGCCACTGGACAAATCCCTGCACAGTTGCCTTACAGTACGAACTTCAGTGTGAGTGACGATCGTATTTGGCTCTTGAACAACGGTCCGTGCTCCAACCGCTGGACCATTGGCACTGCTGGCAGTGATAACGCCCTTTTCGTCACCGCCGACAACAGCACGCCGGGATACGCCACCAATGGAGCGGTCTCCAACATCACTGCCGAGAAAGTGTTCCTGGTGGGCACCGCCGAAGAGATTGCCATTAGCTTCGATGTGAACGTGGGCGGCGAAACAAACTACGACTACCTGAAAGCCTTCTTCGCGCCGACGGACTTCGACTATCCCGCAGGTGACAACTTCCCGGAATACGCCTTTACGAGCTACGACTCCTTCGCCGTCAATTTCTCGTCATACACATCCCAATCCACGATGCCCTACATCCTCCAGCAGACCGGCAGTACGGCGCACGTAGAGGTGACCATGCCCAACCCGAACGCGACATCTACTGACTCCTCCACGGCCAAGTTGGTTTTTGTATGGCGCAACGACAACAGCCAGGGATCTCAACCTGCTGCCGTCATCTACAACGTCGATGTGGATGTAGTGTCTTGTCCGCAGCCTGAGAACCTCGCTGTGACAAATGTCACTGCTCATGAGGTCACCTTGTCTTGGTCATCGCCTGCTTCCTTCTGGAATATCGAATACCGTGAGGCGGGTGCTACGGATTGGCAGACCGCCACGGCCTCCGACACATTTCATCTCCTCACTGGCCTGACTCCCGGCACCTCTTACGAAGTGCGGGTGCAGTCCGAATGCAGCAGCAGCGTTTCGCTTTGGACCATCGGCACTTTCGCCACTGACTGCGAAACAGTCACAAACCTGCCTTACACGCAGGGGTTCGAGACGATGAACCAGATGCCGGATTGCTGGCGGCAGGAGTACGTCTCCGGCAATGAAAGCTGGACTACCCACGCAGGCTCGGGAACGAGCAGCAGCAGCGCCCACGGAGGTCTCCTCAACGCCTTCCTTTCCCATAACGGCTATGACGACAACGTCACCCGGTTGATCTCTCCGGTTTTCGACCTTACTGGTCTGACGAACCCATACCTCTCTTTTTGGTTGTTGCAGCCGGCCTGGAACAACGACCAAGACGAGCTGACCGTCTATTACCGCACATCTTCCGATGCTGACTGGCAGATGCTCATCCAGCATACCGCCAGTGTGGAAGAATGGACGTTGGACTCTCTCGCCCTTCCAAATCCCACGTCCACCTACCAGATTGCCTTTGAAGGTCTTGCACATTATGGTTACGGTATTGCGATAGATGACATCACCATCGCTAACGCGATAATTCCGGTGATCAACCCGACCGTCGCCACTAACGCCGCCGACCCGGTTGCGCAGACCACGGCCACGCTGCACGCCACCATCACGAACCCCGACAATGTGAACATCAGCGCGAAGGGCTTCGAGTGGAAGGCCACCACGGGCGGCACCTACACGCAGGTTGCCGGCACCGGCACGGGCAACACCTTCACGGCTGACCTGACCAACTTGGCTCCCAACACCAGCTACACCTTCAAGGCCTTCATCACCTTCAACGGTACGACGGTTTATGGCAGCGAGATGACCTTCACGACACTTGAACAGGGTGACGAACCGTGCGCTGCCCCGACCGATTTGCGTGAAATAAACATTATTGTTGACAAAGCTATGGGTTATCTTTTCGTGGAATGGACAGACCATGCTGGCGCTTCTCAGTGGAACTTGCAATACAGGGTTCAGGGAACAGAATCATGGACGACGGTTGTCGTGAATGACCATCCGTATTATACTGAATTAACGGATGTGGAGGCCTATTCGACGTATGAACTTCGTGTTCAAGCGGTCTGCGACAACGGCACGGTCAGCGATTGGTCAAACACGCTGATTTCCGTGGCACAGGGTGCTGGCATCGAAGAGTGGCTGAACAACAGCGTGATGTTGTTCCCGAATCCGGCCTGCGAATACATTGACATCCGCGTGGACGGCGACCTGAACGTCACGATGATGGAGGTGTATGATGTTTATGGTAAACTGATTAACACCGTTATCGTGGTCGAAAATCCGACCCGCATCAACGTTTCCTGCCTCGCCGACGGCATGTACTTCGTGCGGGTGACGACAGAGCAGGGGACCGTGACGAAAACGTTTGTGAGGAAGTGAGACTTGAGACTTAAGACTTGAGACTTAAGGGGGATCCGAGAGGGTTCCCCTTATTTGTTTCAAGTTTCAGGTTTCAGGTTTCCCTAATTTCCGCAAATACCCCCTTCAGCCTCCGGCGGGTGCCTCAAGGCCGCGCAGATGTGCTCTCGGTTGACGAAAAATGCGGTGGCGCGGCCTCCGGAAGCACGTTTTGCTGACGAGAGCGCATAAGTACCCCCACCCAAGCGAATGGGGAGAGGAGGAAAACCGTAAGAGAGCAGACTCACAAGCGGAGCCGGTCGTAAGGGCGGCTGGTGAACAGCTGCAGGTGCCACTGGCGGCTGCGGAAGACCCAGCGGAACGGCACCTGAACGAAGCGGAAGACGAACTTTTTCATGCGCGAGGTCGCCTCCAGACCAAAAGCCTTATTGGCGGCGATTTTCCCCACGAGCCAGACGTAGAAGTTGCGGATCAAGGCCGTAAGTATCATGAACACAGTGTTTTCTTTCATGAACGAGAAGGGCAGGTGTTTCCAGCCGAAGTCGTTGTTCTGCATGTCGAAAGTGCGCTCCGACGTGCCGCGCTGGTTATAGAACTCCACCACCTCGCGCTCGCTGCTCCCCCAGTCATTGGTCAGGATGCAGCGATAGACGTAGCTGTCGAACAGGGTGGACTGATTGTCTTCGACGAGCGTCCGCTGCACGACGAGCCGATAGCCGCGCTTGGCGAAGAAGGCCGTGAAAGACAGGCGCGCCAGCCAGCACTCCTTGTGGTTGATTTCGGTCTTCTGCCATTCCTCCTCTTTGATTTCGGCGATACGCTTTTCCAAGGATTGGCAGTTCATAGCTCTGATATAGAACGTGTTGCAGTTACAGCAAGTCACCTCCACCACTTCCTGGCTGTAGGAGCCGCAGTCCATTCGCGACTTGTCCACCTTGATGCCGTTGGCTTTCAGCTGTGCAAAAGCCCGCTCCAGGGTCTCGGCCTGCTCGAATTTCACATTGGCGTTGCCGTCGCGGTTCTCGATGTAGAATGGGTGCAGGTTGATCTGCGCGATGCCGGGGAAGTAGCCGTTGGCCTTCTTGTAGGAGTAGGTCGCGTCATATTTCTCGGTCGGGATGAACTGGTTGTCGTAATCGAAGATCACCGGTGCATCCTTCTCCACCATTCCGAGCCCCAGCAGGCTCTTGAGCAGCAGGTCGTTTAGACGGTCGTTGATGTTGAACTGGTAGGTCTTCCCGCTTTCCACCGCCTGGAACTCGGTGTTTGCCACCGCAAGGCCGCGCAGGTCGCGCCCTATGGTGTCCGCGCTGCAGAAGCGGTAGTCGGGGTTTGCCTTGAAAGCCTCCTGCCGGAAGAAGTTCACGTCCTCCAGTACTTCGCCGCCGCTAACGAAGACGGACGTGAGATTCTCGACCACGTTGGAATAGGAGAACTTTGTATTTATCCCTTTGACTCCCAGTATCTTGTCAACCAATGCGGCAAGTCCGGATGAACGAAATTGGTCAATGATGAAATAAATTCCACCGAAACTGTTGATTCTATCGTTTTTAATTTGTATTTTTGCTGCCATATTTCTCACCAATTGTTTGTTGAAGTAAGCAATCGCAAAGATAGGTGAAAAATACGAGAATAGCAAGTCATTGCTAATTTATTTATTAACAATGACTTGCTGATTTATCAACAGTTAAAATTGAAAGAAATTTACGGAATTAAAGGTTTCACGTTTATTGATTCAAAAAAAATGTAACTTTGCACCGTTTTTGGCTAAGACTGTATTCTTTTAAATAAAATAAACCATTATGAAGAAGTTTTTCATTTTCAGCTTGTTATGCCTACTGATGGCATTCGGCTTCGAACCGGCAGTGTGGGCGCAGGGCGACTGCACCATCACCACCTTGCCGTTCACCGAGGACTTTGAGAGCGGATCCCTCAACTCCTGTTTCTCACGGAACCAACTGGCAATCATGGCAAACGGGCAGCTCTACCCGCAGATTGCCGGCGGCGCGTACGCCCCGTCGCACTCCGGCAGCAACCACCTGATGTCGTACAATTTCATGTACAGCGACACCGCCGCACAGGTACCCTGTCTCATCTTCCCTGAACTGTCGTCAACCTTTGACATCCAGAACATGGTCCTGGATTTCTGGGGCTGGGTCAATTCCACCGCCGGCTATTTCGTGGTGGGTGTGATGGATGACCCTACAGACATGTCCACCTTTACGGCCGTGCAGACCATTATCCCGACGAACACTAACAGCACCTACGAGCATTACACGGCCTATTTTTCAAACTACACGGGATCAGGCCAACACATCGCCCTCAAGATTGCCGTCACAGCATACTGCATGATTCGCGTGGACGACATCACCTTGGATCAGGCGGCCCTATGCTCTCCGGTACAAAATCTCGCCTTGCAGAGCATTTTCGGCTCGGATGTGACCATCAACTGGGAGCCCAATGCCTTGGGCGGCACCAATTCCTACAATGTCACGCTCTTCAACCTGACCGACAGCATGCAGGTATCCGTTGCCTCCACCGCCGACACGTTCTACACCTTTTACGGTCTGGATTATGCCACCGACTACCGCGCCTACGTCTCCGTGGTATGCACTGACAACCAGGAGAGCACTGTGGACTCCGTTGATTTCTCCACGCTCGCCCAAGCGGCCACCCTGCCCTATTTCGAGGATTTTGAGGGCGATTCGACCACCGCACTCTCCCCGTTCACCTTCTCCGGCACGGGTGTCAACCAGTGGGTGTTTGGCACCGCCGCCGCGCTGCCCGCTCTCGAAGCCCAGCCCGGCGACCTTCCGCACGCCATCTACGTCTCCCCCGACAGTGGCGCGACCAACGTCTATGCCAACAGCGTTTCCGACGCGTACGCCGTCCTCAACGTGATGTTCCCCAATGATGCATTGGAGTACCACCTTTCCTTCGACTACCGCGTGGTGGGCGAAGCCAGCGACTACTCGGAATTCGATTACATGAAGGTCTATATGATGAGCTCCGAAGCGACTGTTCCCGCCAGCGGCACACCTTCCGGCGTTGCGCTGCTGCACAATTTGGGCGAGGTTGCCAACGTGTCCGACTGGACCCACTTCGACATCATTCTCGACAATGTGGCCGGAACCGCCAAGCAGATTGTTTTCTACTGGTATAACAATGGCTGGAACCTGTACGGCGACAACCACTTCGCCGCCGCCGTGGATAACATCAGCATCAGTGGCATCGATTGTGCGCAACCCAACAACCTGACTGCCACCGGTATCACGTCGGATGGCGCCACGCTTAGCTGGAACGAGGTGGGCAGTGCCACCGCTTGGACGCTCTACTACCGCGCTGCGGGCAGCACCGATCCTTATACCGAGATTCAGGCCACTGACACCTTCTATACCATCAACGGGCTGACCCCCAACACAGATTACCAGTTCTATGTGGTGTCCGACTGCGGCGGTTCCGAGTCGAACCCGTCGGTGACCGCCACCTTCCGCACCGACTGCGGTCCCATCTCTCAACTTCCTTATACCGAGAATTTTGAGAGCGGTCTGTACAGCACCACCCAGAACACCTACATCGCTTGTTGGGACCGTCTCACCACCGACAACAGCCACTACGCCTACATCGGCACAGCCAACTACTACGCTCACGGCGGCGAGCATTACATGGACTTCCACTACACCCCGAACTGCCATGTCATTGCCATCATGCCTGAGTTAGATGCGACTATCAATGCCAGCGACCTCATGCTCACCTTCTACGCCTGCCACACCAACTACGGCTATGCCACGCTCGGCACTTTGGAAGTTGGCGTGATGACCGACAAGACCGACACTGCCTCTTTTGTGGCTGTCGATACCATCGACATCTCCGGTCACGACAGCTACACCTACTTCGAACAACTGGTCTCATTGGCCAGCTATACCGGCACGGGCAAGTTCATCGCCTTCCGAGTCTCCAACTGCGACAACTGCGGTTACTACATTGATGACCTTGTGTTAGAGGAGCGTCCCGCCTGTATGTATCCGGACAACTTCAATCTGGTGACTATCGGTAACGACTTCGTCACCCTGACGTGGAACGAGTTGGGCGACGCCACAGCCTGGAACATCCAGTACGACACAATGGGCTTCACCCCCGGACAGGGCGCTAACACGGTTGCAGCTGACAACACCACCTTCACGGTGAACAACCTCACCAACCTAACCGCTTACGACTTCTACGTGCAGGCCGACTGCGGTAGCTCTCAGAGCGACTGGATTGGCCCGATTTCCGTGATTACCGGTGTGCTGAACATGGGCATCACCGGCAGCGACACGCTGACCACCTGCGATGCCATCATCTGCGACAATGGCGGCAGCACTGGCGACTACAGCGGCTACTGCGACTACACCGTGGTGATTAATCCGGCTACAGCGGGCAGCGGTCTGCAGATCACCGGCACGGCCGACTTGCATCCCGGTGCTTACAGCTTCGGCGAATCACACCTCCGCTTCTACGAGGGTGTGGGTACGGCTGGTCCGCTCATGGCCGACTACTCCAGTATAGGCAATAGCATCGCTCTTGCCTCTTCCGGCCCCATCACGGTGCATTTCACTTCCAGCTACTATACGGCTGCCGGCTTCGTGCTGAACGTTTCTTGCGCCACCTGCACCCCGCCGTCCAACGTGACCGTTTCGGACCTCACCAACCAGGATGCCACCATTTCATGGGACGGCAATGCGGATATGTACGCCATTTATGTCACTGGCGATGCCACCGGTTATTACACCACCTCGGGTAATTCCTACGGTCTCACCGGGCTGAGTGCCAACTCCACCTATCACGTGCAGCTGCGCTCCATCTGCGGTACGGATTCCTCGTTGCTCTCCCCGATGTTCACCTTCACCACCCCGTGCGACGCCATCACCATCACGGAGACCACCCCGTGGACGGAAGATTTCGAGTCTTACGTCGGCAGTGGCAACACACCGTTCCAGTGCTGGGCGAGACCCGTGGTGGATGCCACATACGATGCTCCGTTCGTCTATTGCGGCTATGCCCCCGCCTGCCACTCCGGCGTGAACTCCGCCGAGCTTAAGGGTGCTAACGAGATGCTGGTACTGCCGCTCTTCACCAACGATGTCCATGACCTACAGTTCTCCTTCTGGGCAACCTCCACTTCCCCGATGTCCGGCACCTTGGAGATCGGTGTGCTTCCCAACGTGGTGGATCCTTCGAGTTTCGAGCTGGTCGATGTGGCTGGTCTTCCCGGACCGCGTGGCACCGACAGTACCGGCAACGGCAACTTCATGGGACCATTCGACTTCAGCAACGTGCAGGCCACCAATGGCAGAATCGCCCTGCGTTACAGCAACTTGAGCTCCTTCGAGTCATGGAACCTCGATGACTTTGTGGTGGAGATCGCCTCCGGATGTAGCGCTCCCACCAATGTGGCGGTTTCCGCCATCACCACTTCCGAGGCCACGGTCACCTGGACCTCTGTTGCGACGGAGTGGAAGGTGCAGTACAAGGCTGCCAGCGCTTCCGACTGGGGCACGGAGTACCTTGCCACGGTGCCGAGCTACAACCTGACGAACCTGGTTCCCAGCACGGAGTATCAGGTGCGTGTGAAGGCCGTTTGTGACGCGACGACGGAGAGTGTCTGGTCGCCGGCGGTGAACTTCACGACCGAATCGGCGGTGGTCATCATTGAGCCTACGGTGGAAACCTACGCTGCCTCCAACATCACGCAAACCTCCGTCACGCTGAACGGTGCCATCACCGATCCGGGCAACCAGGGTATCCTCGCCCGTGGTATTGAGTGGAAGCTGAACAGCGACAACGACTACACCCAGGTGCCCCTCAACATGGGCAACACGTTCTCGTTCACCCTTACATCGCTGAACCCCAACACCTGCGGCACTTTCCGCGCCTTCGCTACCACCGCGAACACGACCACTTACGGTGAGACGATGCCCTTCTGCACGCTGCCGGACGACACACCCGAGCCGTGCGATGCGCCCACGAACCTCCACCAAATGACGACCTCGTCAGGTGAACTGACCAACACCGTCGAATGGACGGATGTCACGGGTGCATCCCAATGGAATGTGCAATACGCCATCGGGAATAATGATTGGACAACGGAGACCGTGAATACGACGAGTTTCCAAATCCCCGACCTCCAATATAATGTCACCTACCATGTCCGCGTCCAAGCGATTTGCGATGACAATGTGACCAGCGATTGGACGGACACCATTTCGGTGATGGTGTTGTGCGGCATCGAGAACTGGTTGGAGAACAGCGTGAGCCTCTACCCGAACCCGGCGAACGAGGTGGTCAATGTGGAATGTACAATGAACAATGTTCAGATTACCAGTATGGAAGTCTATGACGTGTATGGTAAATTGATCGACAACGTCATTGTCAACGAGAATCCGACCCGCATCAACGTTTCCAACCTCGCCGACGGCATGTACTTCGTGCGCGTGACCACGGAAGTGGGTGTGGTGACGAAGAGTTTCGTGAAAAAGTAGGTCGTTAATAGGTTAAAAGGTTAGAAGGTTAGAAGGTTAGAAGGTTAACCTAATAACCCAATAACTGAGTAATCGAGAAAAGCCCAACGGGCATCGGCAGATTTGTCGGTGCTCGTTTTTTTTATGATCGGGAGGATATCTGATTTTTCATTATTTTTGCCGCTGAAATTGAAGTGTAGTAATATTTTGTATGAGAAAACAGTTGTTTCCAGTTGTGGTCTTGTGTTTCGTGGGCTTTTTTTTCAGTGTGCGTGCTGTCCAAGCACAGCCTTCGGGGAATTGCTCGCCGATCTTCCTTACCTTGAACGAATCATGGTTTGAGGATTTCGAAGGATATCCTCATAACGCAGCCGTGCCCCTTGAGGAATGTTGGGACACCCCCCAGACGCTCGTCGTGGACAATGGCACATCGCCGTTTGTCTATACGGGCTACCCGTATGCGTGTCACTCAGGTAGCAACTCTTTGGAACTCAAACGGAGCCCTGTCATGGTCGTGCTTCCCGAATTTGCCAACGCGATAAACACGCTGGTCATCTCATTTTGGGGCAATACCAGCGCCCAAAACGCGTCAGCGGCGGGAACCCTGCTGCTTGGCGTGATAACGGATGTCACCGATCCGTCGAGTTTCATCCCCGTGGACACCATTCCGGCCACTGCCTTTGGCCGAACGGGACAGGACGCCCCTTACACTAACTTTATGGGCTATCATACCTTCGAGAATATAGCACCGCAGGATGGAATGCGTATTGCCCTGAGGTTGACCAATACTAACAGATCGTGGAATCTTGATGATATCACAGTCTTCCTGAATCCTTCTGCCTTTATAGACAGTCTGCCGTATATTGCCAATCTCGCCTCTGGCAGTTGGCGGCTGAACAATGGCGACGCGGCCAACTATTGGACAGTCGGGATCCCGGATGGGGTAGGGGATACTGCGCTCTTCATTACCAATGACGGAACCACGGCTGGGTACAACATCGCGGTGGCCTCCACGGTGATGGCGGAGAAAGCCCTGATGATGCCTGCTTCGGATTCCGTTCGGGTGGACTTTGATGTGCGTGTGGGAGGTGAATCCCACTTTGACTTCTTGAAAGTGTTTCTTGCGCCGGCGGAGGTGGAATTCGCCGCAGGACAGTATAACAACACGCAATCGCAGAGCCAATTTTCCGACTATGCGTTGGATTTTACGCCATTCAAACCCCAGGGCTCATACAGTGAAGGTTATCCGCACATTTTTAATCTGAGCGATGACGTTGTGCATGTGAGGGCGGCTATGGCGAATCCCGCACCCAACGCACCAGCCAAACTCGTCTTTCTGTGGCGTAACGACAACACGACGGGTACGCAGCCGGGTGCTGTGGTGTCGCATGTCACCGTGGTGGAAGGTGCTCTCTGTCCTGAAACAACTGGCTTGCAGGTGACTGGGCAGTCGAACCAGGATGTCACAGTGACCTGGGACGGCAACCCCGATGTAGTCAGTTGGGACTATTGGTACGTTCCGGTGGACAGTGACAGCATTGTGACAGGAAGCGTGGATACGAACAGCTTCACGATTGTCACGGAACTAGCTTCGCACGGTGGCATCACCTTTTGGGTGAGGGTGAGGGCCAACTGTGGCAACGGGAATGTCGGCGATTGGAGCGACACCCTCTCCGCAAAGATCCTGAACGAGGCGGTGTCGGACCGTATGGAGAACGCCGTCGTCCTCTACCCGAATCCGGCGAAGGAGGTTGTCAATGTGCAATGTACAATGAACAATGTGCAAAAGGATGGAGAATTACATCTTTTTGATGTATATGGCAAATTGTTGCGAATGCTGCCGGTTACATCCGAAATCACACCGGTCAACATTTCCGGCCTGGCTGACGGCATCTATTTTGTTCGCGTGACTACCGATAGGGGAACGGTTACGAAGACGTTTGTCAAGAAGTAGGAATTTAAGATATTTTTTATCAAAAGTTATCAACAGCAAAGGTCAAACCACATTATATTGTACTTTTGCAAGTTTTTTTCTGAGTGAGTTCCAAACTTTGGACTTTGAGCCTTGAATTTTGAAGTAGATATAAGTAACAATAAATATTCACAAAACTTAAATAGTATGAAAAAGCTTTTATCTTTTTTGCTGACGGCGTTGATCGGGCTTGGATGCCTGCAGCTGTCGGCACAATCGCTCACGGTGGCCAACGGCACTGAGACGAACAGCAACATCCCGCTGTATGGTAACTGGTTGGACGAAGACCAGCACAACCAGATCATCTATCCTGAGAGTATGCTTACCGGTCTGGTGGGCGAGACCGTCAACACGTTGATGTTCTACCTCTCCAGCCCGCCTTCCAGTTATTGGACCTCGTCGGTAACGCTGAAAGTGGGCACCACGGCGAACTCATCGTTCACGTCTGCCTCCTATAATCAGTCTCCTGTTTCCCAGATCTATTCGGGTAACATCAACATTTCCGGCGGGATTGTCACCTTTGTGTTGGACTCCACCTTCACATACAACGGCGGCAATCTCCTGTTGGACATTACCACTGTCTCGGGTAACTATTCCATGGCCTATTTCTACGGAGAGGCGCACCAAGGAGCTAGCATATATTCCTACGGTGGAAACGACCCGAATATGCAGAATTTCGTGCCGAAAACAATGTTTTTCTTCGGTAACTGTTTGGCACCCAATAATCTGACTGTGGACAGCATCACACAGACATCGGCTATGGTCACTTGGCAACCCGGCGGTCAGGAGACCAATTGGGAGATTTTCGTTGGCAATGGCACCGAGGATCTGAACACCGTGACGTGGATTTCCCTCACGGACAATTTCTATGAAATCCAGGATCTGAACCCGAACACCGTTTATACCGTCAATCTGCGTTCCGACTGCGGTACAGAGTACAGCTATGTGGTTTCCTCCTCTTTCCGCACGGACTGTGGTGCCACCCTTCTTCCTTATTCGGAAGGCTTTGAGAGTTTTGTGTACGGTACGCAACCCGTTTGTTGGCAATTTATCAACCCGTATTTCAACTATGATTCCTATCCTGTCATCAATGACTACAACGCACGGACGGGCAATAACGCCATGTATTTCTATACGGACTATTACAACAACCCGACACAGGTGCAGTATGCCATTTTTCCCATATTCAGTGAGCACATCACGAACCTGCAACTCTCCCTCTACTCCAAAAGAGACGACGAGTATTCCGGCACGTTCTACATCGGTTATGTCACCGATCCCACGGACGAGAGCACCTTTGTGCCGATGGTGACCCGCACGGGTTTTTCCATGGGTGATGACTTGTATCACAGAGAAATCGTGGACTTCGGCAATGTTCCTGTGGATCCGGATTCCACCGCCTATATCGCTATAGGCTACCAGAACAACACCTATTACGGTTGGTCTGTGGATGACATAGAAGTGACCGTTATTCCCGACTGTTCCACGCCTGTCGGGCTTGCTGCCACCGGAATCACAGCCACTTCTGCGACGCTCACCTGGAATCCCGGCACAGCCACCTCGTTCAACGTCTATTACAAAGGAGTGGACGACACCGCCTATACCGAAGAACTCGCATTGTCGGATAGCAGTCTGTTCATTGAAAACCTGATCCACTCTTCGTTCTACCAATGGTATGTGGAAGCGGTTTGTGACGATGGAAGCATCCAGACCAGCGAAGTGGTTGTTTTCGGCACTGCTTGCGAGGCTATTGACAGCCTTCCGTATTTTTCTGGTTTTGAGACGATCCCTGCCGGTTCCAACCTCCCATATTGTTGGACGAGAGGCAATGAGGACACGGATTATCCTTATGTTTACGAGTACGATTCCTACGCTGGCAGCAACTCGCTCTACTTCTACTATCCGAACACGATTGCCATGCCGCAGATAGACAACGAAGAAATTGACATCCATGCGACCCAGCTCTCTTTCTATGCTTCGGCCTATTCGGATGGCACCAGCCTTCAAGTGGGTGTGATGACGAATCCTAATATTTCGTCAACCTTTGTGCCTGTCGGCAACACTCTTACATTGACAGAGGATTACCAACTGTACGAAGTCTCTTTTGCCGGCTATACGGGCAATGGCACCTACATCGCGTTCCGCAACCCAGATGATTGGGAATCGGTGTATATTGACAACGTGACGTTGGATTTCCTGCCCGAATGTGCCCGTCCGGAGTTGGTTTGGGCACAGTCGCTTGATTCCACTTCTGCTACCATCGCCTGGAATCAGTTCGATGGACAGAACGGTTGGGAAGTGGTGCTCGGTGCCCCGGGCTTCTCTCCCGACACAGCCACCGCCTTCACGACGAACACCCCGAGCTACACCTTCGACAACCTTTCCGTGAACACCTCTTACGACGTGTATGTGAGAACGGAATGCGGCGATGAGTTCAGCCCGTGGTCTAATGTGATGACTTTCCTCACACTGAGTGTCGCTCCGGCCACTCTTCCTTACACCTGTGACTTCGAAACGGCTGATGAGAATGCACTTTGGGCCTTTGTCCAGAGCGGACAGGCCAACAAATGGTATATCGATACGGCTGCTGTTGTGATGGACAATGGCATCTATTCCTTGTATATTTCCTCTAACAATGGTGCCAGCAACTCCTATGACATCACCGCGACATCGGTGTCTTGGGCTTATCGCGACATACAGTTCTCCGATGCGGACGAGTTTGAACTCTCCTTCGACTGGAAAGGCTACGGTGAATCCTCCTACGACTACATGAGAGTTTATATTGGCAATCCTATGGCCGTGACCGAAGGCGACTACACGCAGCCTACCGGTTCCGTCCAGCTGGCCCAGCTCAACCAGTCTTCTGTCTGGCAACACGCCTCGTTCTCGTTGGGCGCTGCCTATAAGAATACCACCAAGCGTTTGTTCTTCATGTGGAAGAACGATTACTCAATGGGAACGGATCCCGCCGCAGCGGTCGATAACATCTCTATCACGGGTGTCGCCTGCGCCCAGCCTTCCAATGTGGTCCTTGCCAGTGTTAGTCCCACCTCCGCCATCATCAGCTTCACTCCTGCCAGTGAAAGCAATGACGCTTGGGAACTGAAGTATGGCACTTCCGACAGCACGATGGACATCGTCAGTTTGTCCGCCACCACATACGAGATTGAGAACCTCCTCCCCGGCACTAATTATTTAGTGTATGTGAGAACGCTCTGCTCCGACGGCGATACCAGTGCTTGGTCACAGGCTCTCATCTTCCAGACCGAGTGTGTCACTATCAACAGTGTGCCTCGTTTCTGGGATTTCGAGACCAACAACATTGGCGGCACCGCAAACTACCCCATGCCCGCATGTTGGAACAGAGGCACGTCATCCTCCTCTTACCCCTATGTCTTCGATTACGACTATTATGCTTACAGTGGAAGCAGATATCTCTATTTCTACAATTATTACAAGAATTTGGCCATTATGCCGGCAATTGATACTACTGAACTGCCTGTCAACTCCCTGCAAGTCTCCTTCTACGCCAAAGCTTCCGACCTCGGCTCCTACGACGCGAAGTTGATCGTGGGTGTGATTTCCGACATTTACAATATGAACACTTTCGTGCCGGTGGACACCCTTGTTCTTACGGAAGACTACCCGGTAGATCCCTATGTCGTGATGTTCAACAACTACACCGGCAACGGGGACAAAATTGCGTTTAAGAACTACAGTTCCGACGTGTATGCATACAATTACATCTATTTGGACGACCTTACCTTGGAGGAGGTGCCCAACTGTCTGCCGATTTCGGACCTTTCTATGGTGGGTAACGATTTGACCTCCGTCACGCTCAGTTGGACAGAAGGCTTTGATGAGTCCACTTGGGATGTGGAGTACAAAGAGGTCTCTGACTCGATTTGGAACAGCACAACGGCTACCGAGATTCCTTTCACGGTGGACAATCTGACAGCCTCCACACTGTACGACATCCGCGTGCGTTCCAATTGCGGCAGCGATGTATCTCCGTGGAGAAATACCCAAGCCAACACCCAGGTTTGTGACACCGCCGATCAGTGTGAATACATGTTTATACTCACCGACAACTACGGTGACGGTTGGAACGGCGGGTACATTACGGTCATACAGAATGGCATTGCCGTGGCACAAGTTTCCGCCATCAACCACCAGCTAAATTCTACCCAAACCACTGATACAGTTTATGTGAGCTTGTGCGATGCAACTCCTACCAGTTTGGTGTGGCACAACAGCCAGTACAACGGTGAGTGCTCTTTCACCATGATGGATCCGTTCGGGACAATTATTTACAATATCAACACTCCTTACCAAGGCACGCTTCACACCTTCGATGCCAATTGTCTCGTTCCTACCTGTCCGGTGCCCACCAACATCGCGGTCAGCAACATTGACATAAACGGTGCCACCGTGACATGGTCCCCTGGCGGAAACGAGATGAACTGGAATGTGGAGTACAAAGAGACAAGTGCTACGACCTGGACGGTGGTTCCTGTGACCACGCCTTCTTACAACATAACTGGCTTGACAGCTGCCACACAATACGATGTGCGTGTGCAGGCCGAATGCGATCCGGTCAACCCCAATCCTTCCGAATACATTGCAACCACCTTTGGAACGGCCATTTGCGCTGCAGCCGACCAATGCGCCTACACCTTCGTGCTTGTTGACAACTACGGTGACGGTTGGAACGGCGGTTCTTTGACCATCAAACAGAACGGTATTGTGGTGACGACCATCACCGCCTACAGTCACGGCGGCGGTAACATACAGTCTCACGACACCCTCACCGTGAATCTCTGCAACAACCTTTCCACCTCTTTGGAATGGGCAATAGGCAGTTTCGACGATGAGGCTGGTTTCACGCTGATTGGACCTGACGGCACTCAGATTTACACGATTACGGATATGTCTGGTTTCACTCCCTACACGTTCACCACCGATTGCGGCGGTCCGGCTATCACCAACCCGACGGTGGCCACCAATGCCGCCAACCCGGTCGCTCAGACCACGGCCACGCTGCACGCCACCATCACGAACCCCGACAATGTGAGCATCACGGCGAAGGGCTTCGAGTGGAAGGCCACGACGGGCGGCACCTACACGCAGGTTGCCGGCACCGGCACGGACAACACCTTCACGGCAGCCCTCAGCAACCTGACGCCCAACACCAACTACACCTTCAAGGCGTTCATTACCTACAACGGCCAGACGGTCTATGGCGACGAGATGACCTTCACGACGCTCGAACAGGGTGTTGAGCCTTGCGATATCCCGACGAACCTGCAC
>JBGUPL010000077.1:0-29373 GCA_045130275.1 Bacteroidales bacterium
ATGTTAGATGTCATCGGTGTCAAGACGATGGACGAACTGATTGAGAAGACGGTTCCCGCCGCCATCCGCCTGCCGAAGCCGCTGGATCTTCCCGACGGCATGACCGAAGGCGAATACCTCAACCATATTCACAGCCTGATGGCGAAGAACAAAATCTACCGCTCCTACATCGGTATGGGTACTTACAACACCTACACTCCTGCGGTGATCCTGCGCAACATTTTCGAGAATCCGGGCTGGTACACCTCCTACACTCCGTACCAGGCGGAGATTTCCCAAGGCCGCATCGAAGCTTTGCTGAACTACCAGACGATGATCAGCAGCCTGACCGCCATGCCGTTGGCCAACGCTTCCATGTTGGATGACGCTACCGCCGCCGGCGAGATGATGCTGATGTTCTTCCGCAGCCGCAGCCGCGAGCAACAGAAGAACAACGTGGTGAAATACTTCGTCGCTGAGGGCGTTTTCCCGCACTCCATCGGTGTGATGAAGACCAACGCCGCGCCGCACGGCATCGAAATCGTGATCGGCAAACCCGACCAGGTGGAACTCGACGAGACCTTCTTCGGCGCGATGATCCAATACCCGAACTACTGGGGCGGCATCCACGACTACAGCGCGTGGGTCGAGAAAGCGCACGCCAAGAACATCTTCGTGGGCGTGGCCACCGACCTGCTGGCTCTAACACTGCTCACGCCTCCGGGCGAATGGGGCGCTGACTGCGTGGTCGGCTCCACCCAGCGTTTCGGTATCCCGATGGGCTACGGCAGCCCTGCCGCCGGCTTCTACGCTTGCCGCGAGAGCTTCCTGCGCCAGATGCCCGGCCGTATCATCGGTGTCACCGTCGATGCTCAGGGCAACCGCGCCGTCCGCATGGCCCTGCAGACCCGCGAGCAGCACATCAAACGCGAGCGCGCAACCTCCAACATCTGTACTGCCAGCGCCCTCACCGCCATCATGGCCGGCTTCTACGGCATGTGGCACGGCGCCGAGGGACTGAAGAACAAAGCCGTCAAAATCAACGTGTTGGCTGGCGTTCTCGCTGAAGAAGCAGCCAAGTACGGCTTCAAACAGTATAACGAAAACTATTTCGATACCCTCTGCCTCGAAACGCCCGAAGGCATCACCTGCGAGGACGTGAAGAAGGTGGCCCTGTCGAAGGAGATCAACCTCTGTTACCACTGCGAGCGTTGCTTCACGATTTCGTTGGACGAGACCGTCACCCATGACGATGTCAACGACATCCTCGAAGTGTTGGCCATCGCCGCCGGCAAGCCGTTCACCCCGCACGTGTGCGACGGCAGATGCGGTATTCCCGACCTGCACATCCCTGCCGAATTGACTCGTAAGAGCCCGTTCATGCAGCACAAGATCTTCAACCAGTATCACTCCGAAACTGAGATGATGCGTTACATGAAGATGCTGGAAGTCAAGGATTTGTCACTGAACCGCGCCATGATTCCGCTGGGCTCCTGCACTATGAAGCTCAATGCCGCCGCCGAGATGCTGCCGCTGAGCTGGGCAGAAGTCTGCAACATCCACCCGTACGCTCCCGCTGACCAAGCCGAGGGCTTCAAGGAGATGTTGGATGAAGTTTGCAACTGGTTGGCCAAGATCACCGGTTTCGCCGCCATCTCCCTGCAACCGAATTCCGGTGCCGCAGGTGAATATGCCGGCATGACTGTCATCCGCAACTACCACCTCAGCCGCGGCGAGGGTCACCGCAACATCTGCCTGATCCCGTCATCCGCACACGGCACCAACCCCGCTTCTTCCGCCAAAGCCGGCAACAAGATCGTGGTGGTGAAGGCTACGGAGCACGGCGAGGTCGATATCGACGATCTGCGCGCGAAAGCTGAGCAATACAAAGACAACCTCTCCTGCTTGATGATCACCTATCCTTCCACGCACGGCGTGTTTGAGGAAGGCATCCTCGAAATCATCAAGATCATCCACGAGAACGGCGGTCTGGTCTATATGGACGGTGCCAACATGAACGCCCAGGTGGGTCTCACCTCTCCGGGCACTATGGGCGCCGATGTCTGCCACCTCAACCTGCACAAGACCTTCGCCATGCCTCACGGCGGTGGCGGTCCTGGCGTTGGCCCGATCGGCGTGTGCGAGAAGCTCGTCCCGTTCTTGCCGAACCACGCTACGGTGAAAGTCGGTGGTGAACAGGGCAGCCAGGTGGCCACGGCTCCTTACGGCAGCGCCTACCTGATCCCGATCACCTACGGTTACTTGAAGATGCTGGGCGGCAAGGGTTTGACGGAAGTCACCAATACGGCCATCCTGAACGCCAACTACATGCGCGCACGTTTGGAGAAGGACTACAAGATCCTCTACACGGGCACCAACGGCATGTGCGCCCACGAGATGATCCTCGACTGCAACGAATTCGACAAACATGCGGGCGTGCAAGTCGGTGACATCGCCAAGAGACTGATGGACTACGGTTTCCACGCTCCCACGGTGGCCTTCCCGGTGCACGGCACCTTGATGGTGGAACCTACCGAGAGCGAACCGCTGAGCGAGCTCGACCGTTTCTGCGACGCGATGATCGCCATCCGTCAGGAGATCCGCGACATCGAAGAGGGCAAAGCCGACCAAGCCAACAACCTCATCAAGAATGCTCCGCACAGCATGAACGTGGTCTGCGCCGACACGTGGGATCGTCCCTACACCCGTCAGCAGGCTGCTTTCCCGCTGCCGCACACCGAGAAGTACTGGCCGACCGTCGGCAAGATCGACGACGCTTACGGCGACAGAAACTTGGTTTGCGTGCTGAGCGAGTAGGAGATTCTTTGGATACGATAATGAACAGCGGGGAGGACGAAGGTTCTCCCCGCTTTATTTTTCTGCGCAAATCCGCAAGTTCTGCTGTTTTAACATTTCTCCTTTCTATGCAAAAATTCCAAGACGATTATATTTGGAAAAATTGTACTTTTGTTTTTTTATTTTCAACTTATCTTACAATAAGATAATTTAATAAAACAGTACAAAAACATAGTGATATGAAAATGTTAAAATGGTTGTGCTTTTTTGGCGTTATGATCGGATTGGTATCCTGCGGAGTGGATGTGCCCAAGGAAACGAAAACTTCGTATGAGACGATAATTGTGGAAAAACAGGACATCTCGGTGCCCGTGAAGTTCAGCGCGAAACTGAAAGGGCAATCTGACGTGACCATCTCGCCGCAGGTGAGCGGTCAGCTGATGAAAATCTGCGTGAGCGAAGGTCAGCAGGTGAAGAAAGGCACGACACTGTTCGTCATCGACTCCCGCAACGCACAGCTGGAATTAGAGGCCGCGCAGGCGAACCTGCAGGCCGCCGAGGCATCGGCGAGAAGCGCGAAGCTGGAGTACGAGTCAAACAAGAACCTTTTTGAAAAGAATATCGTGAGCCGCTACATGCTCGACAATTCGGAGAATTCCTACAATCAGGCGCAAGCGGCTGTGAGCCAAGCACGTGCGGCCGTGAGCCGTGCCAAGGTAAATCTGGGCTTCTGTACCATCACCTCACCCGTGGAAGGTATCATCGGTGAGATCCCCGTCACGGAAGGCATTCAGGTGACACCCGGCACCCAACTCACCATTGTCAGCGGCAACACGATGATGGACGCCCTCTTCTCCTTACCTGAGTCAGTGCTGGAACAGGCTGTTGCAAGTGGCTACGAAGGAAAGATAGAGGATGCGCTGAAAAAATTTCCGGACGTGACCTTCGTGATGAAGAACGGCACGGAATATCCGCACAAGGGACGTGTTTCCAGCGCCACCGGTGTGGTGAACGCCGCCACGGGTACCATCGCCTGCAAGGCCACCTTCCCCAACCCCGATGGCCAGCTGTACAGCGGTATCCAGGGCAACATCATTCTGCCTGCCGACAAGAAGGACGTGATGGTTGTTCCGCAAAACGCCGTGGTACGCCTTCAGGACAAGTCGCTGGTCTATAAGGTAAAGCCGGACAGCACCGCCACTGCTGTCGCCGTGACATATTCGGATGCCGGCAACGGCAAGGATTTCATCATCACGAGCGGCCTGGAAGTCGGCGACAAGATTGTGACCGTTGGAGCGAATAACGTGCAAGAAGGAGAGCAAGTTTTGTTCCCCGCGGCACCCAAAACCGAGAAATAAGCCATGAAGGGAAATATTTTCATCAACAGACATGTGATGGCATGCGCTATTGCGATTGTCATCATGCTGGTGGGCTTTATCTGCATTACCTCGCTGCCCATCGAGCAATACCCGAACATCGCCCCGCCGACAGTGCGCGTTTCGACATCCTACACCGGTGCCGACGCGAACACCATCATGAAATCGGTGGTGCAACCGCTGGAGGAGAACATCAACGGCGTGCCCGGTATGACCTACATCACCAGTTCGGCATCCGCCTCGGGTGATGTTTCCATCCAGGTCTATTTCGAGCAGGGCACCGACCCCGACCTCGCCGCAGTGAACGTGCAGAACCGCGTCAGCAGGGCTACGGCATTGCTTCCCGCGGAAGTCACGAAGGTGGGCGTGCAGGTGATGAAGCAACAGAGCAACATCCTGCACATCGGCACGCTGAAGAGCGTTGACGGCAAGTACGATGCCGACTTCATTGCCAACTATATCGACATTAACGTGCGTCCCCGCCTGATGCGTATCACCGGCGTGGGCGACGTGATGGCGCTCGGTAACACCTACGCCCTGCGCATTTGGCTGAAACCCGATGTGATGGCACAGTATGGGCTGGAACCGAACGACGTGTTCGCGGCAATCGGCGGACAGAGCTTCGTCGCCGCCACGGGTTCGTTGGGCGAACAGAGCGAAAACGCCTACCAATACTCGTTGGAATACAAGGGCACGCTCAAAACCGTCGAGGAATTCAACGACATTGTGTTGCGCACGAGCGACGGCGGACACCTGCTGCATCTGAGCGACGTGGCAGATGTGGAAATCGGCGCTGTGAGCTATAACTTCACCTCCAACATCGACGGCAAACCCGGCACCATCTACATGGTGTTCCAGGCCCCTGGCGCCAACGCCACGGAAGTGAACGCCCGCATCAACAAGCTTTACGAAGAGCTACAACCGACGATGCCCGCCGGTCTGGAGTTCGAGATATTGGAAACTTCGGATGACTTCCTCTTCGCCGCCATCCATAATGTGGTGGAAACACTCATCATCGCCATCCTCCTCGTCATCCTTGTGGTTTACTTCTTCCTGCAAAGCTTCAAAGCGACGATCATCCCCTCTGTTTCGATTATCGTGTCGTTGCTCGGCACCTTCGCCGTCGTGAAGGTGGCAGGTTTCTCCCTGAACATATTGACGCTATTCGCCTTGGTGCTCGCCATCGGAACGGTGGTGGATGACGCCATCGTCGTGGTCGAAGCGGTGATGGCGAAGATGGAGGGCGGCATATCGGACGCCCGAGAAGCCACGCGTCAGGCCATGAGCGATGTCTCCATAGCGGTCATCTCGTGTACGCTGGTCTTCATGGCCGTGTTTATCCCCGTGGCCTTTATGCCCGGCACTTCGGGTTCGTTCTTCCTGCAGTTCGGTGTCACACTGGCATCGGCCGTCGGTTTGTCGTGCGTTTCTGCTCTGACACTCTGTCCGGCCTTGTGCGGCCTGATGATGCGTTACTCGAAGGATGAACAGGAGAAGAAGAATCTGAACTACTATGTGAAAAAGGCCTATACGGTCAGTTATAACGCCATCCTCAACAAATACAAATCGGGCGTCGCCAAGTTCATCAAACGTCCGTGGGTTGCGGGCGTATTGTTGGCCTGTGCCGCCGTGCTGCTCATCCTGTCCATGCGCGGTCTGCCGTCAGGTCTCGTGCCGCAGGAAGACCAAGGCGTGTTCTTCGCCGAGGTCCGTGCACCGGAAGGCTGCACCCTGCATGAGACGGAGGAGATTGTGAAGAAAGTAGAGGAAAAGGTGAAGAAAATTCCCGAGCTGGAAAGTTACGCTGTGATCAACGGTTACGGTATGATGGCAGGCCGCTCGGGCAGCTGCTACGCCACGCTCATCATCCGCCTGAAAAACTGGGACGACCGCCCGGGCATGAACCACAATATCATGCTCGTCTATGGTCGTTTCGCCATGGACTGCAAGGACATCAAGAACGCCAAGGTCATCCCCTTCCAGATGCCGCAGGTGCCAGGATATGGCTCGAACAGCAGCGTGAATCTGGTATTGGAGGATATGCAGGACCGCCCGATGTCGGAATTCAACGCCGACGCCACCAAGTTCCTCGCCAAGCTGAACGAGCGTCCGGAGATTATGGCGGCGATGTCCACCTACTCTGAGCGTTTCCCGAAGTATGATGTCAGCGTCGATGCGGCGCAGTGCGACCGCGCCGGTGTAACACCCGCGGCCGTGCTCAAGACGCTCGGTGCCTACTGCGGCGGCTCGTACGTGGGCAACTTCAACCAGTTCGGCAAGGTGTATCGCATCATGGCGAACGCCGCGCCGGAATATCGCCTCGACCCGTCCGCGCTGAACAACATCTTCGTCCGCGTGCGTGGCGGCAAGATGGCTCCCATCTCGGAGTTCGTCACGCTTAAAGAAATCGTCGGTTCAGCATCCGTTGAACATTTCAACCTGTACCAGAGCATCACTTGCGGTGTGATGACCGCCAGCGGATTTTCGGAGGGCGATGCCCATGAGGCCATTGCCGAGGTGTTCAAAGAGGAGATGCCCGCCGGCTACGGCTATGAATACGGCGGTATGTCGCGCGAAGTGGAGGAGGCTGCGGGCTCGAACGCCACCGTCCTCATTTACGTAATCTGCGTCATTCTCATCTACCTCATCTTAGCCTCTCTCTACAACTCCTGGTTCACACCGTGGGCCGTGCTGCTTTCCGTACCCTTCGGTTTGTTGGGTTCGTTCGGGGTCGTGTGGCTCGTTTCAAGACTGCACCTGCCGGGTATGGAGAACAACATCTACCTGCAGACGGGTGTCATCATGCTCATCGGTCTGTTGGCGAAGACCGCCATCCTCATCACCGAGTTCGCCTCGGAGCGCCGCGCACAGGGCCTCAGCATCCGCGATGCCGCCTTCGCCGCTTGCGAAGAGCGTCTGCGTCCTATCTTGATGACTGTCGTCACGATGATTGCAGGTATGATTCCGCTTATCATTGCCGGCGGTGCGGGCGCTAACGGCAACCGCGTGCTCGCCCTCGGCGTCACCGCCGGTATGGCCGTCGGCACGCTGGCACTGGTCTTCGTCGTCCCCGCCTTCTTCATCGTCTTCCAGAACTTGCATGAGAAGGTTCACGGAGTACCGGTAGCGGAGAATGCCAACGAAGTTGTTGTTTCAGAGAATGCTAACGAAAACAAGTCAGAACAATGAAAAGAGTAACCATTTTCATCGCCGTCAGCGTTTTATGTCTTGCGTTCGCCAGCTGCGGCATATATAACAAATACACCTCGAAATCGGAAATCTCCCCGGACGCTTTTGGGGTGACGGAAGATGTGAAGGCTGCGCAGGGCGAGAATTCCATCGCGGAGCTGTCATGGCGTGAGTTCTTCACGGACCCGCTGTTGCAGCATCTCATCGACTCCGTTCTGGCCCGCAACACCGATTTCAACTCTGCCCGCATTGCCGTGGAGCAGGCGCAGGCCTCTCTGAAGGCCACGAAGTTGGGCTACCTGCCATCTATCACGTTTGGCCCATCCGGCTCGGTGTCGAGTTTCAACTTCAGTCCCGCCGGCTGGACCTACAATCTGCCGTTGCAGATGGATTGGAATCTGGACTTCTTCGCCGTCAACACAAACCAAAAGCGCAAGGCAAAGGCCGTTCTTGCGCAAGCCGAGGCGAGGAAGCAGGTGGTTCAGGCCAACCTCATCTCCGCCGTGGCGCAACAGTATTGCATGTTGCAGCTTTTAGACCGCCAGTTGGAAATTCTGCTCTCCACCGACAGCTTGTGGAACGCTTCTTTGGAGACGCAGCGGGCTCTTTGGGAAAACGGCAAGGCCTACTCCACCTCCGTCAATCAGATGGAATCCTCCTATCTGAATGTCAAGACGCAGATTATCGATGTAAAACGTAGCATCCGAAGCGTGGAAAACGCTATCTGTCAGTTACTTGCCATTACTCCTCAGCATATCAACCGCAATCGTTGGAACAATTACGAATTGCCGCAGCGGTTAAGCACGGGTGTGCCGGCGCAATTGCTCGAGAACCGTCCCGACATCCAGATGGCGGATCATCTGTTGGAAGAGGCGTTTTATAACACGCAGGCCGCCCGCGCCGCGTTTTATCCGAAGGTTTCATTGCAGGGCATCATCGGCTGGACCAACAATGGCGGCAGTGTGACGGTGAACCCCGGTGCCATGTTGCTCAACGCTGTGTTATCCCTCATGCAGCCCGTCTTCGCTCAAGGCAAATTGAGAGCCAACCTCAAAATCAGCAAGTTATCGCAAGAAGACATCGCCCAGCAGTATGTGCAGACCGTCATCAACGCCGGCAATCAGGTGAACGAGGCGTTGGCCGACTGCCAAGCCGCCCGCGATAAAGATGTGTACTACAAGCGTCAGATTGTGGTTTTGCAGGATGCCTACATGGGCACGCACGAATTGATGGACAACGGCAAGGCCAGCTATTTGGAAGTTTTGACCGCGCAGGAAGGTCTCCTCAGCGCGCAGATTAGCGAGGCCACGAACCTTTACAACGGCGCCCGCGCCATCATCGCCCTCTATATCGCATTGGGCGGGGGAGCGAAATAGTGTTTTTACGGGAAAAGTTTCACCGCATCATCCGCTCTAACTTCGTCTTCCACTTCTCCCATTGGGGCATCTCCTTGCTTAGCAACGCATAGAAATCCTTCGTGTGGTTGCGGTGTACCAAATGACACAGTTCGTGGGTGATGACATACTCAATGCAGCCGCGTGGTGCGCATATAAGTCTGGGATTCAGATATATGTTGCCGTCTTTGGTGCAGTAGCCCCAACGTTTTTCCATCTTTCTGATTGAGATAGTTTCGGGTTTTACGCCATAAACGGAAAAATGTTCGACAATCGGTTTCGCATATTCTGCGAATTTGATTTCCGCCCGCTCTCGATACCATTGCTGCAGCACTTTTTTGGCCTCTTTCTTGTTCCGGCATTCGATTTCAAGAATGTTGTTTTGATAATGAACGGCATTGCAATCTGATTCCCGTATTCGAAGCATATACTGCCGCCCCAAATAGAGATGCGACTCGCCACTGATATACTGCCGCTCTGTTGTGGGAATCCCAAAAGACTCAAAATAACGCCGTTGCCGCAAAATCCAAGGGGCCTTGCGATGCACTTTCTCACGAATGTCTTCCAAAGTAGCGTTTTCCGGAGCTTTTAACCAAACCGAACCGTCCGGCTCCACGCGGATACCGAGCGTTTTTCGCGGCACATAGTCAATGCTGTATTCAATACGGGTTAAGCCATAAAGGATGCTGTCTTTCGTCATCGTATCCAGATTTTAGCCACATCCACACTACCGTCAATGATGATGTCCATATCATCAAACGGGAAACTCACTCCGTATTTGCGCTTGACATTGTCGATTAGCTCGTCTTCGAGACGGATTTTCATTTTGCCGATGATGTCGTTTTTCGACTGCCAGTCCACCAGCACGGAATCCTCCACAATCACTGTTTGGCGAATGATGTCATCGAAAGCGTTGGCCGTGGCCAAGGCAATTTCGCGGACGGGCATGCCGGGGAAGAGCCGCTTGTAGTTCTCCAAAGCGATGCCGAAATAGGCCTTCGCCGCGTTGTTGTGTTCCAACTCGGGCGGCAATTCGCTGTCGGTGTGGTTCAGCACATCCTCTTTGTACTGCATCATCTTTTCCAAATACTCATTGTCCGTTAAGCGCTCCTGCTCGTAAAGTTCGATGGTCTCTTTGATAAGCTGCGAGAATTTCTTGAAGAAAGCGGGGTCGGAATCCATATTCTCCTGAATGTATTTCGCAGTGCGGGTGGCGATGGTATCGGCCTTGGCGGCGGTACCGACCACACTGTCCACTTCTTTCTGGAAATTATCTTTATCGAAGATATTGACCAAATTGGTGATGACCTTCACGGCATCGCTTTCCACATGGTGGTTGATGAGTTTCTCGATACGCGCCTCGTATTTCTTGTAGTCGATAGTGTCGGAATAGCGCAGTTGGACAGCGGTGCGCAGCTTGGCAAACATGTTCAGATCGTCTTTGTAACGATGAATGGTCTTTTCATCAGTAGTCTCAAAGAATTCTTTGGTAGATAGGGCGAGTTGCAGCACCGATGAAAAAGCCGTCAGGCGGTCGTAGAACTCGTGGCGACGGTCCTCCATGCGCAACGACTGGGCGTATGCCTCCAAATCGCGCTTGTTGGGAATCATCTTGAACAACTCCCAAAGGTCGGAATGGCGCTGCGGAAGTTCGGCGATTTTGTCACTGACAGGCACCAACGTTTCGCGAAAGACGTCTAAATCCTCCTCGTCGTAATCGGAATATACGTCCAGAGCTTCATCCAATTCTTTCAAAACACCTTCATAATCAATGATATATCCATATTCTTTCCCTTCACAGGTTCGATTGACACGCGCAACGGCCTGTAATAACGTATGACCATTTAGTTTACGGTCGAGATACATCACTGCCACCTTCGGCTCGTCAAAGCCGGTGAGCAATTTGTCCACCACAATCATCAATTCTGGTAACTCTTGGTTTTTAAACCGAGAAATCAGGTTTTCTTGATATTTCTGCGGCGTTCCATGCTCGTCCATCATGCGCTTCCAAAAATCCTTAACCTCCTGGGCAGTCCCGCCGTATGCGGTTTCCTCCCCTTCGCGATCATCAGGCGCAGTGATCAACACTTCGGAGGCGAGCTTTCCAATCTCGTCAAGATACTTTTTATAAAGAATGGCAATCTTCTTCTTACGTGTGACAAGCATGGCTTTGAAGCCAGTTCCCTGCCAATTGTCTGCATAATGTTTCGAAATATCAATAGCGATGGAGAAAATTCGCTGTTCTGCTTGGTTGAGGCTGTCGGCACGTGCATGTTTCTTTTTCAAATCGGTGGCTTGGTATGGAGTGAGATCTTCACACACCATGTTGAAGAAATTGTCGATAGATTCTTCGTTTACTCTTTGTGGCGAAAAACGGCCTTCGTAGAGCAGAGACACAACGGCTTTGTCTTCAACGGCTTGCTTTACGGTATAGACGGGTTTGATGATGCCTCCGAACGTGCGGGCGGTATTCTTGTCTTTCTTCATCAGCGGGGTGCCCGTGAAGGCAATCTTGCAGGCGTTGGGCAGCACCCGGTTCATCTGGATGGCTAACTCTTTGTATTGGCTGCGGTGCGCTTCGTCAATCAGAATAAAGATGTTGGGGTCGTCGAGTGGACGTTTGATCTTTCGGATGGCCGTAGCAAACTTGTTGATAACCGTGGTGATGACGGCATCCGTGTCGCTCTCCAACAACTCCACCAAGCGACTGCCTGTGGTGGCGTTCTCCACCTCCTTACCACATTTTCGGAAAGTTTTGGTGATCTGACTGTCGAGGTCGGTGCGGTCGGTGACCAACACGATGCGGGGGTTGGAAATACTCGGCTCCTGCGCAATCTTTTGGGCTAACATCACCATCGTCAGCGATTTACCACTTCCCTGCGTATGCCACACCACCCCGCCGTTGCGATGTCCCGCCTCAATGGTCTTCACCCGATTCACCGTCTCGTTTACGGTGAAATACTGTTGATACCGGGCCAGTTTCTTGATACCGGCATCGTAAATCGTGAAGTGGTACATCAGCTCTAACAGACGTTCCGGACGGCAGAGGTTGTAGAGATACTCGTCCTGCAGGGTGACCTCCCTGTCGCCCACCATCTCGTTAAGTCGCTGGAGATAGTCCTGTTCCGCCGTCTTGTTGATAAACCGCTCGTGCCATTTGCACCAGAACTGCGCCGCCGAACCGGTGGTGGCATAGCTGCCGAAACTGTTGCCGATAGCTAACAGCAGGGCGCTATAGACATACAGACTGCGGATGCCTTCCTCCTTCTGGTTGCGGAGGTGCTGCGAAATGGCCTGCTCTTCCGCCCCTTTGACATCGGGACGTTTACATTCGATGACCACCAACGGGATGCCGTTCACAAACAGTACGATGTCGGGACGGTAGGTGTCGTTGGAGCCCGCGCGGGTGACGGCAAACTCCTCCGTGACGTGAAACACGTTGTTTTCGGGATGTTGCCAGTCGATGTAGCGCATCGTGTAGCTCTTTTTGTCGCCGTCGATACTCTGTTCGAAGGCCTTGCCGAGGGTAAGCATGTTATAAACGGCCTCGTTGCCGTTGAGGTAGCCGCCATCCATCGGCACATTGCGCATAGCGGCGACACCGTTTTCGATGTTCTGCTCCGAGAAGCGGGCTTCGTTGTGGCTGCCGATACGGATAGAGTTCAAATTGCGCAACTGTTGCCGCAAAATGTCCTCCAACAGTACGTTGGAGGTCTTGTCGTCGCGCAATCCCAGTGCCTCCTCTGGTGAGAGGTATTGGTATCCCAACTTCTGCAACAGCTCTATAGCTGGCCGTTGGCTGATGTCGTTTTCTTTGAAGGAGATAAGGATCATATTTTGGGTGATTTTTTATTTATATCGTTTTCGTCGGGGCGGACCGTTGGGGCGGACCTGTGTGTCCGCCCTCTTACCTATCGGGGGCAGACACGCAGGTCCATCCTTACTGGGGCAGACACGCAGGTCTGCCCCTACGAGATGGGATTCGATTCCGCGTAATTGATCCGATTCCCACCGTTCGGGGTTGGTTCGGATATAATTGCGGATATGTTCGTATGCCTGTTGGTTGCGGATGATGTGTTCGTAATAATCACGCTGCCATAATCGTTTGTCAAATGGTTGCCACCCTTGCCCTTTGACACCACGTATGTAGTCGTTGGTGGTCATGGTTTTGAACCATTGTACCACGGTCGGAATGTTTATTCCATTCTCTTGCGTGGATATATGCCATATACAATGGAAATGATTGGGCATGACCACCATCTCGTCACATGCAATATTGGCAAACTTATGGGAAACTTCCTCATACCATTTCTGAATCATCATTCCCGCATCATTCAAATGGAGAATGCCGTCTTCAATATATCCGAAGAACTTCTCCCGATTCTGCGTGCAAAGGGTTATAAAATACGCCCCTGGCAGCGAATAGTCGTAGCCTTTCAGCCTGATGCTGCGCCGATGATGGATATTGGGGTTATACGTCATATTTTATTACTTTCGTTTGAGATGGACCGTCGGGGCGGTCGTTGGGGCGGACCTACGTGTCCGCCCCCTTATCTTACCGAGGGCAGACACGCAGGTCTACCCTTACGGCCCCTGAGCCTATTGGAACCATCTTCCTGACGTCAGGAAAATGGTCGGCAACAGGATGTCCCACTTGCCGGCAGGATTCTTTTGCCTTTTCAATTACTTTTGAAAAGTTTTCCCACTTGGCGTAACCCAGAAGCGGTTGGAGTTCCCGTGCGCTCCAGCATTCTACATTCTCAACTGTTACAGCAGCATTTTCAAACTGCTCGAATAAGGTTTGGATTTCTTCGGATTTCATGATGGGAGTGATTGATTTAGTTATTTATAATTTATTGCATTGCTATTGATTCATTCAAATCTATGGCATCGAGTTTATTGTTTTTGAATCCAGGCAGAAGAAACATCAGGTTGTCATATCCCTTCACAGAGATGAAGCCAACCTTTTTATAAAAGTTTATCAAGGATTTCCTTGCTTTATTTTCATCTTTTTCCATCTGGTCGTATTTCATTTGGCGCTCAAAATCGTTGCATTTTGCGAGCGTGCCTTCGGCTTCGAATTGCAATGGGAAAGGTTGCATTACGATAAGCCCGCAGGTCGTACTGAAGAAAAAGAAATTGTCTTTGATGAATTTGGCAGCGATGCCCAGCCCTCTGTATTCCGGAAGGATTGTCAGCCGTTCAAAGATGCATATATTCGGATTGATCATAAAATCATCCCCAAACAATTGCCTTCGCAAGTCTTCGTTAATGTCACCATTATCAAAATCATATATCGTGCTACCTATATGCATGGTATATGAATCGGAATCAAATATTTGAAAAATGTCAAAGTTATCATCCAACGCCTGTGATAGCAACATGATTTTAATACTTGCCTTCCCAATAATTTGAACTTCATTGCCACTATCATCCGTTTTGATAATATCTACAAAAATATTTTGAACATATCGTTCCTCTTCCAGCGGGCCGAGGAATGAACAGAACTGGTATCTGAATTCAATATCAAGATCCTGATCGTAATCTATGTCTTTCATAATAATGCTATCATCCATGTTTGAAATTTATTCTGTTTTTTGTATTTTTGCTACGGAATCGTAAGATTTTTCTGGATTGGGGTGTCTCCGGTCGGGAAAGGGTTGTCGGAAAGGCGACTCTTTTTTATTTTTTCCTTTTATTCTCCAACGCTTTCTTTTCCTCGCTTTTCAGACGGCGTTCCACTTTCTTCACATCTTCGGCGGGCGGAAGGTTTTCGGGAACGATGCCGCGTTCCAGCAGTATTTTTCTTACCGCCTGATTGTTGTCCACGTGTTCTTTGGTGATGGCCGGTTCGCCCTGCAGATCTTTGGATTGCACATTCACATTGGTCATTTCTGCGGCGAAATCCTTGGCTTTGATGCTGATGGTGGGCAGGAAATCGGCCACAGGGCGGTTGTCAGGCACGCCCATTTTGGTTTTCATCTGTTGGGTGGAGAGATGGAACAGTGCTTGGTCGCCTTTCGACCGGATATTGGCAAACCCCTTGTCGTTGACCCCTCTTTCGTAGAGTATGCCGGAGAGTTTCTTCTCGGTTTCCTGCAGTTTGGCTCTTGCTTTTACACGTTCAGCTTCTTGAAGCCGTTGTTCGATGAGTTCTGCCCTGCGGGTTTGAACGGCGAAATAGGTCTGAGCGAAAGCGATTTGCGGTTTGCGCGGGTCTCCGTTCTGCGCTATCAGATAGCAGGCATAGCGGGTTAAGAGAATGTCATCTATCTCTTTTTCAGCACCTGAGCCTATCTGAACCATTTTGCTGACGTCAGCAAAATGGTCAGTTAGTTTTTGTCCTGCATTGATGCAGGCCTCTTTCGCTTTGTCAACTGCATTCATGAAGTTGCGCCATTGGGTATATCCCAATATCGGGTACAAATCCCTTGCGCTCCAGCATTCTACATTCTCAATTGTTACAGCAGCCTTCTCGAACTGCTCGAATAAGGTTTGGATTTCTTCGGATTTCATAATGATAGTGATTTATTGTAGATTATTGATTCGTATTAATTGGAATAATGATTAACTATAAAAGAACTTGTTTTCGGCTTCTCTCTTTTTTTCAAATGCAATGTCTTTATCTAATTGTGCAATCTTTTTTTGAGCCCATTCAACCACATTTGGATTTGAATGTGTTAATAAAGTAGATAAAGTTTTCTTGTTGCTTTCATAGACTGGAATAAGGGAACCAACAATACCGAATGAGCCTATATTACAGCTTAAACTATTAAGCATATCAGCGTCATCACCATATCTGTTCAACAATTCCATTGCAAAGGGGCTGAATTCTTCATTTTGAATTGCAGGAACCAATCTCATTATCCTGTTTCGAGCTTGTGGTGTTTTTTCGCAAAACTGAAGAATGACATCAAGATTGTCTTTCTGGAAGAGCTTTTGCGATAAATCATAAACTTCTTTTGGCATCAATAAGAACTGAAATGACAATTCGGTAAACGGATTATCTGAGACTAATGCTGCAAACAAATCGTCGGAAATATCTTTGAAGTACTTATCAAATAATATGCTATAGATACATTCGATACGATAATCACTTGAAATGTGAGAACCTGTTTTTTTTGAAATTTCAATTATAGTTTTATTTATAAAAACAGCCAGCTTTGACTTGTTGCAAATTGTTAATAATTGTTCGATAACTTCCAGGTAATCATTGTTTTGCATAAAAACTTCAACAGCAATATTCCTGTTCTCAAACTCGGAAATTATAAAATCTGCAATTGCATCATAATCACGCTTATTATCGAAATACATCATGTTCTTTAGCATAGTTATGACGATGTCAAATCCTTTTTCGTTGCAGTGGATTATGTTAGTATAGAAATCAATTATTTCTTTGTCAGATGAAGTTGTAATAATATTGGAATATCTCCAAAAATCTAAAAAGGAACTAACAGGAGTGCTTCCCTTTCTTACTAATTCAAATAATAATTGAGTGTTTGGTAACGTTGTTCCATGATTTGCAAGTATGGAAAACAACAAGAATGAACACTTGTCGTCTTTTTCTAAAGATACAACCAATGAGTCAAATGCTTCACCATCAAGGCCTCTTGCAAAATCAAACAAGATAGAAGGATTATGTTTTTCTAAGGAGTGAAAACATTCAATGGAAGTGTTAATAAACCAATGTAGTTTGTCTGAATCATGTTCGATTAATTTTGCAATAGTGTATCCAAAAGGATGGGAAAAGCTGCTTTCGATTTGGTATAGATTTAATAGAGTTGAGACATTATAAAACTCGTTTTCGACATACTCCTTTGCAAAAGTCTCATATTTTTCTTGCTGTTTTCTTACTTGTTCCTCAAAAGTAAGTTTCTCTTCCCAATAATAACTGCGTTTTTCAATGGCTTTATATCGAGACGCGAAGTCTTTCTTTGTCAGTACTTCAATCAGTTCATCTATTAATGACTGCCATTTCGTTTCCAATTTAGATGATATATGTGCCTTTATCCATAAAAGGCTATCAAGCATGTCATCCCAATCATTGTTCTTTTTGTCGCATATTTTTTTTACCGCTGGCAACATGATAAAAGCTGCCCCCGAACTGCATAAGCCTGAAATGCAATGAGAAAGTGTTTCACAACAAAATTTAGAATAAACGGTTTCGTTGAGGATTTCGTTAGAGATAATATCAACGCATGCAGACCAATAGTCAAATATTTCCTTCCAAATTTTAGGTTGGTAATGTTCTAATTGTTTTGTACCTTGATTCTCCGCACCGCTTACATATGAGAAATGTGAGGTTTCTAAAGCAGACGCTACTGCCTTAAGAGATAACTCTTTATATGGCGCATGATTGATTCCCCATCTTAATACCTCTAATCTTTCCGAAAGTGAAGCTTGAGTTCCTGGAAGATATATTTTAAACAAATGAACGAATTCATTCGAGGCGTTATTTCCCCATGTTTCGTTTTCTGCAACGCCGAACATCAACAGCAATTTCATTCCTTGTTCGTATGTACGAGCATCAAAACATAGTTTTTCAAGAGTCCAAACAAGATTTCTTCTTCCTTCTTTGATTTGATGTATTTGCTCTGTGTTCATATTGCTGAAAACAGACCATAGACAATTTGCCACCGCAATTGGGTTCACTTCGACAAAAGAGCGGAAGAGTCGTGAACCCAACTCGGTATTTATGACTTCCGCATTATGAAAAGGGCTACTGGGTTGAAGTAAAGATTCTAAAACTAACACCGCTTTTTCATCATGTTGCATATATTTGAAATGCTGTGAAAAAGATTCGGTCAGTGATCTTGCGCAATCACTATTTTGAATTGCTTTTACAACACGCAATAATCTGTCAGAACTACAATCAGAGATCCATTCCGAAGTAAGTTGCAATCCAATAGGCTTTGGTCTAATAGCAACAAATCGTCCATTTCGTTCCATTATTTCCCGCTCAATCGATTTGTTAATTATACTATCAAAACCGTTCATTATCACCTCTGGTGTTCCTTCAATAGGAGTTATGTCTTTGTTGTTGGCAATAAAAGATAGTTCAATCCGAGCTTCTTCAAATGCCCCGATGAAATCAAATAGAGAAAGACTTCTAAGCATTCTCCTTTCGGTTGAATTCCCCTCGGTGCCTAATAGTTTAGAAAGCAAAGTTTCATCATTTATAATGCCAATGGGATTGCCTTCTTGCAATGACTTGCATAATCTAATGGCAATGAGAGGAATGCCTCCTGAAAACTCAACAAGTTTTTCTCTTTGTTCTGGTTTGTAATATGCTTTATATCGCTCAATAATACCTTCGACAACCTGCATTTGCTTTTTGGGAAGTGCGATTTTATTTGTGTCAATTATGGTTGTCTCGTTTACATCATGATAAATTGCAATGATTGGATTTGATGCCTGGTGTTGTTTTTTGCTCTGAATTATTTTTTCAAGAAGTTGTCTATGGCAGTTGTCTATGACAATGGTAGCTTCCTTGAATTCTTCGAAAATTTTATTTGCGGCACCAATTATTGACGATTCTTCGTTTGTATAACTGTCGCAATACAAGTAATTAACATTTTCTTGTAAGTATTTAAATGCTTCAAACACAACGCGAGTCTTTCCTAATCCGGACAAACCAACTAAACGAATGTTTCCTTTGTTCTCTCGTATCTGCTTTTGATAAGTGTCAAGTTCGTCTGTTTGAATAAATCCCCCTGCATCTCTAATCCCTTTTTGTTGCTCGCTATGGGTGATAAATGGATGGTATTTGGATTTGGCGTTTTGAATTGCTGATAGAGCGCTGGCTTTTATGGCGCTTTCAAGTTGAGAGACGACAGATGGTTTGATCTTCTCTATATCTTTATCTGATTTTAGAAGGTAACCTATTGGGAACCTGCGCTCTCTGGCATCGAATGGTATTAAATTATTGTTGTCTTTTGGGTTGCCATTTAAATAATTCATTATTGTGATGACTTGTTCATCACAATGAGACGCCAAGGCTTTATTATATTCTCCAAATGCATTATTGTTTGGTCCTCGTTTGGTTTTTGCTTTTCTTAGTTTACGAAGGAACAATTCAAGTCTAGAATATGAGTCAACAATTGATAGGTCTGCAATGAAAATGTCACAGTTCTCAATCCTTTTATCTAGAGTGTTTGGTATTGACGGGTTACCTGAAATGTTACTTGTGCTTTCTTGGAATTCAAAGAAGACATTCTTTAACTCTCCTTTGTTTTCAATTTTCTTTAATGCCGAATTGATGCAATTGCACAAAAATTTTTTATTGTTTAATTTGTCGTTGTCAATATCTGATTGCCATGAAAAAAACACTATGAGTTTCATATGCTTAGTTATTTAATTAATTCTTTTCTTTCCACTCAGCAGCACCTGCATCAATCCCTTCTTTTGCGCCTGTATGGCCGCCAGTTTTTGTTTTTGTATCTCGATTTCTTTGTCGGCATTGACTAACACCGAGGCAATAGCGACTTGCTCTATTTTTGATGGAAGATATATGCGTATCTTCGATATTTCATCAACAGATATACCTTTTATAGAAGTTCCTTGTGATTGATTTTTCTTTTTCTTCATTAACTGTAACAAATAGTAAGCAAGAAAATTCGTTTCTGCATCATATTTAATGAGGCATGTAAAATCTTGACTTACACACGTTGGTTGTTCTGCTATTGCAACTTTCCCAACGCCGACCCTTGTTACAATCAAAATGCTTTTTGTTGGGAGTAGCTGTGTCGTGGAATTTACAATGGCTTCTTCGGTAATAAATCGTGTTCCACTAATCCTGAGGTCATCTTCTTTCAAGTCAGACGAAGAAATCCAAAGTATATTACCATTCCAATAATTAGTGTTTTTTGTTGTTGGAGTTCCGCCACCAACCAACATGGCCATTTCTCCCAACCTCACCTCTTTCCACTCCCCACCAAACCCTTTCAGCCTTTTCTTGCCCGTGAGCAGCTGCTGCATGAGTCCACGCTTGCGCAAGATGAGCTTCTCTATCAGGGCGGTCTGCTTTTCTATGGCGGTGTCCCAAAGGGAAAGGACGGAGACGATGCGTTGCTGTTCGGGGAGAGGGGGGACGGCGAAGTACGTGTTAGCAATGGCCTGCTTTCCAAGCGAACATACTTTTATTCCTTGTATTAGAGCTTGTAATTGTTTTCGATATGAAACAGAATTAACTTGATACCCTAAAAACCAAGGGGAAAATAACCCTTTTTGAGGGCGAATTAACATGGTATGAAGTCCGGAAAGAATTTTTTCTGAACCAATATTAGCTATTTCACATGCCTTTCCAACTGTTTCGTCTTCTGCGGTGTCTGCCAGTACAATATCACCATCCTCGATAAAATCAATCATTGATTCTTTGTAATCTTCACTATTTATGAATGGTATAGATTGTTTTTGAACATCTATTATTGAAGGGTACTTTACTAGGACATCCCCATAATGAATATTATGAATGTCTCCATTCACGTCATTAAGCTGGTTGCGAGATAATGTATTTGTGCGCAAAAAAGCACACACTTCACCTAATTTCCTAACTTCCCAATTTTCGGGAATGGGGCCGAGGGGAGATTGTTTATAACCTTGTTCCATCTACTTTTTAATAAAAAAACCTTTAGTTTCAATAAAATCGTTGAAGAAAGATCCTATCTTGTTGATAATATCGGAAATATCTTCTTCTGTAATTGTTTCTGAATAAGTCAGATGTTTTTGGTAGAGCACGTTTGTTATTCCATACTGATTGGAAGTCAATACTCCTAAGATGTATTCAAATTGTCTGCATAGAATAGAAATTTGAATTGGGAATCCCGATTGATAGGCACCAAAGTCCTTTGAAAAATGTATGTCCCAATGAGAAGTGGCTCCTTCGTTATCACTTTGTGAGACAAGGAGATTTTCTTTTACTGATGTGAAAAGCGAATAAAATTCGGAAAGCTCCGAATTGGTTTTTTCAACCAAAGCTTTGAAATCTTGTTCTATTAGTTTGCTGACAATTTCTTGGGTGGCTTCTGGCAGATTAAGTTTGTCGCGATATTTAGTTTTGAGATTCTTTCTCCAATCGTCGTCATCCTCAATGCGTTCTCCTTTAGCTCCTTTAATACTTATAACCAAAGCTCTTTCCAGACATTTGCTCATATATTCAGCGAAAGGAGCAATCTGAGATAATTCCGCATGAGCGCCATCAGAGGGGATGGGACCAATGGCAACATCGCAACGATTTAAAGCAGTAAGATAGTTGTTCTTGTCTGCACTTTTCACCACAATCATGGGATAACCATGGCGGTGCAGGATGTAATTTACCATCAAACGTGAAATTCTCCCGTTTCCATCTTCAAATGGATGAATGCGAATATAGCGATAATGGAATAATGAAGCCATTTCTATCGGTGTCATTGTTCCTTCCTTTTCGGCTTGATTGTACCACTGGAGCAAATCTGTCATCAATGCCGGAGTTTCTTCGGGTGATGCATATTCAAAGATTTCTCCCGTTACGGTTTTAACAGAATTGGGACGGGTTTTATATTGCCCTGCGTGAACTATATAAGAAGAGGTGTTGCCGTCATTAAGCTGACGACAAACGGTGTAGTCTTCCCTCAACAACACACGGTGAAGTTCACGAATGAACGATTCCGTCAAAGGTTTTTCCTTGTCTTCAGCTTCCTCTTTTACCATTTTCAAAGCGACATTGGAGGCCTTCATTTCTTCTAAGTCTTTCATGTTGGCCTCATCTACCACTTTCCCAAACATTAACAACATCTCGGTTTGTCCATAGGTGAGGGTGTTACCTTCAATATGGTTGGAGTTATAGTTGAACTCCAACATAAATTTTTGGTCAAGACGATTTTGGTCTTGCTCTTTGAGTGGCTGAAGCGACTGCCATTCTTTGTATAATGTTTCTATCTTATTCATAGGTTGTTATATTGTTTTTTGCGTATTATATTTATGAATGTATTTTGTGCAAGATTATGCATAACATACTATTGACTATCATTTGTCGTCAGATTTTTCGTTTTTCTCCTTTAATTGCTTCTGCCTCTTTCTCTCCACAACCTTGATGCTCTCCTCCACAGGTAGATTTTCGGGCATGGTGCCGCCAAGCTCTTTGATGGTTTGGCGAACCTTGGCTCCGACCTCATAGTGTGTCATATTGGCTTCTTGTTTGCCTTTTATGTTTTCCCGACGTAGTTTCTCTTCTGTCTGGGTGGCACGGAACAGATTGGCCGCCAATTCCGTACTGCCCATGTGGTCCAATATCTTCTGGCTCTTCTTCAGTCCTTTCCTCGCATGAATGTCTTTCGCGGTCATTCCACCATATAATCCTTGATACCCATAATTCTGAAAGATGGCATAATCTCTTGAGTCTATCACACCGGCATCTTTCGCGGCACTTGCCAACTGGGAATTGTGTTGCAGCAACTCTGAACGAAGAAACAATCGCTTTTCTTCTTCACTGGTAAGCTCTTGATATTCCTTCATTTGCTGAACTTCAGCGATGCGGGTCTGAATAGCGAAATAGGTCTGTCCTTGTGCCACAATCGTCTTGCTCGGGTCTGCATTTTGCACTATCAAGTAGCATGCATATCTTGATAATTTGACTGAATCCACCTGACGTTCACCACCTTTCCCTATTACTATCATTTCGGTGATGTCAACGAAATGATCATTCACTGGAATCCCACTATTTAGACATGCTTCTTTGGCTTTCCCCACTACGGTAATGAAATTTCTATAGTCTGCATATTCCAATACTTTTGCAAGTTTACGAGAATTCCAGTACTCATTACCATTGATGTCAACTTCTTTAATGTTTTCAAAAGTTGACACTGCTTTTTTTGTTAGTTTTTCGCTCATATTTTCTTGGTTTTTAGTTATTTATATATGATTATCATATCGTTGACGTCAACGATATGATCGTTTAATACCCTAACTCCTTCAAATACTCCTTCATCTTCCCCTGTACCTCAGCCAGTTCCGTCTCCAATTGCTCGATCTCTTTCTGCACGACGGGGATGTCGATTTCGGCTTCCTCCTCGTAGGTGTCCACGTAGCGCGGGATGTTGAGGTTGAAGTCGTTCTCGCGGATTTCGTCGGGAGTGGCCACGTAAGCGTATTTGTCCTCCACCACGCCGGGCTGTAACTCGCCATTGGCGAACTTGCGATAGACACCCACGATGTGCTCAATGTCCTGCGGACGGAGCTTGTTCTGGTTCTTGCCGTTCTCGTATTCGCGGCTGGCATCAATGAACAGCACGTTTTCGGAGCCGCGTCCCTTGCGGAAGATGGCGATGGCTGCCGGAATGCCCGTGCCGTAGAACAAGTTGGCGGGCAGACCGATAACCGCCTCTAAAATATGCTCGTTCTCAAGGATATATTGACGGATCTTGCCTTCGCTGCCGCCACGGAACAGCACACCGTGCGGGATAATCACGCCCACCTTGCCGCCATTGTCGTCGGCCACCTCCAGCATGTGGCTGATGAAGGCCCAGTCGCCCTTGCTCTTGGGCGGGATGCCGCGCCAGAAACGGTTGTACGGGTCGGCGGCGGCTTCCTCCGCGCCCCATTTGTCGAGCGAAAACGGCGGATTGGCCACCACCGTGTCGAACTTCATCAACTTGTCGTTGGTTTTCAGCTTCGGGTTGCGCAACGTGTCGCCCCATCGGATGACGGCGTTGTCGAAACCGTGCAGGAACATGTTCATCATCGCCAATGCCCACGTGCTGCCGTTCACCTCCTGGCCATAAAGGGAGAAGTTGTTATTACCCACCTCTTTACCCGCTTTGATCAGCAAGGAACCGGAACCGCAGGTCACATCGCAGATGCGGGCACCCGGGTTGCTCTTGGTCAGTTTTGCGAGCAGTGTGGAGACTTCGGCGGGAGTGAAAAAATCGCCAGCCTTCTTGCCCGCCTCCCCCGCAAATGTGGACACCAAATACATATACGCATCACCGATGATGTCGTTGTTTTCCAAATGCGATTCGTCCAGCTCAACGCCTTGAAAATCTTGCAGTAAGTTTCTCAGCCGTGCGTTTTTCTCTTTCGTCTCACCCAGATTGGCGCTGTTGAAACTGATGTTGCGGAAGATGCTGCTGCCGTCTTCGCTGCTCATCTTCTCGCGATTGGCTTCTTCTAAGTCGGCCAGTGCCTCGTCAATCAGCTCGCCGATGTTGGTGGCATTGCGGTGGTCGTAGAGGAAGTCAAACGAGCTCTTTTCGGGCACCACAAAGCGCTCGTGGCGCATCGCACGCTCGGCGCGTTCCTTGTCGCCCTCGTATTTGTCCAGATAATCGTTCAGCTTCGATTTATAGACATCGCTCACGTATTTCAAGAACAGCATCGTGAGGATGTAGTCCTTGTATTGGCTCGGGTCAATGACACCGCGAAAGGTGTCGCACGCTTTCCAAACGGTGCGGTTAATGTCTTCTTGGGTAACTTTCTTATTTTCCATATTACTTATTTATTTCATTGATTAATAATTGATTAACGATACTTGCGCGTTTCTCCGCAAGAGTATTTATCAAATAGGTTTCCCGTTCCTGAAGTCTGGATATTTCCATCACTTTCCGTTGGATGGCTTTATCCGGAACGGGGATTTCAATCTCCTCCAAGGTGGATTTGAGAATCAGCGGTGTGGAACTTCCAACTTGCGAAGCTCTTATTCTGCTCACCATATTGGGACGGTTCAAATACCAACAGAGATATTCCGGTAATACCTTGTCGTTTTGAACCCGTATTACATATAATGTAGTGGAAGCCACCGCTTTGATGTCAAGATTGAAAAGTGTGCAAAGGTAAGTGGTACCTTTTCCTGCAAACAGTAAATCCCCCTTTCGCAGCAGATTCTTCTCCATTCTCGGATTATATTCCACAAAAGAGGCAATTTTTTCCGGGGAATCCATCAGCAAATCCTTCATTTGCATATAGGCCACCTTATCTCCCGGGGGGCTGTTGAGATAAACTCCTGATCGTATTTCCGCTATATCTTTCAGTCGAATCATTTTAGTAATCTTATTACCGTAATTTTTTCAGACTGCAAAGATATATATTTTTTCGATACAAGAATAATTTTTTTTCAAGTAAAAGATTTACGAAATCACTTCACGCTGAAAACATCCCTCCCGTTCGCCCTTAGCACCTCCTGCGCCTCGCGGTTTTGCATGATGCTGCCGCCGAAGACGTTGAAATCAAAAAGGTAAGGATTTGTGAACCAGGCGTTCACGTTCATCTGTAAGGTGAGCTCGGCGGTCTTTTTGTGGATGACCGCGAACTGCTCCAACGGCAGCGTCACAGTAAATGTGTTGTCGGAGAAACCGTTGTCGGTGGCGATTTTGCCCGAATGCAGGTTGAAGGGCTGCCGCATTCCAGAGCCGTCGATCCAGCGACCGTTGATCTTCATGTAATGGTAGCCGCCGCCGAGGATGTCGGGCCAGCTCATGTTGTTCTCCGGCGGGTTCGGGAAATAACCGGTGGTGTTCTGCTCCCCTTCCAACCCGAACACAAACGTAATTGACTTGTATTCGTCAGCGGGCAATACGTCCGCGATGCTCCACGAAAGCGTCCCGGGGATACGGATGTCGGTGTAATGAATCCCTTGATTATCGGCAATTTCCACTATCTCACCGGAGGTGGTCTCCAACCGTACATGCGAGATGAAAAACTGCACATCGTTGACCTCATACAAATTCCCTGCGGCATTCCGATACATACAGGTATCCAACCGCAGGGAATCATTATCAACGACAAAAGAAAAATTCAGTTTAATGTGCCCCGCCGGGGTATGGCAGCAACCACAACACAGCAAGACCGACAAAGAGCATATCCATACAATTATGTTAACCTTGTGCATTGTACATTATACATTGTACATTGAAAATCACCATTCGTCAACGAACTCCTCTTTCGGCTGCATACCCTCTTCCAACGATTCGATGAGCTTTTGCATTTCCTCGTCGATTTGGCTGAGGTAGCCGTACATGCTGGGAGTCCAGCCGGAGGCGGAGGTATTGAACCAGACCTCAATAGGAGCGGAGCCGGTGGCCTTCTCCTTGAAGTCGGTGATGGTGTAGCGGTAGCGGTTGTCGCGGCATTCAAGTTTGAAGTTGTAATAGACGATGTTCTTGAAGCGCATGGTGCCGTCTTTGTCCTTGTAGAAAATACGAACGCTGGAGCGCATGTTGATGACGCATTTCTCCGGATCGGTGCTCTTGATGACCTCAGCGGTATTCTTATAGTACTTCTTTACCCACTCCATTGCTCTGTCGTACAACACTTTAGGAGTTCCTTCTTGTTTCACGACATCTTGGTAGGTAACCAAATTGGTACGTTCGTCTATGGGAAGATACGGAGGATCCGGTATCGTTTCGGTTTTTTGGGCAAGTGCGGCTATGCAGGTTAAAACGGCCGCCAGGATAATGATGATTCTTTTCATTTTTGTCTTATTAAGGTTTGGAAATATAAATCGTAAACGTTTTTTTCATCTTTCGGCACGAACTCGGATTCCACAATCTTCCATTCGTTTTCGTCAATCTCGGGGAACCAGACGTCGGCTGTAAATTCAGAGACTATGCGGGTGAGATAAAGTTTATCGGCGTGGGGGAGAAAAAGGCGGTACATGGTGGCGCCGCCCATCACGAAGGCCTCCTCGTCGTCGGCCACCAAGTCGAGTGCGGCCTCGATGGAGTGTACCGTTTCGACCCCATCGAACTCAATGTCTTCGAGGGTGATGACGATGTTCCGGCGGTTCGGCAGCGGCTTCTTGGGCAGCGAATCCCACGTGCGGTCGCCCATCAGCACCGTATGCCCGGAAGTGATTTCCTTGAAATGCTTCAAATCCACGGGCAGATGGCACAGCAGCTGGTTCTGGTAACCCAGCTCCAACCGTTGACCCACAGCCGCAATCATACTTATGCTCATAATACGTAATTTTGCGCAAAGATACGATTGTTACGGGAGTTTCAAGTGTGTTCGGAGTTTTTTTATTAACGGTGGGGTGTTGGTTTTAAAGGTTAAAAGGTTAAAAGGTTAGAAGGTTAGAAGGTTAATGGGTGAAAAAAGTCAGTCACGTAGTGTCTGCCGAGATTCTGTTCACTGTTCACTAAAAAAGCGTATCTTTGCCGCCGATTAAATCACTATGGGCAAGAGAAAGCAGGACACTCAGATCGCGATCAAGAACAGGAAGGCGGAATTCCTTTACTATCTGCACACTTCCTACACGGCGGGCATTGTGCTGACCGGCACGGAGATCAAATCCATCCGGGCGGGGCGCGCCAACATCACCGATGCCTATTGTTCGTTCATTAACAACGAGTTATGGGTTCACAATATGCACATCAGCGAGTATGCGCAGGGAAGCTACAACAACCACCAGCCCAAACGCGACCGCAAGCTGCTGCTCCAACGCAAGGAGATGCGCAAGCTGATGACCAAGCTCAACGAACGCGGCTTCACCATCATCCCTACCCTACTGTGGATCAACGAGAACGGGTACGCCAAACTCGACATCTGCCTAGCCAAGGGTAAGAAAATGTACGACAAACGCGAAACCATCAAGGAGCGCGACCAGCGTCGCCGCACCGACGAAGAATAAACTGCCATGGAAGAGAACCTGCCCATCACCGACACGTTGCCCGAGTCCATCGCGTCCCAGGAGAAAATCTGGTACGGCATCGGCGAAACTGCTGAGGCATTGGGTGTTCCCGCCTCCACGCTGCGTTTTTGGGAAAAGGAGTTCGACATGATCAAGCCGCGCAAGAACAAAAAAGGTGACCGTTTCTATTCCAAAAACGACATCGCCATCCTGCGCACCGTCCAGTACCTCACCAAGGTGAAGGGCTACACCCTACAAGGCGCGAAAACCGCCATCAAGAATAATTTCATGAAGGAGGCCGAAACCGCCGCCATCGTGAACACATTGACGCAGATTAGGGATAAATTATTGGAAATCAAAAAATTATTGTAACCGCAGGGGCGAATAATCATCCGCCCCTACCATCACCCTTAACCTTTAACCCTTAACCTTTAACCTTTAACCTTTAACCTTTACAATAATATAAGGTATTCCCGCACTCCCTCTTGAACATCGTTTCCGTAATCCGCCGGATGTCCTCCTCGGTCACGGCAAAATAGCCTGTGCGCTCGTCGGCGAAGTCTTCGGCACGACTGTAGAACTCGCCGGTGGCCAGCGTGTTGGCGCGATCCTCCACTTTCAGATTCCGTTCCAAAATGATAGACTCGGCGTTGTTCTTCACCTTCTGCAAATCGTAGGATAATTTATTATCAAACTGAAAATCAGACAGATACTTCGATAAAACTTCGTCCGCCTGTTCGATGGAGATTCCTTCGGAGGGACGTCCGTTAATGAAAAACAGACCTTTGTCGGCAGAACCTGACACGGAGGCGGAAATATCGGTGAAGAGTCTATCCTCTATCACGAACTTGCGGTAAAGGTAGGAGCTCTGACCCGTGCCGAGGATGTCGGAGAGCAGGTCGTAGGCGCAGTAGTCGGCGTCGGTGCGGGCGGGCATCAGCCAGCTTTTGAAGAGCATGTCGTCGGGAACAGGCTTGCAGACCTCTTTCATCCGGTTTTCCGTTGAAGGTAACTCCTGAGGATATTGGTGGGGGTTCCGGCCTCCGGCCGGAATGTCCCCGAACCACTTGTCCGCCATCGCGAAAATCTCATCGGCATGGACGTTCCCCGCCACAACAAGAATGGCATTGGCCGGACAGTAGAACGTATCATGGAATTTACGGATAATTTCCATGTCAACTTGTTCGATATGAGAAAGTTCCTTGCCGATAGGAAGCCATTGATACGGATGTTTTTGATAGCTCAGTCCATACATTTGCATCATCAGGTCGCCGTAAGGTTGGTTGAGGCAGGTCTCCTTGAACTCTTCCATCACTACCTGCTTCTGCACGTCTAACCCCTGTTGGCTGAAGGATAGGGCGGCCATACGGTCAGACTCAAGCCAAAGGGCAGTCTCTATATTATTGGCAGGCAAGACAATATAATAACATGTGAGGTCTTGCGAGGTATAGGCATTGTTGATGGCACCGACCTTTTGCAAGGCCAAGTCAAAGTCGGGCGCATGATCGGAGCCGCTGAACATGAAATGTTCCATCAGATGGGCGAGTCCGGTGCAATCGGGATCTTCATCGCGAGAACCAACGCGATAGACGATGGTGCATGCGGCCAACGGTGTGGTGTGGTCTTCGTGTACCAGCACGTGCAAACCGTTAGAGAGGATTTGTCGGGTGAAAGGGATGGCCATAGGCGTTTGTCAATTTTTCGGCGGCAAAAATACGAATTTAATGGAGAATGTAGAATGAAGAATGTAGAATGGTTTTGGCGGAGGATGGTGTGTTTTCTTCCTAAAAAGAGGCTGAAAAAGGGCAAGCCGTTTTTCAAAAGTCTTTAAAACATCCTTGATTCACAAAGAAAATAAAAAACATATAACGCTGAAAATCAGATATTTGTAAAGCCGAAAAGTATGCGATGAAAAATAATCAGAAAAAAATCATCCGAATGGCGTACTATATCAAAAAAAGTGTATTTTTGCGCCATCAAAAAAGGAACGCTTCCTTAGCTCAGTTGGTTAGAGCATCTGACTGTTAATCAGAGGGTCCAA
>JBGUPL010000078.1:0-3854 GCA_045130275.1 Bacteroidales bacterium
ACAAAAAGACCGATGGGGCACTCCCTTATACTATCTTGACGGTCAGACCCTTAGACTTAAAGACCGATGGGGCGCACCGGTCTATTATTTCGATTTCATTCCCGACCGATGGCAAATCGCGTGCCTGATTCTGATGTGATTGATTTTTGCAGTGGCATCAATTTTGTAAATTATTGACACATAGGAGAATAGGTTGTTTTCCGTATTAAAAATATTACTTTTTGTAACTTATACTTGCTTTTTGTCAAGAATTGTGTATTTTTGCAACGTCAAAAATATCATCATTCATCTTAAAAATTTAAGGTTATGAAAAACACAAAATTCTTGTTACCAGGCGGTTACAAAAAAGTAGGTTGGTGGATATTCGGTATAACCGTTGTGCTGATCATCCTCCATTTCATCTTCCAAAGTCAATGCGACTTCAGTCTCAACAACATCCGAGAGCTTTTCGGGATGGAACGTCTGGAAAGAAAGGGGTGGCAGCTTTCCTCCTCTTTCGGCCCAAACGACGACCTTCTGCTGACATTTATCGGCTTTTTGCTGATTGTGGCCGGCATTTTCATCGGTTTCTCCCGCAATAAGGAAGACGACGAATTCATCGAACAACTTCGGTATGAGTCATTGATCCTTTCGCTCTACATCAACAGTGGAATCGTACTGCTTTGTCTGATATTCGTATGGGGTCTTCCCTTCCTGTGGGTGATGATGATCAACATCTTCTCTATCCTTTATGTCTTCATCATTTGTTTTTATCTTCGTCTGTACCTTAACAAACGTTCCATGCGCTATGAAAAACAGGATTAAAGTGGCACGCGCCGAGGTGAACATCACTCAGGGTGAACTGGCGGAAAAGATCGGCGTGACCCGCCAGGCGGTGAACTCCATCGAATTAGGAAAATACGTCCCCAGCACCCTCCTGGCGCTGAAGATGGCGCAATATTTCGGCAAAACAGTGGAGGAACTGTTCATGCTGGAAGAAGGGGATTAGAAGGTTGTTGGCTGTTGGTCATTTGGTACATCATGCCGCACTTATCCCATTCGTCTCCACAACTAAAACAAACTCTCCACTTGAATTCGGAAAAACTCCTCTAAAGGAATGCCGTCGGTGCCGATGACAAGGGCGCGTTTAGGGTGAAAATGCTCGCAGAACTTCGGAAGACCACTGCTCATGCCCCGGCGACCGCTTTTCACCTCCAACGCAATGGACTCACCTTGCCTTACCACGACGAAATCCACCTCGTCAGAACGATCGCGCCAATAATAGACCTGATATTCACCCTCTTCGGCTCCACTCAACAGGTGTGCTCCCACCGCCGACTCAACCCAGCGTCCCCATCGCTGCGGCTCAATTCGGTCTTTTTCATACGTTGTCCCTTGATATGCAGTCAACAAAGCGTTATTATACACTTGGAACTTAGGCACAGAGTTGTAGCGACGGGCTTTGTCGGCGGCATATTTCTGCAAACCAGTCAGCAAGTTGCATTCGTTCAGAATGTTTAAGTAAGAGGAAAGAGTGGTTACGTTGCCCGCATCCTGTAATTGGCCTAAGACTTTTGTAAGAGAAAGTAATTCTGCCGAATAAGAACAACCAATTTCAAACAGCTGTTTCATCAAAGCCGGTTTATAAATATTGGAAGTCATAATAACATCTTTCTCAATAGCGGGTGCCACAAGCGAGTCTTTCACATACTTCTTCCATCGCCGCATGTCATTGATAAGGCCCGCCGTTCCCGGGTATCCTCCAAAATAGACCCATTCGTCCAATGTCCAGCCAAAAGCTTCCTGCATTTCCTGTGCGCTCCAATGCCCCAAACGAATCATCTCAAAACGCCCTGCAAGTGATTCTTTTAGTCCCTTTCGCAACATCAACCTTGAAGAACCAAGCAGGAAGATTTTCAGATTCCTACGGGCTCGCGTATCCGCATCCCATTCGCGTTTCACAATCTCGCTCCACTGTTTTATTTTCTGAATCTCGTCAATTACCATCACTGCTTCTGTCTGATTCTTGATATCCATCTGTGAACGAGTGCTTTCCCAAACTCTGCGTATCCAATCGGAGTCATTTTCATCTATACCATCCGCATTGAATAAGTACTGTGGAATAGGACAATTAGACAACACCTGATCCATCAATGTTGATTTCCCCACCTGTCGCGGTCCTGCAATCACTTGAATAAACTTTCTTGGTTCGTTCAAACGATTGTAAACATCTGAAAATTGGGTTCTTCTGTATTCCATAATACTCAAATTTTCATTACAAAATGTTCAAATCTATCCTACAAAATGTTCAAATCCGGGTGCAAAAATAAAAAAAATTCAACACTCTGCAACCATTTGGTTTTTTCGCGTCATATAATTATAGTATCTTTGCCGCAAATTCACGAACTATGAACAAAAGCACCGCCTCTCTAACAATCCATTGGCTGAACCGTCTCCGGATGGCTTTGGTGGTTCTGCTGCCGCTGTCCGCATTACTAACGCCGAAAGACCCTTCAGTATACCTGTCAAAATGGGGTATTGCCGCCGTGACATTATATACTTTAGGTTGTTTAAGTATCTTTTATGAAGACTTTTTGAGAACAAAATGGAAAATCGTTGACGATAACGCTATCAAGGAGAACAATATAGCCAATTGGTTATTTGCTGCGGGGATTATCGGCTATCTTGTTGTATGTAGTTTAGTGAAAGACCATTATTTGTCAAAGATAGTGCTCGGTGAAACCTGGTTTGAGGTTGAGGCGGCTTTTGCTACCATATTGCTTATTCGTTTTATTACGCGAGCCATCTGTGAAATCCGTTGGGAAAAATTCACTGGAATACACACCGTGCTGAACAAAATAGCCGGTTACTCCTTACTGTTCTACATTCCTCTCAAAACATTAGCAATCCAATCATTCCGGATCAACAACTCCATCTCATTTGAGAATTGGTTTCAATATCACATGGACATGGGCCTTATCGGAATCTATTGGATCATCTATCTCATCGCTTCCGTCGAAGAACTGATTATCGCCATCACCATGAAAGAACGATTTGATCCTTTTAGGAAGAGCATATTCCAAAAAAGACAAAAATGATAAGCAAGAACTAGAGGAAGTATCTTTGTTAGGGTACTACCATCACACCCCCGTCCGTATCTTCGTCCTATCCTCTCCCTCGACCTTTCCCGCTCCGGCCTTCTTGTAGGCGTTGAAGTTGTAGCTCACGCCCAGCCAGAACATCCGGCTCTTGCCGTGCAACATATTGTCTAACTGATAGTACTGGTTGTCGGAGAAGATCTCCCATTTGCGGGTGTTGAAGACGTCCGTGAGCTGCGCGGAGACCGTGAGCGCGCCCTTCAGGAACTTCTGGCTGATGCCGATGTTCATGTAGTGCGAGAGACGCGTGGTGAACTGCGGGTAGTACTGCGGCGTGTTTAGGAAATACTGCAGGTTGATGTTCATCCCTTTGATCGGGCGGAAATCGAGGCGGAGGTTGCTGTTGTTGACCCAGCCGCTATTCGAGATGTCCCATTCTCCAATGTTGCCCACCGAACGGAGATAATAGGTGTTCGTGCCGAGCGTCGCCGTCATCCACTTCCACGGGTCGGCCTTCACGCTCAGGTCTAATCCCGCCTTGGTCTGCGAGGTGGCGTTGATGTAGGTCATCAGCAGGATGTCGCCCTCGAAACGGGCCACCTGCGTGATGTAGTTGTGGATGTAGTTGCCGTAAATGCCGACGTTCACAGCCCATTTCGGCACCTTGAACTGGTAGAGCAGCTCCGCATTGTCGGCGGTTTCGGGTTGGAGGTGCATGTTGCCCTGCTCGAAGTTGTGCGGGTCGATCATGCTCATGTAGGGGTTGAGCTGCGGATA
>JBGUPL010000079.1:0-13632 GCA_045130275.1 Bacteroidales bacterium
CGAACAAGGTCCGCAAGGTGAACAAGGCCCTCAGGGCGAGCAAGGCCCTCAGGGCGAGCAAGGCCCGCAAGGTGAGCAAGGCCCGCAGGGTGAGCAAGGCCCGCAGGGTGAGCAAGGTCCTCAGGGTGAACAAGGTCCTCAAGGCGAGCAAGGTCCTCAGGGTGAACAAGGCCCTCAAGGCGAGCAAGGTCCTGCCGGCGTGGGTATTCCCCAGACATTGTCGCTTGACGGCCAACAGCTGTCCATTTCCGAAGGAAACACAGTGACCCTGCCGGAAGGTTTCAGTGGCGATTACAACGACCTTACCAACATTCCGAATTTCGGGATGGTGGCCTACTCCAACAACTACAACGACCTTTCCAACAGACCGACAAACGTGAGTGAGCTTGCCAATGACGCCGGATATCTCACCAGTGTGCCTGAGCAGCAGCAAGCTGACTGGAACGAGACCAACACTTCCTCCAAAAGCTACATCCAAAACAAACCCGAGATCCCGACTGTCCCCACCCAGGTGAGTGCATTGAACAATGATGCTGGCTATCTCACCCAGCAAGACTTGCAAAATCAGACCAACGCCAACTGGATGGAAGAGAATCCTGCCTCTCCGGCATACATCCAGAACAAACCCGACCTGAGCGGCTATCTGACCACAGCCAACCTCAACAACTTTGTCACCAAGACCGACGACGAGTTCATCGGGGGCGACAAAACCTTTGGAGATGATGTGGTTTTGAACGGTGTCAATGAGGTGACCGGCAGTTTGGAGGTGCCCTCGGTACTGGACAACATTGGCAGCAACGGCAACCTGAACCTCTCACAAATCACGGGTACAGGCAACTGCGAACAGGCGATGAACTTCTGCGACATGCAGGACATCTATAACGACCTCCTCAACAGGATCAACGCCTTGACCGACCAAGTTGACGACTTGTTAGACAGCATCCACAAACTCAACAAAGCGCAAAACACCCCGAAGGACGGCGAGGCATGCCCCAACACTCCTACGGTGACCGACATTGACGGAAACACCTATTCCACCGTGCGTATTGGCAACCAGTGTTGGATGCGTGAGAATCTGAGAACCACCAAGATGCCGAATGGTAGTTCATTAGTTGAATCGTCATCATCATCAACGTCAGAAGGTCATTATTACAATCCCGCCGGTGGAGCAACCGCTGTTCCTGTACAAGGATACCGCTATAATTTCTATGCCATTTCCAATGGTTTGACAGCGGCTTCCTCGAATATAATTCAAGGTATCTGTCCCGTTGGCTGGCATGTGCCAACCACTGCTGACTGGAGTGAACTTCAAACGTATGTCGGATTACAATCACAATACCTTTGTGACGGCAACTCAGGTGTAGCCAAGTCCTTATGTTCCCCTTCATATTGGCCTTCAACCACGTCTAATGAATGCTATCCGGGATATAATCCGGAAAACAATAACGCCACAGGATTCTCAGCTGTACCGGCCTCATCCACTACACAAGCATATTTTTGGGCTTCCAATGGCTATTCTTCAATATCGAATACTTCATTCTATTTGTCAGTAGGTTTTAGCGTAACTGCTACCCCTTATCTAAAAAGTGTGCGTTGTATCCGAGACCATGCCAATGGCGAGAGCAACACGGTTGAAGCACCTACTGTCACTACTGTTGAACCCACGTTTGTTTATGACATCAACCAAGTCTCAGCCAAAATCCGCAGAATTGGTGTGGTAGAGGATGATGGAGGCATGTCAGTACGAAGGATAGGTATAGTTTGGGGCACTAATAGCGATGTGAAAATTGGCCACGCGGTTAATGGGAACTATTACGAAATGACAGGTTTGTACACCGTTCCTCATCAGATTTTACCAGACGGTTCGACTTATACCATTACAGGCCTTACCACCAACACGCAATACTACTATCGTGCATTTGCCATTAATGCCATTGACACGGCCTACGGTGAGGCAAAATCTTTCAAAACGACCAAAGACGGCAATCCTTGTCCTAACGCCGCCACCGTCACCGACATTGACGGCAACACCTACAACACCGTGATGATTGGAACGCAATGCTGGATGCGACAGAACCTGAAGGTGACCAAAACCGCCGATAACACATCGATATCCTCTTCTCCCGCCACCCACCCTGTTACCGCCGTGAACAATGCCGCAGGTCGCTTATATCTGAAGTCCGTGGCGATGACCAATCCTGTAGGCATAGCTGGTCAGCATGGATCCGGTGTCCAAATGCTTGACTATGAAAGAGGAATCTGTCCGGTAGGCTGGCACATCCCCTCCAATGCAGAAATCAACACTTTAGTGTCATACGTAGGGACAACAGCCACTGCCCGAAAATTGGCCATGAAAGGAACCAGTAATTTACAAGTTTGGGCTTCATCCTCCGAGTCTGGTTCACCAGGATATGACCAAACCAACAATGACATGTTCAACTTCAGTGCCATACCGAACCAAGGTGATCAATTGTTCTCAATATGGTCTGCAACGGGCAACTATGTATTTGCCATAGCTTACAACAGCGCCTCGACACAGCTACAATCCATAAGCACATCGAACCTTCTCACCACAAAAGCGGGTGTGCGTTGTATCAAGGATGATCCTGCCACGGAAAATCCCACTATAGATCTGCCTACTGTAACACTGACAAACAATGGTGCTGGAACCAATTCGCTATATGCCAAGAGACTGACGGCCAACGTGAGCGACAATGGCGGATCTGAAATCACACAACGTTACATAGTTTGTTCTAAATCCACAAATCCCACCTATTCTGCCTCTTTGAAGTATGTCTTCACAGACAATACGGCGGGTGACTTCTTCCAGTACATTGATTTGGAACCGAGCACCACGTATTATGTACGTGCTTGTGCCAAAAACAGTATGGGCTGGTCATATAGCAGTCAGATCTCCTTCACAACACCTGCTGATGGCAAGGCTATGCGTTGTCAAAACGCCCCCAACGTGTCCGATGCCAACAACAACACCTATCCAACCATCCAACTCGGCAGCCAGTGCTGGATGGCCCAGAACCTGCGCAGCACCACCTATCCGGGCGGCGGATCTATCTCTTATAAGATACCCAACGGAGCTTCCTCGGTCAACACCAACTATGGTCGTTTGTACACCTATGATGCTGCATTGAACGGATCTGCCCCCTCTGACACCTACCCTGTACAGGGCATCTGCCCAACTGGCTGGCATTTGCCGTCCCGTGCTGAGGTCAACTCACTTTTGTCCTATATAGGGAGCCAAAGCGACTACCAATGTAACAGTTCCTCAACGAATAATGCCAAAGCCTTAGCCTCCACTTCCGGGTGGAACGAAAGTACGGTTGATTGTGCAGTTGGCAACGATCAGTCTTCCAACAATGCATCCGGATTTAACGCTTTCCCGGCAGGCTCGATCATAACATCCACAAATGGATCTTCTTCGTATGGTGTCAGAACTGATTTTTGGATAAACAGAGTCGTGTCTGCAGCTGAGCCAACATTCTATTTATATAATGACAATAGTTATATATTAATAACTAATGTGCAGACAAACACGTATTCTCATAGTGTTCGTTGTATCAAGGGTAACACCCCGCCCAGCGTAGCCACCGGCAATGTAATCACTTCCGGGCCCAACACAGCTACATTGGGCGGAATCCTCTATACAACCGGTGGCGATAATGTCACCCAATTGGGCATCTGCTACAGTAACTCAGCCAATCCCACCATTGACGACAACAAGTCAACGGTAACCTACACCATGGGTAACTACTCAATTAGTATAACCGGTTTAACGGCAGGTGTCACCTACTATTACCGAGCCTTTGCCACCAATGCCAATGGAACCCAGTACGGCAAGGTGAAGAGCTTTACCACGAAGGCTCCGCCTACAGTCTCCCAGGGCAATGTCTATTCGCAGTCCAAGACCACGGTGAATATCGCAAACATCGCCGCTGTTTCGAATGATGCCACCATCGTGAAAGTGGGTGTGGCGCTCTACAAGCGCAACAGCGACGGCACCTATCCGCAGCAGTACAGCAAGATCGTATTCCAAAACAACCCGGGAACTTTCAGCATTTTCACCTACTCTGTGGATGTCACAGGTCTGGTTGCCGGTGCCACGTATAAGTGGAAAGGTTGTTTGATCTACAACTTCGGCAATGGCACCCCGAACGACACCGTTTTCGCCACCAATTTGAGTTCTGCATCTTTCACCACGTTCAAGAATGCGGCTATCTCTATGGGTAATGCGTCCCGTGATTTAACGGCAACTACACACTTGAAATACAATGTTCCGCTCACCATCACGGTCGGCAACCCGGCAGCCACGACTTTCGGCTTGCTGTTCAGCACAAACTCTTCCCATCTTACACTCACTACTTATGAGCCGTATCATAATTATGTGCAATACACCAATGTTACGGAAAACTACACTCACTTCTTCTCTTTCAACGGTGATTTTGATGCTGACACACTTTACTACAGGGCTTACGTTTACAATGAAGGTGGAGATACCGTTTATAGCAGTATCAAATATGTAATATCCCCTCGAAAAGTTCAGCAGGTCTTCAATGTCAATGCTTTACGCATGACAAATACAACTGCTACCATAAAGTACCTATGGACCAGTCAAGACGATCAAAATCAACCGGCAGCTAACTATACCGGTGTGGTTTACAGTACCACCAACACCAATCCTACCATCGGCGGCAGCGGTGTTTATAATGTCAGTTCCAACCATAGCACCTTCATTGATAAAAAGGACTCTGTGCAACTGACCGGACTAAGCGGCAACACCACCTATTACGTCCGTGCTTATGTCAAAAACTGTGCCGGCACAAGGTATTCTGGGGTATATCAGTTCACGACTCCAATCACTTGCGGGCAACAGCTGACCGCCTCCAACAGCGGGAACACGTATAGCACCGTTTTGATAGGGTCCAAATGCTGGATGGCACAGAATTTGAGGGAAACATCCTACTATACAGCATCCGGAACAGCCAACTATGTTGAAATATACAACCACGACACTTGGGCCACCCAACAGTGGAACTATCGGTACAGAGCCACCACCCCAGGATCTTTGGAGCAGTATGGCTATCTGTACAATAGAACCGCCTATATGGGAACCGGCACCACGAATTCGGCTGGTTATATCCGGGGTATTTGTCCTCAAGGGTGGCATATTCCTCAATACGAAGAACTCACCAACTTAATGCACAAGATCCAAAACAACAGCAACTTGTTCAGCTACTTCAACACATACCCAGGATATTGGGAGCCCGATTCCGGACTTGGAATAGGTATGCATGAGTTCGGACAATCGGTAACTTACGCAGCTCATGGATGTCGTTTCAAGATAACAAGCACCTCCCTGAAGATCGATGTCCATGACGAGCAAGAAGGTATTACTGTCCGTTGCGTACAAGATTTCACCTATTAGTCCACCATCACCCTTTATAAGAATTCCAACGGCTTCCTCGGCAACGGGGAGGCCGTTTCTTAATGTAGAATGCAGAATGCAGAATGTAGAATTATGAATTATGAATGTCACTAATCACTGATCACTGTTCACAAAAAAATTGTATCTTTGCCCCGTAATATAAATTTTGCGGAGAATGTACAAAAACGACCCACGAACTGTCATCACCTTGGATGCCGGCGGGACACACTTCCGTTTTTCGGCTATGCGGAGCTGCGAGGCTGTCACAGACACTTTTGAACTGCCCACCCACCCCAACGACCTTCCACAATTGTTGGAAGATTTGCATATTGGATTCCAGCACATTATCGACCAACTTCCGGAAAAGCCGGTGGCCATCAGTTTCGCCTTTCCCGGACCGGCAGACTACCCCAACGGTGTGTTCCCGGGTCGTCTCACCAATTTCCCTTGCTTTGAGGGCGGTGTCGCGCTGAGCGCCTATCTGGAACACCAGTTCGGGTTGCCCGTCTTCATCAACAATGACGCCGACCTGTTCACCTACGGCGAGGCGTTGGCGGGCGCACTTCCGCAACTCAACGAGAAAATCCGCCATGCCGGCGGCGTGAAACAATACCACAACCTCATCGGCTTCATCCTCGGCACCGGTTTCGGCATCGGCGTCACCACCCATGACCAGATGTTCATGGGTGACAACTGTTGCTCGGAGATCTACTGTTCGCCCAGCAAGTGGGGACAGGAGCTCATCGCCGAGGAAGGCGTGTCGCTCCGTGCCGTGCTGCGCTACTACCGCGAGCTGGCCAAGGACGACAACGCCGCGCAATACACCGACTCTTACGACATCTACCGCATTGCCGACGGCACCCTCGCCGGCGACCGCGAAGCCGCGCTGAAAGCCTTCGAACGGTTCGGTGAGGCAGCGGGCTACACCATCGCGCAGGCGGCCTGTATGCTCGACGGCATCATCGTGCTCGGCGGCGGTGTCAGCAAGGCGGCCAAGTTTTACATGCCCGCCCTTCTCCGCGAACTCCGCACCGAAATGCACACCCTTGGCGGGCAGACCCTGCCGCGTGTGCCCTCCTACATCTACAACCTCGAAGACCCGCAGGAATTCGAGCAGTTTGTCCATGGCCAGACCAAGGAGATCGAGGTTTTCGGCACTGGCGAGCGCATACGCATCGACACGCAACGCCGCCTCGGCATCACCCTCTCCCAACTCGGAACCTCCCGCGCCACCGCCATCGGCGCCTACTGCTTCGCCCTCCACGCGTTGGACAATTAAGAATTAAGAATGATGAGCACCGGTACTTTTTAGCACCCCTCTAAACTCTAAACCCCTAAACTCTAAACTCTAAACCCTAAACTGTAAACAATAAAATCACCCAATATGGCAAAAGACTTTACCCAACAGAACATCGACGCTTGGTTGAACGGCAATTACGACCAGGATTCGAAAAACGAGATTCTGAGAATGCAGGCGGAAGATCCGACGGCGCTGTCGGACGCCTTCTACAAAACCCTTGAATTCGGCACTGGCGGACTGCGCGGCATCTTAGGCGTGGGCACCAACCGCATGAACAAATACACGGTCGGTTTCGCCACGCAAGGGCTGGCCAACTATTTGATCAAATGCTTCAAGCAGGACATCAAGGTAGCCATCTCATACGACTCACGCAATTTCAGCACCGAGTTCGCCCAGATTTCAGCCAACATTTTGGCTGCCAATGATATACAGGTCTATTTATTCGACGCTTTGCGCCCGACGCCGGAGCTTTCCTTCGCGGTGCGCCACCTGCAGTGCAACGCCGGCATCATGATCACCGCCTCGCACAACCCGAAAGAATACAACGGCTACAAGGTCTATTGGAACGACGGCAGCCAGCTGGTGCCGCCGCACGACAAAAACGTCATCAACGAGGTGAACAAGATCAAGGCGGTGGAGCAGGTGAAGTGGGACGGCCGTCCCGACCTGATCCGCATCATCGGCAAAGATGTTGACAACGTTTACCTGACGTTAGTGCGCCGCTTGTCGTTGCATCCCGAGGCGATAACTGCAGCGAAGAAATTCAGCATCGTTTACACTCCGCTGCACGGCACAGGCGTCTCGCTGGTGCCGCAAGCCCTTGACGACTACGGTTTCAAGAAAGTACATATCGTGAAAGAGCAGGCCGTGACCGACGGCAACTTCCCAACCGTGAAATCCCCGAACCCCGAGGAGCACGCCGCCCTGGAGATGGCCATCGCAAAGGCCAAGAAGGAGAAGGCCGACATCGTGCTGGCCACGGATCCCGATGCTGACCGTGTGGGCATCGCCGTGCGTCGTGAAGACGGTGAGTATCAGTTGTTTAACGGAAATCAAACCGCCACCTTGTTGTTCCACTACATGCTCTCACAGACCAAAACCGACCCCCTGAACAACAACCTCTTCGTGGTGAAGACCATTGTCACGACCGACTTGATCGACCAAATTGCCACAGACTACAACGTGGAATGTTACAATGTGCTGACCGGTTTCAAATACATCGCTGAAAAGATCCGCCAATTCGAGGGCAAAAAGCAGTTCCTCGTGGGTGGCGAGGAGAGCTATGGCTACCTTGTCGGCGACTTCGTGCGCGACAAGGACGCCGTGTCAGCCTGCTGCCTGATTGCGGAAATGGCGGCCTACTACAAGACCACCTACCAAAGAAGTCTGATTGAACAGCTGGAACTTATCTACCGCGAATACCAATACTTCAAGGAAAGCATGGTGTCGCTGACCGAGCCCGGCGAGGCGGGAATGCAGGCTATCCAACAGCGCATGAGCGACCTGCGCGAGCATTTCCCGAGCACTCTTGGGGGCCAACCTGTCTTGATGGTGCATGACTACAAGACCCAACACACCTGCAAAATGCAGTCCAAGACAAACGACCTCATCGAACTCCCCGTTTCCAACGTGCTGCAGTTCATCACCGCCGACGGCAGCAAAGTCACAGTTCGCCCCTCCGGCACCGAACCCAAAATCAAGTTCTATTTCAGCGTCTGCGAAACCATCGGCGAAGGCCAGCCCATGCAAGAAGTGGAAGACATTCTGAACAAACGTATTGAGGCTCTGAAGAAAGACTTGGGACTCCTTAGCAATTAAGAATTAAGAATTAAGAATTAAGAATTATGAATGATGAATGGTTGATTGGATGTTCTAATCACTATTCACTAATCACTAATCACTAATCACTAACAATGACCTTCACCGAAGAAGACATACGGCGGATTGTACGCGAGGAAATCGAGGCGTACTTCCTGCGGCAGGCAAAGGGCGGAAACGTCCTGGAGGAGCCGCGGGAGGGATACAACGTTGTCCGCGATGCGGAAGACGACCTCTACCAGCGCGCCATGGACGCGATGGATGCCACACTCGGGGAGCAGGAAAATCCGAAAGTCGGAATTTTCTGGTACTCCCCGCAGCTTCAGGATGTCTTCGGGATGGTGGCCATCGACGCGGCCACGGCACCCAAGAGCGGCAACAGCGGACTGCGCACCTGCAAGGAACTGCACAAGTACATTTGGAAAAAGCAGTACAACTACGACAAGGCGCACAATGTCAACAGTCCGTTCCACGGCGACTACAAATACACTCCCCGCGGGCGTGTCTTCTACGACGACGAGTTGGACGAGTATCACATCATGATCGGTGCCTGGCTCAACGACCATCCTGAGGCTCGCGACAAAATCCGCGCCGCCTTCAACCTCACCGACCCCAACCTGCACGTCACCTTTGAACGAGGCATCCACTGGGAAATCGGCATGGGATACGGCGAATAGTTAGCAGTTAGTAGTTGGCGCTATCCCAGGCGAGAACCCTTAAACCTTAAACCTTAAACCCTAAACCAATAATGATCAACCCCAAATTATTAAACCCCCAAAGCATCGTGATATGCGGTGCGTCAAGTGACATTCACAAACCCGGCGGCAAATCGCTGAAGAACCTTTTGGAGAGTCCCTTCAAGGGTCAGATTTACGCCGTTAATCCAAAAGAGACCGAAGTGCAGGGCGTGAAATGCTACGCCAACGTCAATGACCTGCCGCAGGTCGATTGCGCCATCCTCTGCATCGCGGCGAAATTCTGCGCCCAGACGGTTGACGTGCTCGCCAAGGAGAAAGGCTGCCGCGGCTTCATCATCGTCAGCGCCGGCTTCTCGGAGGAGAACGCGGAGGGTGCCGCCATCGAGAAACATATTGTCGATACCATCAACAGTGTCGGCGGTTCGCTTATCGGCCCCAACTGCACGGGATTCCTCAACACCAACTACAGCGGCTGCTTCGACACGCCGATCCCGAAACTCGACCCCAAGGGCGTCGATTTCATCACCGGTTCCGGCGCCACGGCCGTCTTCATCAAGGAATACGGTATGAGCAACGGTCTGAAGTTCAACAGCGTGTGGGCTGTGGGCAACAGCGCTCAGCTCGGCATCGAGGATGTGCTCGAACATTTGGACGAGACCTTCGACCCGGAAAAATCCTCACACGTCATCATGCTTTATATGGAGAAGATCGGCGACCCGCAGCGTCTGCTGAAGCACAGCCGCAGCCTCATCAACAAGGGCTGCCACATCGCCGCCATCAAGAGCGGCGGTAGCGCTGCCGGTTCCCGCGCCGCCTCTTCGCACACGGGCGCTCTCGCCACCAACGACGCCGCCGTGGATGCCCTCTTCCAGAAGGCCGGCATCGTGCGTTGCCACAACCGTCAGGAGCTCACCACCGTATGCGGTGTATTCATGCATCCTGAGATCAAGGGCAAACGCTGCGCCGTCATCACCCACGCCGGCGGTCCGGCCGTGATGCTCACCGACGTGCTCAGCAACGGCGGCATGGAAGTCCCCTCGCTGAAAGAGCACCCTGCGAGCCCTGCATTGCTCGCCAAGCTCTTCGGCGGCTCCTCCGTGGGCAACCCCATCGACTTCCTCGCCACCGGCACCGCCGAACAACTCGGCTACATCATCGACACCGTCGAGAACGAATACGATGAGATCGACTTCTCCGTGGTCATCTTCGGTTCCCCGGGACTGTTCAGCAACAAGGAGGTCTATGATCTGCTCGACGAGAAGATGAAGACCTGCAAGAAGCCCATCTTCCCCGTGCTGCCTTCCATCATCAACGTGAAGGACGAAATCGCGGATTTCATCGCCAAAGGCCGCATCAACTTCCCCGAAGAGTGCGTCCTGGGCAACGCCATCTGCAAGGTCTATAACACCCCGAAGCCGCAACCCGAGAACGTGGAGCTCCCGAAGATCGACGTCGCTCGCATCCGTGCCACCGTGGACCGCTGCAAGGACGGCTATATGGAAATCGCCGACTACAACGAACTTCTCGACGCCGCCGGTATCTCCCGCAAGAAATCCGTGGAGGTCTCCAAGAAGGAGGACGCCCTCGCGTTCGCCAAGGAGGTCGGCTGCAGCAAGGATGTCCCGTTGGTGATGAAGGTCGTCGGCCCGCTGCACAAGAGCGATGTGGGTGGCGTGACCTTGGGCGTCAAGGACTTGGACACCGTGGCCAAGGAATTCGACCGTCTGATTGTTATCCCCGAGACCTACGCCGTGGAGATGTACCCGATGTTGGACGGCACGGATGTCTATATCGGTGCCATCCGCGACCCGAAGTTCGGCCATCAGATCTTCTTCGGCTTGGGCGGCATCTTCATCGAGGTGCTGAAGGACGTGCAGAGTGCGCTGGCACCCATTACCGCCGCTGAAGCCAAGGAGATGCTTACGAAGCTGCGCGGCTACAAGATCCTGCAAGGCGTGCGCGGCCAGGAGCCCGTCAACCTCGACCTCTACGCTGACCAGGTGGCCCGCGTGAGCGCGCTGGTGCAGGCCGCTCCCGAAATCGCCGAGATGGACCTCAACCCGCTGCTGGGCAACCCGCGGTATGTCACCGCTGTCGATGCCCGCATCCGGTTGGAGAAATAATTGCGGAATCATTTGCGAAAAATGCAGAAAAGCGCGGGATCCGTTGGGATTTCCGCGCTTTTTCTTTACTATTTATCCGCATAATGACCACACAATGAAAGAATCAATATGTGGTTTCGTTCTTCGACTGGTTGATATATAATCCTATTATGTCTATCTATACGACGCGACCAACATCCGGACAAATTGCCTTTTAATGCTTCAGGATGGCCGATACCGTTTTTGTAATCCTTTTTTATAGCAGACAATAGGAATGAAATCTTCTCTTGGTTACGTTTACTGCCTGATTTTCGCCAATAATCCAAATCTTTTTTAGCATTAGGCAAGAGTATTATTTCCATAGGTTGTCAATATCCAATACTTCATAATCTCCTCTCTGGTAGGCAGCTCTTCCTTCTTCCACTTTCCGAACCATTTCTGGATCATATTCAACATCGTCAGTATCATCAACAGACACTACCGCTCCCAATTTTTCGATAATTGAAAGAAGCAAGTTTATTTCTCTTCGATTTTTGTCGTATGATATTGTAGCCGTACACATAATATTCTATTTTTATGCCGCAAAAATACAACAAATCTTGAAAACTTCGTTTACACAAACACACTTTTTTCAAAAAAAGTGACGAACCGATTATAGTTTGTCACTTTTCTGCAACTATCGTGTGTTTTTCAGCAAGTTTGCAAGACAAAACGATGACACTAATTCCCTAAACCTTAAACCAAAACCTTAAACCAAAAAAAGTGTATCTTTGCCCCTTAATTTTTACGAAATAAAATACATCAAATATGAAGAATATCCGCATCATTTTGGCGACCTGCCTGCTGGCATGTCTGACCATTTCCGCTTTCGCGCAGTCCGTCACGCCCGTGAAATGGGCCTACAAGACGGTGAAAGTCAATGATTCCGTGGCCGAACTGCAGTTTACCGCCACCATACAACCTAACTGGCATCTTTATTCACAAAAACCTGGCCAAGGCCAGATTGAACTGCCGTTGGTGTTTAACTTCACGAAGTCACCCAAATATGACCGCATCGGGAAAGTCGCGGAACCGACCCCTCAAAGCGAATACGACGACCTCTTGGATGCGCATTCCAATTTCTACACAAAGCAGGTGACGTTCAAACAAAAGGTTAAAGTGAAAGACGACCAGCCGTTCACCGTGCAAGGCAAGTTGGAGGGGCAGGCCTGTATCGAAGGCCGCTGCACCCCCATCGAGGAGAAGTTCTCTTTCGACCTCAAGGACTTCCACCCGGTGATGACCGCCATTGAAGAAGAGAGCACCGATCCGAAAGAGGCTGACAATGAAGTTGCTGAAATCAAACAAGACACAAATACCGCCGAGATTGCTCCCGCAGCTGACCAACCTGCAGGCAAAGCCGAAGAGGAGGAGTCCCTGCTGATGTACTTCCTCGGCGCTGTTTTGGGCGGTCTCGTCGGCTTGCTGATGCCGTGCGTCTTCCCGATGATCCCGATGACCGTCTCCTACTTCTCGAAAGACGGCAACACCGGCAAGCGCAACGCCATGCTCTACGGCCTGTTCATCATCCTGATATTCGTGGTGTTCGGTCTAGTGCTGTCGCTAATCTTCGGCGCGGACCTCGGCAACGTGCTGAGCACTCACTGGATCCCGAACATCCTCTTCGCGGTCATCTTCTTCATCTTCGCCCTCTCGCTGTTAGGCTATTTCGAGATCACCCTGCCGAGTTCGTGGGTCAACGGATCCGCGAAACGTCAGAACGCAGGCAGCGTGGCCGGCATCTTCTTCATGGCGCTGACCCTCGTGCTGGTCTCCTTCTCCTGCACGCTGCCCATCGCGGGCGCGGTGGCATTAAACGCCGCCGGCGGTTCCTTCCTGAAACCCGTCATCGGAATGCTGGGCTTCTCCCTCGGCATCGCCGTGCCTTTCACCCTCTTCGCCCTCTTCCCGAACATGCTGAAGAAGCTGCCGAAATCCGGCGGCTGGATGAACACCCTCAAGGTGGTGCTCGCCTTCGTGGAGTTGGCCTTCGCGCTGAAGTTCATCAACGTGCCCGACCAAACCTACCACTGGCGCATTCTCGATCGCGAGGTCTATCTCTCATTATGGATCGTATTATTCTCACTCTTAGGTTTCTATCTGCTTGGCAAGATCAAATTCCCGCACGACGACGACTATCCCGTGCAGAAGAGCTGGTTCCGTTTCCTGCTCTCCGTGGCGGTCTTCTCCTTCGTGGTCTATATGGTTCCCGGTCTGTTCGGTGCCCCGCTGAAG
>JBGUPL010000080.1:0-21465 GCA_045130275.1 Bacteroidales bacterium
AAGTGAAGGATTAGGAACTATTTCCTATTTTTGCACCTTGATTTTGAATTTGCAAATAGTATAACGACAATGATTAAATACAGCCAAGACATCCACGTTGAAACCGTGGAAAACAGCGGCAATATTGAAGGCCGTATCAGCAAGAACATCGTCCTCACGCCTGCGGAGATGCTGGAGCGGGCGTCGATGTTCAACATCATCACCCTTCCGTCAGGCAGCCGGATCAAGGAGCATCCGCACGTCGAGGATGCCGAAATCTACTACATATTGGAGGGCGAGGCCGAGGTCACCGACAACGGCCGCACCGCCATCATGCACGCGGGCGACGTGATGTTCACCGGCAACGGCGACCGCCACAGCATCGCCAACCACAGCGGGAAAGACGTGAAGTTCTTAGCGTGCATCTTGAGAATGTAGAATGAATAATGTAGAATGTAGAATGAAGAATGTAGAATGATGGTGCGGAAGACCCCAATTCCCCTTCTATTTTAGAAGGGGTGGCCGAAGGCCGGGGTAGTAATAAAACAATTTCCTTAAGCAGCCTCGAAGAGGCAAGACGCGCGAAGCGCTAATAACCCCACACAAGGCTGAGCCGTAGTGTGGGGACATCAAAAAATACACTGATATGAAGAAAAACCTCCTCACAACCCTCCTCCTCCTTGCCGCAGCCCTCTTTCCGGCCGCGGCCTGCACCAACCTGATCGTCGGCAAGAAAGCCTCGAAGGACGGCAGCGTGATGTGTACCTACAACTGCGACGGCTTCGGCTTCTCAGGGTCGCTGTTCCACAGTCCGGCCGGACGCCACGCCCCGGGCGAGCAAATCGCCATCCACGGGTGGGGACCCGCGCACGAAGGGCAGTTCGTGAAACAAGTCGAGTACACCTACAACGTGGTCGGCTTGATGAACGAGAAGCAGCTGACCATCGTGGAGACCACCTTCGACGGACGGTTGGAACTCCAGAACCGCGAGGGGCTGCTCGACTATTTCTCGCTGATGCGGCTCACCCTGCAACGCGCCGCCAACGCTCGCGAGGCCATTAAATGCATGGCCGAGCTGGTGGAAGAGTACGGCTATAACAGCAGCGGCGAGAGCATCACCATCTGCGACCCCAATGAGGCCTGGATCATGGAGATCATCGGCAAGGGACCGGGTCGGAAAGGTGCCGTCTGGGTCGCATTGCGCATCCCTGACGACTGCATCTGCGCCCATGCCAACCTCAGCCGTATCCGCCAATTCCCGCAGGAAAACACATTCCTTGGCAGGAACAAAAAGGGTGGTAATACCCCCCTTGAGGGGGGCAGGGGGGTAGCTATCAGCAGCAAACACCTTCAATACATCACCCGTCCCGAGGTGGAGTGCGTCTATGCCGCCGATGTCGTCAGCTTCGCCCGCGAGATGGGCTATTTCAGTGGTAAGGATGCGGACTTTTCCTTCCGCGATGCCTACTGTCCCATCGACTTCGAGAACGTGCGCTATGCCGACGCCCGCGTTTGGAGCTTCTTCCGCCACCATTATGACGAGGCCGAGATGGACAAGTACCTGCCGTACCTCAACGGCGAGTTCGACAAGTGCGACCATCTGCCGTTGTGGATTAAGCCCGATGCACCGCTGTCCCTCAGAGACTTGCAGGAGGATATGCGCGACCATTTCGAGAATACCCCGTTGGACATGACCGCCGACATGACCGCCGGTCCGTGGGGAATGCCCATCCGTCCGCTGCCTATGCACTTTCGCGACACGAACGGTGTCAGCTATTTCCGTGAACGCCCCATCGCCACGCAGCAAAGCGGCTTCACGATGACCTGCCAGATGCGCTCGTGGTTGCCCGATGATGTGGGTGGCGTCACCTGGTTCAACTGCGACGACGCCGACATGGTGGCCTACGTGCCGCTCTACTGCTGCATCACGCAAGTGCCCGACTGTTTCCGTCCGGAGAACAACCCCCGCACGGAATTCAGCTTCGAGTCGGCCTTCTGGATGAACAACTGGGTGGCGAATATGGTCTATCCGCGCTACTCGATGATGATCGAAGACCTCCGCAAGGCCCAAAGCGAGCTGGAGGACTACTACTTCGCCGATCAGGACAGCGTGCTGAAAGCGGTGGAGAATATGACCCCCGCTGACCGTCGCGACTACCTCAATAAGAAGAGCATCGCCTATGCCGACAAGATGATGAAGCGTTGGGATGTGCTGGCCAAATACCTGATTGTCAAGTACAACGACCAAGTGATGAAGAAGGTGGACCAGGACGGCAATTTCCAACGTTGGGGCTACGAAACGCCCGGCTACGACCTCCAGTTCATCAATGCCGTCGGCCCCGCCACCGGGGATCGCTATCGCCTGAAAGAGGTGATCGAACGGAGGGAGCGGTAACCCTTTTTTCATTTCCGACTGCGTTTCGGTCGTTTCCGAGTGGCTTTTGTCCGCTTCGGAACGTTTGTCGTTTGTGCCGTGATGGTGACTTCCTATTTTCGCGACCTCAAAAATAGGAAAGATGAAAAAGATTAAATCGTTGATTATCACGGTAGTTATGTTCGGGCTGGTACCTTCGGTTGGCGCACAACAGGTCTTGACCTTGGAAAAATGTCACGAACTGGCCCTCGCTTCGAACAATCGTCTGAAGATCGCGCAGGAGCGTGTCGACGAGACAGAGGCACTGAAAGGGGCTGCATTGGCGCAGTTCTTCCCAAAAGTCAGTGTGAATGGCACTTACAACTGGAACCAGAAAAACATCTCGCTGCTGAGCGATGAGCAGCAGGCCACCATCAATAACATGGGCACCACGGTGATGTCGCAGGTGACACCCGCCCTGCAGCCGGTCATCATGCAGCTGATGCAAAGCGATCCTCAGTTGGCCATGGCATTGGCGCAGAGTTTGTCCGGGATGAATGTGGAGGAGGCGTTAAACGGTGTCGGTCAGGAGATTACGGATGCCTTTAACATCGATACGCGAAACGTATTTGCGGGGGCGGTTACGGTGTCCGAGCCCATCTATCTCGGAGGCAAAATCCGCGCCATGTACAAAACCGCAAAACTCACCAACCAGGCGGCAGTCCTGCAAGCCGACCAATCCCAGGAGAATCTGCTCATTCAGGTCGATGAAGCCTACTGACGTGTGATCTCGTTGCAACACAAGCAGTTGCTTGCCCGTCAATATTGTAATCTTTTGGATACTTTGAATCAAAACGTGGAAGCGATGGTGGCCGAGGGTGTGGCCACGCAAAGCGACCTGACGCAGGTGCGTGTGAAACTCAACGAAGCGCAGATGAGCCTCACCAAAGCGGAAAACGGACTGGCACTCTCGAAAATGGTGCTTTATCAACTCTGTGGACTGAATCTGACAGGCGATTACGAAATTGCAGAGGAAGTGGATATGAAGTCTTTTCTTCCTGAGCAAACGCTTGATATGCAGAACGTTTGGAATAATCGTAAGGAGATCAAACTGTTGGAAATCGGCGATCAGATGGCCAAGTCGAATGTGAAGATGGCGACGGCCGGTCTGCTGCCGAACGTGGCGGTGACCGGGTCGTATTTGGTGAGTAATCCTAACGTTTTCAACGGTTTCCAGAACAAGTTTGCCGGAATGTTCACAGCCGGCGTGGTCGTCAATATCCCTATTTGCCATGCGGAGGATATCCTCGCGGTGAAGGCGGCCAAGCACAAACGCGCTGAGGTGCAGTATGAATTGGAGGAGGCTCGCAATGCTATCGAGCTGCAAGTAAACAAGTTGAACTATGAGTTAGAGGTGGCGAACAAGAAACTCGTGCAGGCGCAAAGCAACCTGCTGAATGCGGAGGAGAACCTTCGTTTAGCGAATGAGTCGTTCGAGGCGGGTGTCATCAGCAGCAGCGATTTGATGGCGGCTCAAACGGCCTGGATGTCAGCGAAATCCGAAGTGGTGGATGCGGAAATAGAGATTCGTATGGATTATCTTTATCTTGAGAAGGCATTGGGGAAGTAGAGAATAGGGAAAAGGCAAAAGGCAAAAGTGAATAGTGATTAGTGAAATACATGTTCCTTAAGCAGTCCTGTCAGGGACAAAGCTTGGTAGAGAACAGTGATGATTCAAATTAATGTCAAATTGTGAAAATATAAAAACAAACAATATGGAAAAATCAAAGAGAAATTTGTGGATTGGATTTGGCGTGGTGATTGCGGTGGTGGTCATCGTCGCCTTGATTGGAGTGGTGGCCTTGCGTCCCGAGCCGGAAGTGCTAATGGGCGAGGTCGTGGCCAACGAATACCGTGTCGCGAACAAGGTGCCCGGACGGTTGGACACCCTTTATGTGGAGGAGTCCTCGCAGGTGCGTGTCGGCGACACCTTGGCTTACATCAGCAGCCCGGAGGTGGATGCCAAGCTCACGCAGGCGAAGGCCGCCCGCACCGCCGCGTCCGCGCAGAGCAGCAAGGCCAACAGCGGTGCCCGTCAGCAGCAGATCGCCTCCGCCTACGAGATGTGGCAGAAGGCGCAGGCTGGCGTCGATATTGCCAAGAAGTCCTACGACCGCGTGCAGGCTCTGTACGACAAGAAAGTGGTTTCCGCGCAGAAACGCGATGAGGCCGAAGCGCAGTATAAGGCCGCCGTGGCGACTGCAAATGCTGCAAAACAGCAGTACGACCTTGCCATGGAGGGCGCGCAAAGTCAGGACAGGTTGGCGGCGCAGGCACTTGTGGCGCAGGCCAGCGGCGCCGTGTCGGAGGTCGAATCCTACATCCACGACCGTTTTCTCATCGCGCCCTGCGACGGCGAGGTGATGGAAATCTACCCCAAACGCTCGGAGTTGCTGGGCACAGGCTCCCCCGTGATGTCCATCGTGGATATGAACGACGTCTGGTTCACCTTCAGCGTGCGCGAAGACCTGCTCCAGGATTTGAAGGTGGGCAGCGTGATGGAGGTGCAGATTCCCGCGTTGGGCGAGCAGACCTACAAGGCGAAGGTCACCTACCTCCGTGCCATGGCCTCCTACGCCACCTGGCGAGCCACCAAAACCAACGGACAGTATGACGTGAAGAGCTTCGATGTCAAGTTGGTCCCTCAAGAGAAGATTCCCGACATGCGTCCCGGCATGACGGTCATCATCAAACGATAGTTTCCTTCAACCTATATAATATTGTATCATGAGACATTTGTGGAACTGCTTCTGTAGGGAGTTGGGACTGATCAAGGAGAGTCCGCGCTACCTGATTCTGCTGACGGCCGGCATCCTCTTCAGCTACGTCTTCTTCCTGACGTTCATGCACGAGGGACAGCCTGAGAATCTGCCGATTGCGGTGGTGGATCAGGACGGCAGCTACCTTTCGCGCCGGCTGTGCCATGAGATTGACGCGACCCAAGGTGTGGATGTTGTGGCGGTCTATAACAGTCACAGCGAAGCGCGTGAGGCCATGCAGCGGCAGGAAATCTTTGCATTTCTGGAGATTCCCGCCGGCACCTATTCGGAAGTACTCGACTTCAAGACCCCGCACCTCGCGCTCTATTCCAACAACGCTTACCTGTTGGCAGGAACGCTGAGTTACAAGACGTTAAGCACCATCGGAAAACTCACTTCCGCAGCGGTGCAACGCGAGGTGATGCGGAAAAAGGGCTATTCCGAAGACCAGATTATGGGGATGATCCAGCCCATCGAAATCGACGCGCACCTGATCAGCAACCCTTGGGGAAGCTATCTGCCATACGTGCTCACCACCATGCTTTCCGGCATCATCGGGGTGATGGCGCTGCTGCTCACGGTCTATTTGGTGACCAACGAATATAAGCTGAAAACCGAGATAATCTGGCTTTCAACCGCAGGCGGCGACATGCTTAAAGCACTGATCGGCAAACTATTACCTTACACTTGCTGGTTTACACTGTTAGGCATTGTCGGCAACATTGTGATGTTCGGATTCAGCCATTTTGTATGCTTGGGCAGTTTCTTCGCCCTTTCTGTGGCAATGTTGCTATTCGTGATGGCCATGCAGTCGATGGGCGTGCTTCTCGCCGGACTGATCCCCGACCAGCATCTTGCGGTCAGTATCGCCGCCATCTACGGAATGTTATCCTTCTCAATGTCAGGGTTTTCCTATCCTGTGGTCAGTATGCCGCCCGCCCTGCAGGCCTTCAGTTACATCTTCCCGCTGCGCCACTATTACTTGACCTACGCGGATGTGGCGATGTTTGGCGCGAACTTTACGCAGTACTGGTCCCATCTTTGCTGGCTGCTCTGCTTTTTGATTGCGGGTTGCATCGGAGGATTGCTGCTGAACCAATTGGCCAAGGGCGATTCGAACAAGGCGACCGTAGAGTGTTAAATATTGATAAACAGTAGATTATGAAAAGTTTTTGGCATAATATAACAGCGGGACTGAAAGATATTTACGATGTCTTCACGCTGGAATTGTACCGCATTTTCACCGATGGGGGAGTGATGCTGATATTCTTCGTGGGTTCGTTGATTTATCCTCTGATTTTCGGGGCTATTTACAAGCACGAATGTATCCGAAATCTTCCGGTGGCGGTGGTTGATGATTCGCAAAGTGCTTCGAGTCAACGTTTTATCCATAAGTTGGATGCCACGCCGGAGGTTAACGTTGATTTCCAGTGCAACACCTTGGCGGAGGCGGAATCGCTGATGCGGCAGCGCAAAGTCAACGGCATCGTCTATTTCCCGAACGATTACAGCGACCGTTTGGCGAAGGGCGAGACGGCGCGGTTGTGCCTCTTCTGCGACATGAGCAGTTTCCTCTACTACCGAAGCGTCTTTACCGGTGCCAGCAGCGTGATGCTGGACGAGATGAAGCATATCGAACTCGAACGCTACACGATGGCCGGCGTGACGGGACAGGATGCCGAAACGGCCATTACGCCAGTGCCTTACGAGGACGTGAAACTCTTCTCGCCGGCGGGCGGATTCACAAGTTTTTTGGTTCCGGCGCTCTTGGCGTTGGTCATCCACCAAACGCTGTTCCTCGGCATCGGCATCCTTTCGGGCACCGCGCGCGAGGAGGGACAGACCGTCGCCATCGTGCCCGAGCGACTGCGCAACCGGAGTGTCTATCGGGTGGTCATGGGTCGCTCACTGGCCTACATGATGATCTACATCCCGCTGGTAGCCATTGACTTGGTGCTGCTCCCGCGAGTCTTCGGACTGCCCCACATCGGCCGTCTCGGTGACCTCTGCCTCTTCTTCTTGCCGTTCTTGTTGGCGACTATATCTTTCAGCATGACAGTGGGTTCGTTCGTTCGTCAGCGTGACACCGGCATCCTCGTCTGCATCTTCTTCAGCGTGGTGCTGCTGTTCCTGTCGGGTGTGGTATGGCCTCGCTCCAACATGCCGCTGTTTTGGAAATACTTCTCCTACCTGTTCCCCTCCACGCACGGCATCCAGGGCTTCGTCCGCATCAACTCCATGGGCGCCCATCTAAAGCAGGTTCAGTTTGAGTATCAGATGCTTTGGGTGCAGGCGGGCATCTATTTCCTGACAACCTGTCTGCTCTATAAGGTGAAATTTTTCAAATACGAAGACGGGGCTGTGTGTATTTGAATTTTATGTTAATTTGCAGCTTGATTGAGGGAATATGGTTGCCAATACGAAAAACAGAAGACTTTCAGGGTTTCGGCTGAAGCCGTTGCACGTGATAAACCCCTTCACGGTGCGGAATGCCCTGTGGCTCTCGCTGCCCGCCGGAATCATTCTCACCGGAATCATGACCATGGGGCATCTTGACACTGCCACCTGGACGATTGCTTCCAGTTATCATCCGGCCTTGAGTCTGGCACTGAACTGCGGACTCTTCTTCGTCCTTTTCCTCTTCGTTTTCAGCATTGTGAAGAGCAAACTGCCCGTGGTGTGGCGTTTCGTGTTGGCCACGGCCGGTTCGTTGCTCATCGCCGCCGTCTTCTCGCTGCTCTCTATCGGATTGCAACGTCTTGTTTACGAGGAATTTATGATAGACAAGGCCTATAGCGGCAATATGATCAAGGACGGGTTGATTGTCATCACGACCATCATGATTACGCTGCTGATTTTTAGTCTGAGTCGCCGCCATCAGATGATGCTGGAGAATGAGCGGTTGCAGTCGGAGAACTTGTTGGTGCGTTATGAAACCCTTGAAAGTCAGCTGAATCCGCATTTTCTATTCAACTCGCTCAACACGCTTAGCGGATTGATTGGCATGGATGACGACAAGGCGCAGGAGTATTTGCAGCAGTTGGCATCGACCTATCGTTACACTATCCAGCAGAACAAGCTGGTGCCGATCGAGGAGGAGCTTCGCTTTGCGGATGCCTATCTTTACATGATGAACATCCGCTACGGCAACAATCTGAAAGTGGTGCGCCGGTTGGATGGGGTGGAGGGCTATGTGGTGCCCATCAGCGTGCAGCAATTGCTTGAGAACGCGCTGAAACACAATGTGGTAAGCGACAAGCATCCGTTGGAGATTCGTCTGGAGGCGACCAGTAACGGCACATTGCGGGTCAGCAACCGCATTTGCCCGAAAGAAGCCATCGAGTCCGAGGGGGTCGGCCTTGCCAATTTGGACAAACGTTACGAACTGATAGCCGGCGAGCATATCTCCGTGCGCAGCGACAACGAGATGTTTGTGGTGGATATTCCGCTGATTTCCAGAGAGAAAGCGATGGAATTGCTGGATAGAATGAAAGAATAGAATGCTATGAAAAAAGTGGTCATCATAGAAGATGAGGCGATTGCGGCCCAGAGATTGTCCAAGATGCTGTCGGAGGAGAATCCCGATTTGCGGGTGGTGCAAGTGCTTCAAACTGTGGAAGATACGGTTGATTGGTTCCAGACGAACCCCACTCCCGATTTGGTGTTTATGGACATCCACCTCGCGGACGGGCTGGCCTTCCGCATCTTCGACAAAATCACCATCGAATGCCCGATTATCTTCACCACCGCGTACGACCAATATGCGTTGCAGGCCTTCCAAGTAAACAGCATCGACTATCTGCTGAAGCCCATCAACCGCGAGGATTTGCAGCGGGCGTTGTGCAAATTCGGGAAAATCGAGGAGAAAGCTCCCTCGTCGTCCGAAAACAGCCAGCTTTCTGCCCTGATGGAGATGTTCAACCGGCAGTCGCGGCAGTACCAGTCCTACTTCCTGATTCCGGTGAAAGACAAGTTGGTTCCGTTAGCCATTGCGGAGGTGGCGTGTTTCTATTTGGAAGACAAGGTGTCGCGAGCCGTCACGTTCGACGGAAGGACCGTCGTGGTGGGCAAGCCGTTGGATGTCATTGTGGATCAGTTGGATCCGCATCTCTTCTTCCGCGCCAACCGGCAATATGTGGTGGCGCACAAGGCCATCGAGGGCATTTCAATGTGGTTTGGCGGCAAGCTGAACCTATCCCTTTCGGTGAACGTTCCCGAACGCATTCTTATCAGCAAGGCCCGCGTTCCCGAATTCAAAGAGTGGTACACCTTGTAGAGACGGGGCGTGCCCCGTCTCTACACAGGAAAAATATCGTTTTCTTTATTTCCGTAAATTATGTATCTTTGCCGCCGATTTTGAATTTTGTTAATACGTTGATTATAAACGAAATAGAAATATGGCATTTATCAAAACTGACAATCTGAAAGGCGATATTTTCGGCGGCATCACCGCGGGCATCGTGGCGTTGCCGCTCGCATTGGCATTCGGCATCCAGGCGTTCGGGGGCATCGACGACCCCGCTGCCAGCTCCATGGGCGCCCTCGCAGGCCTCGTCGGAGCCACCTTCCTCGGCTTCTTCGCCTCCCTCTTTGGCGGCACCCACTCCCAAATCAGCGGTCCCACCGGTCCCATGACCGTCATCACCGCTTCGCTGCTCAGCGGCGTGTGGGCTGCCCAGCACTCCATGAGCGCGGTGCTCATCAGCATGTCGCTCGCCGGACTCTTCTGCGGTGTCTTCCAGATTCTGTTCGGCATCATGAAGATCGGCAAATACGTGCGCTACATCCCGTATCCCGTCCTCTCAGGCTTCATGAGTGGTATCGGCGTCATCATCATTATCCAACAACTCTATCCTTTAATCGGTTGTAAATCACCCGTTTTGGTGATTGATATGATTAAAGAGTTCCCCGAACGTGTGGCCAATGGCGTGTCGTTCACCGCACTGGCGCTCGGTCTGGGTACGATTGCGATTATCTACCTCTTCCCGTTGATAACCAAGAAGATACCTTCCACGTTGGTGGCCTTGTTGGTGATGACTGTCATCTCGCTTTTCCTCAATATGGACGAGAAACTGCTCATCGGTCAGATTCCCTCCGGATTCCCGATGCCGTTTTTCGCGAAAGAAGGGCTGGATTTGGCCGGCATTGACTGGGGTGTGGTGTTGAAAGCTTCGGTCATTCCGGGACTTACGCTCGCCGGTTTGGGTAGTATTGACACGTTGCTCACCTCCGTGGTGGCCGACAATATCACCAAGACCCATCACAACAGCAACCGTGAGCTGATGGGGCAGGGTATCGGTAACATGATCAGCGGCCTTTTCTGCGGAATCAGCGGTGCGGGCGCGACCATGCGTACGGTCGTGAACGTGAAGAGCGGCGGTCGCACGCAAATCAGCGGTATGGTCCACTCCATGCTTTTGCTCGCCGTGCTGCTCGGTCTGGGCAGTCTGGTGCGTTATGTCCCGCTGTCCGTCCTCGCCGGCATCCTGATCACCGTCGGCTGGGGAATCATTGACTTCAAGGGCTTTAAGGACCTGCTCCGCATCCCCCGCGCCGATGCGGTGGTGCTCATCATCGTCTTCCTGCTCACCGTTTTCGTGGACCTGCTCACGGCTGTCGGCATCGGCATGGTGATCGCCTGCGTCCTCTTCATGAAGCGCGCCAGCGACCTCGTGGAGGGCGGCTACAGCTCCGCCGAGATGACCAACTTCGACAAGGAAAGCCCCTGGCAGGATGAAGGCGGCATGCCCGACAAAGTACAGCACAAGATTTACATCCAGCGACTTAACGGTCCGATCTTCTTCGGCACCATCACCAAGTTCCAGCAGGTGATGAACGACGTGCCCGAGGACGCCAAGATCGTCATCATCCGCATGCGGCTCGTCAGTTTCATGGACCAGTCGGGACTTTACGCCATGGAGACCGCCATCAAGGAACTGCAGGACCGCGGCGTCCTCGTACTGATGACCATCATCCAGCCGCAGCCGATGTATATGCTTAAGACGATGAAGGTTATCCCGCTCATCGTGCCCGAACAGCACACCTTCGAAACCTTCGAGGACTGCACGGCGTTCCTGAAAAACCGCGTTGAGAATTAGTAGTTAGCAGTTAAACTTTCAGAGAAAACCTCAGTCACAATGATTATATTAACGAAAAAGATGTCATATTTAAAATATCTTCCTTAAGCAGCCCATTCCCCTTCTTTAGAAGGGGTGCCCGAAGGGCGGGGTAGTTTTAGGGGCAAGAGCTTGGTAGCCAGGGGTAAGCGGAGCGCAGCCCCTGGGATGAAAAAAACAGAAACAAACAAATAAAATAATAACGATATGAAAAGAATCATCATCCTGGCTATAGCAGCCATCATCACGTTGGGAGCGAATGCCCAGCAAAGCAAAACGGCCTCGAAGAACGAGCAGACCGTGACCATCCAGACCAATGGCGTGTGCCAGAAATGCGCCGACAAATTCAAGGAGAATGTGCCTTATTTCAAGGGTGTCAAGTCCTACACCTACGACATGAAGACGGCGAAGCTGACCATCAATTACGACGCGAAGAAAACAAATCCCGACCAGTTGCGTACAGAAGTGAGCAAGCTGGGTTATAACGCTGACAATGTGAAAGCTGATCCGGATGCTCGCGCAAAATTGCCCGCTTGCTGTCGTGCTGAAAAGAGCGGTGGCTGTGGTGGATGCGCCGGTCACGGAAACGGTCAAGGTTGTGGCAACCACGGTGCTCAGAAGAGCTGTGCAGGTCATGCTGCCAACGGTGGTCACAGCTGCGGCAATCACGGAGACCAACACAAGTGCCAAGGCCAACATGGTGGTGAGAAGAGCTGCGCTGGCCATGCTGCCAACGGCGGTCACAGCTGCGGCAATCACGGAGACCAACACAAGTGCCAAGGCCAACATGGTGGTGAGAAGAGCTGCGCTGGTCATGCTGCCAACGGCGGTCACAGCTGCGGCAATCACGAAGACCAACACAAGTGCCAAGGCCAACATGGTGGTGAGAAGAGCTGTGCCGGCCACCCTCAGCACTCTGCTAAGCATCAGGAAGACCAAGAACGGAAACCCTCTCAGAAAACAGGGGTCTCCTCTCAAAAGACATCGACAGAAAAGAGATAGTAAATACGATTTCTTTTATTTGGGTATGAAAATGAGGTCCACAAGACCTCATTTTTTGTTATTGGCGGTCCGGATGGAAGTGTGAAATCGTACTGAAAAAATCGTACTTTTGCCGCCGAAAATGAGCAAAGGGAACCATATTCATATCATCGGCGGCGGTATCGGCGGGTTGTTCACCGGTGCGCTTTTGGCCAAAGAGGGTTACAAAGTGACCGTTCTGGAGCGGAGTGCGCATGTGGGCGGTGGTCTGCAGTCGTTCACCCGTAACGGGGTGACCTTCGATGCGGGTATGCATGTGGTGGGCGGACTCCAGCCCGGCGGCTCGCTCAACCGCATCTGCCGTCATCTCGGCGTTCTGGACCAGTTGCACTATAGACAGGTCGATACCGACTGCGGCGACGAGGTGTTCTGTCTCGAGGGCAGGACCCGCTACCGCATTCCCCAGGGCAAGGAATCCTTCACGAAGTATTTCCAAGATCTTTTCCCGGAAGAGCGGGAGAACATCCAACGCTATGTGGATCACTTGTTCGCCTTGGCCGACCAGGTCGATTTCTTCTTCCTCAGACCCGGCAGTGTTTCGGGTTCGGGTGGGGACGAGTCTTTTTACAAACCATCAGCGCATTTTATTGCCGACCATGTGCGCGATCCGAAGTTGCGCAGTCTGCTGGCCTATCTCAGTCCCTTGTGCGGTGGTGATTCCGGATACACGCCGGCCTATATCTTTGCGTTGATCAACTATCTGTATATAAGTGGTCATTACCGTTTCGAAGGTCCTGCTGAGCAACTGGCGGAGGTTTTGGTCCGTCGTATCAGCGAACTTGGCGGCGAGGTGCTGACCAACGCGGAGGTCACCGGTATTCGCATGGATAGTCGAAGAGTGCGGTCTTTGTCCATCGCTGACGGTCGCTGCCTTGAAACGGACCTCGTCATATCTTCCATACATCCGCAGGCGGCGTTAAAAATTGTGAAAGACCAGTTGTTCACGAAGGCTGCTCGGATGCGTTTGTCGGCCGCCCCGAACAACTATTCGGCTTACTGCGTCTATGCGGTGCTTAAGGAGGGAACGTTCCCGTATCTCAACCATCCATGTTATTGTTGGGACAATTACGACAAGGTATGGCAGTTTGGGAAATATGAAGAAGCGAACTGGCCGCAGAATTTCGTCTATTTCACCCCGTGCGAAAAAAATCAAGGACCATACGCGAAGGCCTTGCAGGTGATCGTTTTCTCTCCGTTCTCCATGGTTGAACGCTGGGCTGACACCACGGTGGGGAGGCGAGGAAGTGAGTATGAAATGTGGAAGTCAAAGCATACGGAATTGATATTGAATAAGTTGGAGTTTTGTCATCCAGGGTTTCGCTCATGTGTGGAAGCGGTCTATGACGCTACTCCGCTGACTATCCGCGACTATTTCAACGAGCCGGAGGGTTCGCTCTACGGGTTGCAGAAGGACAGTCGTGACCCCTATGCCGGCTACCTCCCGATCCGCACCAAGGCCGAAAACTTCTTCATGACAGGCCAGAACGTCTATTTGCACGGTTGCTGTGGCGTGCCGCTCACGGCGGTGATGACGGCGGAAGCGGTGATGGGGGAGAAAGATGGAATCGTAAAGAAGTTAGAAGTTGGTAGTTAGAAGTTAGCAGTTATGAGAATATATAGAATCTTTATAGTTTTTATTGTCCTGATATTTTTGAATGACAATGTTTTAGCGCAGAAGTTGACGGAGTTTCTGCCTGAAGGGCGTAAGTCTGACACGGCCGTGGTGGTGTGTCCCGGTGGCAGCTATTACTGGCTGGCGAAACGCGGCGAGGGCAGCGAGGTGGCGCAATGGCTGAATGCCAACGGCTATGCCGCCTATGTGTTGGAATACCCTGTCTCCGGTTGGTGGTCATGGTTCACCCACATCCGGCGGAGCTGCTGTACGCAGTATCCTGGACAATTGAATGCGCTGGAAGACGCGTTAAAAACCGTTAAAACGAAAGGATATACGATGGTCGGGGCGATGGGTTTCTCCGCCGGCGGCCATCTTGTGCTGAGTGGCGCCGAACTTCTGCCCGACAGCACTGCGCCCGACTTTGTGGCGGCCATCTATCCCGTGGTCACGATGCGAGAACCCTATGTGCACAAACGCTCGCGTAGAGGACTGCTCGGTGAACGTCGCCGTCATGACCCCGTCATGCAAGATTCCCTTTCGATGGAGCTGCACACCGACCGCGTGCGCTGCCCCATCTTCCTGCTCTTTTGCGAAGATGACCCCACGGTGGACTGGCACAATGGGCAGATGCTACTTGACTCACTGAAAACCCCAGTGTACTTTATGCGTTGCGCCGGTGGCGGACATGGCTTCGGGGTGAATCCTGAAAAAATGTCTAGATATGTATCGGTTTGGCCCGAACGGTTTGTAGCATGGCTTCGGAGAAGCACTCACTGATTCTGAATCAATCCGTTATGCTATAACTATTTGGTATATGTGATAGGAACTTCGAAGAAGCAGCGCACCAGTCTCCCTTCGGACTTTCCGGGCTTCCAAGGCGGCATGGCAGAGACAGCCCGAACGGATTCTTCGTCGCAGGCGGGATAAAGCGAGACTTTCACTTTTGCGTGGGCCACACAACCGTCTTTTTCCACCACAAATTCGACCAGATTGGTGCCCGTAATGTTGTTCATTCGGGCTTTTTCAGGGTAAACCACTTCATTTTTAAGGAAGTTCATAAGCCTATCGATTCCACCTGAATATTCCGGCATCTCTTCAACCGGCCCATAGTTTGCCTCTCCCTTTTCGGGCATAGTCGCCGTGTTGGACGCGGTGTCGGCATTGTTAGGCTCGCCGTGCTGGGCGATATAATCAAGGTATTTCCGGCAATATCCGACTTTTTCGAGGAGACGCTGTTTTTCCGGACCGGAACTGTAGGTGGCGGCCTGTTGGTACAGACGGAACGCTTCGTTTTTGTCCTCTTTCACGTCTTTGCCACACCAGTAGGCATCGCCAAGCCTTTCTGCCGCTTCCACATGGTTCGCCTCTGCCGCCTTTTTCAGATATTGAAACGATTTTTCTATGTCGCCGCACTTTCTGTATGCGTTGGAGAGTTTGTAAGCATCCGCATCCTCCAGCCGATTCAGGAGTTCCAGGGTTTTGATTTGCTCACATGGCTGGTCACTCAAAAGGTCGTTCTCCGCAACTTTGAACAAAGCTTCCAGATTTCCTTCGTTAGCCGCTTTCCGGTAAAAACTCAGGGCTTTCGGCCACTGTTTTTCACCGGCAGCCTCGTATTTTCGCGCTTTCAGTAGCGCCTTCTCGCCCTGGGCGTGCAGCAAACCGAAAGAGAGGGCGGTCAACAGTATGGTGAAAAGAAAGTGTCTCATATTCAATAAAGTTTATTCGTTTGCAAAAGTAGTTTTTATTTTAATTGCGTCGATTTTTTTTTCTAGGGGTGACCGCTTATTTGTGAAAAGGCGAGCTAGACTCCTCCCAGAAACCTTCCTGTCACGCTTTCATGGTTGCCGGCGATTTCTCGCGGGGTGCCGGTGGCCACGATTCTGCCGCCGTCCTCGCCCCCGCCGGGTCCCATGTCGATGATGTAGTCGGCGGCGCGGATCACGTCCAAGTCGTGCTCGATGACGATGACCGTTGCGCCGTTCTTGATCAGCGTGTCGAAAACTTGCAAAAGCGTGCGCACGTCCAACGGGTGCAGCCCGATGGTGGGCTCGTCGAACACGAAGACCGAGTCGTGCTGCAACCGTCCCATCTCAGTGGCTAACTTCAGCCGCTGCGCCTCGCCGCCCGACAGACTCGGGGTCTCCTCGCCGAGCGTAAGGTAGCCCAAGCCAAGACTTTGCAGCACCTCCAACTTGGGGAACACCGTCTTCATGTCCTGGCAGAACTCCAACGCGGAGCTCACGTCCATATCCATCAGCTCGGGCAGCGAACGGGTCTCGTGGCGCTTGTTGGTGTGGCGCACGGCGTAGGCGGCTTTCGCGTAGCGTGAACCGCGACATTCGGGGCAGGGGATGTCCACGTCGGGGAGGAACTGCACGTCGAGGCTGATCGCGCCGGTGCCGTCGCAGACAGGACAGCGCAGGTCGCCGGTGTTGTAGGAGAAGTCGCCGGCCTTGTAGCCGTGGTGTTTCGCGTCGGGCGTGCGGGCGTAGAGTTTGCGCAGCTCGTCGTGGACGTTGGCGTAGGTGGCCACGGTGGAGCGGATGTTGATGCCGATGGGCGTGGCGTCGATGAGCTTCACGTGCTCGATGCCCTCGGCGAGGATGTCGGTGACATGGTCGGGCATCCGTTTCCCGCGGGTCAACGCCTCCAGCGCGGGCACGAGACTCTCCAAGATCAGGGTCGTCTTGCCGGAACCTGAGACGCCCGTCACCACGGTGAGCCGCCCTTTGGGAATCTCGACCTCCAACGGTTTTACTGTATGTATCTCTTTGGTGGACAGATGAATATTGCCAAACTCAAACAATCGGTCTTTGTCGGGCTCGCTCCAGCCGTGCTTTTGCTGTGGCGCGAGGAATGGTCCGATGCGGGACGCGCTGTTGCGGACGATATCTTGGATGGTGCCCTCGGCGATGATTTCTCCGCCTTTCGCGCCGGCATCGGGACCCAATTCGATGAGCCAGTCGGCCTCCTGCAGAATCTGCGTGTCGTGATCGACGAGCAGCACGGTGTTGCCGTCGGCCACGAGGTCGTGCATCACGCCGTTGAGTCCCACGATATTGGAGGGGTGCAGCCCGATGGAAGGCTCGTCGAGGACGTAGAGCACGCCTGTGGTGCGGTTGCGCACGGCGCGGGCGAGCTGCATCCGTTGCCGTTCGCCGGTGGAGAGGGTGGAGGCTGCGCGGTCGAGGGTGAGATAACCTAACCCCAAGTCCATCAGCCGTTTGGCGGCCGTGCGGAACGATTCGCAGATGCTTTCGGCCATGGGACGCATCTCCTCGGGCAGCGAGGCGGGTACGCCATCGACCCACTCGGTGAGCCGCGCCAAGGTCATCTGGCAGGCCTCGTCGAGCCCGATGCCGCGCAGTTTCGGGGCGCGGGCGGCCTCCGACAGCCGTGTGCCGTGGCATTCGGCGCAGACATCCTCCTTAAGGAACTTCTCCACACGCTTCATCCCCTTCTCGTCCTTTACTTTTGCGAGGGCGTTCTCCACGGTGTAGGTGGCGTTGAAGTAGGTGAAGTCGAGTTCGCCAGCTTCGTTGGTGGTCTTGGATTTAAAGAAGATGTGCTTCTTCACGGCGGGCCCGTTATAGACGATATCTTTCTCTTCGTCAGTGAGTTCGCGGAACGGCACGTCCGTGCGCACGCCCATTGCGCGGCACACGTCGGTCATGAGCGACCACATGAGGCTGTTCCACGGCGCGACGGCTCCTTGGTCGATGGTGAGCGACTCGTCGGGCACAAGGGTGCTCTTATCGACGGTGCGCACCATGCCGGTGCCTCCGCAGCAGCGGCATGCGCCCTGGCTGTTGAAGGCTAACTCCTCGGCACCGGGGGCGTAGAAGTGCTCGCCGCATTCGGGACAGACGAGTTCCTGACCGGCGGCCACAGCGAGAGAGGGTGGGAGATAGTGCCCGTTGGGACAGCGGTGGTTTGCCAAACGGGAATACATAAGGCGCAGACTGTTAAGGAGTTCGGTGCCTGTGCCAAAGGTGGATCGGATGCCGGGCACGCCGGGCCGTTGGTGCAGGGCGAGGGCGGCAGGCACGTAGAGTATTTCGTCAACGTCGGCCTTCGCGGCCTGGGTCATGCGCCGGCGCGTGTAGGTTGAGAGCGACTCGAGGTATCGGCGCGAGCCCTCGGCGTAGAGCACGCCCAACGCCAGCGAGGACTTGCCGGAGCCGGACACACCCGCCACGGCCACGATCTGGTGCAGCGGCACATCCACATCGATGTTCTTGAGGTTGTGGACACGCGCACCCCGGATGCGGATGTGGGAAGGTTTGCTGTCTCGTAACTTATTGTCATTTATAGACATAGTGGACTTTTGCTTTGGAATTAAAACAGAGGCAAAGGTAGTGAAAATTCCGTTCTTTTTTTTTGTATTTTTGCGGTCGATTATTGTATTTTACCGATGCAGAGTCTCATTGGATTGATAATAGATTGAATAGTAAAGAAATTAAGAATGTAAGAGAGCATCGTTTAGTTAATCTGTGTTATGCTGATTCCGATGCGTGAATACGAATATATACCTAAGTAATGGATGCTTTGAATGATATTCTGCAGCGCATGGAACCCATCACCTTGGAGGGGATGAGTGCCGTGAAACTGATGAACAGGGTGGACAGCAAGTTCCCGACCAACATGTCAACTTTGCTGCGGATGGCACCGCTGTGGGGCGAGCACTTTTACGTGCAAGAGAATGAGGGCCAGCGTATTGCGCGGTACCGTTCCCTTTATTTCGACACGCCGGATGCCATCACCTACACCATGCATCACAACCGTCGGCTGCGTCGGCAGAAGGTCCGTCAGCGTATCTATGTGGAATCCAACATCGCTTTTTGCGAAATCAAGAACAAGAAGAACACCGGCCGTACAAAGAAAAAGCGTATCCCCATCCCGATGGAGTCATGGGGGAACCTTTACGACTTGCCCGAAATGGCGGATTTTGTCCGTGAAAAAGTTTGGGTGACCGACCAACAGCTTTTCCCACGGCTTGAAAACGCTTTCCAGCGCATCACGCTCGTGAACAAGGCCAAGACAGAGCGCATCACCATTGATTTCGGTATCACCTTCCACAATCACCTCAGTGGTTGCGATGCCGATGTGTCTGATTTGGTGATCATTGAGGTAAAGCAAGACGGTTCGCTGCCTTCGAAATTCAAGGATTTCCTGCGTGATGCAAGAGTGCAGCGGAAAGGGTTGAGCAAATACTGCCTCGGGATGCTGCTCACCGACGAACATCTGAAATACAATCGATTCAAGCAGAAAGTGCGTTATGTCAATAAGTTAACAAATCAAAATTATCAAATAAAATCTTTGGAACAATGATACAGATGGATGATATTATGTTCGACTCCGACATTGCGAGCGAATTTGGAAATGCGGATGGTCCCGGATTGTTCGGGATACCGTGGTTCGACGGTCCGAGCATGTGGGTGATGTTGTTGCGGTTTGCCCTTAACTTGCTCGTGTGCTGGCTTATTGTAGGCTGCCTTTATTACAAAAAGAGCAAGCGCCGAGACTATTATTTTACTTTTATGTTGTTCAGTATCACTATTTTCTTCTTGATATTCCTGATGGACAATGTGAAAGTGCAAATCGGTTTCGCGCTCGGGCTTTTCGCCATTTTCGGCATGATCCGTTATCGAACAGAGACGGTGCCGATCAGGGAGATGACCTACCTGTTTGTTGTGGTCGGCATCTCTGTCATCAACGGATTGGCCATGACGGTGAGCTATACCGAGCTTTTCCTCACGAATCTCCTTATTGTGCTGTCCGTTTGGGTGTTCGAATCAATTCACCGCCGCAACCATCTGGAATGTAAGATCATTGTCTATGAGAAGGTCGCCTTGGTGCACGCCGACCGTGAGAAAGAGCTGATGGCGGATCTGAAATTGCGCACCGGGTTGGATATCAAACGACTGGAGGTTGGCCATATTGACTATCTGAAAGATGTGGCCTACGTCAAGATTTATTATACGTCCAATCAACCGGAAAACTCTATAAACCAACTGACGAAGGTGAAGAGGGATAATTATTTTTAGACCGAATTATTTTTTTTGGTAATGCCAATGAAATACACCCATAATGATATAGAATTTGCTTCGGTGGAAGCCATCAAGGCCTACCAGGAGGAACGTCTGCATGATGCGCTCGCTTATCTGCAGTGCAATTCCCGCTATTATCAGCGCATGTTCGAGCGTTACGGCATCAAAGTGGAGAAAATCCGCACCATAGAGGACTTGGTGAACATCCCATTCACCGAGAAAAAGGATTTGCAGCTCTTCAACGAAGACTTCCTGTGTGTGCCCAAGGAGAAGGTCATCGACTACATCACCACCAGTGGCACGCTCAGCGACCCTGTGACTTTCTGCTGTACGGAGAAAGACCTCCAACGGCTGGCTTTCAACGAGAAGAAGAGTTTCGAATGCGCTGGTTTACAGCCAGGTAACATTCTCCAGCTGATGGTCACTCTCGACAAACGTTTCATGGCTGGGCTGGCCTATTTCCTCGGTCTGCGCGAGTTGGGAGCCTCCGTCATCCGTGTGGGCAACGGCATCCCCGAGTTGCAGTGGGACACCATCCAGCGCATCAAGCCCGACAGCATCATGTGCGTGCCGTCATTCATCCCGCGACTGATTCAATATGCTGAAGATCATGGCATTGACTATCAGAACTCCAGCATCCGCAAGATCATCGGGATAGGGGAGAGTCTGCGCAACCAGGACTTCTCGCTCAACCTCTTGGGCGAGCAGATCAAGTCGAAATGGGATGTGGAACTCTACGCCACTTATTCCTCCACCGAGATGGGTGCGACATTCAGCGAGTGTGAGTACGGTGTGGGCGGTCATGTGCACCCTGAACTCATCATCGTGGAGATCATCGGCGAGGACAACCTGCCGGTGGCTGACGGCGAGACCGGAGAGGTGGTGGTGACGACCCTCGGTGTGGAGGGAATGCCGCTTTTGCGCTTCCGTACGGGCGATATGTGCGCGAAAATCACCGAGCAATGTCGTTGTGGCAGAAATAGTTACCGTCTCACCCCGTTGGTGGGCCGAAAGAACAACATGATCAAGTTGAAAGGCACGACTTTGTATCCGCCTGCCTTGATGGACGTGTTGAACAACACGCCGTTTGTGCAGAACTATGTGATTTATGTGCAGGATTCGCAGCAGGGCACTGACGAGGTGGTTGTGAAGGTGGGGTTGAATGCCGAGGTGGTCGAAGAGAACATGCGTTTCAAGAACCATCCCGAGGAGATCGTCAACGAGCTGAAGAACCGATTTAGGGCACACGTGCGCGTGGCACCGGTGGTGCAGGTCGTTTCTGTTGAGGAAGTGCAGCGCATCAATTTCCCTCCCAGCGCGCGGAAGCCCGTGAAGTTTGTGGATTTAAGGAAGAGGCTTCAGAATTAAGCATCAAGATATCAGAGCAAAAGGGCAATAGATATTAGGGGACTTCTATTTTTAATCTTTTTTAGACATACTTCCAGACCCTGCAAGTCCCTTCAACAGAATCTGAAAATACAACGGGGCA
>JBGUPL010000081.1:0-132538 GCA_045130275.1 Bacteroidales bacterium
CATCTTCCTGCAATGGTATGTGACCGAGCAGGTTGAGGAGGAGGAGAATGCCCAGGAACTCATCGATGCGATGAAGTGCGTCGGCGATGACAAGGCTGCCTTCTTTATGTTCGACAAAGGCCTCTCCAAACGCTAACTCCCCAAAAAATGTTCCACAAAAAAAACTTTTGCCTGGCACTGAATGTCGGGCAAAAGTTTTTTTATAGCGTTGGATTCCCTTGGTGGATGTCAGTGCGTTTCTACTGTTGGACAGTCCTTTGCGAATGGCACCGTCTTTGTGCGTGGTGGCTCTGTCCGTCACCATGTCGCTTCGCTCCTATCACTGATCTTCCGCACCAACCCCGTAATGCATAGGCTGAGAAGGCAAACAGTAAGCAGCAATATCACTTTTGGAATCAAAGGGGAAATTACCGGCACTTCAACTGCAGTCTGCGCAGGGAGCAGCCATTGCGGGTGCAACAGCACGAGCACCACTCCGATGGCGCCTGTGACGATGCCCGAGATGAACACGGCTACCATCATCCGGCGGTAACGACGAGTCTGCGCCTCGCGGTACCGCTTAGCGTATTCCGCCGCCTCCAATTTCTTGGAAAGCTTCTCCAAATATTCGTTGCGGTCGCCCATGTCCGGCTGGTACTGGGCGAAAAGGTCTTCTATGGTGGTTTTCTCTTTCATCGTTCCAAAATTTGTCTAAGTTTAACTCTCCCCCTTGAAAGCTGCTGTTTCACAGCCAATTGGGAACCTCCCGTGATTTTCGCAATCTCCTTCACGGAGTAGCCGCTGACGTAGAACAGCAGGATGGCGCTCTTCTCCTTCAGCGGCAGCGTGCCGATAGCCTCGTACAACTCCTGGTATTGGAAGGCATCGTCGGCACGCGGGCCGCCCGGCATCTGCTCCGCCGCGTCCAAGTCCGTGCGGCGGTTCCACCCGGACCGCTGGTGGTCGAGGAAGGTGTTGTAGGCGATCTTGAACAGCCACGTGGAGAACTTGGCCCGCTCCACGAACCGCTCCATCGCGATGTACGCCTTCACCATCGCCTCCTGCGCGATGTCCTCCGCCTCCATCCGGTCGCCCTCACACAGGGCAAGCAGGAATCTCCGCAAAGACTCCTGCTCCTCCGAAATTAAGGCTATGAATTGTTCTCGCTCCATCAGTGCGATTATTGCTGTTCTTTCAACTGTTTCTCTTCGGCCTCGATCTCACCGCTCAGCTGTTTTTTCGACACCAAGTAGTAGATGAGGAACGCCAAGCCCACGGCCAACATGATTCCGCCGCAGAAGATGCCGTTTTCTTTGTTGCCGAAAAAGACCATTCCGCAGAGGTGAGGAATGAGGACCGCAAGTCCCATCAACGTCATAAAACCGCCGGTGAGGACGTTATCTAACAGTTTCTGTTTGATGGTTTTATGTGATTTGCTCGACACATTCAGCTTCTTCATCACTTCAGCGGGGTCAAGATCGGGGTGTTTCTCCATCATTGCTATCAAAATTTCCGTTTGTTTGTCGATTTCGTGGTTTTTGCGTTTATTAATCAACCATATAACCATCAAGGGCAGCACCACGCAAATGCCGATTACTACGATGATTATCATTAATACTCCTAAAACTCTTACTACATACATGACTATTAATTATTAAGGTTATACATTTCCGTTCATTACCGAATCGATTCAACCGTTAAACGGATGAAGTGGGCAAAAGGTGACATTTGAGGCGAAAAAAATTGTACCTTTGCACCCGAATTGGAAATAGTGTAAATGAACGAGGTAAAGGTTATCGAAATCAAAAAAAGCGTCTTTGCAGAGAATGAGAAAGATGCTGATGCTCTTAGAGTTGAATTGAAAAACAAAGGGGTGTGTCTCCTCAATTTGATGTCTGCTCCCGGCAGCGGCAAGACCACCACTCTTATCCAGCTAATTAACAGGATTAAAGACAAAATCCGTGTTTCCGTGATGGAAGCCGACATCGACAGCGATGTGGATGCGGTGAAAATCAAGGAGGCCACCGGCGTGCCGTCCATCCAGTTGCACACCGGCGGCATGTGCCACCTCGACGCGGAGATGACCCGCCAAGGACTCGACAACCTCGACCTCGAAGAGACCGACCTCGTCATTCTCGAGAATGTCGGCAACCTGGTCTGCCCTGCCGAGTTCGACACCGGCGCCACCTGCAACGCGATGATCCTTTCCGTGCCCGAGGGCGACGACAAACCCCTCAAGTACCCCCTCATGTTCACCGTCTGCGACCTCGTCATCATCAACAAGATGGACGTGGTGCCCTACTTCGATTTCGACATCGAACGCTGCAAGAAGAACATCCTCATGCGCAATCCCAACGCGACTATCATCCCCGTCTCCGCCAAAACTGGCGACGGCATGGACGCACTCGCCGAATGGTTGCGGGGAAAGCTGCGCTGTTAATTACTGCGTGTTGATTATTTCATGTTGATTACTGCATGTTAGTTGGTTGAAGTTAGTTAATTGATGTTATGAAGATTTATAACTTTGAAGATTTAGTGGTTTGGCAATTGGCAAGGGAACTTGTCAAGGATATTTATGCTCAATTTGCTACAAGTAAAGATTATGGCTTCAACAATCAGATTCAGCGAGCAGTGATTTCCATAATGAACAACATTGCAGAGGGATTTGATAGAAGTAAAAATGCAAAAGACAATAAACAACTTTTAAGTTACCTGAATACATCTTACGGATCTTGTGGAGAAGTGAAAAGTATGTTGTATGTGGCAGAAGATTTGGAATATATAAATGCTGAAATAGCCAAATCATTACGCGAACATTGTACTGATTTGTCCATAAAAATTGCCTCATTCATGTCTCATCTCCGCAGCTATGACAGCAACAAAAATAACAAAAACAACAGCGAAGCTAACCAACAGCCGAAGGCTAACCAACAGCGAAGCTAATTAACAGCCGCAGGCTAACCAACAGCGAAGCTAATCAACACGAAGTAAACAACAGCCGAAGGCTAAACAACAGCAAAGCTAACTAACATGAAATAATTAACAGCCGCAGGCTAACCAACAGCGAAGCTAATCAACACGAAGTAAAAAACAGCCGCAGGCTCACCAACACGAAGTAATAAACACGAAGTAATAACCGTTATGCCTGAAATGTCCACCAAATTTGTCCCGAAACACAAAGGGGACAAGAACCCGAACCCCAAGCTTCTCAAGCTGGTTCGTCACATCACCGATCGTATCCCCGGTAAAATCAAGATGGATACCGACGCCCCTGAGTATTGGGGTCTCGCCTGCATCTTCGAGGACGAGATGGATGCCGTCACCCGTGAGGCCGCTCTGGATCTGATGCTGGATATGCTGCCCGGCAATCCTTTCCGGGTGCGCAAACATTGGACCAATGCGCAAATCCACGAGCTGAACAGCCAAAAACATTACACTCCTGACGACAAGTCTTTCGACGAACTTCTGGACCTGATGGCCCGCATGGGAGTCATGGAGTATGACTATGGCGACAAATACACCAAAGACGGGCCCGTTCCCGGATCTACCTACGAAAGGAAAGACCGCGTGTATTGGGTGCCCATGTTCGTCCCTGGCAGTGCCGAATACACCAATATGAACGAGGAACTCATGAAGAAACACCCGGAACTGGGCATGTTCTTCGAACGTATGACCTTCCTGCCGTTAGAGAAGGTCACTCCGATGGTGCCTATGGGCGGTTCCGGTATCGGCATGCACGTGATTCCGGTGGAGAAAGCCATCTCCATGGAGAATCAATCCATTGATATAGAGCATATTTCATATTGGCTTAAACGCTACGAAGGCCACCTGGCGGTGGGCATCTGCTCCTGCCGTATTGGTCGCAAAGGACTGGATGAAGGCTGCGCCGACGATTACCACGATTGGTGTATCGGCGTGGGCGATATGGCGGAGTATCTAGCGGAGACGGGCCGAGGTCACTTCATCACCTACGATGAGTGCATGGCTATCTTGAAAAAAGCAGAGGATCATGGTTTTGTACACCAAATCACCAATATCGACGGCGAAGGCAAAATCTTCGCCATCTGTAACTGCAACGTCAAGATCTGCAATGCGTTGCGTACTTCACAACTCTTTAATACCCCCAACATGAGCCGTAGTGCTTACGTGGCGAAGGTGGATCCGACGAACTGCGTGGCTTGCGGACGTTGCGTGGAATACTGTCCTGCGGGAGCTGTACGTCTGGGACAGAAACTCTGCACCAAACACGGCGAGCAGACCTACCCGAAACAGGAGCTGCCCGATGCCAAGAAGTGGGGACCGGAGAAGTGGGACGAGGACTACCGCGACAAGAACCGCATCAACTGCTACCCGACCGGTACGGCACCTTGTAAAACGGCCTGTCCGGCGCATATCGCGGTGCAAGGCTATCTGAAGAAAGCGGCCGAAGGCAAATATACGGAGGCGTTGGAACTCATCAAGCGCGAGAACCCGTTCCCGGCGGTCTGCGGGCGTGTCTGCAACCGTCGCTGCGAGGATGCCTGCACGCGCGGCACCATCGACCAGCCCATCGCCATCGATGCGGTGAAGAAGTTCATTGCAGAGCAGGATCTCAAAGCGGAGACCCGCTTCATTCCTGAGGTGAACATTTGTTCCAACGTGAAAGAATTTTGGGATGAGAAGATTGCCATCATCGGCGGCGGCCCTGCCGGTCTGAGCTGCGCCTACTACCTCGCCACGATGGGCTACAAGCCCACCGTCTTCGAGAAAGACGAGATCCCCGGCGGTATGCTGCAATACGGCATCCCCTCTTACAAGTTAGACAAAGAAGTCATCAAAGCCGAAATCGACATCATGCGCGAAATCGGTGTGGAGATCCGCACTGGCGTGGAAGTCGGCAAAGACATTACCATACAGCAACTTAGAGATCAAGGATACAAGGGCTTTTATGTGGCCATCGGTTGCCAGGGCGGCAAATTGCCCGGCATCACCGGTGAGAATCTGCCCGGAACCACCACGGCCATTGATTTCCTGCACAACTGCAATTGCGGCACGAAGGTCAGCGGCAAGGTCGTCGTGGTCGGCGGCGGCAACGTGGCCATCGATGCGGCGCGGGTCGCCAAGCGCGGCGGTGCCGAGTCCGTCACCATGCTCTCGTTGGAGACCGAAGACATCATGCCCGCCTCCTTGGAGGAGCGCCGCGAGGCCCGCGAGGACGGCGTGGTCATCAACCCCGGCTGGGGCCCGAAAGAGGTGCTCGGTACCGACAAAGTCACCGGCATCGTCTTCAAGAAATGCACCTCCGTGTATGACAAAGACCACCGTTTTTCTCCGCAATATGATGAGGAAGAAACGATTACGCTGGATGCCGACTTGGTCATCTTCGCCATCGGTCAGACGGTCATCCTCAAGGATCTGCTCAAGGACACGAAAGTGGAGTTCGTGCGCGGCGTCTATCCCGTGGCCGACAAACTGACCTACCAGACCGCCGAAAAGGACATCTTCGTGGGCGGTGACTGCTTCACCGGTCCGAAGTTCGCCATTGATGCTATCGCCGCCGGCAAGGAGGGCGCCGAATCGTTGCACCGCTACGTACAGCACGGTCACCTCACCATAGGTCGCAACCGCCGCGACTTCATCGAGCTCGACAAGGACGACATCGTGGTGGAGAGCTACGACAATTCATCCCGCCAAGTGGAGGGCGTGTCCGAGCAGGCCGACAAGTTCAAGGAATACACGCTCACGCTTACGGAGGAGCAGGTGCGCACCGAGACATCCCGCTGTCTGAGCTGCGGCGCGTCCGTAGTGGACGAAAACCGCTGCATCGGCTGCGGCATCTGCACCACCAAGTGCGCCTTCGACGCCATCCACCTCTTCCGCGACAACCCTGACGCCAGCATCATGCGCACCTCCGAGGACAAGTTCAGCGGCATTCTGCCGTACATGCTCAAACGAGCCGCGAAGATCGTCTTTAAGAAGTAAATGTCGGTGACTGCGTGTTGATTACTACGTGTTGATTACTGCGTGTTGATTACTGCGTGTTAATTACTGCGTGTTAATTATTGCGTGTTACCAACAGCGAAGCTAACCAACAGCCGAAGGCTAACCAACATGAAATAACTAACACGAAGTAACCAACAGCCGAAGGCTCATCAACAGCCGCTGGCTCACAAACACGAAGTAAATATGCACGAATTGGGTATCGTCTTTTACATCATCCGGGACGTCAAGAAGGTGGCGGAGGAGAACCACGTGGAGCGGGTCTCCGAAGTGGTTATGGACATCGGGGAAGTCTCCACGGTGGTACCTCACCTTCTCACCGACTGCTGGCGCTGGGCCGCCGACAAAGAGGAGCTGCTGAAGGGTTGCGAGCTGAAATGCAACATTATCCCGGCTGTCACCTGGTGCGACGACTGCAAACAGGAGTACGAGACGGTGAAACACGGAAAGACGTGCCCCCACTGCCACAGCGAGAATACCTGGTTGCTGCGCGGCAACGAAGTCGAGATTCGAGAGATAGTAGTTAGTAGTTAGTAGTTATGAACGGAAAAATCACATATATTTGAAAAAAGAATTCCTTGAGCAGCCTCGAAGAGGCAAGACGCACGAAGTGCAAGTAACCCCACACAAGCGACGGAGGAGCGTAGTGTGGGGTTAAGGAAACCCAGAGGCAACACGCACGAAGTGCAATTAACCCTACACAAGGTGAAGCCGCAGTGTGGGGGGCATGGAGAAAAAAATGTATCTTTGCACACGAAAGTCGAAACAATGTATAAACGTATCCTCATATCAGCCATCGCAGCACTCTGCTGCCTTGCAACCTTGCCTTGCGCGGCTCAAGTTACCATAAAGTTCAAATCGCTGAAGATCAGTAACGTCACGGATAAAATATGGGAACCCGAGAAGGATCTCTTTTGTGCGTTCAGACTTCCATCCTATGATCGTGGAGACGTTTATCTCCGTATTGAAGCGGAAATCGTAAACGAGGGTGACACGGCGGTGCCCATTCCCAGCTTTGATCGCGAAAAGATGATGTTGGTGTATCACAATCCCAACCCTAGAGACAACTCTCTTGCAAACAGCATGGTTAAAAGCAGGTTAGGGGCGATAGTAAGAGTTTGTGGCATCCTTGAACCCAACTTCCCGCCACATTCGTGCAGGTACAACGATTACTGGGATTTGATCAATGTCAATAGGTTTGACGGTATGCGCCCGCTGTATTATGTCTCTGCCGCCATACCCACCATGCGTCTCTGCATGGAGGTCCCCGGCCAAGGACTGGTCTATTCCGACGCACCCGAGGAAATCATCGTCAATGGCCGGAAAATCGACCCCGACTGGCGGAACTTCGACTACTCCGACAACGCCTACCTGCTCGTGAACAACGAACTGATGCGGGAGTTCATGCTCGAAAACCCGCACCTCTTCGGCAGCACCTTCTCCGAAGACCTGCTAATGAAAGAATTTGTCAGCAATATGGCCTTCACCTACCACTGCTTCCCCATCACCAACCCAAACAACTAACAGCGAAGCTAACTAACATGAAATAACCAACACGAAGTAATCAACAGCCGAAGGCTAAAAAACACGAAGTAACAAACAAAAAAACAACGAATATGTCATGCTTTATCATCCCCATGGCGCAGGCCATCGCCACAAGCGCCTACAGAAAAGCCAACGCGAAAGCGATTGAAAGTTCAGAACACGCACTCACGCGCAATATCCCGGCGTTAGAGAAGATGCTCTGGGGCGGCACCGTGATGCTCATCGTCGATCACGTCATCAACGGCGAACTCACCTGGCAGTACCCCTTCTTCACCGCCCTGGAGTCCGGCGGCTTCCCTGTCATGCTCCGCGAACTCCTCACCGTCGGCGTACCCATGTCGCTGGTCCTCACCGCCGTATGGGCTGTTTGGAGCATTGCCAAAGCCCGCAAAGTCACTGCGTGTTGATTACTACGTGTTGATTACTGCGTGTTGATTACTGCGTGTTACCAACAGCGAAGCTAATCAACATGAAATAACTAACAGCCGAAGGCTAACCAACAGCGAAGCTAACCAACATGAAATAACTAACTTAAATTTTAACCGTTATGTTTTTCCAAGTTTATGGGGCTAACGCCCTGGCCCAGTGGGGGATGTTGCTCGTTGTCCTCGTGGGTCTCATCCTGTTCAACGAGTTCGCCCGTCGCACCAAAGCCGGCGGCATCATCACATTTTTCGTCATCCCCGTCATCCTGACGGTCTATTTCGTGGCCATCGCCATCGGAGCCCGCTCCGGAGCTGAATGGGCGGTCAACAACCAGACGCACGTCTATATGAACGGCTGGTTCCACTACGCCAAGCTCTACGCCGCGCTCACCGGTTGTATCGGCTTCATGATGATCAAGTACAAATGGGGCATCGGCGCCAAACACTGGTTCAAACCGTTCCCGTTCATCATCGTGGCCATCAACATCCTCATTGCCGTGGCTTCCGACTTCGAATCCGCCTTTATGGGCTGGAACAAGTGGTGGCTCTCCAGCGAGGGTGTGTGGCTCTACGGCGGCTGGCACAACGTTATGAACGGCGTCGCCGGTCTGCTCAACATCCTCTGTATGACCGCTTGGTGGAACGTCTTCCCGTCCAAGGATAAGAAAGACATGATCTGGGCCGACATGACCTGGGTCTTCATCGTGGTCTATGACATCTGGAACTTCGCCTACACCTACAACTGCTTGCCCACGCACAGCTGGTTCTGCGGTATCGCGTTGTTGCTTGCCCCGACGATTGCAGCTATTTGCTGGAACCGCGGAGGTTGGATCATGAACCGCGCCAACACGCTGGCTATCTGGTGCATGTTCGCGCAGGTGTTCCCGCTCTTCCAAGAGACCTTCAAAGACGGTTTCCAGGCCTTCAAGTGGGCTGTGCTTCCCGTGCAGTATCCCAACGGCATCGAGACCATCACGGAGATTTACGCTGCTGCCGGCGGTGAAGCTGCCGCTGTGGGCACCACCGTTGAGACCGTGGCCGGCAATCCGACCATGATGACGGTGATCAGCGCCTTGGCTCTCATCACCAACGCTGTCGCCCTGTGCTACATCATCGCCCAGGCCAAGAAGCGTCACATCAACCCGTACAAGGAAGATGTCTTCATCAACCAGAAGTACTACAAAGATGCTATGGAGCGCGCCGATCTGGCATAATCCAAACACGAATGCTATGAAAAAGGTCGCAGGAAAAAAACCTGCGACCTTTTTTGGTTCAATAATTTCGGTAAATTTTACAGCGCGGCAAACGGTGCCACCGCCCGGTCGAAGATGCCGTTGACGTAGGCGAGGACCATGCCGTAGTTGCTGACCGGGATGCCTGCTTCGATGGCCGGGCGCAACCGTTCCTTCAACTGCTTGCGGGTGACCATGCAGCCACCGCACTGGATAACCATCGCATATTGCTGGATGTCAGGGATTTGGTTGAGGCCCGACACGAAATCGAACTGCAGCTCTTTGCCCGTGAACTTGCGGATAAGACGCGGCAGCTTCACCCGCCCGATATCCTCGCAAGAGGTGAGGTGCGTGCAGGATTCCAACATCAGGATGCGGTCGCCGTCGCTAAGGTCGCGCAACTTCGGGGTCCCTTCAAGGTAAGCTCCGAACTCGCCCTTCTGGTGCGCCAATACCACGCTGAAGCCCGTCAGCGGGATGCTTTCGGGCACGGACTTCTCCACCTTGTGGAATGCCTGGCTGTCGGTGACAACCAATTTCGGGGCGCGGTGGTTTTGCAGGTAGGCCGCCACCTTGTCCTCTTTCAGCACGATGGCAACCGCCTCATTGTCAAGAATATCGCGGATGGTCTGCACTTGCGGGAGGATGAGCCGACCTTCGGGGGCTTCCGTGTCAATGGGAGTCACCAAGAGCACTTCATCGCCCTCGCCGATGAGGTCGCCGAGCAGCGAACGGGTACGGTACGCCGATTCGGGCATAATCCGCACGATTTCTTGCAGCATTTCGTCTATGCCGGAATGCGTTTTTGTACTGACATTCAAGACTTTGCGATCATCAACATCCATCTCTCGAGGAGCGGTCAGGTCGCATTTGTTGTTGACGATGAGGTAGGGAAGTTCGAATTGGTGGAACTGTTCTATCAGCTGTCGTTCGGGGATGCCGACTTCATAATCGGTAATCACAAGGATGGCTAAATCGATGGTTTTCAACACTTCCAGTGATTTTTGGATGCGTTTCGCCCCGACGGTGCCTTCGTCGTCGATTCCGGCGGTGTCGATGATGATGCAGGGCCCGATGCCGAAAATCTCGATGGATTTGCGCACGGGGTCGGTGGTGGTGCCGGCCGTGGCGTCCACGATGGCGACCTCCTGTCCCGTGATGGCGTTAATAAGGGAACTCTTGCCGTTGTTCCTCCGCCCAAAAATGCCGATGTGCGGCTTGTCGTTACGTCCTTTCATACACTAACTTATCGTTTTCGCAATCTTCTCGATATTCAAACTCCTTGCCGAGGCATCGATAATATCCTTGTAGATGCCGCCCTTCTTGTAGATTTCGTCGGGGTCGCCGTCTTCCTCCACGCGACCGTCCTTGAGGGCGTAGATGTAGTCGGCGTCGATGATCTGCGAGATGCTGTGGGAGATGATGATGACGGTGCGGTCCTGCTTGATGGCGTCGATGCTGTTCTTGATCTGCTCGGTGGCGATGGCGTCCAAACTGGCGGTGGGCTCGTCCAAGAAGATGATGGGCGGGTTCTTGAGGAACATGCGGGCGATGGCCACGCGCTGCTGCTGCCCGCCAGAGAGGTCGGCAGCGTTGTGCGCGAATTGCTTCGGCAGCTCCATGACCTGGTCGTACAGGTGCGCCTTCTTCGCGGCCTCCACCACCTCCTCGTGCGTGGCCTCCGGGTTGCCGTAGAGGATGTTCTCCTCAATGGTGCCGTCGAAAATATGGTTCTTCTGCAAAACCAACCCGATGTTCTCGCGCAGGTAATGCGTGTCGTAGTCCTTCAAATCGACCCCGTCCAACGTGATGGTGCCCACCTGCGGCTCGTAGAACTTGTCCAACAGGTTGACGATCGTGCTCTTGCCCGCGCCCGACAGTCCGACCAACGCCGTGATCTTGCCCGGTTCAATCTTCATGTTAACACCGAACAACGCTTGCGTGCCGTTCGGGTAGGTGAAATCGACGCCCTTCAGCTCGAAGTTGCCGTGAATGGGCTCCGGCTTGTACTCGCCCGACGGCTCGACCTCCTTCTCGGAGTTGAGGATGCCGAAGAAGCCCTCGGCGTAGATCAGCGCGTCGTTCACGTCGTCGAAGATGCGCTGCAGCTGCGTAATGGGCGCGATGACGTTGCTGAACAACATCACGTGGTACATGATTTTACCGATGGTCATGCCGGGGTATTCGATGAGCACCAAGTAGGCGGTGAGGATGATGACCAGCACGGTACCCACCTGCCGCACGAAGCTCTTGAGTCCGTTGTAGTAGAAGGCCACCTTGCGGGTTTTCATCTGGTTCTCCGTCACTTGGTTCTGGATGTCGAGCTGTTTTTGCCCCTCAATCTGCTCGCGGTTGAAACTTTTGATGACGTTGATGGAGTCGATGATATTCTTGATACCCTGACTTTTAGTCTCCAAATGGCTACGCATCTCGCGCCGCCAACCCTTTAGCCGCCGTGCCTGCCGATAGGTAATCCAGAAATAGACCGGCACGATGCCGAGGGCGACCAAGCCGACATAGACGTTGGCCGCGAACATCAGGATAAGGGCGAGCAAGGCGCTGGTGAACAACGGCAACAGGTCGATGAAGAAGTTCTGCACCGTGCGCGACAACGAGCTGACACCCTGGTCGATACGCGCCTGCAGCTTGCCGGTGGCGTTGTCGCCCGAGTTGAAGAAGGCCATCTTGAAGGTGAGCACCTTCTCGATAACGCTCTGCGCCAAGTCTCGGCTCACGTAAATCCGCATCCGCTCGCCGAAGTAGTTCTGCGCGAAGGTGACCAATGCGGAGAGCAACTCCTTGCCTAACAGCACGATGGAGATAATGGTCATAATCCGTGCCGCCTGGCCCCACTGGAAGTTGGTGCCGATGAGCGCGTTGATGGCATCCACCGTCCGGTCGAGCACGATGGCGTTGACCTGCGCCATCAAGGACCCGACCAACGTGAGGATTAAGGTGATGAGTACCAGCCATTTGTAAGGTTTCACAAACGGACGGAGGTTTTTGAAGAGTTGGAGGAGGTTCATTGGGAATGGTTATGGGTTAGGGGTTATAGGTTATTGAAGCTTTAGAGAGAGATTCATTATCTTTTTTTTGAGTTTTAGGCCGCAAAAGTACAAAATTATTTATCTAAAAACGGAATTGATTTTTTTGAAAAAAACGTATTTTTGCCCCGTCATTAATAAACATATATGGAATATACTGTTATATTGGAAAAAATGGACAATGGTCAATGGTTCTGTCAATGTGAACAGGTACCAGAGGCAGTAACCCAAGGAGCCACCATTGAAGAGGCAAAAGAGAACATCAAAGATGCCATAGAGATGGTTCTGGCCGCCAAAAAAGAACTTACCAGAAAACAATTTATCGGACGTCGCATATTACGACGCAAAATAGCTATTCTTTAATGAAACGAACAGCCTTAATCAAATACTTATTGGAAAACAATTGCATCCTTTTCAAAGAAGGAAGTAATCATTCTGTATATATTAATAAAAATGGAAAAGGGTTATCTGCCGTTCCTCGCCATTCTGAATTAGGAGACCGCTTAGCAGTGGAAATCTGTAAGCAGCTGGGTATTCCAAAAATTAAATGAATACTTTTAAAATGTGCAGACCTAAAATATTACTGATACTCTTTACACTTTGTCTTACCGCATCCTGCACAAGAGTTCGGAATAAAGTGGTGGATTTGTTGAGGACAAGTTCCAATTTCGAAGAATACCATGTCAGGCAACTTTATCCTTCCTTGGGTCAAGATGACGATTGCGGGGTTTGCGAAGAATGGCCGCTCTACAATATGTGGTTTCGGTATCAAGGCACACCGGCGCAAGTGGAGTCTGCCATTATCGCCAAAGAATGTACCTACACAGAAATCACGCCTGACTCCGCATTTATCAGCTGTGATCGAAATTATATTTTGGAAAAACAGAGCCCTCATCAGAGAATCGACTTTTTTGACGAATGGGAAACCCTACCGGAGGATCATCTGCTATACTATCACTGCTGCAGGACGCCGCATCATCACTTTTTCGTGTTTGATACGGTTACCGGTTACGTGTATCATCACATAGTCGAATTTCGGGAATAAAATTTCCCCGCACACCTAACGGCGTGCGGAACTCATCGTGGCCGCCCATCCCTACTACCAAGCCCGGCAGACCTAACGGCCTGCCCGTGCCTGTTTTATAACTAATATGGGGAAATGCTACGTTCGCGAACCAGCCCGTTAGGGCTGAAAGGCTCGGTAGCAAATGGGGTGTCTCGCGCGAGATTTTCGCAGGCCGTTAGGCCTGCGGGCAAACCGTTCCGAACAAATCATATTCCGCGGCGTCCGTGATTTCCACGTTGTAGAATTCGCCGACGGTGAGCGGTTGGGATTTGTCGATGAAGACGTCGTTATCGACATCGGGGGAGTCGAATTCCGTGCGGCCGATGTAGCAGTCGGGTTCCTCGCTGTCGATGAGCACCTTCATCGTGGTGCCGACGCGGGTCTGGTTGATCTCGTAGGAGATTTTCTCCTGCAGCTTCATGATCTCGTTCACCCGTTTGTTCTTTTCGGAGGCCTTGATGGGGTCGCCGAGGTCGAAGGCGGGCGTGTCTTCCTCTTGCGAGTAGGCGAAAACGCCAAGTCGCTCGAAACGGTTGCGGCGCACGAACTCCACCAGCTCCTTGTGCTGCTCGCGGGTCTCAGTCGGGTAGCCGGAGATGAGCGTGGTGCGCAGCGCGATGCCGGGAATGGTCTCGCGGATGCGGGCGATGAGGTCGTAGATGTAGGCCGAGCTGCCGCCGCGCCGCATGCTCTGCAGGATGTCGTCGCTCACGTGCTGGAACGGAATGTCCAAATAACGGCAGTATTGCGGGTACTGCTTCATCACCTCTAAAATCTCGTAGGGGAAGTTCAGCGGGTAGGCGTAGTGCAGCCGAATCCACTGGATACCATTCACTTGCGCGAGTTTATCCATCAGGTCGGCGAGTTCGCGCTTGCCGCTGCGGTCGATGCCGTAGTAGGTGAGGTCCTGGGCAATCAACATCAGCTCCTTAACCCCTTGGTCGGCAAGACGTTGCGCTTCATCTACCAAAAGCGGGATCGGTTTGGAGACCTGCTTGTCGCGGATGAGCGGGATGGAGCAGTAGGAGCACTGGTGGTCGCAGCCCTCGGAAATCTTGAGGTAGGCATAGTGACGCGGGGTCGAGAGCATACGGTCCGCCGTGTTGAGCAGCTGGAAATCGGGGGATTCCAACAGCTTCGGCAGTTCCGCGAAGGTGAAAAAGCCATCCACCTCGGGCAGCGCCTCCTGCAGTTCCGCCATGTTGCGTTGGACGAGGCATCCCACCACGTACAACTTCTTGATTTGGCGGCGTTTCTTGCGTTCAATTTGGTTCAGAATTTCGTTCACGGATTCTTCCCGCGCATCGTGGATGAAGCTGCATGTGTTGATGATCACGATGTCAGACTTCTGCGCGCTTTCGTAATAGAGCTCATGGCCGTTGCGGTGCAGTTGCGCAGCCATAACTTCCGAATCCACAATGTTTTTGGAACAACCTAAGGTGATGATATTGATGGTCATACATTCAAATTTCAGTCGGCAAAGATACAAAAAAAGCCGCGGCACTTACACCGCGGCTGAGTTTGTTTTATCAAAAGATTTACTTACTTGTACACTCGAGACCGTTCTTTTTGCCGTCAATCATGACGTAAGTATTCATGTCAGAGCATTTCTTGTAGGAATCTTTATCCAATTCCACTTCTGTAGGGTTGGAAGCAACACCCATGATGTAGGTTTTGCATTCACATTTCTTGTTGCAAGAAGTTGCAACACCGGCCAGCAATAATGCGGCACCAAAAATTGCCATTACTTTTTTCATTTTTTTTATTTTTTAAGTGAATAATTTGGTTTATTTTTCGACGGCAAAAATATGTTTTTTTTTAAAACAAGACGTTTTAATCTTTTTATTTGTCAACAGTCTTACGTTAGATATTTTTGTATTTTTGCAGTTTTGAAATATGTTCATTCAAAATTATATAAAAATGAAAAAACTGGCTATTGTTCTTTTCGCGGCCGTTTTGGCCTTGGCATCCTGCTCCAGCACAAACCCCTACGCTGGAAAATATTCCGGCACATATACGTTTGTGACCCAAAACATCAATAAAGAGGGTAACCTGCGTATGGTTTCCAACCCTTTGACCACAGGTCTTCTCGTTTATGGTGTGATTCCCATTGACCCTGTTGCCGGCACCGCCAATATGTATGTTTCCAATGCGGATAACAGTGCCCTTGTCACGCAACTGCTCCAACAAATTCAGTTCCAGAACAACATCTACAACGCTGCCACTGAGCAAATTAAGAATGTAAAAGTGGAGGCGGTATTCTCGGGTAACACCGTGAATGTGGATATGTACTATGAGATTGCGCTGATAGGGAATCTGCTCAACACCCGAGTAAGCATTGTCAAATTTGTCGGTACTAAGTAATTTGGCATCTTTCATGAATAAAAAGTGGATTCTTGGGCTTTGCATCCTTTTCGGATGGGCGTTCTGCCAGGCTCAGGACTCCACTTTTTTGCATGATTACAAAATATTTTATTATCCATCCGGCGTGAAGTCGAGCGAAGGCCGTATGGTCGATGGCAAACCCGATGGCTGGTGGAAATCTTACAATGAAAAAGGCATTCTCGTCTCCGAAGGGAACCGTAAGGATTTCCTCCTCGACAGTTTGTGGAAATTCTACAACGATGATGCTTCCTTGCGCATGACCGTGCATTACAAGGAGGATATGAAAGAAGGAGAACAGATTGTCTATCAGAAAGATGGATACACTGTGACACGCTGGCGGCAGGACACGATTGTCGGCAGTGTGGACACTTACGATACAAACAAGACACGTCGGAAGACGATACCGTATTTTAACGGGCTGCCGCACGGGTTGGCCAAGGAATTCAACGACACGGGGCTCGTGGTGGCTGTGACCAAGTACTATCGTGGCATCCAGAGCCGACGGGAGGTCATAAACCGTACCGACAAGTTCGGTCTCAAGCAGGGAAGCTGGAAGTATTTCTGGGATAACGGTAATTTGAAGGTCGAGGCGCAGTACCTCAACGATAAAAAGCACGGTTTTTTCAAGTATTATGACGAGAATGGTGACTTTCTGTACGTGGAGAAATACGAAAACGATCAGTTGGTGAAGGATGCGAAGGAAACCAAGCAGATGGAGCGGCGTCAAACCTACCATTCAAACGGGCAGGTGGCCATCGCCGCCACCTACTACAACGGACGTCCTGATGGCGTTCGGCGTGACTTCGACTCCACCGGCAAGATTATAAACGGCTATCTTTACGAGGATGGTTGGCTCCGTTACGAAGGCATCACCGATCTCAACGGACTGCGGCAGGGTATATGGAAGGAATATTACCCTACAGGCGAACTGCGCTCCATGGGCAAATACAAGAATTCCAAGCCGGTAGGGGAGTGGAATTTCTATTTCACCGACAAAACTGTCGAGATAACAGGTGCTTACAACAACAAAGGTCAGAAAATCGGGGAATGGTTATGGTTTTACCCGACGGGTGATACTATGACGGTGGCCAACTATGAGGATGGCGAATTGGAGGGGCGTTATGTAGATTATGATGAGGAGGCACACCCGGTCACGCAGGGACAATATACGGCTGGTTATGAAGAAGGGACGTGGCTGTTTAGGAATGGTATGTCTTATGAGACAGGTCGTTATGAGGGTGGGCTTCGTGAAGGAACCTGGAAATCTTGGTTTGAGAACGGAAAGCAAGCCTCCGAAATCCAATACACAGATGATGTCCTGGATGGAAAATATGTCTTGTATTGGGAAAACGGCAATATCCGGTTGACGGGAAAATACGAAAACGGCCTTCAGGAGGGCGTCTGGCAGTCGTATGACGAAGAGGGGGCTCAGTCCATAACCACCTTGTTCAAAGCAGGTAAAGAATTAAAATGGAATAATTATACAATAAAAGATTAGGCTTCACGTTAAAAAAAATCGTATCTTTGTGGCCTTGAATTGCGGTCTGTTGATCCCTTTTATGGAAACAGATTTTTCTTTTTTGATGATAAGGATTTACAATATCCTGATCTTCAATGTTTTATAATTTTGAAATATGAGATTTAGAATACTGATAGTTATCTTGTTATGTGGATTAATGTGGAATATGAATGCGCAGAATGGCGGTCCGGCATTGTCGGATTCTTCGGTTTCCAAGGCCGCGCAGGAGAGTTTGGAGATTTTCACCCGTAACGAGATTCGTCTGATGGATTCCTTGTTGAATGTCTGGTATGTGAAACGCGACTTGGCATCCCAAAACTCAGTGCTTTCCAAACTCACGGACGACACCACGAAATATGACAACAATGACACGTTGATTTATAAACGGTTGAGTGCTATCGAGACGCCGATTCAGGTGGCTTACAACGATAAAGTGAAGCGTTTCATCGAACTTTACTCTGTGCAACGCCAGCGTAGCTCTTCCGTGATTTTGGGTTTGGCGCAGTACTATTATCCCTGGATGAAGGCCATTTTCGACAAGTATGACTTGCCCGAGGAGTTGGTCTATATCACCATTATCGAATCTGCATTGAACCCCACGGCTGTCTCTCCGGCGGGTGCCACTGGCATCTGGCAGTTCATGTACGGCACGGGTAAACTTTATGGGCTTGAGGTTACCTCATACGTGGATGACCGTCGTGACCCTTACAAAGCCACGGACGCTGCCGCCCGCCATTTCCGTGACCTGTACAGAATTTTCGGCGACTGGGGACTGGCCATTTCCGCCTATAACTGCGGTGCGGGTAATGTCCGGAAAGCCATACAACGCTCCGGCGGCAAAACGGATTTCTGGGGTGTCTATCCTTATCTTCCCCGTGAAACGCAAAACTATTTTCCGGCCTTTATCGGAGCTATGTATATGATGACCTACCATAACCTTTATGGCATCCAGCCGGCGACAATTTCTATTCCTTTGGATGTGGACACTATCATGGTAAACAAAGAGACTCATTTTCAACAGATTGCCAATGTGCTGAATGTCAGTTACGATGAAATCAAGTCCCTTAATCCCCAATACAAAAAGGACATTGTCCCGGCCTTTAACCAACCGATGCCTGTGCGACTCCGTTCCAAAGATATCTTGCAGTACATCGCCCTGGCCGACTCCATCCCGAATTACAACTATGACACTTATTTCAACCCGACAAAAGATTTGAACGTAGTAGCTGCGAGTGGTTCGGCGTCCGACGATGGAATGATGATTGTCCAAAAAACACCGAACAAGTATCATACGGTCAGAAAGGGAGAAACGCTGGGAAAGATTGCCTCCAAATATCGTACAACTGTCGGTAATTTGAAAGCAATGAATCATTTGCGGAGCACGAATTTGCGTGTCGGACAAAAATTGATCGTGAAAAAAGGCACGACGGTGAAGGTTCCTAATCCGAACGCAAAGCCTACCGCACAAGATTCCACGCAGGTGATCGCCGGCAACGTGTCTGCCGACTCCTCTTCCGCAGCGAAAAGTGATACGATAGGCGGTCCCGTGCCTGTCAAGCCGCAACCGGTAATCCAACCTGTCAAGCCGCAGCCGAGCTATACCTCCTACACGATCCGTCAAGGCGACACCCTGACCTCCATCGCCAGACGATACGGAACTACCGCCAACGATATCGCCCAATACAACAAATTGACCAACATGGATGCTATCAAGGCGGGACAGAAAATAAGAATCCCGAAAAAGTAGTTGTTTTTCGCTGTATCGTACTTGTCTGATACAAATCAGCGGCTATGGGCGTAGTCATAAAACAGAGCATTAAGGGTACCCTGGTCAATTATTTGGGAATCGTCATCGGTTTCCTCACCACCTTTTTTATTGTTACTAAATATCTGACCCAAGAGGAAATCGGCCTCAGTCGCGTGCTTATTGATGCAGGTATTCTGTTTGCCAGTTTCGCTCAACTCGGCACCAGTTCGTCCATTATCCGTTTTTTTCCCTATTTCAAAGACGAGAACGAAAAACATCACGGCTTTTTCTTTTGGACATTGATCGTCCCAATTGTCGGTTTCTTTCTCTTTTTCATTGTGGCAAAATGTTTGGAAGGTACGATAATCCAGACATTTTCGAAGAATTCCGAACTTTTTGTCAATTATTACCGATTTGTATTCCCCTTGTCGGTGTTTATGCTTTACCAGTCGGTGTTCGAGGCAAACGCCAATGTGCTGATGCGCATCGTCGTGCCGAAATTCGTGCGCGAGGTGGGTGTGCGTGCCGGATTGCTGCTCACGTATCTTTTATACGGCTATTGGCATGTCATCGACTTGGACGGGCTTATCATAGGGATATGCATTACCTATTTCATTGCTGCGCTCGTTGACTTTTTCTATCTGCTTACCTTAGATAAAATTTCATTCAAACCTGATTTCAAGATACTTACAAAACCGTTGTTGAAGGATTTCGGTTTTTACACGCTCTTTATGCTGTTGAATGCGGTCACAGTGAATGTGATGCCGCTGTTGAACACCTTTTTTGTCAGTGCGGGGATGGGGCTCTCTTTCACTGGTATATATGCTATTGCTAACTACATTGCTACAGTTGTGGAGATACCGAACCGCTCGCTCAATGCCATTGTGCAGCCGGAAATCTCCGAATCAATCAAGAATAACGATATTCAAAGAGCCGAAAAACTTTGTAAATCAGTGTCTTTGCACCTGATGCTTTCCAGCGCTCTTATCTTCCTCATTATATGGATTAACCTTGATGCACTGTTCTTGCTGCTGCCCAACGGCGAGATGTATGAGGCCGGCAAGAGTGTGGTGCTGATTCTCTGTTTCGCCAAGTTCTTCAATTCCACCTTGTTTGTCAGCTCCAGTGCCCTCAACTATTCCAAATACTACTATTGGTCATTGGCATTCACAATAATGCTCACCGCATTGGCTGTCTTGCTTAACGTGCTGTTGATCCCGCGCTTCGGTATGAATGGCGCCGCCATGTCGCATCTCCTTTCTTATCTGACATTCTACCTCTGTCTTCTGCTCATAGTTCGTCTTAAGATGAATATCAACATTTTGTCAATGGCGCAGCTTAAGGTTTTGGTTCTTGTCGCGGGGCTGTTATTGCTGAACTTCGGATGGGCAAAAAGCGTAGCTCCGCTGTTTATGAAGCTGCCGTTCTCTATGACGGTTAACGCGATAGTGGATGCAGTGGTGAAAAGTACAGTCTTGCTTGTCGTCTCCGCCGGGGTTTGTTACTTTTGGAGTATCTCGGAAGAGGTGAACCGTTTATTGCGCAAGATGCTTAGGATTAAGCAGTAGAGCCGGGTAAACAACGGAGTCGGCATCGGCGGCACGACACTGTAAACCTACACCTCAAATTTCAGCCGTTCACCTCGGGATTCCTCGTTAATCCGCCCGTTTTCGAATACTAAATTTCCGTTGACAAACGTATGGGTCACTTTGGTGTGCGTTGTCATTCCGTCATATGGAGTCCAACCGCATTTGTAAAAGATATTCTCGTTGGAAATCAGTTCGTTGGCAGCCATATCCACAATAGCCAAGTCGGCAAAGTAGCCTTCCCGGATAAATCCTCTGCGCTTAATGTGGTACAGTGTGGCCGGATTGTGGCACATCAGTGTTACCAAATCGGCCAAAGTCAACCCGTTGCGTTTGAAATTGTCGGCCATCAGCGCGAAGTTGTGCTGAATGGAGGGAAATCCTGACTTTGCGGTGAAGTAGCTGTCCGTGAACTTTTCTTCGTGCAGATGAGGGGCGTGGTCGGAACCGATAGTGTTGATATAGCCATCTTTCACTCCCCGCCAAAGCGCGAGTTTGTCGTTCGCCGACTTGATGGCAGGATTGCATTTGATGGCAAAGCCGAAATGGGCGTAATCACGGTCGTCAAACAGCAAGTAGTGAGGACAAGTTTCGGCAGTTATCTTTCTGTCAATCAACGGGATATTGGGGTCGAACAGCAATAGCTCCGCCCGAGTGGAGATATGCATGACGTGTAACCGCGCACCTGTTTTCTTTGCCAATTTCACTGCCTTTTCCGTGGAACGGTAGCAGGCTTCTTCGGTGCGCACGAACGGGTGGATGCCTGCATCGGGCACTATTTCGTGGTGGTCGGTTAATTCTTTATAATGTTGTGTGTTACGTTTGATGATAACTTCATCTTCACAGTGTGCGGCAATCAGGCACGGCGATTCACGGAAGAGCGTTTCCAATACAGCCTCCTTGTCCACGAGCATATTGCCTGTGCTGGAACCCATGAACAGTTTAACGCCGCAAACTTTTGAGGGGTCGGTTTTCACGATTTCATCAAGATTGTCGTTTGTCGCGCCGATATAGAACGAGTAATTGGCCAACGATTTCTCGGATGCGAGGTCGAATTTTTCCTGTAAAAGGGCTTGTGTAGTGGTCTGTGGAATGGTGTTGGGCATCTCCATGAAAGAGGTCACACCGCCCGCGACCGCCGCCCGGCTCTCGCTGTAGATGTCGGCCTTGGCAGTCATCCCGGGTTCCCGAAAATGCACATGTTCGTCTATCACGCCGGGAATCAGATACTTGCCCCTGGCATCGACAACTTGCGCGTTGCCCGCATCAAAATGGTCATCGTCATGGACAATTTTGGCAATGATACCATCTTTAATATAAAGGTGAGCGCTAAATGTCTCACCTTCGTTTACTATTATTGCGTTTTTGATGAAATAGTTCATTAGTGACTTGTGAATAGTGATTATCATTCTCAATTCATAATTCATCATTAGAACCGTCCGCCGGCGCCGCCACCGCCGAAGCCGCCGCCACCGCCAAAACCACCAAAGCCGCCGCCGAATCCACCTCCGAAGTCGCCACCAAAGCCTCCTCCGAAGCCGCCGCGTCCGCTTCCGTAGTCGGTCCAGATGTTACCGCCATAATGGGAAGGTGGATAGAAAGTGCCGCCGCCAGTATTTCCGTTGGTGAAGCCGTTTTTGCTGTGTTTGGAGAACCAGATGAAGACAATGACGATGACGATAATGAAGAAAATAGCCAAGACAAGTTCTGCTGTATCGTCGTCATCGTCGTACAGCCGTTCCACGCTGATTTCACCCGCCGCCAGCGGCAGAATATAGGCCAATGCAGAATCAATCGCCGCATTGTAGTCGCCTTCACGCAGGGCGGGCATCATCTTCGTTTCAATGATGCGTTTCGCAATGGCGTCGGGTATGGCACCTTCCAAGTCGTAGCCGACCGAGATATAGACTTCACCGGAGGTTTCGTTTCGCGGCTTCAGCAACAGCACGACGCCATTGCGCTTGTCGGCGGAGCGCACGCCCCATTGGTCGCCTATCTCGTATGCGAACTCTGCGGCCGTGAGGTCTCCTAAGTCATTGACAGTCACCACACAGATTACGTTGGTGGTGGAATCGTTGAAGGCGACGAGACGGTACTCCTTCTCCCTGATTTCTTCCGGGGTGAGGATGCCGGCAAGGTCGTTGACCAACCGCGGCGGGTTGGGAGCAGGAGGTATGACATCCTTCCTTCCCGCCGCGCAAGTCCAAACTGCCGCTAGGGCGAATAATATGATTATCAGGCGTTTCAAGACTGTTGAGGTTTCAGTTAGTTGAAGTTGAATTCCACTTCGGGAGCTTTGTCAGCACCTTCGGAAGCCTTGAAATAGCCTTTCTTGTCAAAGTTGAACAGCCCGGCAATGATATTGTTCGGGAAACTGCGGATATAGCTGTTGTAGTCGTTTACAGTTTCGTTGAATTTGCCGCGTGCCACAGCGATGCGGTTCTCCGTACCTTCCAACTGGGCCTGTAGTTCCAGAAAGTTTTGGTTAGCCTTCAGCTCAGGATAGCGTTCTACAACCACCATCAAGCGGCTCAAGGCAGAACTCAGCTGGTCTTGTGCGGCCTGGAACTTGGCGATCGATTCTTCGGTGAGGTTGCTAGGATCCACTTGTACGGACGAGGCTTTTGCGCGGGCGTTGATCACAGCCTCCAGGGTTCCTTTTTCATAGTCGGCCGCCCCTTGCACAGTCTTTACCAAGTTGTTGATCAGGTCCATACGGCGTTGGTAGGCGTTCTCTACGTCAGCCCAAGCTTGCGAGCAGCTTTCGTCTTTCGCAACCATTTTGTTGTACGGTTTCACAAGTATGGCACCCAAAACGACCAGGATACCTAAAATAATCAGGATAGTTTTTAAAATTTTTCCCATTGTTTTTAAGATTTTAATGTGAATATTCTCGTTTGTTTTGTAGAGACGCCTCTGGGCGCGACTCTACGGATTGATGAATTTGTTCATATATAAGGTTCACCGCGCCCGAATTTTGCTCTACATACTCTTGGCAGATGTCACAGACGTTGTGATAATAGTCAGGATTCTTCTCATTTTCAAATTCTTCCAAAATATCGGCCATTCTATCGGCGGAATTGACAGAAAATGCCCCTCTCAGTTCCACCAACTGTACGGCTTCGTTGAAATGGTCATAGTGAGGGCCAAAGAAAATAGGTTTTCCATATACAGCCGCTTCCAGAATGTTGTGCAGCCCAGTCTTGAACGCCCCGCCGATGTAAGAAACGGTACTGTATTGGTAAAGGCGGTTCAAGATGCCAATGGTGTCGATGATAAACACTTGAGCATCAGTTAAGTTGCTCTCTTCTTTGGACGAGTACAAGGCGGTTTTATATGCGGCGAAGGTTTGCTTCACTTCTGGGGTTCTGCTGATTTCGTGGGGTGCCACAACCAGTTTATACTCAGGAAAATGCTGCAATAATTGTGCCAGCAACTGTTCGTCCGGTCCCCAAGTGCTGCCTGCCACGATGACTTTTTTGTCTTGCCGGAAAGTTTCCATAAAATCAAACGGTTGCACTTGCGCGGCAATGGCTTTCACACGATCGAAGCGGGTGTCACCGCAAACGGTAACTTGCTGTATTTTAATGCTCTCCAATAGCTGCTTCGATTTTTCCGTCTGTACGAAAAAATGCGTGGCTTGCTGCAGTTGCTTGGCAAACCAGCGACCACAGGGTTTAAAGAAATGCTGGCTATCTCTGAAAATCGCACTAATATAGTAGAATGGTATGGACTGTTGATGCAATTGTTGCATGAAGTTGTACCAAAACTCGTATTTCACAAAAATGGCCGTCTTGGGTTGCACGATGTCGAGGAACTTTCTTGCATTGCGAGGCAAATCCAACGGCAAATAGAAATTGTAGTCAGCAAGGGGCTTTTTTATGGCCTGCGCATAGCCTGACGGCGAAAAATAAGTTGTAATTATTTCAGTTTCAGGTTGTTCTTGCTTAATCTTCTCAATGAGCGGTTTGGCCTGTTCGTATTCTCCTAATGAAGCGCAATGCACCCACACCGGGGACTGTTTTCCGGCAAAGGTTTGCTCCAGCTCGGAGAACAAGTCCTTACGGCCGCGCACCCACTGCCGTGCCTTTTCGTTGAAAAGCGCCGCCACTCGGATGCCGAGCCCGTAAAACCAAATCCCTATGGTGTAGATTAAGCGCATTGTTTTGATTGGTGATTGGTGAGAAATGTTCTATTAACAAAGGTTATATGTCTATCGATAATAGAACGTCGTTGTTGTCTTCCGTTCATAAAGCGGGATGTTCCAGCCGGCTTTGAAGCCGATCATGCCGCTGAATTTAGCTTTCATATTGTCGGTGGGACCTTCGAAAAACACGTAGTTTCGGTTCGGTTTGGTCCATATCTCATGAAATTCGAGGCCGATGAACAAGTTCAGCATGCGGTTTTTGCGGACGAACTGGTAGCCTATGAACTGATTGAGTGCGAAACCGCCCGAACGGCGGTCGTAACCTTTGACATAATTGCCGTCAAGTTGCGGGAACTGGTTACTGTAGTCGTCGAGCCGTAGCCGGTGACTGAAATAGCCTCCACCGATGCGAAGCCAGATTCCAGAGTTTTTCCATCGGTCAACGGGGATGATTTTGCCGAAATCTGCCTGGACAGTCCAGTAGCGTCCTTCCGCCAAGATGCCACCTGGAGACACCAGTCCGTTGCCGTCGATGACGATGCCCTCATCATTGGCCAAGGTGCCGTTGAAGAATGCCGAATCTCGCATGTTGGCGCCAAACATATAGTCGAAATGGAAACCGACCGTCCAGTTTGACTTTGATTTGAATGTGAATCCCGGCCCGACGGCGAAGTTGCTTTTGAACATTGTACGGAGGTTGCCGAGAGGGAAGTGGTAGGCGAGGTGAGCATCCAGCCAGATCATCGGGGCTGCCGTGTCAATATAGTCCTTGCTCGAGAAATCTGTCTGATAAACTGGTCTTCTCGATTGAGCGACAGCATTCTCCGGCAAGAACAAAGCCAGCGTAACCGCGAAAAAGAGAAAAAGATGCAACAGACAGTAATCTGCCGCATCTTTCTCGGTATGCTTAAAATTAATCATAAATCTGATCTGAATAATAAATACTTGGCTGTTGGCTTTTAGCTATTGGCTTTAAGTATGAATCACTTGCCAACAGCCAATAGCCAACAGCTAATAGCCAAAACTAGTTCGTGCGTCCTGGATAGACTTTCAGGGCTTCGCGGAGACACTCGACGGCTTTCTCCAAGTCGGAGACGTTGAGGCAATAGCTGATGCGGACTTCGTTGACGCCTTGGCCTTTCTTGGAATAGAAGCCGGTGGCGGGAGCGAACATCACGGTAGCGCCTTTGTAGCTGAAATCTTCGAGCAGCCAGCGGCAGAATTTGTCGGAGTCGTCGATGGGCAGACGTGCGACGCAGTAGAAGGCACCCTTCGGCATCGGGACGAAGCAGCCAGGGATGGCGTTCACGCCGTTGACGATGGTGTTGCGGCGGGCCACATACTCTTTGTTGACGCTGTCGAAATAGACCTTGGGGGTGTCAACGGCGGCCTCACCGAGAATCTGTCCGTAGGACGGCGGGCTCAAACGGGCCTGCGCCATCTTCATGGCCGTGGCATAAACTTCCTTGTTATGCGTGATGAATGCACCCACACGCACGCCACATGCACTGTAACGCTTTGATACAGAGTCTAAAAGCACTACATTGTCAGCAATGTCGGTCAGTTCCATGACGGAGAAGTGTTTCACGCCGTCATAGCAGAATTCACGATACACCTCGTCGGCGAAGAGGAAGAGGTCGTGTTTTTTGGCGATCTCACCCAACTTCAGGATTTCCTCTTTGGAATAGAGGTAGCCGGTGGGGTTGTTGGGGTTACAGATCATGATGGCCTTGGTCTTCGGAGTGATGACCTTCTCAAAATCCTCGATGGAGGGCAGCGCGAAGCCGTTCTCGATCGTGGAGATGATGGGTTTCACCACCACGCCGCACATCGTGGCGAAAGCGTTGTAGTTGGCGTAGAAAGGTTCCGGGATGATGATTTCGTCGCCGGGGTCCATGCAGCTGTTGAAGGCGAAAAGGAGGCCTTCGCTGCCGCCGGTGGTGACGATGATCTCGTCAGTGGTGACCTCGATGCCCACGCTGTGGTAGTATTCCACCAGTTTCTTGCGGTAGCTGAGATTGCCGGCGGAGTGGCTGTAGGCAATCACCGGAATGTCGGCGTTGCGCACGGCGTCACGGGCTCCTTTCGGGGTCTCGATGTCGGGTTGACCGATGTTCAGATGATAAACGTGAATGCCGCGACTTTTGGCAGCATCGGAGAAGGGAACGAGCTTCCGAATAGGGGAAGACTGCATGCTTGCACCTTTTTGAGAAATTTTCGGCATAATTTTTTATGTTATTAGATTGATAATCAGTTAGATAGTTTTATCTATTTAAGTTGCAAATATACAAAATCTTTGTACTGTGCAATGATAAATTTGATATTTATGCCGAATGAAGATCGAAGATTGGTGCAAGTCGATCTAGATGGGGATATTTCCGAACCCTATTCCACCACTACCTTCAGCACACGCTGGTAATCAGGACTATACACCCTAAGGCGGCACACATCGCCCGCATGATATAGCGAGTCGCTGAACCACATCCTGAACTCGGCGGAAGTGGTGAGCACCGCGCCGTTGCTGCCCCCGTTGTATCCTGTACCTTGCTGGTAGATGTGGAAATTGTCGCTCCCGTTGACCAGCGACTCCGGATAGCCCGTGGGAAGCTGCCAATAGAAATCATAGTGTGAACGCTGGGAAACCGTCTTGATGCCAATCTCCTGGTATGAGTTCAGCGGGACCACAAGCGTATCGGAGGTAAGTTCCTCCCCTTCCACATAAAACCGCACACTCGGGTCCACCGCCGGCCGCTCGCAAGCAGCGATGACCAAGACAAACAATAGTGAAATAAAAGCTACTCTTTTCATAATTTTAATAATTCTCTTAATTTCTTAGTTTCTTAATTCTTTTCATTAGAACTCATATCCTATGCCAACACTTCCCAGACCCTTGTATCCGGCACCCAGTTCAATGCTGCCGAACACGTGGCGCCAGCCGGCCTTCACGCCCAACAGCGTCACGTGGAAGGTGGAGAACTGCGTGGGCGTATAGTCACCGTTTATGCCGTCGCTGAACCACGGATGACGGTGCTCTGGGTAGGTGACATAGTAGCAATCCTCGGTGCCGAAAAATTGCGCGAACCCGACCGACAGAGCCGAATAGAGGGTGACGTGCGGACGGTTCAGATAGGAGAATCGCACCTCGGGCATCAAGGCAACCGAATAGAATTCGCGGTTGCAGGAAGCTATGAAATCTGAACCGTTTTGTATCTTTTCAGGATCCCGATAGTAGGCTGTACTGAGCGACAGGCCAAGCCAGAACCATTTAGCCACACGATAGTGGTAGCCGATGGAAAACACCGGTGTGCTGAAGAAATCCTCGTTGCGCCAGCTGCGGTTGGGTTCCATGCTGTTCGGATAGACGAACACAAAGTAGCGGTCGAAGAGCATCACGCCCGTGGGGTCGCACACGTCAAATTTGAACTCGTGGCGATACAGCCCTTCTTCTCTCCACTTTTCACATTTCTCAGCACACCGTTTCGACTTTTGAAATGTCTGGATGAAAGTGATTTGCGTGTTGAACATATTGCTGCGCAAGCGGAAAGTACCGTTGTCGTATGAGACTGGCATTATGTGGTCAACTCCATTATAACCGTCAATCCGTACCGAATAGTTGCCGCTGGCGAAATCCCTGAACGGGAGGTCTATGCCGACGGTCCAGCGGAGCAGTCCACCGTAACCCAACCGGAAATAGAAACCCGCATTCGCCAGCAAGTCCACATGGAAGCGATTGGCATCCAGCACTTCCGGGGCCAGTCGCAGATGGTCGTAATACTCGGTGGTGTCAGGCAATATCAGGCCAGGCATGGAGTACGGACTGCTGACATCATTGTCGTAGCCAGCCACGAAGGTGTACCACGGCATACGGAGGCGCACGCCGGCAGAGAGCGTCACCCACACCTTCTGCGAAACGGGCGCGTGAAACTCGAACTTCACCGGCATTGAGAAACCGGTGCTGTAGATGCCATAGCTGGTGTTGTTAAAGGGCACTATGTTATCGTGTGTTATCCATGTCTCGTCATTGCGATTGTGGAAATGGAGTGCCCCTGTGGTGCCGTATTCGAGTCCTGCCAAGAGGCCGAGGTACTTGGCGAAGTGGTAGGCGAACTCCAACCCGACATGGCCGCCAATGGAATTTTTGGCCTTCATATGCTGTGTGTTAGACAGTTTCGCCTTGGACAAAATGTCGGCCTCCAGCACATAACCCAACTGGAAACCCTTGAAGAACAGGGCCTCCGGCAGATCGGCATACCACTTCTTCTTCGGCTCTTTCTGATGGAGAGCCTTTTCTGAGGCGGGCGTTTGGATGGTCTGGACGGTGGTGTCCGCCTTTGCGGGGAGCGTATTCTCCTCTCCATTCAGACTTTCGGCGGCCTTCTCGTTTCCGACGTTATGATGAAGCCGGATGGTGTCGTGCAGGAATACCGTGTCACGGGAGACGATGGTGTCATAAACCTTTTGTGTCTCAATCACGTAGATGGTGTCGCGCTGTTGCGCCGCAAGCTCGTCCATCCCCGCCAGCATCAGCACGACAACCAGCATCAGGCTATATTTCTTGAACATGAACAGATCTTTCATAATTCTCAATTTTCAATATACACGGTATCTTTGACAACGACAGTTTCGTTGATTCGCACGGTGTCGCGCTGGACGACAGTCTTCTTGATGATGACGGGCTCGGATGTTGTGGATGTCGCTGTGGTTTTGGGAGTTGTCGTTTTGACGGTTTCCTCCTTTTGAGAAGAAACCTTGGAACTATTTGAAGCGGTTGATGTTTGGCTCCCCGGCTCAACAACAGCCTGCTCAGAGGATTCTTCTGTATAAAGGACAGTACTGTCTGTGAAGGGCTCTTCCGATAAGGAGTCAGCCGTCACCAAGGCGGTTTGTTCGGCGGGAAGCTTTGAGGGCGTCTCGTCTTGCAGTGCGTGCGTGACCAGCAGGGTTCCGCCCACGCCCACGGCGAATGAGACGGTCCCTATCAGGATCTCCTTGGCGTGCGACAGCAGCCAGATGCCCGCGCCGGTTTTGGAAGCGGCTGCGGCAGCGGCAACCTGGGCGTCTGTCATCGGGGCCTGCGGCATGCGGGAGACCTCGGAGACGCCCCGCTCAAACAATCGGTCCAAATCTTTAGCACTGCTCATATGATTCTTATGTCGTGTCATGAATGGAAATGAGGGATGGTTGGGTTTTGTTGAATTGTCACTATATTACGATTTTTTTGGCTGTTGGCCGTTAGAATGTGAGGGTGTTCTGATACCAGAAGGTACCGTCAATGTTGATAGTGATCGTGTAGGTGCCACTGCGAATGTTGTGAAGTGTATATTCCAATGTCTTGGAACACAAACAGTCCGCAGAGATGTTGTCATCCACGCTATAGTTGATGACGATGTCGTTTCCTGCTATCTGTGCATTCACATCCACGTTGGAAGCTGCACAGTTGAGCAACATTTCGTGGGTGACGTGCAAGACGCCGTGAGAATAGGAGAAGACAGGATCGCTTTCGCCGTCCTTCTCACCAGCATGGCAGGATGAGAGTTCAGAATCCGATACCTGCACATCCGTGTGAATGACCGGTCTTTCACAGGCCAGCAGCAGCCATAGGCCAGCCAAGCCTATGACAGATATTAAACTAAGGGTGATACTGATCTTTTTCATCATATTGATTGTCTCTTTAACTTTGAACTCTTAATTTCAAACTCCTAATTTTTAACTTCCAAGTAGTTACTTTCTTCCGTCGCTTGGTAATGCTCGTCCGTGATGGTAAAAGTGAGTTTCCCATAGGATGGATGACCGTTGAACCAGCGGCCGTAGTGGCGTGTCTCCTCATATTGATAGAGGGTGGAACTGAAATTATAGGGACTGATGCCTGTTGTGTCCCCAGCATAATACATTACTTGCGGCCCAAGTTCCCCATCGAAGCGAAAAGTCACGCTGTTACTGTAATATTGGAGAAATGCCTGTACCCCTTCTTCAAAACTGGCAGCACCGACACCGCCGGAGTGTTGTATCACCACTTCCTGCCCCGGGACAAGCGTGTAACTTTCGTTTGTCCAGGTATGGGTGGAGTCCGTTCCACTATCGTACCAGCTATATGGGGCGGGGATGACGGTCACGCTGTGCGAAGAGGCGTTACGGATGAGCATATCCTCGTTGTAGCCTGGATCGCAAGCGGTGGCCAGCACCGTTAGCAAGATAATTGCTGTGAATTGTATCGTCAATTTCATATCTGTATTATTTGGAATTTACCATCATTTTTTTCTTGTTACCCGCACACCTGCGGCGTGCGAATCTCTATCGACATCGTCCTTCCCTACCGAGTCTTGCAGACCTGACGTTCTGCACCGAGGTCTCATATCCAACTTCTTAACTTCTCATTTCTTTAGAAAAGTATAGCAGAAACCATCATACATTCCGTCTTCGCACATCGAAAACACTTGCCCCTCTGCCTCGCTGTAACCGAGGGTGGCGAGAAACTTGTGCGGCGTGGCCAACGAAATCTTCCCGTTGAAGGCATCTGCGATTTTTTTATGTTGCGACTCGGTAAGTCGGAAGCGTATGTTGAACCAGGAATAGAAAGGTTCGTCCTGGTCTCCCTTGTTGGTGTATAACGTTTCATCCACGTCATAATCAATGTGATAGGTTCCGGAGACAACCTTCTCGCCATCTTTAAGTAGGGTGAAACTGCTGCCGTTGAAGACGAGTTCGGCCTCGAAACCTTCGCTCTCGGGAGTGAACCACACGCCGGCGATGCTTCCCGTAGTAGCGGTCCACCGCCAGGTACCGTCAAGTGCTTTCTTTTCGGGTTTCGTGCATGCGGTCATCAGGAAAGCGACAGCCACCAGGAGGATGGCTACGCCCCAAACTGCGCTGCGCTTGGGTGTGGTTACTTGCCCTGTCGAGCTCTTGCCCCTTGAACTACCCCGTCCTTCGGGCACCCCTTCTAAAAGATGGGGAATGGACTGCTTAAGGAATAATGTTGCCATAATATAAATTTTTTAGTTTCTTAATTTCTTGATTCTCATCGCCGTCAGCATCCCTTGTAATTCCGCCCTTGCGCGGGAGAGCAGCACTTTGGAGTTGGCGATGGAGATGTCCAGTTTTTTGGCAATCTGTTTGTGCGACCAGTGTTCTACCGCATAGAGGTTGAAGACCGTGCGCTGCTTGACACCCAGTTTCTGAATCACCTCCTCGAAATCCTCCCGCGTGAACTCGAACCCATCCATCGTTTTTTCCTCTATCTCCTCCACAATTATGTCGGGAAGATTGTCGTCCGCCGCCACCATTTCGGGGCGGTCGCGCAGGTACATCAGCGACTCGTTGACGGCTATCTTCTTTAGCCACCCCTCGAAACTGCCCCACGCGTGATACGAACTGCCCTTTTCCATCGCCTTCAAGAAAGCGTCCTGCGCCAAATCCTCCGCCACCTGCCAGTCGCCGATATAGCGATAGCATACGCCCACCATCTTGCCGATGTTGCGTCGGTACTCCTTTGCCCAGAATTCAGCTTTCTTCATCTATTCTTGCCGTTCTAAAATGTAGATGCAAAAATACAAAATGGTTACAAAAAAAATGTATTTTCGCCGTCTATTTTGTTATGCATTGTGCATTGAGAATTGAAAATGGTACGAGCAAAAAAACGTTTAGGACAACATTTTCTGAACAACCAAGCGATCGCGCAGGACATCGCCGACGCCATCCGCACGCCTGACGCGCACGTGCTGGAAATCGGTCCCGGCATGGGCGTGCTCACGCAATATCTTCTGCAGCGCGAGTTCCCGCAGTTCGCCGTCATCGAGCTGGACGAGGAATCCGTTGAGTATCTGCAGGTTCACTATCCGGAATTAGGTAACAACCTGATTCACGGAGACTTCCTGCAGTATCCGCTGGCCTCGTTTTATGACGGCCCGAAAGTGATTGTCGGCAATTTTCCTTACAACATCTCCTCGCAGATTCTGTTCAAGGTGTTGGACGAGAAGGAGACCGTGGTGGAGGTCGTGGGCATGTTCCAGAAGGAGGTGGCCGAGCGGGTGTGCGCGCACGCGGGCAACAAGCAATATGGCATCCTAAGCGTCTTGTTACAAGCCTATTACGATGCTGAATACTTGTTTACAGTGCAAGAGCATGAGTTCACGCCGCCGCCGCAGGTGAAGTCGGCCGTCATACGCCTCACCCGCAACTTCGACAAGAAGCTGAACTGCGACGAGAAGACCTTCCGCACGGTGGTGAAAACGGCCTTCAACTATCGCCGCAAGACCCTCCGCAACGCCCTGCAGTCGTTGCCTTTTGACAAGACATTCGTGGAAACTGAGCCGCTGTTCACGAAACGCGCCGAACAGTTGTCGTTGCAGGATTTCGAGTATTTGACGGGGAAATTGCTGTAGTGGCGTATCGCATACGCAGTATCGCATACGCCCTATCTGTAGAGACGCGCCATGGCACGTCTCTACGACGGGAAAAACATTTCTCCCCACATATCCGTATTTTGTCTATCTTTGCGCGGTCAAATTCCGTGTCATGCAGAAACAGCCGTTAGCAGAGATCCTTCGCCCGCACTCTATTGAGGGCTACATCGGTCAGGAGCACCTGATGGGTGAGGGGGCGGTGTTGCGCACGGCCATCGAGAGCGGCAACATCCAATCGATGATCTTCTGGGGACCGCCGGGCGTGGGCAAAACGACTCTCGCACTGTTGATTGCGCAATCCATCGACGCGGAGTTTTTCACACTCAGCGCCATCAGCAGCGGCGTGAAGGACATTCGCGAAGTCATCGACAAGGCCAAGAAGTCCGAAAAACGCTGCATCCTCTTCATCGACGAAATCCACCGCTTCTCCAAGTCGCAGCAGGACTCGCTGCTCGGCGCGGTGGAGCAGGGCGTGGTCACCCTCATCGGCGCCACCACGGAGAACCCCTCTTTCGAAGTCATCTCCCCGTTGCTCTCCCGCTGTCAGGTTTATGTTTTGAAAGAACTTTCCAAAGATAATCTTGAGCAGCTGCTGCAAACCGCTATCGGTTATTTGGAAGGGCAGATGAACTGCAAAATCAAATTGGAGAACACGGAAGCCCTGATGCGCATTTCCGGTGGAGATGCCCGTAAACTACTGAATGCTATTGAATTAGTGTCTTGGATGACCCCGCCTGTGGATGGCGTCATTACGCTCACCCGCGAGCAAATCATCCATGTCATTCAGCAGAATTTGGCGCTTTACGACAAGAAGGGTGAACAACACTACGACATCATTTCCGCGTTCATCAAGTCGTTGCGCGGCAGCGACCCCAACGCCGCGGTCTATTGGATGGCTCGGATGCTGGTGGCCGGAGAGGACCCGCTCTTCATCGCCCGACGCATGGTCATCCTCGCATCCGAAGACATCGGCAACGCCAACCCCAATGCGCTGTTGCTAGCCAACAACTGCTTTCAGGCAGTGAACGTCATCGGGATGCCGGAAGCGCGCATCGTGCTGTCGCAAACAGCTGTGTATCTGGCCTCTTCGCCCAAGAGCAACGCCTCCTACATGGCCATTGAGAATGCCTACGGGCTTGTCAAGCAGACCGGCGACCTCTCCGTGCCGATGCACATCCGCAACGCCCCGACCAAGCTGATGAAGGAACTCGGCTACCACAAGGGCTACCAATACGCTCACGATTACGAACACAATTTCGTGAATCAGGAGTTCCTGCCCGAGCAGATTGCGGGTACGAAACTCTACGAACCGCAGAACAATCCTCGCGAAAACGAACTGAGACGCTATCTGAGAAGCTGTTGGAACGAGAAATACCGCTATGTGATGCTGTTGCTGGCAGCACTGACTTTTTTTTTTAAGATAACTTTCGCCCAAGATTATCACTTTTCCCAATTTTATGCTAACCCGACAGGTGTGAATCCCGCATTGACGGCAGCTTTCGATGGCGTGGTGCGTGGTTCTGTCATTATGCGCTCACAATGGCTGGCGGTTTCCAAGCCGTTTATGACGATGGGCGCAGAGGTCGATGGCGCGGTCTATAAGAACCATCGACGGCAGGAATTGTTGGGCCTCGGGCTCACGTTCAACGGCGACAAGGCCGGCGATGTGAATTATCGTTCCGTGCAGGCGGTGTTGTCAATGTCGTACATCAAAAACATTGGCCGCCACAGCCGTCACAAACTCGGACTGGGACTATACGGGGGCATCATCAATAACCATTTTGATGTGGATCCCAGTACATGGGATATGCAGTTCGTGGATGGTGTTTTCTATCCCTATCTTCCTAGTGGTGAGAATTTTGAGACAATCCAACGACTGTACGCGGATTTCGGCGCGGGAGCGTTTTGGAGCTTTTTGCCCACCAAGACGGTGCTCTTGCGGGCTGCAGTCAGTGCCTCGCATATCAACCGACCATTCTATGGCTTCGGGGAGAGCAATGCGCGGCTGCCCGTGAAGTACACCGCCCATTTCTATTCGCAGATTGCTCTTAGTCGCGAAATCTCTTTGTCTCCAATGTTTTACGCTTCCTGGCAACGTTCGCTCAGCGAGTATTTGTTCGGATGTAATGTGGAATATTTCAACAAGAAAAACAGCTATACCACGCTTTATACGTTAGGCGGCGGACTCCTTTACCGATGGAATGATGCGCTGATTTTCAATGGATTTGTGAGTTGGCAGAATCTCCGCTTCTCCATCGCATACGATGTCAATGTGTCGCCGTTTGTGGTGGCTACGCACGGGCGCGGCGGTCTGGAAATCGCCGTGTCTTACATTTTCAAGAAGAGGACTATTACGAGGATTGGGAAGGAACCGTGTCCGTATGACATTATGTAATGGTTAATGGTTAAAGGTTAAAGGTTAATGGTTAAAGGTTAATGGTTAAGGGTTAAGGGTTAAGGGTTAGTGTTTAAGGGTTAATGGTTAAGGGTTATTCCTTGAGCGGCCCCGGTAGGGGCAAGAGTTCGGTAGGGCAGGTCGGAGGGTTAGCAAATTCAAAGAGAAAATGAAGAGCAAATCGTTTATAATAAGGAATTTATGTGTTGCCGTTATGGTGCTGTCCTTGTGGAATTCTGCTGGGGCTCAGAGCGGCGATGCATCTGTTCTGCCCACAACGGATTCTATTATCGTGACGATAAAACCCTTGCCTTCAGCCATAAATTCACATTTTTCGGAGTATGCTTGTCGGTTGTTGCCGGATTCCACTTTTTTGTTCACTTCTCTGCGCAACGATGCAGCTGAAGATCTTGAACATTTCTTTGAAACCAACTGGTACTGTTATATTTACGAATCCAAAGCGATGCCGGAAAGGAGGTTCACGCCCGCAAAACCGCTGCCGTCGAGCGTTAATCATCCCAAGTATTTCAACAGCAATTTCTGTCTGAGTGAGGATGGGCAGCGGATGATTTTGACGCGTTGTGTGCGGGTAGGGGAGGGCGATTTGCACTGCGACCTGTGGCATACGGAAAAAGGTGGAAAAGGTTGGCAAAAGCCCAAACGGTTGCCTTCGGTTGTCAATGAAAACAACAGTTCCACGATGCAACCATGGCTGGTGCAAACATCTGATTATGAGATACTTTACTTTGTGTCTGACCGCCCTGGCGGGTACGGGAAGACCGATATTTGGTATTCTATTTTCAAAAACGGACATTTTCAGGAACCGGTCAACCTCGGGCCAATCATAAATACAGAAGGTGATGAGGTTACCCCGTTTTACGACAAAACCCATAATATGCTCTATTTCAGTTCTGACGAACATCACAGCATGGGCGACTTCGATATTTTTTGCAGTGAGGGCGCTTTGGGAGGATGGCGGCCTGTACAACACCTTGACAAACCGTTTAATTCTGTCTATAATGATTTTTATTTTGTTGTAAATCAGGATAATACAACCGGTTTTTTCTCTTCTAACCGTCCGTATCGCGATGTGGTGAGCGATGACACTTGTTGTAACGATATTTTCTATGTGGATTGGAAACTTCCTGAGAAAGAGACTATTGTCGCCGAAACGCTCCCTACCGTTCATGAAAAAATCGCCTCTGTGCTGCCGATCACGCTCTATTTCCAAAACGACTGTCCCGACCCGAAGTCTGTTTCCGACACTACCGCCAAAGACTATTTGGAATTATATAACACCTATATCGGTGATATTCAGGAATATATCCACAAGTCTGGCGAAGGATTGTCAGGTGAAGAGCAGCGCCGGGCCATGTACGCAGTGGCGGGGTTCATGTGCGACTCCGTGCAAACAGGCTATGCACGTTTACAGCTTCTGCAACAGTATCTTACAGAAGCGATGGCGAACGGCGACACTGTGGATTTGGTCATCAGTGGATTTGCCAGTCCGTTGCATAACAGCGAATATAACAAGCATTTATCTTCCCGAAGAATTGTCAGTCTGCTGAATTATTTGAAAAAGGCCGACAATGGGGTACTGGTCCCATATATTACAGGAAAGAAATCGGGACTGCGGTTGTATGTTTATCCGGAAGGGGCTGTGAATCACTCTTTTGAGACCGATGAGGTACGCGAGACGGTTTTTGGTTTGCGTGCCGCCAAGGACCGTAAGATTATTATTGCCAGTCCTGTCAAAAACAACGCGACCAACCATCCGCAGAAGATATCGAACGGGTAATGTACACCCACATAAATGCGACTGTAGCAGGTCAGCAGGGTGACTCCGAAGACGAAAAGCGCTAACAGCCAGCGCCTTCTGACTTTCGTCCCAAGAAAGTAGAAGAAAAGCAGCGAAGAGGTCAGATAGTTGATGGCGTGGTTCGACGGACAGCTGTAACGGCCTCCGTAGTAGTAAGTTCCGTCTTTTTTCTGAAGCAGATGCACCTGATGATCGCCATGATATTCAAAGTCGTGCGAAGGGCGTAACCGTTTTACCGTGGGCTTGAGGACACGGGCACCTATCGTGTCAGCCAGCAAGGTTACCACGGCAATGGTGAGCAAAATTTTCCATGATTGTTTCCGGTAAAACCAGACGACCAATGCAGACAGAATCAGAAAGAAAACAATCCCGAATTGTGCGCTGGTAATTACCCACATCACTTTGTCCCAGAAAGGCGAGTTATGGCTGTTGATGAGCTGGAACAGGCTTTTGTCCCAGTCGAATGCGGAAGAGTGGAAAAGTTCAGTCATTTATGAATGGTTATTGGTTGTTGAGGGTTAGAAGGTTAGAGGGTTAGAAGGTGAAGAAATAGTTCATCGTGAAATTCCAAATGGTGACGACGCCGATGGCGAATATTTTGGCGAGGTAGAAGTTCCATTTCAATTTTCCGTGTAATAGATAGATTGTTAAATTATTGATTATAAGTCCAATAACAGAGATTAAAAAGAATTTACCGTATTCAATGGGAATGTTCGTGTTGGTGCTTTGGAAGGTCCAAAGCCGATTCCAAAGGTAGTTGTTGGTGGCGGCGAGGATGAATCCGAGGGAGTTGGAGATGTACTTGTTCCAGCCGAATTTCTCTTTGCAGAGCCATGTGACGCCGAAATCGACCACCATGCCCGAAAAGCCGACCACGCAGAACTTCAAAAATTTGAGTATCAATGTTTTGTCTAACATCTATCTGGGTTCTTTGATCTTTAGAGGCTTGCTGTTCGCCGACCGGCATACGAGGTTGTCCACGCAGATGACTAAAGGAGCGTCGGGAATGTACGGCACTTTGGTCGCAATTTTCACACTTCCGCCAGCGGGAATCACGATGTTGTCGGGTATGGGGCAGGTGATGGCATAGGATTCGTTTTCAAGCTTGTAAACAACATGTAACGTAACGGGCAGTTCGGGATGCGCGAAAATGAACGGTTGATCGTAGGTGTTGTGCAAAGTCAGTTTCAGATTCAGCGAATCGTTTTGCAAATGGTATTCGTCAACTTCCACGTCAATTCTGTTTGCTCCCTGGAAATTGTTTATTTTCAATAAGTTATATTCTTTGTTGCTGCAGTTGTAAATAATCTTGGTTTTTTCTTCTGGATAGGGTATTTTATAATTTGCGGGTTCAAGCACATATACCGGTTTGCCTTGGTATTTTCTGTCGAACTGCCAGATGTCGAACTGTGTGCGGCGATTGTAAACCGAGCTCAGCGCGGTTGTCTCATGGCCGGTGTGGAACCAATACACAGAGGGGATCTGAAACGAACTTGCGAACAGCACTGGAGTGTTGTCGCCGGGAGTAATTTGGTCATAGAAAAACGAACATCCCTCCAAAATATCGTACTTCTCATCTCCGAGAAGCGGGATGAATGGACGTGAAACAAGGAAGAGGACGGAGATGGGAATAAGGGCGAAATTCACCCATTTGACCCATCGTTCGTTGCAAAGTTCAGTGAAAAGGAGGAGAATCATGGGGACTGTCGCGGCCATGGTCCAATGCGGTTCGGCGTGCCCTTTGCCGGTCATCACCCAGAAGAAAACGAGGAATCCGATAACGGTGAAACCGCATGCGCGCAAAAACTTATCGCGCGTGTGGCGGTTTTTCCAACAAAACCAAATCGCAAGGATCAAGCATATCGGGTTGCAGACCATAAGCTGGAGCGGCAGATATTCCAGCATGTATTGGATTTTGAATGTCGTGTTCCGTTCTATCAGATGGTATTGAAAACTCGGAAAACCGTGGTGGATCTGCCACAAGATATGGGGTAAGAACAGAACGAGCGCCAGGAAGCCCGCAACGAGAATCTTCGGGTCTTTCAGCAGACGCAGGTTGGAAAGGAGCACGAAAGACACCACCAAAACTGCCATGTATTTGCTGTAAAGCATGGCCGCTATGGTGATGGCGAGGAAGATAGCGAGCTTCCAACTCGGCCTTTTGACATATTTTTTATATAGCAGGAAGAACAGTGCGGTGAAGAAGAGCATCGGGGCGTCCGGGCTAGTGATAAAGCCGTAGATGATGAATATCGGGATGGAAGCAGCAATCGCGAAAAAGGTGACGACAGCGCGGTTGGTGGTGAGTTTTTCTTCAATGGAAATGCCTAATAGCAAGACTGTTGCACCATGTAGCAGGACGGTCAGAAACCGGATGGAGAGGTAGCCTTTGAAGAGGAGACTGCTCAAGAAGGTCATCAGGGCCACCATGGGCGGGTGGTCGTAGTAGCCCCAGTCAAGAAACTTGCCGTAGAGGGCGTAGTATGCCTCGTCGGCGTGCAGGGGGGTGACGATGGCCTGAAACAGGTCCACTAACACCCAAAGTGCCAACAAGATATAGAACAGTTTTTGCGGTTTCATAACGGCGGCAAAAATACATAAAAAATGTGGAGACGATTAATATCATCTCCACATTTTTGAGGTCTCGTCCAGATTCGAACTGGAGTCAACGGTTTTGCAGACCGGTACCTAACCACTCGGCCACGAGACCTTGATTTTGAGCGGCAAAAATACACTTTTTTTTGATACGCCAAGCAGGGTGCGAGAAATATTTTTTCTCAAGATGTATTTCCCGCAGAACCTGCATATTTACGAGGGTGTATTCTGCGCAAATTTGCGAGTTCTGCGGGAAAATCAATATGAGTCGGAAGATGATACGTCCCTATTTCACCGGGTACGGCACCACGATATCGTCGCAGTACTCACAGCGGTAGGAGCGTTTCTCCTTGTCAACGAGGTGGAATACATGCGGGAAGTAGTGCTCCACGGAGGTGACGCAGCGCGGGTTTTTGCAACGGATGATATTTTCCACGCGGTCGGGCACTTCCAGTTTCACTTTCTTGATGGTCTTCCCCTCCTCGATGATGTTCACCGTGGCGTTCGGGTCGATCAAACCGAGGAAGTCGTAGTTGATGTCGATGACATTGTTGATTTTGATGATGTCTTTCTTTCCCATCTTTTCGCTGTAGGCGTTGCAGATGAGCGCGACATTATAATCGGCCTTGTCAAGGTTCAGATAATTGAACACTTGGATGCCGTAGCCGGCGGTAATGTGGTCGATGACAATACCTTTTTCTATACTGGTGATTTCTAACATGATGATTTTTTCTTTTGACTTAGACTTAAACTTAAACTTAGACTTAAACTTAAACCAGTGACCATTGACTATATTCCATTCCAACAAACACACAATTCACTGATCACTGATCACTGAAAACTTAATAAATGCCTAAAAGTTTCAAGATCAACGCCATACGCACATACATGCCGTTTTTGGCTTGTTGGAAGTATTGCGCTCTGGGATCGTCATCGACTTCGGTGCTGATTTCGTTGACGCGCGGCAGCGGGTGCAGGATGTAGGTGTCGGGACGGGCGTAGGACATCTTCTCCTTGTCGAGGATGAAGCGGTCTTTCAGGCGGATGTAGTCCTCTTCGTTAAAGAAGCGTTCGCGTTGGACACGGGTCATGTAGAGGAAGTCGAGTTGGTTCATATAGGGCTCCATTTGATCAACCTCTTCGAAGGGGATGCCTTTTTTGCGGACTACTTCCTCGCGGATGTATTCCGGCACGCGCAGTTCCTCGGGGGAGATGAAGATGAAGCGGACACCCTCGTAGTTGCTGAGGAACTTGACGAGGGAGTGCACGGTGCGGCCGAACTTGAGATCACCGCAGAAACCGTAGGTTTTGTTTTCCACACTTCCACGAAGCCGTTCGATGGTGAGGATGTCGGTGAGGGTTTGTGTGGGGTGCTGGTGGCCGCCGTCGCCGGCGTTGATCAACGGCATGTGGATGTAGTGGCTGGCCAGACGCGGGGCGCCCTCCTTGGGATGACGCATCGCCGCGATGTCGGCGTAGCATTCCACGGTGCGGAGTGTGTCAGCGATGCTCTCACCCTTCGCGGTGGACGAGGACGCGGCTTCGGAGAAACCGATGACCTGGCCGCCCAAACGCAGCATGGCCGTCTCGAAACTTAGGCGCGTACGGGTGCTCGGCTCATAAAAAAGAGTTGCCAGGATCTTGCCTTCGCAACTCTTGCTGTACTTCGCCGGATCGGCGATGATCTGGTGACCCAAATCGAAAATTTCGCGGAATTCCTCGCGCGTGAAATCGTTCGGGTCGATCAAACTTCTGTTTTTTAACATAATAAACCTCCTATATTTTTAATAATTAACTACTTCCACACTTCGCATCGGCTTTTTTCTCCCCTTAATTTACCAAAACTAAAACCAATGCAAAAATAATATTTTTTTATGTTGTTGGCTGCCGGGGCAAAAAAAAATGTTGTGCCGAGTATTGGTCGAATGAAAATAGGTAACAATGGAACAATTTTTGTCGTTTTAAGGACATTGCCATCTCACAAAAGGATGTATTTTTGCAATTTCTTTTTTTTGTATGGCTTTTTTATGAAAATACGCTTTGTCATAGATACTTACGGAATGAAAATCAAGCTGATGCTGGTGTTTTCTCTACTCTCTTTTTCTCTCCTTGCGCAGGAAAAAGTAGAGTATTTGCCTTATGGAAAAATGGATTCCTGGACAGTGCGCTACATAAAGGAGTCGATTTTGCTAGGCGGCAAAACACGTGCTTTGTATGTCATCGCTAAGACGGACACCATCCGCCAGAACAAGCCCTACCCTTATGGAAAGAACGGTTCCCCGTGGGCGACGAGTAATGCTTATGCCAGAGTTTGCGGAGTGGAGAAGGCTGCCGTGTCAGTCACTCCGGAGCGTCGGGGCAACGGCTATTGCTGCAAATTGGAAACTTCCCTGCAGACAGTCAAGGCCGTTGGCATTGATCTCAAAGCCCTTGCTACCGGAAGCTTGTTTATGGGGCGGCTTCTTGATCCGGTGACATTGGAAGGCATCAAAGTGCCGATGAAAGCCATCGATATGGGTGTGCCTTTCACGAAGCGCCCAGTTGCGCTTTTACTTGATTACAAAGCCGTTATCCAACAGGGAAAACCGATGGTCCATGCCACAGGCTCCACAAAAGTGACTACTGTCCAAGGGCAAGACTCTGGTGAAATCGTCCTGTTTCTACAGCATCGTTGGGAGGATGCCAACGGCAATATTTTCGCTTATCGGGTGGGAACGGCGACGGAACGCATCACCAAAAGCATCCCCAACTGGGAGAACAATCACCGTCTGCCCATACGCTATGGCGACATCACCCATTCCCCAGATTTCAAGTCTTGGGAGAAATTAGCCAAGGACCGTTTCATGGCTCGCAATTCGAAAGGAAAGATGGTGCCCGTGCAAGAAGTTGGCTTCAAGGCGGATGCGACACCCACACATATCATTCTGCAAATCTCCGCAGGTTGCCAGGAACCATTCACAGGCTGTCCCGGCAACGTGGTTTGGTGCGACAATATCCGGTTGGTGTACTGATTTGCGCCTCTTTGCCAGCCAGCGATTAGCTATAACCGTAGCCCCCGACCTCAAAAAATCGTATCTTTGCCGACAGATATTTAGATTCGCTATATGGATTGTTTCTTAGGCATTGATTTAGGCAGCTCGTCCGTGAAAGTTTGCGTTTTGGACGGCGAAAGTGGACAGATAATCGCTAAAAGTTTTGCCCCGGCAACTGAGGCACCGATTCTTTCCGTCCGTAGCGGATGGGCAGAGCAGAATCCCGATGATTGGTGGTCTTACATGAAAACGGCATTGCGGCAGGCAATGGTGTCAGGACATGTCCAAGCCGAAGATGTAAAAGCCATAGGCATTACGTATCAAATGCATGGATTGGTGCTGGTTAACAAGGACTTGCACGTTCTTCGTCCATCTATTATTTGGTGTGATAGTCGTGCGGTACCCTATGGGGATAATGCTTTCAATGCCCTTGGACACGACTTTTGCCTTTCTCATCTGCTCAATTCACCCGGCAATTTCACGGTCGCGAAACTTGCTTGGGTGCGGGAGAACGAGCCCGAAATTTTCTGCCGTATATATAAATATATGTTGCCTGGTGATTATTTGGCTATGCGTATGACTGGCGAGGTGAGAACCACTGTGCCGGGTCTTTCCGAGGGAATGAGTTGGGATTTTGTTGATAACAAGTTGTGTGACAAGTTGTTGACCTATTTCGGAGTTCCTTCGGAAATGGTGGCTGAACAAGTTTCCACATTTGGTGAACAAGGAAGGATTACGGCATCCGCGGCTGTTGAATTGGGGCTGTGTGAAGGTACGCCGGTCTGTTATCGAGCTGGAGACCAGCCAAACAACGCTTTTTCCCTCAATGTGCTGAATCCCGGTGAGGTGGCGGCCACGGCGGGCACTTCCGGGGTGGTGTATGGCATCAGTGAGTGTGTGAATACGGATCCTCTTTCGCGTATCAATATGTTTTCGCATGTGAACTATACTGCCGGGAAACCGCGTATCGGGGTGATGCACTGCACCAATGGTGTAGGCATTCTCAATGCTTGGATGAAGCGGATGGTAGCCTCGAATCATTCTTATGACCAATTTAACGACCTGGCTGCGCAGGCTCCTGTGGGTTCCGATGGGGTGATAGTTCTGCCTTTTGGAAACGGGGCAGAACGCATTTTGGAAAATCGTCAGGTGGGGGCATCAATTCACGGTGTTAATTTCAACACTCATAATGCCAGCAATTTGGCTCGAGCTGCACAAGAGGGTGTCGCGTTCTCGTTTAAGTACGGGATGGCTGTTATGCAAGCGACAGGGATGAATACGAAAGTGATTCGTGCGGGGCGTGCCAATTTGTTCCTGAGTCCAGTTTTCCGTACTACGTTGGCCACGATCGCTGATGTGGAAATCGAGTTGTACGACACTGATGGTGCCCGGGGAGCGGCAACTGGCGCTGCGTTGGGAAGCGGTTTTTACGCGCATACAGATGAGGCCTTCAGCGCTTTGCATAAAATAGAAGTGGTGGCTCCGGTTAGGAACCACCACGACCAATGTTTGGAAGCTTATTCCCGCTGGGAACATGCCCTGCGGCGGGAACTTAATGCTTAGTCAGCGAATCCGTGAAACACATCATCCACATCGTCCTTTAACTCATAGAGGACAGCGTTGTTGGCCTCTTCCACGGTGACCTGTGCCCGGTTTTGTGATGACGTAAACAGTTCAGTGCGGTTGATGGTCGGTGTGTTAACGATAGTGGAAAAAACGCTTTCATCGTTGTAATCTATAGGAGAGAATGAATCGTTGCTTGGTTGGGGAAAGCCCAGATTGTCGAAAAGGGGGACCGGCTCAGATATCATTTCAACTGCTATGTCCTTATTTTGCAGTTTCATCTCCTGTTGGGAGGGCTGGCTGTTCTGGATTTGTTCGATTTGGGTGTCGGAAATAGTGCTTTCCGGTGAGTCTTCCACCACAGACACGATATTTTCGCCTGTGGTGTTGATTACGACACTAGGCTCCTCGTGGTTATTGGAGTTGAAGTTGGTGACCACGAGGGAGAGCTTGACGTTGTCACCGAGGGTCTCGTCCACACCGTGTCCCCAGATAACGTGCACGTTATCGGCCTGCATGTCATCGAAACGGTCTTGCAGAATCTCAAGTTCGCCCATGGTGATTTGCTTGGTGGGACCGTAGGTGACGAAGAACAGGAAGTTCTTGGCGTCGCTGATGTCGGCATTCTCGAGCAGCGGGCAGTTGAGCACGTCGTCGAGCACTTTCTGGATGCGGTCCTCGCCTTGTGCGGTGGCGATGCCGAGGAGGGCCTTGCCGCTGTGTTCCATGATGGATTTAACGTCATTGAAGTCGACGTTTTGTCCGTGGGTGACGGTGATGATTTCGGCCACGCATTTCACGGCGTTTTTGAGAATATCGTCAACCTCCCCGTAAGCCTCGTTAATGGGCAGGGAGTTGTAGTATTTCATCAGGTTTTGGTTGTTGACGATGATGAGGGAGTCCACGTATTTGGACATTTCCTCAATGCCGGATTCAGCGGCGGCTTTGATGCGCTTGCCCTCGAACTTGAAGGGTTCGGTGACTACGCCAACGGTGAGGATGCCCATGTCTTTGGCCACTTTGGCGACCACTGGGGAAGCGCCCGTGCCCGTGCCTTTGCCCATACCCGCGGCGATGAAAAGCATCTTCGTGTTCTCACCGATGAATTCCTTGATTTTGTCCTCGCATCCGGTGGCGAAGTTGCGCGCCACTTCAGGATTGGCACCAGCTCCGAGACCGTTGCCGAGTAACAGTTTGTCTTGGATTTTGCAGGCTTCGAGATGGCATCTGTCTGTGTTGCAGACCAAGTAGTCAACGCCTTGGATGCCCTCAGCGTACATGTGTTGGACGGCATTGCTGCCGCCGCCGCCAACACCTATCACTTTGATGGAGGATGAATTTTCTTTCGCTCCGAAATCAGGTGTAAAATTGATTGATTCTTCCATATTATTTTTTGTCATTACTTTCGGTTAGTGGTTTTGCCTGTGGTTATGAAATTGTTTCAAAAAAGTTGGACAAGGTTTTTTTGAGCTTTTCCAACAACTGTTTAGGAGGTCTCGGCGTTGTAGGTACTTTCGGTTCATCATCTTTTTCGACAAATGAGTTGGGCACTTCGTCCACATAATCGGCAATGTGGAAGTTTTTTGTTTCCTCCTCAATGCCGTATTTGAGAAGACCGAGGGCTGTGGAGTACAAAGGCTGTTTCAGTTCGTTGGAGAGGGAGTCGGCAAAGCCGATGCCGGGGATTCCGATGCGGGTGTTGAGACCGAGATCGTATTGGCAGAGTTCCACCAGATGGCGGAGTTTGGCTCCACCGCCAGTGAGCACGAGGCCAGCTCCGTTCTGGAGCATTTTCATGCAACCGGAATTTTCCAGCTCTTTCTTCACGAATCCAAGGATGTCGTTGTGGACACGGCTGTAGATGATTTTTGCCAGCTGCTCGTCCGTGATTTTCAACGGCGGAAGACCGTGAGGGCGAAGAATGGTGCTTACCCGGCTGGCACTGCTTTTTTCGGGGATACAGCTACCGTGGTTGATTTTCAGTTCTTCGGCAGTGTCTTCGGGAATGTTGCACACGTTGGCGATATCCTTGGTGATCACGGATCCTGCGAAAGGAATCACTTTGCTGAACACGGGGTGACCGTTTTGGAAAATGACCATATCGGTGGTGCCGCCACCGATGTCAATCAACACCACGCCGCGGCGCTTGTCGTCATCCGTCAGACAAGAAAGCCCGGATGCGATGGGTTCCAGAATGAGGTCTTCAGTCTTGATGTTGACATTGGATATACAAGTGTTTATCTTTTTGATCTCCTGGATGTTGCCGGTGATGATTTGATAGTAACCCGTGATCTTTGTGCCTAACTCTCCCACGGGATCGAGTGATTCGTGGCTGGCACCGTCCGCGGAATCCTCAATGATGTATTTTTGCGGGATGATGGTGATGATCTCTTGATCCGGCGGGAGGGCAATATGTTCCACGTCCTGTCTCATGGAATCAAGTTCTTCCTGTGTGATCAGCGCGTTATGGTTTGAGCGGAAGATGTAGTGTTTGCAGTTTGCTGTACGGATGTGACGGGCGGCGATGCCTGCGTAAACGCTGTTGATGCTGTCAATCCTTGCGTGACTGGATGCCAGCTGCACGGAGGTCTTGATGCTTTCTTGGGCCTTGAGCAAGTTCATGATGAGACCGAATTCAACACCCTTGGATGCAGATTTCCCGTGACCGAGAATCTCGATTTTGCCCCGGTTGTTCAAGTATCCGACGATCGTGGCCACCTTCGTCGTGCCGATGTCGAGACCGACCACGATGTCGCTGGCCATTTTGTTGCTTGCAAAACTGTTTGATGAGTAGTTGTTATCCATACGCGCGGTTTTATTTTCTTGTTGCTATTATTCGGTTTTTGTAGCGGGCATCCAGTTGGGCGTATGTGTTGTAGCCCTTGTGGGATAGTCCGTTCTCATACACGGTCTTGAGATTTTTGAGTTTCTCTGCTGCGTTCTCTGTGGAGCCGAAAAGGATGGACTGCCCACCGACAGCACTGGTCAGTTCGATGTCATTTTGACCGTTGATGTATATTTGCCGGAACATGGCTTGGTAAAAGTCGTTCCCTTGGATGATTTTGGTCAGTTCTAGGGCGTCCTGGATTGCGTGGGAAGCTTTCTTCCCGATTTTGAAAGTGTTGGAGATGTTTCCGTTGACAATCATCAGGTAGTCTTTCATCTTGGAGGTGAAAGGCACTGTGTTGCCGTCGTTGTCAACGAAATAATGGTCTCCGTTCGGCGTGAACACGTGTAACACGATTTCTCTAAGGGTGTAGTCGATTACCAGTTTTTTCCCGGCGAAATGGATGAAGTTCACGCTGGCGATGTACGGGTTTGCTTTCAACCGGTTGGTGATCTCGCCCAGATCAATCTCTTTCACCGCCTTACCGATCACCTCGATCTCCGCCGATGATATGATCTGCTCCACGTCCTTGGGACTCACGGTGACACTCTCGTTTTGCGTATGAACCACTGCAGAAATACGTTCACAACGCTGTTTCGGCATGAAGACACATGCCAAAATAAATATCACCAACAAAGTGATACTCAGCAGAATACGAACTATCGGCTTGACGTATTTCATACAAGTTTGCACAATTACTTTCAATCTGACAAAATTAAAATTAATAATCTTTTTTTAAGATTATTTTCCGATAAAAAAATAAACACAATATTGTTGAAATATCGGCAATCCTTTCGGTCGGCTTTTGACGGGCGCCACCCGTTCCGATTTGCTGAATTTTACTTGACCAACAGCCAACAGCCAATAGCCAATAGCTAATAGCCAACAGCTAATCGTTCCTTTTGTCCAACCCCCACAGCAGTTTTTCGCGGATGGTGGCGTAGAAGTTGGCGTTGTCGAACAGCACCGTACGGATGGTGAACTGCTCTTTGGTGATGTGCAGTTTGACGTTGTCGTTAAGGATAACTCGCTGCGTGTCAACACATAGGGAATATCTTCCGCCGCGCCCTTGCACGGTAATGTCCAATTCTTGCGATGCCGGGATGACTAATGGGCGGACGCTGAGCGAGTGGGACGCGATAGGGGTGAGCACTACCACGTCGGTCTGCGGGTGCAGGATGGGGCCGCCGCAGCTCATCGAGTAGGCCGTCGAGCCCGTCGGGGTGGCCACAATCAGACCGTCGGCCCAATAAGTGTTGATGTGCTGTCCGCCGGTTGAGACGGAGATGGCGTTGATGGAGTCGCTGTCGGTGGCACGGATGGTCACGTCGTTCACTACGAAGTGTGTGTCCAAGGACAGGGGCTCGCTGCCCTCGATGTGGAGCAGCGAGCGCGATTCCAAGGTGTATTGTTGATTGAGAAGCATGCGTATGCAAGCTTCAAAGTTGTCTTTTTTGATGGCTGACAAAAAGCCAACGCGCCCAGTATTGATGCCCACCAAGGGGATTCCGAGGTCGCCGATTAAGTTGGCGGCGTCGATGAACGAGCCGTCACCCCCAATGGAAATCATAAAGTCCACATTGCCAATATGTTGCAGGTCCAAATATGACTCAAATCGCTGAATTTCAGTGTTTTGGCATGAAATATTATTGTGCGCCATCACCCTGCAACAGTTTTTTTGCAAAAGGGCGACGACCGAGTCGATAAGGGTCTGCGGTCCGGCACCGGGACGGCTGTAGAGCGCGAACGTGAGCATTACACGTATTCCTGGATTTCGATTTCCTTGTTCAGGATCATATTGGCATTCAAAGCCATAGCTGCCATTTCGTCTTCGCCGGGATAGACGGCCACGGGGGCGATCCATTCCACGTATTTTTTGATGCGGTTGACAACGGGTTTGCCGTAAGCAATACCGCCGGTGAGGATGATGGCATCGACTTTGCCCTTCAGCACACAGGCGTTCTCGCCAATCTGCTTGGCCACTTGGTAGGCGAAAGCTTCCTCAAGGAGATCCGCTTTCGGGTCCCCGGCGATGGCTGCCTTCTCCACGGCGTAGGCGTCGTTGCTGCCGAAATAGCCCACATAACCGCCTTTGCCGACGAGCATCTTTTGCATATCCTGTTGAGTGTATTTGCCACTGAAACAAGCTTTTAAGAACTGATTCATCGGCAGTGTTCCGGAACGTTCGGGGGAGAACGGACCCTCGCCGTCCAGCGCCTGGTTCACGTCGATGACCTTGCCCTTCTCGTGTGCACCGACACTCACGCCGCCACCCATGTGGGTGATGATGAGGTTGAGATCCTCATAGCGTTTGCCATTGTCCTTTGCGTACATACGGCCGATGGCCTTGTGGTTGAGGGCGTGGAAGATGGACTGCCGTTCAAAATCGGGGTGGCCGGAGATGCGGGCGATCTCGTTCATCTCGTCAACCATCACCGGGTCGGCGATGTAGGCGCATTCCAGTCCGATGTATTTGGCGATGCTGTCGGCGATGAGGCCACCGAGGTTGCAGGCGTGCTGGCCGCTGTAGCCCATCTTAAGGTGTTCGAGCATCAAATCGTTAACTCTGTAAACACCTGATTTAAGAGGTTTTACGAGGCCGCCGCGACCCATCACGATGGAAATGTCGTGCAGGTTGATGCCTTCTGCCTCCAAAGTGGAGGTGATGATGTTCTTGCGGAATTCATACTGGTCGGCAATCGTGGCGAATTGCGACAGCTCTTCCGTAGAATGCTTGATATTTTTCAGGAAAATCTGCTCGCTGCCGTCGAAGATGGCAACTTTGGTGGAGGTGGCTCCTGGATTGATGGCAAGAATTTTCTTCATATTCTATACTATTGGGTTAATACTTAATTTTGTTCAAAAAACAATCTTATTCACCGCTCGGGCTGTTCCCGGTGGAAATTCTCACAGCGGGACTGTAGGAGAGACCTGCGCTGTTCTTCACGTAGGCACACACGTAGTAGGCGGTATCCACCATCGGCAGGGTGAAAGTTGCCGAGAAAGTGTCCACTTCAGAATAGCCGTTGACTTTCACTTGTGTGGTGTAGATGTCCGTGAGTGACAACGGGCAGAACAGGCTATAGCAAAAGCCCTGCTCCATATAGTAATCGCAGCCGCCATTGTCGGTGACCAACGCGGTGACAGTCAACTGTTTGTTCTTGTAGTCCGTGTCGGTGATAGTGGATACTGCGGTGCCGAATTTGGTGCAGCCGGCAAGCAAGAGGGCGGCGCAAAAACAAAGTGTCGTTAATCTTTTCAGCTGTTTCATCTTCTATAAAATTTCGCGGTGGCAAATATACAAAAATTTCACACATCCGGCTTTTAGCTATTCGCTTTTGGCTTTTAGCTGTCAAACAAAAAAAAATGTATCTTTGCGGCTTAATATTTTAAAACCTGTAATACTATGGCATTAGCAATTAACAATGAGAATTTTGAGACCCTGATTAAGGGCGACAAATTAGTCGTCATCGATTTCTGGGCAACCTGGTGCGGCCCGTGCAGAAGCATCGCTCCCATCGTGGAGGAGGTCGCCGCCGAGTTTGAAGGCAAAGCCGTGATCGGCAAGTGCGACACCGACGAGAACGGCGACATCGCCATGCAGTTCGGCATCATGAACATCCCCACGCTGGTCTTCATCAAGAACGGCGAGCTCGTTGACCGTCACGTCGGCGTGATCAAGAAAGAGGAGCTGGTGGCGAAAATCAACCAACATCTGTAATCTGTCAATTCTTTTAAATTCAACAGTATGAATACAGCTTTATTAATTTGTATCATCGGAACGATTGTCATCATTCCGTTTTTGATTTACTATGTGCGTGAGGCCAAGCTGCATCACCCTAAGGGCTTGATTGCCGCTGCTTTGAGCAACATGGGCGAGCGTTTTGGTTACTACATCATGAACGCCGTGCTCCTACTCTTCCTCGTCTCCAAATTCGGCTTGCCCGACGGCACCGCTGGCGTCATCTATTCCGTCTTCTACTTCGGTATCTACGTGCTGAGCTTGGTGGGCGGTATCATCGCCGACAAGACCCAGAACTACAACAAAACCATCCAATGGGGTTTGATCATCATGGCCATCGGCTACGTGGTGATGGCTATCCCGTTGTTCAGCAAGACCGCCGAGGGCGCTATCCTCGACAGCGGCGCAGGTTGGTGGACCATCCTCATCATCACCTGTATGGCGTTGTTGTTCATCGCTTTCGGTAACGGTTTGTTCAAAGGTAACTTGCAGGCTATCGTCGGCAAATTGTACGATGAGTTTGAAGCCGAGGCTGCCAAGAAAGGCCCCGAGGCTCTCGCGGAAGCCAAGGATCGTCGCGATTCCGGTTTCCAGATTTTCTACGTTTTCATCAACATCGGCGGTTTCTTTGCCCCGTTCATCGCCCCGTTCCTCCGCGAATGGTGGCTGAAGGCGCATCACCTCATCTATAACGCCGACATGTCCGGTCTCTGCCACCAGTTCCTCGCTGATGGCCAAGCAACCCAGAAGTTCACTGAAACGATGGCCGCAGTACTGCAACCCGGCTACAATTTCACTGACACTGCCGCTTTCTGCTCTGACTATATCACCGTGTTCAACCAAGGTGTGCACTTCTCCTTCATCGCTTCTGTTTTGGCAATGGCCATTTCATTGGTTATTTTCCTGACCAACAAGTACAAACTGCCGCAGCCGGCCAAAAAACAGCAAGCTGAAGTGGTGGAATACACCGCAGAGGAGAAACTCGCCATGGCAAAGGAAATCAAACAACGTTTGTATGCTTTGTTTGCAGTATTGGGTATTGCTGTCTTCTTCTGGTTCTCTTTCCACCAGAACGGTCAGTCTTTGTCTGTGTTCGCCCGCGACTTCGTGCAAACGGAAAAGATTGCTCCCGAGATTTGGCAAGCTTTGAACCCGTTCTTCGTGATTGTGCTCACGCCTATCATCATGGTCGTTTTTGCGGCTCTGGCTCGCAGAGGAAAACCCATCTCCACGCCTCGCAAGATTGCCATCGGTATGGCTATCGCTGGATGTGCATATCTTTTCCTGATGATTATCTCCATCGTGAACAATTATCCGTCAGGTACAGAGTTCCGCGCTATGGATGCTGCACAGATGCTCGCCGCTGGTCTTGCCAAAGCCGCTCCTTGGGTGTTGCTTGTCACCTATTTCTTCCTGACCGTTGCTGAACTGTTCATCTCCCCGCTGGGTCTGTCGTTCGTCTCCAAGGTGGCTCCGCGCCACATGGTAGGCTTGTGTCAGGGTTTGTGGCTTGGTGCCACCGCTCTCGGCAACCTGCTGATCTGGCTTGGCCCTGTGATGTACAATGCTTGGCCGATCAAATACTGCTGGGCTGTGTTCGCCGTGGTCTGCTTCGTTTCCATGGCCATCATGCTCGGCATGGTGAAATGGCTGGAGCGCGTGACGAAATAGTCTGTTCTTACCATAAATATAAGATGAGACCTGTCGGAAGATAGGTCTCTTTTTTAATGTAGAATTAAGAATGAAGAATTAAGAATGAAGAATGAAGAATGTAGAATGAAGAGTGTAGAATATGGAGTGTTTGGAGGAGGTTGATATTTTTCGTTGTTTGAAGGGCGTGGAGTCTCAAAAAAATATATTTTTGCTGTCGATTTTGTGAGATAATCTAATTAATCGTATATGAGCAAAAAAGTTTTTCAGGTTTTGGGGCTGTTTGTCTTTTTGTGTATGTTGGCCCTGACCGCCAGCGCCCAGTGGTCGTTAGGCATCAAAGGCGGGTGGGATTACACCTCCATCACGCGGTCCAACGCGGGTCGAATTGATGAAACCTATTCTCCGCTAAGCGGTTACGATGTCGGCATACAGGCCCGTTACGGTTTCACCGACTGGTTCGCCCTCCGCGCCGACCTCAGCGTGATGCGCCGCTCCCACCGCATGGACCGCCACCTCGACTACCTCGATTCGCTCTACACCGAGCATCATAACCTCTACCTGATGCTTCCGGTGTTGGCCGACTTCTCCTTCGGAGGCGAGCATTTCCGCGGCCATGCCATGCTCGGCGGCTATGTCGGCTATTGGCTGCAAGACCATATCAAGGGCAAAACTTACTGGATGACAGACTATTGCATGTATTACAACCCCTTTGACGAAAAGCGTCTGTTCACGCAGGAGGACCGCCGTTTCAATGCCGGATTAGTTGGAGGTCTTGGCCTGAGCTACCGTTTCACCGAGCATTGGGGCCTCAACCTCGACGCACTCTACTACTACGACCTCGTCAGCCACCGCCGCAGCTCCCCGCACCTCCGCGACCCCCGTTACCTTAGCACGTTGTCTGTCACCTTTGGCGCATCATACGTTTTCTAGGCAATAGGCAACAGGCAACAGGCAACAGATAACAGGCGAATGATTTAAGACATTTTCCTTGAGCAGCCCCGATAGGGGCAAGAGCTTGGTAGAGCAATATGTTTCAAATGGCAATTAATCACGAATTTTGATGGATAAGAATCAAATATCATGAAAAAAATCATCACAATAGTAGCAATACTCGTCCTGGTATTCACCTCCTGCCGCAAGGAGGCCGACCACATGCCCTACATCGGCGAGAACGGCAAATTAGCCTACAGCACCTACACCGAACAGTTCGACTACCTCTGGAGAGTCCTCAGCACGGGTTATGTTTTCTGGGATGTCGATACCACCGACTGGGATGCGATGTACGAACGTTATCTTCCTGCATTCCAAAAACTTGATGAAAAGTACGAACAACAGGGTTACGTGCCGACGGATGAGTTGCAGACCCTCTATACGGGCTTGGTGGGCGGTCTGGTTGACCATCATCTGACATTCAGAGTCAAGAATTTGCATCCGGCACCCAGTGATCAAAGCTCTGCGGTGAGTGTCACCCCGTACGCGTTGGAGATCCCCACCCGCGACTACTATTACGAGTCGGCTGGCGAAGAAAATCAGGGAATCCAAATTTTCCTGCAAAACATTGAGAATCAATATACTGTCGAAACGCACGAGTCGTGCGTGGCGTATGCACCCGAGTTAGGGATGACCATCACATACCACTATATCCTTTTCCGTTTGCCTGACGGTCGGAAGATTCCCTACCTGTGGCAGTCTTCGGCGGGTATCACGCCGGTGATGCTTCAAGGGGGCGATGGGGCGCGGTTGTTGGACCACTACTTCCGGGCCATTATGGAGACTCCCCGCGAGCAGTTGGCCGGCATCATCCTCGACAACCGCTGCAACCGAGGCGGCTACCAGGACGATCTTGACTACTTGGTCGGCAGTTATCTCAACCAGAAAACGGAGATTATCAAAACGCGTTACAAAGAAGGCCCTGGTCGTTACGAATATTCCCCGTGGACTTCTTATTGCCAGAGCCCGATTACTCGCTACCATCGTGATATCACGGCGGAAAACATCCCATACGTTGTGCTTTGCGATATCAATTCGGTGAGTATGGGTGAAATCGAGCCGATGGTCATCAAGGCGGTGCTGCCCACGGCGCATACCATCGGCGAGCGCACGCACGGCGGCACGGGACCGCTGCAGCCTGCCAACTGCATCGACCTCAACTACGGCGGTCCGTTCGGAACTTCGAATCTGTCTGTGGGACACTACGTCTATACCTCCACCTTCGAGGCGCAGATCAGCGGCAAAGTCTGGGAGGGCATCGGCCACACCCCCGACGAGATCGTCCTCCGCAAAGACCACAACGGCGATTTCAAACCGCAATTGGACGCGGCGTTGGAATATATTATCGGCTATTAACTATTAGCTTTTGGCTATTAGCCAATTCCCCTGGCCCTCTTAATAGGGTAGTTTGCTTTTGCATGCCAATTGCAAATAGCCAACAGCCAATAGCCAAAAAATAGTATCTTTGCCGTCGCATTTTCGAAATACAGTAATAAAAACGTCAAATAATATGAACCCCTTATTCGAACCCCAGGTTTATCAGAACAGAAGAGAGAAACTGACGGCGGCTGTCAAGAACGGTATCGCCGTGTTTTTGGGCAACCATGAAGCCCCGATGAACTATCCCGACAATACCTATAACTTCCGTCAGGACAGTGATTTCCTCTATTTCTTCGGACTTTCCATCGCCGACATCGCGGCCGTCATCGACTTCGATGCGCACCAGTCGATCATTTTCGGCAACGACTTCACCATCGACGACATCATCTGGATGGGCGATCAACCGACGATTGCCTCTTTGGCCGAGAAGGTTGGCGTGACGGAGACCCGTCCGTTCGCGCAGCTCGCTGAGTTCATCCAGCAGGCTCAGGCACAGGGTCGCAAGGTGCACTTCACCCCGCAATATCGCGGCGACAACCAGATCCTGATGGCCAACCTTACCGGCGTTGATGTCAACCACATTCGCGAGGCCGCCTCTTTGGACCTGATCATGGGCATCGTGAACCTTCGTTCCGCGAAGGAGCAGTGCGAAATCGATGAGATGGACAAGGCCTGCGAGATTGGTGTGAAGATGCACACCGCCGTGATGCGTCGCTGCGTGGAGGGTGAGTCCGAGCGCGAACTGGCCGGCTTGGCAGAAGGCATTGCCCTGTCGTACGGCAACGGCATCTCTTTCCCCGTGATTCTGTCGCAACATGGCGAAACGCTGCACAACCACCTGCACAACGGCATCTTGAAGGCCGGTAATATGCTGCTGATGGACGCAGGTGCGGAAGGACTGATGAACTACTGCTCCGACTACACGCGCACGCTGCCTGTGAACGGCAAGTTCACCCAGAAACAGCAGGAGATATATGAAATCGTGCTGAAGGCCAACCTGGATGCCATCGACGCGGCGCACCCGGGTATGTACAATAAAGAACTGCACCGTCTCTCTTGTGAGGTTATCGCCCAGGGACTCAAAGACTTGGGTTTGATGAAAGGCGATGTAAAGGAGGCCGTGGAGTTGGGCGCACACGCTCTTTTCATGGTGCACGGCTTGGGTCACCAAATCGGTTTGGATGTGCACGATATGGAAGGTCTGGGGCAGATTTACGTCGGCTACGACGACACCGTGCGTCCGAGCAACATCTTCGGATGGGCGTCGTTGCGCATGGCTCGCGAGCTGAGACCGGGTTTCGTGGTTTCCATTGAGCCGGGCATCTACTTCATCCCGCACCTCATCGACATCTGGAAGAAGGAGAACAAGTTCGCCGACTTCATCAACTACGATGTGGTGGAGAAATACCGCGACTTCGGCGGAATCCGCATCGAGGACGACCTGCTGATCACCGAAACCGGTCACCGCGTATTGGGTCCGCACTTGCCGAAGGGCGTCGATGAACTGGCGGCAATCATTGGAAAATAAGGCTGTCACGCAGTTGAAAACAAAGGTCACTTATGGCCTCGCTTTGGCAGCTTTTCTGGTCATTTTTTAAAATCGGCACCTTCACCATCGGTGGTGGATACGCCATGATCCCGCTGATGGAGAAGGAGCTGGTTGACCGGCATCGTTGGCTTACCGGCGAGGAGTTCTTGGACATTATCGCCTTGTCGCAGACGATGCCGGGCATCTTTGCCGCGAACATGGCTGTGCATATTGGATGGCGGATGCGAGGCGTTCCCGGGGCGGTCATCGCGTTGCTGGGTAATATCTTGGTGCCGATTCTGATTATCCTCGCCCTTGCGATGGGATTGCACTATTTACAGGGCAATGCCGTTGTGGAGGCGGTTTTCAAAGGGGTGCGCCCCGTTGTGGTTGCGCTCATCGCCGCCCCGGTGTTTCGTATGGCTAAGACGGCCAAAATATCTTGCTATAACTTCTGGATTCCCCTAGTGGCAGTGTTGCTTATCTGGTTGCTTGGTGTCTCCCCGATTTGGGTGATTTTGGCGGCGAGCATAGGTGGTTTCATTTATGGTAAATATCTGGAAAAGAAGGAGGTGCGGTCATGATTTTCTGGAAATTGTTCTATACATTCTGCAAAATCGGCATCTTTAACTTCGGGGGCGGATATGCTATGTTGGCACTCATCCAGAATGAAGTGGTGGAGAAAAACGGCTGGATGACTTCAGCTGAATTCACAGACATCGTGGCCACGAGCCAGGTCACCCCCGGACCTATTGGTATCAACGTGGCTACCTATTCAGGCTATACTGCCGTGATAAACGCGGGTTACGATCCGTTTTGGGGTGTGATGGGCGCGTTTTTGGCTTCCTTTTCTGTGGTTCTCCTTCCATTTTTGCTGATGTTGATTGTCGGTCGGTTTATTTTGAAACACAAAGACAATCCTGTCATGAAGACCGTGATGTCAGTGCTTAAACTGGCTGTCGTCGGACTTATTGCCGCCGCCGCCGCTTTGCTGGTGACCCCCGAGACCTTTGGTGTATGGACAGTAAATCCGCTGCAGTTTATCCTTAGCATTGCTCTTTTTGCCGCTGCTTTTTTCGCTTCTTTGAAATGGAAAACCAGCCCCATCCTGTTGATTGTATTGGCGGGATCGGTGGGGTTTGTGGTGTACTACTTAATGTAGAATTATGAATGATTGCGCGGAAATGTAAGTCAATCCTTAATTCGCAAAATTCGTAAAATTCGCCGATAATTCGCCGTTAGAAGAGTACGGGCAGCGCCAATTCCACGATGATGGCGACCAGCACCGCGACGATGGCCACGCGCACTAGGCCGCGGTCGCGCCAGGCCATGATGATAGCCACTGCTGTGGCGACGACGGCGGAGACCGAGATGTGCGGTTCCACCCCGGTGGCCGTGGTAGAGTAGAGCACATCGGGGAAGGTCATTGCTGAAAGCACACAAAACGGGATGTAATAGATGAAGTCCTGAATCCATTCGTTTTCCAGCTTTCGCCGCACGAACCCGATGGGGATCACGCGGATGAGGTAGGTGGTCAGGAACATTAAGAACATGCAAATAATCAGATAGCTCATGCTTCACTCCTTTCTGCCGCGAGGGCGGCTTTGCGACGACGTTTCACTTCTTTGATGCTTGCGCAGATGGCGGCACCGAGAATGGCTGCAGTAATGATGGACCAGCCGCCGCCACCCACTTTTGAGAGCGCGTTGATGCCGGGCACATATTTGAAAATGCATGACAAGGCAGCCGCTACCACCACCGCAAGTGCCACCTTGCGGCTCTTACGAGCCGGTGGAATGATGATGGCGATGAACATGCAGTAGAGTGCGATGCCCATGCAGCCCTGCATCATCGGGGATAGCAGGTTTGAGGCGATGGCACCTAACAAAGTGCCTGAGGTCCAGCCTAATATGGGTGTCAGCATCAGACCGCCGAAGAACGGGAAACTCACCTCGTCGGGTTCCATGGCCGCCAAGGCGAACACCTCGTCTGTGATGCAGTAGGCCATCACCGCCCGTTTGTAAAACGGCATCTCCGGATCCACCTTCTGTGACAGTGAAAGCGACATCAGAAAATAGCGCAAGTTGATAACGAATGTGGTGATTATCAATTCGATATAGGCAGCTCCTCCCTCAATCAGACGAATGCCGGCGAACTGACCGGCGGAGGCCATGTTGGTCAGGGAAATCAACGTCGCCTGCAACGGCGAGAACCCCATCTTAACAGCTATCAACCCGAAGGTAAAAGACACAGGAATATACCCCAAACAGATGGGAAATCCGCGCTTTATACCTCTAACAAATTCATTCATAAATGGTTAACGTTTTCTATTCACCGCTGCAAATGTACACTTTATTCGGGAATTTTCGACATTCTTTTGATTATTCTTGAATAGGCAAAAGGCAAAAGGCAAAAGGCAATAGGCAACTGCCAACAGCTAACAGCCAACAGCCAATAGCCCGTCTCGTTCCAACAACGCGTCGATCTTCGGTTCGCGCCCACGGAAATTGATGAACATCTCCATCGCATCGACGGAACCACCCTTGGACAAGATGGTTTCCAGATACTTTTGCGCGGTTTCCCGGTTCATCACACCATTTTCTTTGAACAGTGCAAATGCGTCAGCATCAAGCATTTCCGCCCATTTGTAGCCATAGTATCCTGCGGCGTATCCTCCGGAGAATAGGTGCCCGAAAGAGGTGCTCATGCATGCACCCGGCACCACAGGCAATACCTCTACCGTGTCGAAAACGGAGCGTTCTAGACGAAGGATATCGTCCACGTTGTCGGCTGGCATCGTGTGCCACATCATGTCAAGGTAGCCGAAAGAGAGCTGTCGAACACATAGGTAACCAGCCATAAAACGGTTGAGGTTCTTCAGTTGCGTGACGTATTCTTCCGGAATGGGTTCGCCGGTTTGGTAGTGTTTGGCGAAAGTTTTCAGAAATTCGGGTTCGGTGAGCCAGTTCTCGTTCAGTTGCGAGGGAAGCTCCACGAAATCGCGGGGCGAGTGCGTGCCCGACAGCGTGGCGTAGTTCACCTCCGACAACATCCCATTCAGCGCGTGTCCGAACTCGTGCAGGAAAGTGTTCACCTCGTCAACGGTCAGAAGGGACGGCTGTTCTGGAGTCGGGGGCGTGAAGTTCATCACAAGGCTCACCCACGGACGCACATCCTGACCGTCGGCATCCACATGCTGGTCCCGAAACTCTGTCATCCAGGCACCGCTGCGTTTGGTGCTGCGTGGGTGGAAATCCAAATAGAGCACGGCCATGAATTTTTCTTTCCGAAAAACTTCAAATACCTGAACGTCAGTATGATAAGGTTGTATAGCGTCCGATTTCTCGAATCGTAGGTCGTAAAGGGTGGAGGCTAATCCGAAGACACCGTCAATCACTTGGTTCAGCGGGAAATAGACCTTCAGTTTCTCCATATCGAGACAGAATTTCTCTTGGCGGAGTTTTTCCATGTAGTAGCTGAGGTCCCAGCGTTGAAAGGTGCCTTCAAAACCTTGTTTCAGGGCGAATTGTTTCAGCTCTTCGATTTCGCGTTTGGCAGCGGGCAACGCGGCGGCCTTCAGGTCGTCCAAGAGTTGATATACGTGTTTCAGGTCCTTGGCCATACGGTTACGCAATGCATAGTCGGCATAATGTTGATAACCAAGAAGATGCGCTATTTCTTCGCGGCATTTCAGAATGGTCTTGATATTCTCGCAGTTGTCGAATTCCCCGCCAAATGCTTTGGCGCTGGAGTGCAAATAGACCTCTTCACGCAAGGAACGGTCGTCAGCGTAAGTCAGCACGGTGTTCACATCGGGGGCGGAAAGATCGAAGACGTAGCCGTCCAGCCCTTTGTCGGCAGCTTTCCCGGAGGCTATGGCACGGGCGCTTTCGGGGATTCCGGCCAGACGCGGCGAGTCTTTCTCGAGGTGTATGAACCAGGCGTTTGTGGCTTTCAGCGCGCGTTGCCCAAAATCTAACTGCCGGTTGGCCAGTTCCATGCTCAGTTCACGATAGCGCTCTTTCTCTTTTTCCGCAAGGTTGGCGCCGCCCGACACGAATGCGTCGTAGGTTTTGTCTAACAGGATTTTTTCCGCGCCTTGCAAAGCGTTGTCCTGTTGCTGTTTTTCGTGAACGGCTTTCACCCGTGCGAAAAGTCCGGGGTGCTGATAGACTTCGTTCTCGTACTGGACTAACAGCGGCTGCACTTTCTCGGCAGTGGCCTGCATCTCGTCGTCGCCGTCGCATTCGAGGATGTTGAAGAAGAGATCGGCGATGGTGGAAAGCAGTTCGCCCGCGCGGTCTAGGGCCACCACAGTGTTTCCGAAGTCCGGCGCGGCGGGATTATTGACAATCTGTTCGATATCCTGTTTGGCTGCCGCAATAGCCTCTTCAAAGGCAGGCAGATAGTGTTCAGTTTTGATTTCGCGGAACGGCGGGGTCTGCCGCGGGGTGGTCCATTGTTTCAGTAAAGGGTTCATTTTTTAAAGGTTAATGGTTAATGGTTAAAGGTTAAAGGTTAATGGTTAAAGGTTAATGGTTAAAGGTTATTGAAGCCTGATTGCTTTTCTCTTTTCACTGCTCACTAATCACTAATCACTAATCATCACAAACAATATAGAGACGCCAAAACTGACGTCTCTATCATATATATATTACATTAACAATACGAGGCTATTTGATGCCTAATTCGTTGCGAACGGCGTTGGTGAGATCGTAGGAGTCGTTGTGGAAAGCGCACATGGTGATGTCAAACACATAGGTGTATTTGTCCGTTTCAGCCACTTTTTTAATGGCTTCCAGTAGTTTTTCCTGAAAAGGTTTGAGCAGTTCGATCTGCTTGGCTTGGATGTCCAGTTGGCTGGAGGAGACAAAATCTTGCAGACGTTGGTAAAGTTTCATCAGCTCGTCTTCCTTTACTTTGAGGATGGCGGTTGAGGTGGTCGTGTTGGCCAGGTTAGCATATTCCGTCTGTTTGACCTTGAATTCTTCGGCCATTTGTTGACCTACTGTTTCCAACTCCTGTTGATATTCCAACAGAGCGGTCTGCACGGAGTCGATGCCCGGCATCTCTTTCAAGATGGTGCCGTAGTCCACATGACCGAATTTTGCCTTTTGCGCATAACCAGTCGTGGCACAGAGTATGGCAACCGTGATTATAATAAGGAACTTTTTCATCGCCCAAATGTTATTTAATGCCTAATTCTTTCTTGACCAGTGGAGTGATATCGTCGGACGTGCCGTAGTAAAGCAGCGTTTTTGTGTCGAAGATATACGAGTAACCGTTTGCTTTCGCCACTTTATTGATAGCTTCTTGAATGGCATCTTGGAACGGTTTGGCTAACTCGTACTGTTTGTCTTCAAGGTCATCTTGTGCGCTAGCTTGGAATTCCTGGATGCGGTTGCCGAGGTCCATGAGCTCTTTTTCGCGGACTTGACGGACGGCGGATGACATGGTGCCTACTTCGCGGTCAAATTTATCCTTCTTGGTCTGGTATTCAGACATCATATTTTCATACATAGTCTGCAAATCTTGTTGAAAGGCCTGAAGCTTGATTTGCAGGGAGTCGATGCCGGGCATCACCTCCAGAATTTCACTTGAATTAACGTGTCCGTATTTTTGCGCGTGTGCGGCTTGTACGGAGAACAATCCGGCAATAGCCAGAATCATTAATACCTTTTTCATTGACTTTCTTTACTTTATGTTCTAACTAATTATTAATCATCCAAATCTCTGTTGGAGGAGATGCCCATCTTTTGGAGCACCTGCTCGTTGATGTCCCACTTCGGGTCAGCGTAAATGATGGTCAGGTCGCCAGCGGTGTCAAACACGAAGGCGTAGCCTTTTTCTTTGGCATAATCGTTCACGGCATTTATCACGCGGTCTTGGATAGGTTTTACCAATTCCTCGCGTTTCTTGAAGAGGTCGCCGTTCTGACCGAAACGTTTCTTTTGCAGCTCTTTAGCGGCTTTCTCTTGGTTGATGATAGCTTCTTCGCGGCTTTGTTTGATTTGTTCAGGCAGCGTGATGGACTCCACCTGGTAACGTTTGTACATGGAATCGATGGTGGAGAATTTGGCTTCGATTTCTTTTTGCCATTGTACGGCAACACGGTCTAATTCTGCCTGAGCTTCCTTATACTCAGGGATTTGAGAAAGAAGATATTCGGAATTGATATACGCGTATTTTTGCGCGAATCCGAAAAACATGAGCAGTGTGAATAATCCTGTGAATAAGAGTTGCTTTTTCATATCCTGAAATAATTTTGATGACGTTGTAAAGACTGTTATTTTGGAATAAGTTTAATCGATGGATTGGTTGATGGAGATATGGAAGTGGCTGCCAGAGCTGGTAGAGGGCATTCCGGGCACGGGGTCGAAACCGTAGCCCCAGTCGAAGCCGAGCAGGCCGAACATGGGAAGATAGACGCGTACGCCCAAACCGAGGGACTTGTACATATCGAACGGGTTGTATTGTCGTTTGTCAATCCAGCCTTTACCAGCTTCCGCGAAAGCCAGCACATAGACTGTGGCCGACGGATTCAGCGTGATAGGATAGCGCAGCTCCGCTGTGAATTTCTGGTAGATGGAGGCGCCTATGACGTTGCCGTTCACGTTGGGAGACAGCACTTCGTCGTCGTAACCGCGCATACCGATGATTTCACGACCATCGTAGGACCAGTTGGACATGCCGTCGCCGCCCAGGTAAAAACGTCCGAACGGGGAGATGCCGATAGTCTGGTTATAACAACCCATGAATCCCATCTTCATACGCACGTTGAGGACGAGATTGTCCACAATGCGTGTAAACCACGACACATTGAACTTCCATTTGTGGAATTCCAGGAACTTGTATTTTTCCTGGTCGGTAGCCCCGGTGTAGTCTTTGTGTCCGATGACGGAGTAGGGCGGGGTGAGTTGTAGGGAGAATGAAATGTCAGAGCCTTCTCGCGGGTAGATGGGGGCGTTGACGGAGTTGCGCGACAACGTGAAAATATAACTGATACTGTGTGCGTAACCATTGGAGAAAATGAATCCGCCCCAGTTCCGCACTTTGTAGTATTCGTAAGAGAGTGTGTGCGACATGTGGAAGTAATCGTCAGGCCATTTTAGCTTGTTGGCCAAAGATAGGGAGGCACCTGCGATGCTGGTGTAAGCAAATAGACTGTCTTTTCTGGAGTAGCCGTTGTTTTGGCGTTGGTAATAAACACCTAATGTCAAAGCGTTGGGTTTTTTGCCGCCGAGCCACGGTTCCGTGAAGGAGAAACTGTAGTACTGGTAATATTTGGTGCTGACGGAGGCGTTGAGGGAGATGCGCTGACCGTCACCGCCCGGGATGGGTGTCCAAGCATCTTTCTTGAAAAGTTTCCGTGTGGAGAAATTGTTGAAGGTGATGCCGGCGGTGAGCATGAACCCCGTGGCACCGTAACCGGCAGATAGTGAGAGTTGGTCGGAACTGGTTTCCTCCACCACGTAATTGATGTCAACGGTGCCGTCAGCCTCGTTCGGCTTCGGTTGCACGTCCATCTTTTCCTGGTTGAAGTAGCCCATAGACATCAGCATTTGTTGCGAACGGATGATGTCGGCACGGTTGAACAACTGTCCTGGAATAGTGGTCAGTTCACGCAGGATCACGTTGTCGTTGGTTTTGGTGTTACCCGAGACAGTGATCTTATTGTATTTTGCTTGTTTGCCTTCGCGGATACGGATTTCGATGTCTATGGAGTCGCCATCGATGCCCACTTCCACAGGGTTGGCACTGAAAAACAGGTAGCCGTTGTTCATGTAGAGAGAGGCGATGTCCTCGCCGTCCTCCTTCATGGTTAGGTTTTTGTTGAGCAAGGTTTGGTTGTACACGTCGCCTTTGTTGATCCCCAAAAGTTGTTTTAGCAGCGAGGTCGGATAAATGGTGTTTCCGATGAAATTGATGTTGCGGAAATAGTACTGAGGACCTTCGTTGACATCAATGTCAATGTACATTTTGTTGTTTTTCACATAGAATGTATCATTTGTGATGACGGCATCGCGGTAGCCGAGCTCGTTGTACCGGTTAATGAGGTTCACCTTGTCTTTTTCATAATTTGCCTTGATGAACTTCGAAGGTTTGAAAATCCGGAGTTTCACACGGTCGGAGAAATAGTCATCCATGTGGTCTTTGATGTCTTTGGACTCGTAGTAGCCTTTGTGTTTGAGGCAGTAGGCGATGGCGGTGTCAGCCTTGTAGAAAGGCATAAAGCGGAAACGTTCCTTGGTTTCCTTCATGGATCGCAGCAGCACGGCATCGGTGACGCCGGAGTTGCCGTTGATATTGATCTTTTCTATTTTGACTTTCTTGGATTTTTGGATGTTGAACAACAGATTGACGGCGTTTTTGACTTTCTCGTCGGGAATCTCCTGGACATCCACTTGACAGCTATAGAAGCCTTTGTCGATGTAGTATTTGCGGATGATGTTCTGGCAGGTGATTTTCATGTTGTCGTTGACGATGTTGCCCTGAGCGATGCCCATCTTTTCGCGGAGGTCGTTTTCCTCGCTCTTGGTGGTTCCTTTAAAGCCGAAGGCGCTCAGTCGGGCGCGGTCTTCGAGGCGGATGTCGAGGAAAATGAGGTTGCCTTGCACGCGTGTGGCAGAGATTTCCACGTCCTCAAACAGACCGGTGTTCCACAAACTTTTGACGGCTTTGGAGATTTTCTCGCCGGGTACTTCAATCGTCTCACCGACATGGAAAGGGAGCAGCCGTTGATCCAAGGGGGCGGTACCGGAAGAGGTTATGCCGCCGATCTCGTATGTTTTGGGCGAGGAGTAGTCTATTACAATGGGTTCGTCGGGACTGTCGGAACCCACAATGACCTGGGCACGGACGGCGACCGCGGCCAGACAAATCATCAATAATAGAACAATATTTTTAATCAAATGCATTCCTCAAAAAAAAGTCGGCAAAGATAGTGAAAATTTTAATGTGCGCGGACTTGGTCTCCTGTTTTTCCGAATCGGCGTTCTCGGGAGGTAAATTGCCTCACAATTTCGAACAGGTGTTCCTTGCGGAAATCGGGCCATAGAATAGGGGAGAAGAACAGCTCCGCATAGGCGATTTGCCACAGCAGGAAATTACTGATCCGAAGGTCCCCGCCGGTGCGGATCATGAGATCCACATCGGGGATGTCGGGATGGTAAAGGTATTGTTGGACGAGTTTTTCGTCAATATCGTCGGGGTTAAGGGTGCCTGCTGCAGAAAGGCGCGAGATCTGTTTCGCCATATCCACGATTTCGGCACGCCCGCTGTAGCTGAGGGCCAGCACAAGGGTGAGCCGGCGGTTTCCGGCGGTTTTCGCCATAGCTTCTTTCAACGACTTCTGGCAGTCGGAGGGGAGGTTTTCCAATCTGCCGGTGGTCAGTAGGCGAACACCGTTGCGATGGAGTTCATCCACTTCTTGGGCGATGGCAGTGGTCAGCAAGCGCATCAACATGTCAATTTCCGCTTGGGGGCGGTTCCAGTTTTCAGTGGAGAAGGTATAGAGGGTGAGGTAGGGGATTTGCAGTTCGCAGGCGCCTTCCACGACGCTGCGCACCGCCTTCACCCCATGTTCGTGCCCGAAAGTGCGTTGTTGTCCTTGTTGTTGGGCCCAACGGCCGTTGCCATCCATAATGATGGCTATATGATTGATTTTATGAGTGTTGTCCATTGTCTTAATTTTTCAGCAAAAGCCAAAAGCTAACGTCTTTTACGCGTTTTTTTCAAGTCGCAGGTTCTGTCTTGGTTGCCAAATTTCACGGTGACGGTTGCGCCCGCAAATGAATAGAGGTCATGAGTGGTGGAGTTGCCACGTTGTTCCCCTGCTTGGTGGAGAGCGTTTTCGCTCCCGCCAAAAAGTTCCGGAGTCCGGTCTGCCATATCGGCAATAATGTCCCCGCGTTGTTCACGAAGCAAGTCGTTGTCATAGTACCGTCCTCCCACATCGTCGAGGTAATCGGTGAAGGTGTAGCGGAATCCCCATTCTGCGCCGATGCAGACATATCTACCAATGTTGACGCGCAATCCGATGCCGAAAGGAATGGCGAAATGGGTCAGGGAGTATTTTTTCGGCATACCTTCCAACCCTTGGCCTTCCGTTCCGAAACTCTGCAGCTCATAAACGGTCCCGTCGGTATATTCCGCCATGGGGTCGAAAGAGAACAGGGTGACACCGGCAAATATATAGGGCGTGAAATGATTCTTCCCAACGCTGTTGTAGAGTCTCAGGAAGTTGAGTTCTGCCACGGCTGAAAACTCAGTGATGGGGGAGAAGAAGCTGAGGTTGCGTTCGAATCCGTTGTTGGTGGTGGCGTCGCTGGCGGCGACCTTGCCGAACATGAAGTCGGCTTTCAGCGCCCAGCGAGGCGAGAGGTTGTATCGGTAAACGAGACCGGCGGCGAGCTGCGGATGTGCGAAAAGCTTCGAAGGGTTCAGTTCCCCCAGGTAGAACATGGTTCCGGCGCATGCACCGATCTCAGAGTTCTGTGCACTCAACTGCTGCACGGAAATGCCCGAGACCAGCGATATCATCATCCAGATGCCCAATAAAAACTTTTTCATCATACATATATTTTAAGGCTGCAAAAATAAAAAAAATGCAGAAACGATTTATACAATAAAAAATTGTGTATTTTTGCCGCCCAAAATTTTATAGATAAAGTTATTACACTTAAAAAGAAAGGAATTGATCATCGCTCAGAACAACCGGCCCAATAGGTCTTTCGGACCGAAAAACAAGAAAGACGCCCAACACAGAATCAATGAATACATCACGGCGCAAGTGGTGCGAGTGGTGGGAGACGACATTGAACCTCAAATCGTATCTTTGCGTGAAGCGTTGGCTATCGCTGACGAGCGTGGGGTGGATTTGGTGGAAATTTCCCCCCAGGCCAACCCGCCCGTGTGCAAGGTGATGGACTATCAGAAGTACTTGTACGAGCAGAAGAAGAAACTGAAGGAAATCAAAGCCAACAGTGCCAAAACGGAAATCAAGGAAATCCGGTTGAGCCCGCAGATCAGCGAGCACGATGTGGAGTTCAAGTGCAACCATGCCATCCGTTTCCTGCAGGACGGTTACAAGGTGAAGATCATTATGACGTTCCGTGGCCGCAGCATCATCTACAAAGACAACGGAGAACTGGAGCTGCTCAAATTCGCGGAACGATTGCAGGAATATGGGAAAGTGGACCAAATGCCCGTGCTTACCGGTCGCAACATGACCATTCTCATGGTTCCGAAATCCAAAAAATAGAATGTATAACAAACACTCATATATAAACCTTAAAAAATAGATAGAAATGCCGAAAATTAAAACCAAGTCCGCTGCCAAGAAAAGATTCACTCTGACCGGCACCGGCAAAATCAAGAGACATCACGCTTACCACAGCCACATTCTCACCAAAAAGACCAAAAAGAGAAAACGTAACCTGGCTTACAGCGCTATTGTCGAACAAAACCTGGAACGCACCGTCAAGCAAATGCTGGGACAGTGCTAAATTAAGTTATTAACAAAAAAACAATGTTTACGCGCAGTTCCCGAAGTGCTTCATGCCACTGACGTAAACGGAAAGGAAAAGAAATTATGTCAAGATCAGTCAATCATGTTGCTTCAAGAGCAAGAAGAAAGAAAATCTTAAAACGCACCCGCGGTTATTTCGGAAAACGCAAAAACGTCTGGACCGTAGCGGTGAATTCGTGGGAGAAAGGCCAGCAATACGCCTACCGCGACAGAAAAGCGAAAAAGAGAAACTTCCGCAGCTTGTGGATCACCCGTATCAACGCCGGTGCCCGCGAGTATGGAATGTCTTACTCTGTCCTGATGGGCAATTTGGCAAAGAAGAACGTTGCGCTCAACCGCAAAGCTCTCGCCGACCTCGCGATGAATAATCCTGAGGCATTCAAGGCCATCGTCGATTTAGTGAAATAAGCCGACAAAGCCGCAGTTTTTTAGCAAATAGTGTTTGTTATATAGGGAGACCGTGAGGTCTCCTTTTTTTATGGTGAAGGACGAGGGACGTTGTTTAAAACAAATAGAGACGTTGCTTGCAACGTCTCTACATTTGAGCGGAAAACGAGACTCGAACTCGCGACCCCAACCTTGGCAAGGTTGTGCTCTACCAACTGAGCTACTTCCGCTTGCTGAAATCGGCGGCAAAAATACACTTTTTTTGATATGGATCGACATTTGACAAAAATTTTTTTGAAAGACGAGAAAAGCCTCACGATATTCTCACGTGTCTATAATTGTTGTATTTTTGCAGCTGTTTATTTAAAATAAAAAAAATGAAGAAAAAACTACAACAAGACAGTGTCAGAAGAAAGATGTTGCTTTTTATAGGTGTATTTGTATTCTTTTTCTCTTGTGGATACGCTCAAGAGAGTGAACACCTTTACGCCAAGGTGAAACGCACCGAAGGCCAGGGCAACGGTGGCACGTGGCTGAACCTGACCGAGACCACCCGTGACAGTATCATGGCGGGGGCACCGTGGAAAGTGCAACAGCCAGAATATGACTTCGGCACCACACCCATCAAGGTGAGAGTTTCGGATCCGAACGCCCTGAAAAACTATGATTATGTGTTGAAGATTAATCCATCGGCGAATGCGTCTGACAATTCTTTGGTGGACAACAATGCGCATTGGACATTGATTTGGTCGCAAAACGGTGCCCAAGTTGGCAGTTACACCTCCCAGCACTCCATCGGTGAAGGTGTGGAGGAGGAGGTTGACGGTCACGGAATCGCCGTCACGGTGGCAAACCATCCGTTCGCCATCCATGATGAGAAACTAGCGCAGTTCGTCGCTAATAACGGAGGCGGTTCTTACCGGAACAACGCTTCTTATGCGCAGCCGGACCTTATTGGTTCCGCGTTGGCTTTTGGCAGCGGTAACCACTGGCTTGGCGGACTTCGGGATGCCGAAACCAATACTCCGGACAACTGGATCCGCTCCGGCCAGTTCTATGCTAAAAAATATTGGCCCTGCAACGAGGTCCAAAACGGGGCGGAATGCGATTACAGTTCTTGGCGTCAGGAGGATTTTTTCAATCTCTATTCATTTGATAATCAGGTTTGTCGCGGGTATATGGATTACTATGGACAGTTTGAACAGGTGGCAAACGGTATGTGGGCTCCTTACATGCTGAGTTCACCCTATGATGGAGGTCCGAAAGCCAATTACCTCATACCCGATGTCTATTTTGGAGACGCGTCTCCGAATCCAAGCTATTATTCTTTTGCAACGTTGAACTCCATTCCTAACACTGCCGGTTACAACCAAACTCTTACTAATCTTTATTCGGTTGATATCGTGCTTACTCCTGACCAATCTAAGTGGACACGTGCTCTTGTCTTAGAGGCCGGGTCTGGAGATCCGGACAACAATCACCAAGTCATACAGCATCTCAACAGTCAGACGTATTACAATATCCGTCATGAGCCGAAAACTTGTCCCTCTGTGGATAAGAACGGACTCCCCGACAACAGCGGTACCACCGGTTTCGGTTGGTTCCCGGGATACGCCATCAATGTGGAGACTGGTGAACGACTCAACATTATGTTTGCCGAAAACTCTGAGGACGAGTACAATCGCGGCAACGACATGATTTTCAATCCCACCAATATTTTCGCTTTCCAAAAAGACAGTAATGGCAATTATGTGCTGGACAATGATGGGAACCCTATTCCGATGTCTCCAGAGGAGTATGGCTCTTTGTATTCCAGCTTGATTTGTGATCATGCGGTGTTAGGAGAACCCCTATATGGAGGGCGTCACTATGTTTACGTGTGCGGTAGTTCCGGCAATACGGCCAACACGTTCTATCGTTTTGCAAGCCGTCAGCGTAATTTCAATGACAATGGACAAACAGTCACGGTGGCCGGAACCCAGCATGGGGGTACTTTTACGGGCAGCGACGGTGAGAACTATCCCTATTACGAATGCGGTGTATATGACGAAGGAAAATGGTTGAGTGAGAAGTTCAAAACTTTTGCCGATGTGCAAAATCATAACGATATGGGGCGTAAAGCCAAAAAAATGCAGATATTCAATAATGTGATGTGGACGGGCATACCTATGCCTGCACAAGGACAGGAGTCAAACTGGCTGTCTAACGATGCCACCATCAGCATTCGTGTATCGAGACCCTACATGTTCTACTCCTCTGCCGTGGGAGTCGGACCGGATGAGGTGACAAACGACAATGCCCCGGCCTTCACCTTCTCCACGCAGGACCTTGGCGTGGCGCAAAATTACAATCATTATGAATTATCATATAATGTGGTAGGCGCTGACAATCGGATAGACATAAACAATATCGATGCTCCGGTCTCGCCGAAGGGCGGTGCATGGTTCTTTGACCAAACAGCCGACTATCATGTTCCGAAAGGTTCGGATAAGACTTCCTATTTCTGTTACGCGTTCTGGATGGGTGGCAAAGACGAGCAGGACAGTCTGCATATTTTTGCCGAACGGTTCAACCAAATGGGGGATGACACATGGTCGGGTCCGCTCTCCACGATCGACGCCTCTATCGATCAACAGACAATGATGCAATGGCGGCGGACATTCAAGATTACCCGCCAGGAAGTGCTTGAGTTCATGGCCAATTACCAGAATCCCAGCTATGTGATCCCGCAGCACATTCTCGACTGGCCTGCACACGGCGACACCACCAAGGGACAAGCATGGCTTTTGGCTCCCTTCACGGACGTGGACGGGGACAACCATTATGATCCGACGCATGGTGACCATCCCGATTTCCCGGGCGATATGGCGCAATACGTTATTTTTAATGACAATTTTGCCGAGCACACCGAAAGTGGTGGCGCACCTATGGGCGCGGAAATCCATGCACTGGTCTATGCTTATGACGCTCCCGAAGATTCCATCATGAACAACACACTCTTCTTCCACTACCAGATTTTCAACCGTTCGCAGAATGACTATCACGACACCTATATCGGACTTTGGAGTGACTGGGATTTGGGTTATGCTTACGATGACTATGTCGGCTGCGACGTGATGAAAAACACGGCCTATTGCTACAACGGCTCTGATATTGACGGCTCCGGCGAGGCATGGGCGTATGGCGACCAATGCCCCGTTCAGACGCTCACCCTGCTGGCTGGTCCATATATGCCTGCCGACAGCATTGACAACCCTGCCTATACCGAAGGCGCGGACTGCTCTTTGTTTATTGGAAACGGACTTAATGAGTATGCTTTCAACGGAGTTGGTTTTGGTGACGGTATCATTGATAACGAACGTTATGGTTTGACGGGCTTTATGTATCACAACAACAACTCTTCAGTTACGGGAGACCCTCAGAATGCGCAAGAGTTTTATTGGCTGATGAGTGGTTATTGGAAAGACGGTTCACGGTTGAGATACGGTGCTAACGGTCATCCTTCCAATGGGGCAAACGGTCCGGAATGCAGGTTCATGTTCCCTTCTCTTTCAGACGTTTGCAACTGGAACTCAGGCGGCGTGGATCCCAATCCTGCCCAATACGGTGTTGACGGTTGGACGGAGTCCAACGTAGGCAATGCTCCATACGATCGTCGCGCATTAGCTTCTGTCGGACCTTTCAACCTCGGCGCAGGTGAAATGCAGGATCTGGATTTCTGTATGGTGACCATCCCGCACAGTTATGCGGTGAACAGATTGGGCTTCACGTTGGACAGTTTGAAACTGGTTGACCCTGAATATCGTAGCCAGAATTTCATCACTCCCATTGTGATAAACTTGAATGAATCCATCTGTGAAGGAGCAACCTTCAGTTTCTACGGTCAGACTCTCACCGAGGCGGGCACCTACCAGCAGTATGTCATGAATTCTGAGCATTCCAATGACATTCCCGACACTATTTATAATCTGCAACTGAATATAATTCCTTATTATACAGTTATTTATGCGGATATCCTTCCGGGGCAAGAGTACCATGAGCATGGTTTCAACATCTCTTCGCAACTTACAACTAATCCTGGCACACAAGTTTTCACACAACCGGTTACGACGGTTAGTGGTTGCGAAAATATGTTGGTGCTTCTTCTGGATGTTCGCGAGAATGCTGGAGTGGAGGACATTTTGCCTGCCCAAAGCTTTAACATCTACCCCAATCCAACCTCCGATGATGTGTTTATCGAGACAGATGAGCATTGGGAAGGAATTGGTGCGGAGAAGGTGCTCGTTTATGACATCAACGGAAAATTGTTGCAAAGTCTGGATTTCAGCAAACCCAGAATGCATGTCAGTCTGTCGGGTTATCCTGCGGGATTGTATCTGATCAAAGTGGGCAATTGTTTAGGAAAGGTTGTTAAGAGATAGAAGCCTTGTTGTCCGCTGTCGATTTTTATATGGGAACATATACCTCAGTTCCGAAAAAAATTATATCTTTGGCGGCTCAAAATTTTTTACAAAGAAACTAACCTAATTGAGTATATGTCAGAACAGATAAAAGGGAAAATATCCCAAATCATCGGTGCAGTTGTGGATGTCCATTTCGACGAGAATGTCACGCTGCCCAATATTTATGATGCACTTGAAGTGCGCAAAGAAAACGGCGAAAAGCTGATTTTGGAATGCGAGCAAGACATTGGTGAAAACACCATGCGCTGTATCTCGATGGACTCCACCGACGGTTTGCACCGCGGTATGGAGGTGGTCGCTACCGGCCGCATGATCACCATGCCCACGGAGAACATCAACGGCCGCCTGATGAACGTCATCGGCGAAAGCATCGACGGCATCGGCGAGATTCCTTCCAAGAAACGCAGCGACATCCACCGGATGCCGCCCACATTCGACAACCTCTCCACCTCGCAGGAGGTCTTCTATACTGGTATCAAGGTCATCGACCTGATCGAGCCTTACGCCAAGGGCGGTAAGATCGGTCTGTTTGGCGGTGCCGGTGTGGGCAAGACCGTCCTTATCATGGAGATGATTCACAACATTGCCAAGAACTATGGCGGTACGACTGTGTTCACCGGTGTTGGCGAACGCACCCGTGAGGGAAACGACCTGTTGCGCGAAATGCTCGAGTCCAAGGTCATCCGCTACGGCGATGCTTTTCTTGAAAGCATGAAGGCCGGCAGCTGGGACCTTTCGAAGGTTGATATGGCAGAACTGGCCAAATCGCAAGCCACGTTGGTCTTCGGACAGATGAACGAACCGCCCGGAGCACGTGCCCGCGTGGCCCTTTCCGGCCTTACCGTGGCTGAAGGCTACCGCGACGGTGACGAGACCACCGGAGGCCGTGACATCCTCTTCTTTGTCGATAACATCTTCCGTTTCACGCAGGCCGGTTCCGAGGTGTCCGCTTTGCTTGGACGTATGCCGTCCGCCGTGGGTTACCAGCCGACGTTGGCCACCGAGATGGGTACCATGCAGGAGCGTATTACCTCTACAAAGCGCGGTTCAATTACCTCAGTGCAAGCTATTTACGTTCCGGCCGATGACTTGACTGACCCGGCACCTGCCACCACCTTCTCCCACTTGGATGCCACCACGGTGTTGAGCCGTAAGATCTCCGAACTGGGTATTTACCCTGCTGTCGATCCGCTCGACTCTACCTCCCGCATCCTGTCGCCCGACATCGTGGGCGAGGAGCACTATAAGACCGCTCAGCGCGTGAAGGAAAGTCTGCAACGTTATAAGGAACTGCAGGATATCATCGCCATTCTTGGTATGGAAGAACTCTCCGAGGAGGACCGCAAGACCGTGCACCGCGCCCGCCGTGTGCAACGTTTCATGTCTCAGCCGTTCTTCGTGGCCGAGCAGTTCACCGGCATCCCTGGCAAGTTTGTCAACATTGAGGACACCATCAAGGGCTTCAACATGATTCTCGACGGCGAGCTCGACCACCTGCCCGAGACCGCTTTCAATCTCGTAGGCACCATTGAGGAGGCTATCGAAAAAGGCGAGAAAGAGTTGGCAGCCGCAAAATAACGGACTATGAAATTAGAGATCATCACCCCCAGCAGCACCCTGTTCGCCGGCGAAGTCACACTGGTGCAGCTCCCCGGCATCGACGGTCTGTTCGAGATTCTGAAGTCGCACGCCCCGCTGGTTTCCGCATTGTCGGAAGGCCGCGTGAAAGTGGTGGACGATCAGAACAAGGAACAATTTTTCGATATCCGCGGTGGCGTGGTGGAAGTCAGCCACGACAAGATTCTGCTGTTGGCGGAGTAGGAGGGTTGGCATCTCTGCCGACCGATAAGAGACGTATGATGTGAGGCATTGAACGAATCGTTTGATGTCTCACTTTTTTTTTCGGCGAATTAAGCGAATAAGCGAATTATGCGAATTAAGCGAATTATGCGAATTAAGCGAATAAGCAATTAAGCGAATTCACGGTGTCTTGTAGAGACGCGCCATGGCACGTCTCTACAATTTTGGTGTTTCCCGATGTCGGATTTCCGGTTTTATCGCGTCTTCTACGCACAGGCTGCCGATGCGGGTTCTCCGCAGCGCGGTGAGGTGCGCTCCGCTGTTGAGCGCGGCCCCGAAATCGCGGGCGATGGCGCGGATGTAAGTCCCTTTGGAGCAGCGGATGCGGAAGTCGATTTCCGGCAGCTCGAAACGGGTGATTTCGAACTCGTAAATGGTGATGTTCTTGGCTGTTAGGGCAGCCTCTTCGCCGCGGCGGGCAATCTCGTAGGAACGTTCGCCTTGGTGCTTCACGGCGGAGAATATCGGCGGAACCTGCTGGATTTCGCCGGTGAACGAGCGAGCAGCCTCCTCGGCCATTTCGCGGGTGATGTGCTCGTAAGGGAAGGTGGCATCAATGGGCTTTTCCAAGTCGAAACTCGGGGTGGTCGCGCCCATCATAAAAGTGCCGGTATAGGTCTTTTCCTGTGCCTGCAGTGTGTCCACCTGTTTGGTCATCTTGCCCACGCAGATGAGCAGAAGTCCGGTGGCTAATGGGTCCAACGTGCCTGCATGACCCACCTTGACCCGATGTCCGGCGGCGCGACTCGCCATCTTTCGAACCTTTCCCACTACATCAAAGGAAGTGCATTTGTAGGGCTTGTCAATCAGCAGCAAATCACCTTCCGGATTGATGTCCAACGCCGGAAGCTCGAAGGTGACGTCGTGGATCATCTTCTTTAACATACGCCGAGAATGATAGCTAAGATGCCGACGATCACGCAATAGATGGCAAACCAGATCAGTTTTCCTTTTTTCACAATGTTGATCATCCATTTGCAAGCCAGACAGCCGGTGATGAAGGCGGCAATGAAGCCCACGGCCAATGAGATGGCGGAGATGCCGTCCATGGCAACGGTGAAGCCTTGTTCAGCAATGTCGAGGGTGTCGAGCAACGCTTCGCCCAACACCGGCGGGATGACCATCAGGAATGAGAATTGGGCGATTTTTTCCTTTTTGTTGCCCAAAAGCAGTCCCGTGGCGATGGTGGTTCCCGAACGGGAAAGACCCGGCATGACGGCCACCGCCTGTCCGACGCCGATGATGAATGCATGCAGTGGGGAGATGTTCTCGCGTTGGCGGGGTTTGGCATAATAGGAAAATGCCAACAGCGCCGCCGTGACCAACAGCATGATGCCGACAATCAGCAGACCGGAACCGAAGATTTCTTCCACTTTGTCCTTGAAGCAAAAACCCACTATGGCGACGGGAATCATGGAAATCAGGATGTTGATGGCGAATTTAGTGCCCTCGTTCAGTCCGGAATAACTTTTCCAGGACTGTCTTGAGAACAAATCTTTGAAAATCCAGACGACTTCCTTCCACAAAATGGTCAGCGTGCTGAGCACGGTGGCAACATGGAGGGCGACAATCATTGTCAGATTCGATTCGCCTTCGAGTCCAAAAAGGTTGGACAAAATAGTCAAGTGCCCGCTACTGCTGACAGGCAAAAATTCAGTCAATCCTTGGATGACACCCAGGATCAAAGCTTCCAACCAACTCATGATGAGGGGTTATTCGTTGTCGGTTTTAGGGGTTTTCGGATGCCACATGATGGCCACGATTTCAGTTACCAGACCCAGGAAGATCAGGATGGGGGCCACCACGATGCGGCGGGTGTTGAAGATTTCGCCGTCGAAGGTGTTGTCCGGCACGTCACCGCCGCTCAGACAGATATAGCCGATGAGCAGCAACAATGCGCCAACACCCATCAGGATGTAGTTCATTTTGCGGAAAAGGGGCGGACGGTTGCCTCTCTCGTTGGGCATGATTTCTTTATTTGAACTCATAGTATTTTGATTATTAATTATTTACAAATATAACCTTTCGTCATCGATACGGATGTAGCGGTTGACGGAGAAGGCGGAAATCAGCATGGTGAAGAGCATGCTGAAGATGAATACGGCAGCGAGGATAATAACGATGTAGAGCATGGCGGAGAAATCGACGAAGTCGGGGGCCATATTGTTGCCATAGAGCAGCAGTAGTGCAAGCAGTGCCACGGCAATCAGGCCTCCCCAGATGCCTTGCAGCAATCCTTTGGTGACAAAAGGTTTGCGCACGAATCTGGGCGTTGCACCAACCAGCAGCATACTCTTGATGTTGAAACGTTTGGCGAAGATGTTCAGCCGGATGCAGTTGGCCACCAGCAACATGGAAATGACCATGAAAACGGCGCAAATAGCCAGGATTATCCACTGTATCTTTTGGAAATTGTTGCTGATGGATTTGACGATAAAATCAGGATAATCAACATCTTGCACGATCGGATTACGTTTTAGATCCTTGGAGATTTTGTTGAGGGAGTCGGAGTTGGCGTATTCGGGTTTGACGTTGATGATAATGGAGGCGTTGATGGGATTGGAGATCACCTCGGTATAGTTGCTGCCGATGATCTGCTGGGCAGTGCGGGTGTTTTCTTCCCTGGAGGATACCCGCGAGTTGTCAATGTAAGGTTTGAGTTTGATCTGTTTCTCCAGTGCGTCAATGTCGGCCTCCTTGATGTCGGAATAAAAAAGCACCTCCATTTCGATTTTTTGTGACAAGTTCTGCAGATATCTCATCGAAAAGAAGGCGAACAGCGCCAATGCGCCGATGAAAAACATCGTCAATGCGATGCTGAAAATAGATCCGAAAGCGGACAGCCTGAGCCGCGCTTTGGTTATTCTGTCAATGGAATCCGGATAATTCGCCATAGTATATTTTTTGCGCCGCAAAAGTACAAAAAATTGTGAGATTGAGACCGCTTTTTTATTAATACCATATTCTGCAAACCTACTGTTTTCAAAAAAATGTATCTTTGCAGGCTGTAAAATTTTTGCGCAAAGATGTAGTACATAGAGTCTAATCCGTTAATAGAAAGGAGGTTATTTCATGGTTGACACCATCAATTTCGGTGCTTACAAGTGGCATCACATCACCAATCCGACAGTAGAAGATCTGGATTTTTTACGAGATAACTTCCATTTCCACCCTTTGGATATTGAGGACTGCTCCAGTTTTGTTCAACGTCCCAAAATAGATATCTATGACGACTATTTTTTCCTTGTGCTCCATTTCCCATTGTTGGACCAGCGTACGAAGTTGGTGAGAACCGAAGAAACCAAGATTTTTTGGGGACAAGATTTCTTGATCACGGTTGGTAATTCGCATTATGTGGTTCAGGATTTGTTTAACTTGAAGAAAATCGACCCCGAACCCGAGGATGAGGACGAAATCAGTGGTACCTCTGATGCCATGCTTTACCATATCCTTTACCGCATGATGAAAGAGACGTTCCTCATCGTGGAGCGCCTCGGCACCGAAATAGATTTTATCAGTCGCGAATTGTTCAGCAGCAGGGCCGAAAAGATCATTGAACAGATTTCGATCATACGGAAAAACATCATCCAGATGAATACCATGTTCAAACCGCAACTTCGTCTTTTCAAAATGTTTGAGAGTGGCGAGGTGAAAGGGTTTGCCGACGATATGGAAGAATACTGGGGCAACATCTTGGACTTCTACCAGAAAATGTGGGATATGGTTGATGACTATGGCGAGTTGGTGGCCGGCCTGTCCAGCACGTTTGACTCGTTGCAGACCAATAAAACCAACGAGATTATGCGCATGCTGACGATTATTTCCACCATTGTGCTGCCATTGACTTTTATATCAGGTCTTTACGGTATGAATGTGGGACTGCCGTTGGCAGAGTCCCCGTACGCGTTCTTGTTCGTGATGGGCATCTGTTTCTTCATATCCGTTGTCCTGATATTCTTCTTTGTGAAAAAACGTTGGCTATAAATAGTTTAGTAGTTAGAAGTTATCAGTTATCAGTTGGGGTCAATGTATCAGTCTTCATTACGAATTTTGCAGTTAGAGGAAGGGGACTTCCACACGTCGTTGAACGGTTCTGTGGCGGGGCAAAAAATACGGATCATTTTGGATACGGGCGCGTCGCACAGTTGCATTGACAAACAGTTTGTCAGTCAGTTGTTTCCAGACAGAGAAATGGAGAAAAACGAAGGGGTGAACGCGGGGATTGGCGGTGCCGATTTCGAGGTGCTGGTGACCGACCTTCCAGATTTTAAAATTGGCCATTACCACCAAAAAGTTTTGGAGAATGTGGCGGTGATCGACTTCTCCCATATCAACACGGCTTACGAGGCACTTCACCTCAAACCCGTCCAAATGATTTTGGGTAATGACTTCTGTGTCAACCACAAAGCGATTATCGATTATGGACAGAACAAACTTATTTTCCATCGATAATGCCAAGAACCAGTCAAAGTCTAAAATTATAGTTATAGTCAAAAATGGATGACACTTCGATTGAACGGAAAATTTTAGGGGTGGATCCTGGCACCAACATTATGGGTTATGCCCTCTTGAACACGAAACTTAACAAGTCGGAAGTGGAGGTGCTCAGCGTATTGAAGATGACCAGGTTAGGTGATGCCTATGCCAAATTGAAATATATTTACGAGAAAATCAATGGTCTTATAGAACAGTATCATCCTGATATATTGGCGATTGAGGCACCTTTTTACGGTAAGAATGTGCAGTCGATGCTGAAGTTGGGGCGGGCGCAGGGTGTTGTCATCGCCGCCTCACTGCATGCGGGCATGGAGGTGTACGAGTATTCCCCCCGAAAGATCAAGCAGTCGATCACGGGTAACGGCAACGCGTCCAAGGAGCAGGTTTCGGATATGCTCTGTCGGATGTATCCTATTTCACAAAGTGTTGAATATCTGGATGCTACGGATGCTTTGGCGGTGGCAGTCTGTCATTATCTGCAGCAGAAGGTGGTATTCGGGAAGTCCAAAACGGTCAATTGGAAGAGTTTCATTGAGCAGAATGCGGACAGAATCGTGAAATAGCGGAAAAAAATCGTATCTTTGCCGCATCAATTAAATAAGATTGGTTAAATCGGACAATAACAACGATAATAATATATCAATATGGAAATCAAAGAGTTACAGAATGTTGCAGCGCAAGTGCGCAGAGATATTATCCGCATGGTTCACAGTGCCAAGTCCGGCCATCCGGGTGGTTCATTGGGCTGTGCTGATTTTTTGACCGCCCTTTATTTCGACGTGATGGAAATTGATCCCGAGCACTTCACCCGTGAAGGTTATGGCGAAGATATGTTTTTCCTTTCCAACGGGCATATCAGTCCAGTGCTTTACAGTGTGATGGCACGTCGCGGCTATTTCCCTGTTTCGGAGCTGGCAACATTCCGCAAGTTGGGCACTCGCCTTCAGGGTCACCCCACCCCTGTCGAAGGTCTTCCCGGAATTCGCGTGGCTTCCGGTTCGCTGGGTCAGGGCCTTTCCGTCTCCATCGGAGCCGCATTGGCCAAGAAAGCCAACCAAGACAAACATCTGGTTTATACGCTCACTGGCGATGGTGAGTTGGAAGAGGGTCAGAATTGGGAAGCTATTATGTTTGCCGGTGCGAAACATGTTGATAATCTTATTGTTACGGTTGACTATAACAAGAAACAGATTGACGGCAGCACCGATTCGGTGATGAGTCTCGGCAACTTGCGCGCCAAATTCGAGGCATTCCAATGGATGGTCTTTGAAATGAATGGCAACGACATGAAGAGCTGCCTTCACACGATGAAATTGGCCAAGACTTTGGCCGGTAACCAGAAGCCTATCGTCATCCTGATGAAAACTGAAATGGGCCAGGGTGTTGATTTCATGATGGGCACACATAAGTGGCATGGCACCCCTCCGAACGATGAACAAGCCGCCGCTGCCCTTGCGCAACTCCCTGAAACATTGGGAGATTACTAATACTTTCTCTTGTGAAAATCGTTAACAAATACCTCTGCAAGAACTTTCTCGGGCCCTTTTGCCTGACTTTCTTCGTGGCACTCTTTGTCCTGCTCATGCAATTCGTCTGGAAGTGGGTGGATGAACTTGTGGGCAAAGGTTTGGAGGTGTCTATTATGTTGAAACTCCTTTTCTATGCGGCCGTGTCACTCTGCTCCATGGCTTTCCCGCTGGCGGTGATGCTCGCATCGCTGATGACTTTTGGCAATATGGGCGAGCGCTATGAAATTGTCGCCTTGAAATCCGCCGGAGTCTCCACCCGGAAAATGATGACCCCGCTCGCATTTCTTACCCTCTTGATTACAATCCTCTCTTTTTTCGTCTCCGACCAGATTATACCTCGTGCGTCCTTGAAACTGAGGATGTTACTTTATGATATCCAAGAACAAAAACCCGCACTCAATATTGAAGAAGGCGTTTTCTACGATGGATTTGACAACTACTCCATTTTGGTGGGGAAGAAGATGCCCGATGGCGAAACGGTGAAGGAAATCTTGATCTACGACCATTCGCGACGACAAGGCAATACCTCTGTGACGTATGCAGAATCAGGTACCATGAGTGTCACCCCAGACAAACACTACTTGATTTTCACCTTGAATAACGGCTCCTATTGGGACGAAACCTCCTCTATGGGGGTCGGTCGGAACAAGCGTACTCAGCTTCCGCTGATGCGCGCGACGTTCGACAAACAGTACAAACGCTTCGACATGTCAGACTTTTCCATGAGCAAGGTGGATGCAGATCTTTTTGAAGGCCACTCTTCTTCCATGACCAACAGGCAGTTGAGTGTTCAGATCGACAGTATGAAGAAGCAAATTCGGGAGATCGAAGACAATACGGTCAATCTTTTTTTCGGTAATTTGTACTATTACAACACTTATGTCCGCGCGAACGAGAAGTTCCGTACTCAGGATTCTTCCAGCACTTTGGATTTTGCCGCAATGCCTCCGCAATATCTCAGTACCATTTTGAACCATGCGGAGAACACGTCGCGCTCATTCATTTACTCCATGCAGTTCAACTATACCGATGCCTCTTACCGGACTTCCTACATGTGGTCATATCAGATTGAGCTTCAGCGCAAATATCGCCTTGCGGTGGCATGTTTGCTCTTCTTCTTTATCGGTGCTCCGTTGGGCTCCATCATTCGGAAAGGCGGCATCGCCATACCATTGGTGTTCACGGTTGTTTTCTTTGTCATATATTTCGCACTGTCCGTCATCGGAGAGAAAATTGCCAAGGGCAGTACCATGCCGGTCTGGTTTGGCACATGGATGTCATCGTTCATCCTGCTGCCGCTGTGTGTGTTTTTGACGTATCACGCCACCATGGACACTGCAGTGCTTTCCCCCGACACGTATGCCAAATGGATGGACAAAATCAAACATATAAAACTATTTTCCAAAAAAAGACATGAAGATTCTGCAACTTTGTCATAAAACGCCCTTGCCAGCCATAGACGGCGGCTGTATCGCCATCAACAACATCACTCAGAGTCTTTTGGACAGTGGAGTTGATGTGAAGGTGCTTGCCGTTGCCACTCCCAAACATCCATTTGTGGTGTCGGCTTTTTCAAGAGACTATTTGATAAAAACGCGCTTCGAATCGGTGTATATTGATACTACCCCTCATAAAGTGGAGGCTATGAAGACTCTCTTCACGGGAAAGTCGTACCAAATCAGTCGCTTTTACCACAAAAACATGGCTGCCAAGTTGACGGAAACGCTCCAAAAGGAAGTTTTCGACATCATCCATGTCGAATCCATTTACATGGCGCCTTACATTCCTCTGATCCGGAAATATTCGAAGGCCAAAATCCTGATTCGATTGCACAATATAGAGCATCAGATTTGGGAACGGCTGTCTGAAAATGAGCGTAATCCTGTCAGGAAACTCGCATACCGTATCAACGCGCACCAGCTGAAACGAGTCGAGCGGAAGATTTTGCAAGAGGTGGATGGCTATATGCCGATTTCCGAGCCAGACTACCAGTATTTCCATGAAACCGCCCCGGAAGTGCCTGGCACTGTGATACCTTTCGGTATTAACGTGGATAATTACGATATGGAGGATGATGACTATATCGCCACCGACCATCCCGAACTTTTTCATCTTGGGAGTATGAACTGGTCGCCGAATGTAGAGGGTATCGAATGGTTTTTGGATGAGGTGTGGCCCGAGATTGTGGCCGTTCATCCGGACCTGAATTTCACGTTGGCCGGCCACGATATTCCCGACAGCATCCGCAACCGTCACGACAAGAATGTGATTGTGCTTGGTTCCATTCCTAACGCCAACGAATTCATGATGGATTACGATATCATGGTGGTGCCCCTCTTGTCAGGAAGCGGCATCCGCATCAAGATTGTGGAGGCTATGGCACTAGGCCGAGTGGTAATTACCACATCCATTGGCGCTGAAGGTCTTGACGTTCAAGATGGAAAGCATTTGTTCATCGCCAACACCCCTGAAGAGTTTGTGGCTGTGATTAACAAGTGCGTTGCCATGCCCGACCTTTGCTCGATTATCAGCGAAAATGCGCAACACTACATTTCCGTACATCATAACAATGCGGTGATTGCCCAACAGATAACTGATTTCTACCATCAGATTTCCGGAAAATAATGAGCGAACTGCTGTCCCATATCCAATCCGTGGAGGATTTGCGGAAGTTATCCGTTTCAGAGCTTCCGCAACTCTGCGATGAGTTGCGTCAGTTTATCATCGAACAGACTGCCCAGCATCCCGGGCACCTCGGGTCCAGTTTGGGGGTTGTGGAGTTGACGGTAGCCATTCACTATGTTTTCGACACTCCGAACGACAAATTGATTTGGGATGTAGGGCATCAGGCCTATTGTCACAAGATTTTGACAGGGCGCAAGGAACAATTCAGCACTAACCGCTGCTACAAGGGTATCAGTGGATTTCCGCGCCGTGAGGAGAGTGAGTTCGACGCGTTCGGTACCGGCCACTCTTCCACGTCCATATCTGCAGCATTGGGAATGGCTGTGGCTGCCAAAATGGAAGGCAACACAACCCGCAACCATATCGCTGTCATCGGTGACGGTGCCATCGGAGGTGGCATGGCCTTCGAAGCTATGAACCAGGCACCATATCGCGATGTCAATATGTTGGTTATCCTCAACGACAACAAGATATCCATTGACAAGAGTACCGGCGCGATGAGCAAGTACTTGCTCTCTATCACGGCCTCGCCTGCCTACAACCGCATGAAGAACCGAATGTGGAATTTTTTCACCTTCCGCACGAACCACCCAAACCGAGTTACCAACTTTTTCAGCAAGATGGGCAATTCCGTCAAAGGTTGGCTGTTCGGTGGCAGTAACTGGTTCCAAAGCCTCGGCTACCGTTATTTTGGTCCTGCTGACGGCCACGATGTGGTTTATCTTGTGAAAACGCTCCAGGGACTCAAATCGTTGCCCGGGCTTAAACTTTTTCATGTCCTCACCGTGAAAGGTAAAGGATTGGAAGCCGCTGAGCAAAATCAGACTCAATACCATGCACCAGGAAAATTCAATCCTGACACAGGGGAGATTATTAAAGCCGAAGAAAAATCACAACCTCCTAAGTATCAAGATGTTTTTGGAAATACGATATTGGAGTTCGCCAGAAAAGACGAGAAGGTTGTCGGCATCACGCCTGCTATGGCGACGGGTTGCTCCCTCACTATCATGGATGCCGTCTATCCGGAACGCGTTTTCGATGTGGGCATTGCTGAACAGCATGCTGTGACTTTCGCAGCTGGCTTGGCCACAGAGGGTTACATCCCGTTCTGCAATATCTACTCCTCGTTCCTGCAACGCGGTTACGATCAGGTGATCCATGATGTGGCGTTGCAGAAACTGCCCGTTGTCTTCTGCATTGACCGCGCAGGACTTGTAGGAGAAGACGGTGCAACTCATCAAGGAGCCTTCGATTTGGCATTTCTCCGCAGCATTCCCGACTTAATCATTTCGTCGCCGCGAAATGAGCATGAGTTGCGAAACTTGATGTTTACTGCTTATCAAAACGCTAAAAAACAGGGACTTCCATTTGTGATACGTTATCCGCGTGGTCGTGGTGTTCTTGTCGATTGGCATAACGATCCGCAGGAATTGCCTATCGGGAAAGGGGAAATGCTTCGTGAAGGCGAAAAGGTGCTTCTCCTGACGCTCGGTCCGTTAGCCAATGCCGTAGAGAATGTGCTGCAAAGGTTTGAAACGGAAGGCATCCGTGCCGCCCACTACGATGTCAGGTTCCTTAAACCACTGGATGAGAGGGTCTTGGAAAAATTCGCAACAGAATATTCGGTGTGGATTACCGTGGAAGACGGCACCGAAAAGGGAGGGTTGTTCTCAGAGATTTCCGAATACCTGTCCTGTAGAAACGTACGGCCGCATTTGTTGCATATAGCCCTGCCTGACCGTTTCATCTCCCACGGTGACATTCCGCACTTGTACAAGGAGGTAGGGTTTGACGAAGAAACGATCGAGAAAACGGTGCGTGAAGCGTGGAATTATAAATAGCAAAATAAAAAAAACGATATTATGACATACAAAAAGTTGCTCCTTTTTCCGTTATTGTTTTGGACAATTTGTTCATTCTCAACCTTATACGCGCAAAGCGAACAGCAGTTTGAGACCGACCCCGTTATCTTGAACCGCATTGACCAATGGCAGGATCTCAAGTTCGGTCTGATGATGCACTGGGGTATTTACGCCCAGTGGGGCGTGGTGGAGTCATGGTCTATCTGCAATGAGCCTTGGATTGATAGAAAAGGTGTCCCATATACTGATTATAAAGCAGAATACCAGGCACTTAACAAAACATTCAATCCCACAAAATTTGATCCTGAATCCTGGGCAAAGTTGGCTAAAGACTGTGGGATGAAGTATTTCGTGTTCACAACTAAGCACCACGATGGCTTCTGCATGTATAAAACGAAAGAGACCGACTATGCTATTACGGGCAAGGATTGTCCGTTTTCAAAGAATCCCAAGGCCGATGTCACTGGCGAACTTGTGAAAGCATTCCGAAACCAAGGGCTTTGGACGGGTCTCTATTTCTCGAAGCCAGACTGGCACTGTCCTGATTACTGGGCTCCGGAGTGGGCGACTCCAGACAGGAATGTCAATTACGATCCCGAAAAGCATCCCGACAGATGGGAGAAATATTGCGACTTTACCCGCAAACAGCTGCATGAACTTGCCAACAACTACGGCGATATCGATATTCTTTGGCTCGACGGCGGATGGGTGCGCCCCGAATGGAGTGTGGACGAGGAGACCCGTGAATGGCTCGGCTGTCAGGGCTGGATCCAGGATATTGATATGAATCGCGTGGCTAAGGACGTGCGCGCCAACAATCCCGACCTCATCATCGTGGACCGTAGTGTCCACGGCAAGTATGAGAACTACCGCACCCCCGAACAACAGGTGCCTGACACGCTCCTGCCATACCCGTGGGAGACCTGTATGTCGATGGGTGATTCCTGGTCGTATGTGGCCACCGACAACTATAAATCCACTAACCGACTGATACACTTGTTGATAGATATCGTGGCTAAAGGCGGTAATTTCTTGCTGAACGTGGGTCCGTCGCCGGAAGGTACCCTGCCGCAAACCGCTGTTGAACGTCTGCAAGATATGGGCAAATGGTTGAATGTCAATGGGAAAGCGATTTATAACACTCGTCCGTGCTTGCCCTATTGTTGCGGTCAGGTACGCTTCACCCAAAGCAAGGAAGGACAACGTTATGCTCTGCTGTTAATCCCTGAAAGCGAAGCCGTTCCAACTGCCTATACCTTCAAGGGCACCGAGAAACCGGTGAAGACAGGCGAGGCTGTCATTCTTGGCACTTCTGAGAAGGCCATCGTCTCCAAGAAAGGCAACGAATACACTATCACTCTTCCCAAAGGTGTGCGCCAAAAGGCCAAGGATGCCGTGGTGGTTGTGCTATAGAGACGTAGGACGTAAGACTTGAGACTTGGGAATTGGGAATTAAATGAAACAGTAGCGAATAGACGATGTTTTTAAAAGACGCTTTTCTTGAACAGCCTCGTAGAAACAGGACGCACGAAGCGCAAGTAACTTCACACAAATGCAGCGCAGTGTGGGGTGTGCTGTTGATCTTCACGCTTCTCTGTGGTACCGCCTGTAACTCATCCTCTAAAGACCAAAAGTCCCAAATCGAAACAACGGATACCCTCGATGAAACTCCGGTACCTGTCCCGCCCAAATACACCGAGATGGAGCAGAAACTTCTTGACTTCGGCTTGGTGGACATTGCCGAGGTCGATTCCACCATCGGGGTATTCATCGTCTATGCCACGCCGGACAATTTCCTCGGACACGTCTTGTATCCTGAAATCCACCATGCTTTCGCCATCCCTGCAATGGCGCAGAAACTTGTCAAGGCGCAGCAACGTTTGAAAGCGATTCGTCCCGATTTATCGCTGCTCATCTACGATGCCGCCCGTCCGCTCAGTGTCCAGCGCGAAATGTGGGAATCGGTCAAAGGGACGCCCAACATTTCGTTTGTTGCCAACCCTGCAAAGGGTAGGGGAATGCACAACTACGGTGCTGCGGTTGATATCACCATCATGGACAGTACGGGCACGCCGCTACCGATGGGATCAAAGCACGATTATTTCGGTCCCGAGGCGCGTATTGACCATGAGGCGGATTTGGTTGCCAACGGGTTGATAACCAAAGCGGAACTGGAGAACCGCAAACTGCTGCGCCGCGTGATGACGGAAAGCGGTTTCATCACGTGCGTGTCAGAGTGGTGGCATTTCAACCACATTCCTTCCATCCGGGCGAAGTCTGAATTGAAAATCATTGATTTCTAGATAAAAAAACACCTGCGAAACCGCAGGTGTTTTTTCTGTGGAGCGTATGAGAATCGAACTCACGACCTCTTGACTGCCAGTCAAACGCTCTAGCCAACTGAGCTAACGCCCCATCGTTTGAAATCGGCGGCAAAGATACACTTTTTTTCGATATGCGATGTGTTTTTCTTTGGCTTTTGGTTTTTAGCTTTTGGATTTTAGCTAACATATTGTGAGATATGGATTTACAAGCTCCAAATACGCTTTTGTGTAATGCAATTCCGAATCTCGGATATCGAGATAGTTTTCTTTTTCCGGAAAAATATTGCGACAATATTCGCGCACCACACGGAAAATTGGCTTGCTCGTGGTGGGGCGTATGTATATTGATTTCCGACAATGCCATTTCCCGATGGTGTATCGGTGGAATTCTTCCATCTCCGTCGGGGGGAGGATTAGCGCAAAACGTCCATCTGGTGACAATAGTTTTTCAACCCCGTCCGCCAGTTCCTGGAACGAAAGCTGCCCGTCGCCATGTTTGCTCTGTAACTTGCTTTTATCCTGGGGCTTAAGGTCTCCATGAAAATAGGGAGGATTACTTACTATGAGATCAAAACGGCATGCATTATCTTGATTTGCAAAGTCTTGCAGACTGATTTTCTCAAAATGGAGACTGCTGTTTGGGAGCAAAGGGAATCGGGCGGCATTTTCGCAAGCCTCCGCGATGGAGTCTGCATCCACATCAATTCCTACAATATTCGGAATAGTCTGATTTTCTGAAAGTTTCTGCGCCAGACAAAAAGCAATGACTCCGCAGCCGCAGCCAATGTCCAGCACTGTCTGAGCGGAATTCACCTGCGTGAGAGCAGCCAACAGCACAGCGTCAGTCCCGATTTTCAGAGTACTACGCTCGTGCGCTAAGTCAAACTGCTTGAAATGAAACATTTTCTGGCTGTTAGCTTTTAGCTGTTGGCCAATAGCCAATGGCTGTGATGGTTATGAACAATAAACCTCTAACAATTTCGCTTTTGGATCGGGGATGATTTGCAGCTGGTCGATTTCGGCGGGAACCAGCACTACTTCGCCGGTCTCCAACCGCTCCTTGAACGAGTCTGAAACCAAAAACACGCTGCCTCCCAGACAGATATAGATGACAAAAGAATCGAGATTCACAAATGATTTCTGTACCTGCATGTCCATTTCCAGCAGGTTGGTGTTGAAATAAGGCGAATGCACGAGCGTCACGGTTTTGTTCATCTCGTGCTCGTAATGTACTTGGAAATCAGATAGATTTTGTTCGGAATGGATGGCATCGAAGGCCTCTTCGGTATGCAATTCCCGGCTGTTGCCTTGGTCATCTACGCGGTTCCAGTCGTAGATGCGGAAGGTGATGTCTGAGGGTTGCTGGATTTCGGCGAGTAATACTCCCTTACCGATTGCGTGTACCGTACCTGCGGGGATCATGAAGGTGTCGCCAGGTTTTACAGGATAGAACTTGAGATACTTTTCCAAAGTACCGTTCTCCACGGCATCCAGGTACTGCTGTGCAGTAATTTTCTGATTGAAACCGACATACAAGCCTGCTCCTTCGTCCGCTTGGATCACATGCCACATCTCGGTCTTGCCGTTCTGCCCGTAGTGTTCCTGCGCGAAATCGTCATCAGGGTGCACTTGCACGGAGAGGTTGTCCTGCGCGTCGATGAACTTGATGAGCAACGGGAACCCCAGTCCGTACTTTTCGTAGTTTTTCTCTCCGACGAGGTCGGTGAGGTAGATTTCCATCAGTTCGTTGAGGTTGTTTTCAGCGAGAAAACCGTTGGCCACCACGGATTCGTCATCGACAATGCCGGAGACCTCCCAGCTTTCGCCGCAGTTTTTCAGCGGGCTGATTTTGTGTTTCAGAATAGTTTCGATTTTGTTGCCGCCCCAGATTTTCTCTTTCAAGACGGGCGTGAATTTCAGAGGATATAACGTTGCCATATCTTTATTGAACGGAATAGTAGTTTCGGTTTTTATGCTGGTAGTCGGGCCGCACCTTGTCAGGGTTGGAGCCGCGCACGTTTTTCAGGAATACCCATTTGCCGTCCTCTTCGATAAACCCTTGATTCAGACTGGATTCCGGCACCATATAGGCGGGTATGTTCTTCATGGACTCGTCCATCGGGATCAGCTCCTCGAAGATAATCATGTCGCAACGCAACCGTTTGTAATCGAAATCGTGCGTTTTGGGGTTATATTTGCCGGTACTGACGAGGTACTCCTGGTTTTCGTAATTGAGATACATGGTGGCGTTCTTGGAGTATTCGAAAATGACCCGCGCCACCTTTTCGGTGTAGTTTTTGAAAACACGCCCGCCGAAAATCGGGGTCATGTCCTTGTTGAAATGCAGAATCTCAATCAGTTTCTGATTGGTGAACATGTCATTGCCGTTCCAACCGAGCAGCGTGTAGTAGGTGGTGCTCTTGTCCTTCACGGGGATCAATTTGTAATAGACAGCGCCGTACCAACGGTTGTGGTTGCCTACTTGCGTTTTCGGATAATCTATGTTCAAGCGTTTGTCGTACAGCGGGTAGAGAACATATTTTTTTCGTGCATCGTTATAGACGTGGATGAAGCCGAAATTCTCAATGTCATAGTTGTTCTTGATGACATACCACGTGAATATCTTGAAAACGTTGTCTGGCGAAGCCAGCACGCTGAAATTTTTGACGGAATCCCAAGTGAACTTGAAAGCGTCGGGCATTTGCAGAACCTCCTCCAAAAGGGTCATAAAATCCTCGTTGAGGGCAAGGCGTGCGGTCTCGTCGGATTCAGCCATCACCTGGTCGCGCAAGTGGCAGAGGCTGTCTTCCCACATACGGAAATCGGCCTTCTTTTGGGGGAAAGCCGTTGTTCCGCAGAACAGGATTATCGCCAATATGACAGAAACGCGCTTGAGCATCTGAATACAAACGGCAAAAATACAAAATATATTGCACCATATCGAAAATTATGTACATTTGCCGCTTTGAGTTTTCGGTATGAAAAACAGAAGGTTTCTATATTTCATTGCGCGGTGCAGGCGGTTCTTCAAGCGGCACTTCCAGGACAAGACTATGGTGCTGATTCTCAGCGTGGTAATTGGCATGCTGGGAGCCGCTGCGGCCATTATCATCAAGAACTTGCTGCACTTCACCACACGGCTGCTGAGCGAAGCATTCCCTGTGGCCGATGTCAACTATCTCTACCTGATCTTCCCGCCCATCGGCATTTTCCTGACGCTCCTGTTCGTGCGACGTGTGGTGCGCGACAACCTCAGCCACGGCGTGAGCATCGTGCTGAAGTCCATCTGCAAGAGCGATGGCATGTTACGGTTTCACAACGTCTATTCCTCCATGGTGGCGAGTGCCATCACCGTCGGGTTCGGCGGTTCCGTGGGATTGGAGGCGCCCATCGTGCTTACCGGTAGCGCCATCGGTTCGAACGTGGCGCGCTTTTTCCACCTCAACACGAAACAGACTACGCTGTTGCTGGCATGCGGCTCTACGGCTGCCATGGCGGCTATTTTCAAGGCGCCTATTGCGGCGCTAGTCTTCACCTTCGAGGTGCTGATGCTTGACCTCACCGGCAGCGCGATTCTGCCACTCTTGCTCTCTGCTGCTACGGGAACGGTGATGTCCGTCCTTTTTCTGGGTCAAGACGTGATGTTCACTATTGACGCGACACAGGGATTTTCAGTAGGCAACATTCCCTTCTACATTATTTTGGGCGCACTCTGCGGCTTTGTTTCCGTCTATTTCCTGCGCATGTCCCGCTGGATTGAGAAACAGATGCGACGGATAAAGAAAATCTATGTGCGCGCCCTGATCGGCTCGCTGGCCCTCTGCCTGCTCATCTACCTCTTTCCCGCATTCTACGGTGAAGGTTACAACAACATCAACGACCTTCTGCACGGCGAATGGATTTCCGTCTTCAACAATTCCCCACTTCTGGAACTGATGGGCCACGAAGGACTGTTGGTGTTGGCCATCATCGGCATCATCCTGATGAAAGTCTTCGCAACCACGTTCACCACGACGGCCGGCGGCGTGGGCGGCGTGTTCGCTCCGACGCTCTTCATCGGCGCGTTTGTTGGCTTCCTGGTCGCGCATGTGGCGCAGGTCTTCCTCCACGTCGATCTGCCCTACGTCAACTTCATCCTCGCGGGCATGGCCGGTGTCATGACCGGCGTCATGCAGGCCCCGCTCACGGCCATGTTCCTCATCGCCGAATCCTCAACGGGTTACACGCTGCTGATTCCGCTGATGGTCACCGCCGCTTGCTCCTACCTCTGCGTCAACCCGTTCGAAAAATATTCCGTCTATACCCAACCGTTGGCCGAGAAGGATAACCTCCGCACCCACAACAAAGACAAATACGCGCTCCGCAAACTGCCGTGGCATCAAACCATCGACACCAACATCCTCACCGTTCCCGTGCACAGCACCCTGCGCACCTATACCGACATCATCGCTCAATGCAAGCGCAACCTCTTTGTGGTCATCGACGAAAACAACCTCTTCTCGGGTCTCTTAGTGATGGATGACCACCGCGACGTCATCTTCAAGCAGGAACTCTACGACAAAGTGCATGTCGAGGACCTGATGATTGAGCCGGAAGAGTTTATCTACGATGACGACACGGCCGCTATCGTTTTAGAGAAGTTCAAACGCACCGGTAACTTCAACATGCCCGTCATCACCCGCGACCGCAAATACATCGGATTCGTCTCTAAAGCCAAGTTCTTGTCGGAATATCAGACGTTTATTGCGGATAATTCGGAAGACTGATTTGGCCATTGGCTATTAGCTGTTGGCTGTTTATTCTGACTATTGAACCCCTTAACCTTTAACCCTTAACCTTTAACCTTTATAATGGAAATAATCAAAACAAACATAGACGGATTGTTAATCATCGAGCCGACGGTTTTCAAGGATGACCGCGGGTATTTTTTCGAGAGTTATAACGAGCAACGGTTCAAAGAGTTGGGCGTTTTGGACGATTTTGTGCAGGATAACCAGTCGTGTTCGCAGAAAGGAGTGGTGCGCGGGTTGCATTTCCAGAAGCCGCCCTACGCGCAGGCCAAGTTGGTGCGGGTGCTGCGCGGCGCGGTCATCGATTTCGCTGTGGATATCCGCAAGGGCAGCCCGACTTACGGAAAATACGAGAGTGTGTTGCTCACCGCCGAGAATTTCCGCCAGTTCTACTTGCCCGCCGGCTTCGCGCACGGTTTCGCCGCCTTGGAGGACGACACCGTCTTCGCCTACAAGTGCTCCAACTTCTACAACAAAGCCTCTGAAGGCTGTATCTTGTTCAACGACAAGGATTTGAACATCGACTGGCAGGTGGAGAATCCGATCACGTCGGAGAAGGACTTGCTGGGCGAGGCGTTTGCAGATTTCGTGTCGCCGTTCGAATACTAAATTCCGTATCTTTGCCGCCCAAATCCTGTCATTATGAAAAAACATCTCCTCCTGATGCTGTTTTGCGGACTGTTCGCGACTATGTCTGCGCAAACCGAAACCCTCACTTCCCCCGACGGCAAACTGATGGTGAAAATCGACGGCTCATCGGGACAATTGCGATATTCAGTCTATACGGCAGATAATCCTGTTCCGTTTTTGGAGCCCTCCGTCATCGGTCTGGAGATGGATGATTGCTCCGTTTTAGGTCGCAACCCGAAAGTGACAAAGAAAGAACGCAAGAGTGTCAACCAGGAGGTAAATACTCCATTTTATCGGAAAAGCAAAATCAAAGACCAATATAACGAACTGAAAATCAGTTTTAAGGGGAACTATCAAGTGATATTCCGCGCCTACAACTCCGGCGTGGCCTACCGTTTTATTACCACATTCAAAGACTCCATCATTGTGCGGCACGAGACGGCGGAGTTCAATTTCTCAAATGATGAAAACAGAGCTCTTATCCCGTACGTCAACCGACAACCAGCCAAAAACGGTGACTTTTCCGAACAATTCTGCACCTCTTTTGAAAACACCTACGTGGATACGTTTCTCCGCGACATGGCTAACGACCGACTTGCTTTTCTGCCCATGTTGGTGAAGCAACGCTTTATGCCCCGCTGGGAAAGCAACCTGAAAATCTGGCGTACGCGCTTCGCCGTCATCACCGAGGCCGACCTGCACGACTACCCCGGCATGTACCTCAAGCACACTGAGGGCAACTCGATGATCGGCTATTTCGCGCCGCTGCCGAAGACGTGGGAGCAAGGAGGACACAACAACCTGCAGTATGTGGTGAAAGAGCGTCACGACTACATCGCCAAGACCGCCGGCACAAGAAACTTCCCGTGGCGCGTCATCGCCATCACCACCGAGGATAAGGATTTGGCAGACAACGACCTCGTCTATCTCCTCGCCGAACCTTCGAAAGTGGCTGACATTTCGTGGATTAAGCCCGGCAAGGTGGCATGGGACTGGTGGAACAACTGGAACATCTGGGGTGTGGATTTCAAGGCGGGCATCAACAACGAGACCTACAAATACTACATCGATTTTGCCGCGGATAAGGGCATCGAGTACGTGATTCTGGACGAAGGCTGGGCCGTAAACAAGCAGGCCGACCTTTTCCAAGTCGTACCCGAAATTGACTTGCCAATGCTGGTGAAATACGCTGAATCAAAGGGCGTTGGCATCGTGCTTTGGGCGGGTTACGCCGCCATGGACAAGGAGATGGAAAAGGTCTGCAAGCACTATTCCGAGATGGGCGTGAAGGGCTTCAAGGTCGATTTCATGGACCGCGACGACCAGATTGTGGTCAACTTCTACGAGCGGATGGCCGCTATGGCTGCCAAATACCACCTCTTCATCGATTTCCACGGGGCGTACAAGCCCACGGGACTGAGTCGCACCTACCCCAATGTGCTCAACTACGAGGGCGTGTTCGGGCTGGAGCAGTGCAAATGGGCCGACAGCAAAACCGATATGGTAAAGTATGAGGTCACGATTCCCTTCATCCGGATGCTCGCAGGTCCGATGGACTTCACGCAGGGCGCGATGCGCAACGGGGCCTACTGGTGCTACTTCCCCAGCTGGAACGAACCGATGAGCCAAGGCACGCGCTGCCGCCAATTGGCAGAGTACATGGTCTTTGATGCGCCCTTCGCGATGCTCTGCGACGCACCCACGGCCTACATGCAGGAGCCTGAATGCACCGATTTCATCGCCAAGGTGCCCACCGTGTGGGACGAGACCCGCATATTAGACGGCAGGGTCGGAGAGTTTATCGTCTCCGCCAAGCGCAAAGGCGACACCTGGTACATCGGTGCCATCACCGATTGGAACGCCCGCACCGTCGAAATCGACCTCAAGGCCTTGGGCATCACCTCCGGCACGGTCACGATGTTCGTCGATGGTCCCAACGCCCACCGCAAAGGCGTTGACTATCAGAAGAAAACGGTAACCGTTCCCGCAGATGGCAAACTGAAAGTGGAGTTGGCTCCGGGCGGGGGAACCGCGATTGTAGTGAGGAGTTAGCAGTTAGCAGTTAGTAGTTAAGGGGGTGAAAAAGCTGGAAAAATGCTATTTTTGCCACCTAAAAACATACTTTTATGCCAACGAATCCCGAATCAGACAAAAACGAGCTTGACGGCCGCACCAAACTGCTGCGCAGCCGCCCGGAACCGGATAATATACTAGTGTTCGGTGGTACAACCCTGATTGGGCTGTTTTTCTGCTTCACGGCGTTTTATTTTGTGATTTCCGAGATAATAGAAATCGGATGGCAGGGATTAGACGGTTTTGGGCCGTTTTTAAAACTTTTTATCCAGGCGTTCATCATCTGCGGTATTCCCATCGCTTACACGCTAATGGTTTTGGATATGCTGATTTGGCAGATAAAAGGCGAGGAACTTGTCACCTATTCGGACGAGGACTTGCTCATCCAGCATAAGAGTCTGTTCAGCGGGGAGTGGCGGATTCCGTGGGACTGCATCCTGGAAGTGAAAGCATATTCTTATCCGTGGTACAAATTTAAAGGGAGAGATGGGGACGAAACACTTTGTCTGACTTACAAAAACGCGAAAGGCAAGACCAAAAAGGTGCGGTTCGGACTGTTGCTCAACGAAGACCAGCAGGAGATTGTTGTAGAGCGCATTAAGGAGCTGTGCGTGAAGAACTTCGGAAAATAATAATAGGCGATAGGTCTATTCCAATTCCGACAAACGATATGGGATGCTATTGGGATCTTGGTAATTGTTCCAAACGGCAAGAATAGTCACTTTGTCGGACTGAGGAGAATAAAAAACGGTAATTTGTCGAATGACAATCTTTCGAACTTCACAACCTTTGTATGTTGCACCTTCATATTGCTCTCCGATATGGGGGAATGAGGCAAGCTGTTCGACATTATCCACTATTCTTCTGTAGGTTTTCCGGGCGGCTCCAAATCCAAACCTGCCAAGCACATATTCGATTTCGGCGTCAAGTTCGTTTTGAGCACCTCGCAACCACTCTATTTCAAAAACCATACTTCGAACGGATTGAATCAGAAACTTCCTGATGAGAGACCACAGACTCTTCACCAGCTTCAGCCCTACGGATGCGGTCAAGCAGAATGACCTGCATCTCCTCGGCGGTATGTGCATTGGGGGATGTGATAGGTGTGGCGGCAAGTTCCGAAATCAGCAGATTCACTTTGTCTTGGAGCCATTGGCCTATACTTTCACGAGTGGTGAGGTCGGGATTAATACGCCTCACGGTGGCATCATCTACATTTATTGTTACAGTACACATAGTTTCTATATCCTGTTTCGAACCGCAAAAGTACTATTTTTTCATTATACTACGACGCGTTAACGTAATTTAACACAGTCGGTCTCAAATCTCAGATTTCAGGAGATTTCCTTCTTGAAACTTGAAACCGAAAAAATACTACTTTTGCCCTCCAAAAAGAATGTTATGAGACACAAACTGTTATTGTACGCCTTATGCCTGCTCTTCCTCGCTGGCACGCCGCTCGCAGGGTCCGCGCAGGATCCTGGCCAAAGGGAGCTGTTGGAGCGGGCCTACGGCACAAAATCGTACGTCCTATTGGAACAGTTCTTCGACAACTGGCAGAAGGAATATACTGATAATGAGGCGGAAACACCCGACAAATGGGTCGCGGAAGCGCACAAGGTGTTCGCCGCAATGCTACGTCCGGATATTTCCTCGGAGATTGGGATTGAGGTATCAGGTCCTATTCTCGTAGTGCAGGGCTCTCTTGGAAGAATCGGTTGTGTGAAAGGAAATATGAAAGCCTTCAGGGACGGGAATTTGGACTCGACAATCTATTTCATTGTGGATTCTGCAATAGATTTCAGACCGAAATACCAACTTGAGAATTTGACAACCGTCTATCTGACAGAAGGCTATAAATTGATTGTTGATGACTTTTTTTCGACCTTTTTCCCTGACCCCACGCTTTCTGACAGTTTATTTGATGATTTGACAAAAACAGATAGTGTTTGGAGTATAACAGACAATGTGAAAATTCCCTATGATGAATTTGAGGCAAAATTGAATGAACAATTCGCTCGAGAATCTTTTTTGAAAAACTATGCAGGTTCGATATATTGTTTTCACCTTGCTGCTCCTACAACCATTATCCCTTTTCTCACTATTGAAGAAATTGTATTTGACCGTTCGCTACATTATGCTGTTGTGACTTATAGTCAATGTATTTCTGGAGGAACTGTCGTGCTTAAGAAAGTAAAAAACAAATGGATTTTCGACCATCAGTATGAATGGTGGATAGAGTAGTTAGTATATTGTTTCAGACAATGGATCTTTTTTACTAAAGATTCTGGAGAATTACACCTGAACGAGACGAGATGATTTATAAACTATACATAACAAAAATCATGTTGAATCTATTTTTATGAAGTATAATTCATAAAATTTATAATCCTATGCCAACAAATCCCGATTCAGACAAAAATCGAGCTTGACGGCCGCACCAAACTGCTGCGGTTCGGACTGTTGCTCAACGAAGAACAGCAGGAGTTTGTCATAGAGCGCATTAAGGAGCTGTGCGTGAAGAACTTCGGGAAAAAATAACAGGCGATAGGTCTATTCCAATAAAGTGTACTTTTGCCGACTGAAAAAATCAATGGTATGGAAGTATCCCACAAGTCAAATTCCGTGACCATCCGCAGAATCTTGGGCATCACTGCGCTGGTGTGCTGGGCCATCGTCATCGTGCCTTGGATTATCCTGCCGATTGGCGACAGATTGGCGTGGCAGTTGCAGCATTGGTCCTTGATTCCGGCCTCTGTTTTCACAATAGTGTATGCTATCTTGTTTACTATTAGGGTTAACAAAGACATTTGTCAGGATGAAAATAAAATTCTATATGTAGTAAGGATAAGGAATTGGTCGGTGTGCTGCATGGCAGTGATAATATGCGTAGCTTTCTTCCTCGTTGCCATACTTAAGGCCGACCATAAGGTGTGGAGCGACGGCAAGTACGTTATATATGGCTATAAAGTATCTGATGATGAAAATGGCGGCTTCCGCATCCCATCGATATTTGTTTTTTACGAACGGAAAGGTATTGTGGATGATAGATTGGGTATGATCGGTGACATGCGGCAATATCTGTTCAACACTGGGGATATGAGCCGAGTACAAAAGGTTGATTATACCATCTATGAAACGCTCGATCTGATAAAGGAAGAGATGGATTATGTGCCATACGGCAGCGACAGTGTGCGTCATCTCACTTCCTTTTACCGTTTAAGTGACACACATTATTACGAGCAAATTCAGAATGAATCGCTTTTTGAACTTATAAAATAGGAACTTCTATGCCAACAAACCCCAAATCAAACCCAAACGAGCTTGACGGCCGCACCATCAACCTTTTCACACTGAAAAACGCCCACGGCCTCCGGGCCACTGTCACCAACCTTGGCGGACGCGTCGTGTCGCTGTTCGTGCCCGACAAAAACGGTGTCCTGCGCGATGTCGTGCTCGGTTTTGAAAACGTGGAAGATTACCTCCCCGAAAACCACCGTTCCGACTTCGGGGCGGTCATCGGACGGTACGCCAACCGGCTGAATAACGGTCAGATAACGATTGACGGGAAAACGTACCAGCTGCCGCAGAACGATGGCAAGAACTGTCTGCACGGCGGTCCCAACGGCTGGCAGTACCGCATCTTCAATGTTGAGGAAGTGGGCGACAACCGACTCGTGCTGAGCTTGGTCAGCGAGGACGGCGACAGCGGGTTCCCGGGCAATGTGTGCGCCCGCGTCACCTACATGCTGACGGACGACAATGCGCTGGATATTCAGTATGAGGCGGTTACGGACGAACCAACGGTCATCAACATGACCAACCACAGCTACTTCAACCTCAACGGCGACGCTTCCACCGACATCCTCAACCATCTGCTGACCATCGATGCCGACCGCTACACCCCGATTGGCGAAACCTTCATCCCCACGGGCGAGTTGGCATCCGTGGAGGGTACGCCGATGGATTTCCGGCAACCCAAGCCGATCGGTCGCGACATCTCTGCCGACTTCGAACAGCTGCGCATCGGGCGCGGCTACGACCACAATTGGGTGCTGAACACGAAGGGCGACGATTCCCGCCCGTGCGCGCACTTGGAGAGTCCCGTAACGGGCATTGTCTTAGAGGTTTACACCACCGAACCGGGAATGCAGGTCTATACCGGCAACTTCCTCGACGGCACGGTGACAGGCAAGTACGGAAACATCTATCAGCAGCGGGCCGCCGTCTGCCTCGAAACGCAAAAGTTCCCAGATTCGCCGAACCAACATTGGCCGGAATCGGATGCTTTCTTGCGACCGGGGAAGACGTACTGCAGCCACACGAAATTCACGTTCGATACCGTTAACGTAATCTAACCCTCCGAAGGTCGAGCATATTCACGGGGTTCACGCCCATTCCTTCCACGTTTTTCTGCACAAAACGAGCCACTTTGTCATAGTATAATACGACGAAGGGTGCGTCAGCTACCAATAGAGAGTCCATTTCGATATAATATTCGGTACGGATCGAATCATCGGTGCAACGCTGCGATTTTTCGTATAATTGGTCGAATTTCGGGTTGACGTAGTGGGTGTAGTTGGAACCTGCGGGCAGGATATTTTTGGAGTAGAATAGTGACATCTGGTTCTCTGCGTCAGGGTAGTCGCAGATCCATGAACCGCGGAAGAAGGGCAGCTGGTAACTACGCATCATCTCCCGTTGTTGCGCCGGTTGCGCGATATCGAGGTTCAGCGTGATCCCAATCTCCCCTAATTCGTGCTGGATGTATTGGCAAAGGTCGGCATACTGCGCCGAAACGGTGAGTGTAATGGCCGGAAGCCCTTTCCCGTTTGGGTAGCCCGCATCCGCCAACAGTTGCAAGGCTTTTTGCGGGTTATAGTTATATCCGCCGGTACGTTCGGGGTTATACGACGGCATCCCGCGCGGCACGAAACCGCCGTCGCCAGCGTATCCCATATTGTTGCGAAGGTACTTCATCATCTTTTCTCGGTCGAAACCGTAGTTGATGGCCTGTCGTATCCGCTTGTCTTTCAAAGGGTTGCTTTTGTCCGTGGGTTTCAAGTTGAATCCTAAATACTCCGTGTTGAGGTATGGTCCGGTAATGAGCTTGATTTTGTCTGCGTATTCGGGGTTCAAACGGCCGTCCTTGGTGAGCAGCGCATCTTTGTAACTCGGGTCCACCCCGGACATGAAATCCAACGAACCCTTCATGAACTCCATGAATACGGATTGTCTATCGACAATAAACGAAACTGCAACCGCATCGATATATGGCAGTCGGTTGCCTGCGGAATCTGTCTCGAAATAGTTAGGGTTCTTGCGCATGACGAGTTTTACGCCCTCCTCCCAAAGTTGCATCTGAAAAGGCCCGGTGCCGACGGGGAATTTGCGAAAATCCTTGCCGTAGTGTTTCACCACCTCCCGAGGTACCACAGAGCAGTATTTCATTGCCAGAATGCCTAGGAACGGCGGAAACGGTTCTGTGAGTTCGATTTGTAAAACAGTGTCGTTCAGTGCTTTAAATGCAGGAATACCGTTTTTGTCGCGTTTCACCTTCTGAAAAATCCACGCCCCCGGCGATGCCACTTCGGGATCGAGAATGCGGCCCAGACTATAGACAAAATCTTCCGCTGTGACATAACGGGGAGTCTCAAATGGATAATAGTCTGTTTGATGGAACTGCACGTCATTGCGAAGCACGAACGTGTAGGTTTTCCCATCTTCGGAAATCGTCCAGCTTTTCGCGATGGCCGGGACTACCCGCAGTTGGTCGTCCATATCGACCAACCCGTTATAGAGCTGGTTGCAAGGCCAGATGGTAGATTGCCCGGACGCAAAAGCCGGGTCAAGGCTCAGAATGCCTGAAGACTCGTTATAGTGGAAAATCTGTTTGTCTGGATGGTTGAATTTTGTTTTGCAGGAAGCAAGCAAAATGCTGGCTGCCAGTATAATAAATGTATATAGAGTAATGCGTTTCATGTTAAGAAAGAGCCTGGTTGACCTTCTTGGAGGACTCCAACAGGGAGTTGTACTCCTCTGGGGTGATGTCAATGTAGAAATAGTAAATCGGATTCACCGGCTGCCCGTTCTTGATCACCTCGTAATGCAAATGCGAACCGGAGGACATGCCCGTGGAACCTACATAACCGATCAGTTGTCCGCGTTTCACTTTTTGACCGGGCCTTACAGCAGCCTTTGACATGTGTGCATAAAGTGTTTGGTAGGAGTAGCCGTGGTTGATCAAAACGCAAATGCCGTAACCGGATCCCGGGTGTTCGCGCGAGACCGTTCCGTCGGCGGTGGCGTAGATTGGCGTGCCCTTCGGGGCGGCGATGTCAATGCCCGTATGGTTGCGTAACGTCTTTAGGATAGGGTGATAGCGTTTGCCGAAACCAGAGGTGATTGTGTACATGTTTTTCAGCGGACGGATGGCAGGAATGGCTGCCAACATCTTTGCCTTGGAGTTCGCAATCCGTTCCAACGTGTCCAGCGACCGGGTCTGCACGGCCAGCCTGACCACCAGTTGGTCTGCTTTCTTGTTGGCAGCTTTCAGCAGTGAATTGGCTTCTGAACGAGACAAACTGTCAAAGCGTGTGTCTTCGACCAAAAGCGGGTATCGTTCGCTTGCGGGTACTGGATCCGCTTCAAAAACATTGCGGTAGATGTTGTCATCCCGGTCCTCAATGTCCGCTAACACTTCTGACATAACATCCAAACGGGCGGTCAGATAGTCCACTTCTTCTTTCAGTTCGTTGTTCTCCTTCTCCATGATCTTAACCTTTGGGGAGTCGATGAAATAGAAAGCTATCCAGACAAACACCAACGCGAAGGCCACGCCGCTGGCAAACACCCATGCTATTCGTTTGAAAAGGTGTTTGAAGCTGACCTTGACTTTCTCGTAGGTGAGCGTTTTGGGGTTGAAGTGGTAAAAGGACTTAGGCATTTCCGCTAATTGCAACCGATACAGATTTGATCGCCCACTCCATAACTGTTGATATTGCCGCTGTTCCGCTTGATGAGAATTTTCAATTGGATACCATAACGTTGGGCGATATACCGGTATGTGTCGCCTTCTTGAAGGATATGGTACGGGATAGTGGACTTGGTACTTTTCATTTCAAGGTAAATAACCTCATCCTCGATGGGCTCTGATCCATCATACACGTCGTTGTAAAGGCGCAGGTTCTTTTCTGTCAACTGCAGTGAGGCGGCCAGTTTCTGATAAGTATCCCCGGCACGTGCCAAAATGAATTTGGTTTTGTTGTTTTCGTAAACAGGACGGCTCGTGTAGGGATAATATGCTGATTTGTAAGGGACTGAATACGGGTCAAGCACAAAAACATTCAGTCCATTCACCTTCTCGGGTTGTTTGGAAACTTGGCTTTCGGTGGCTTGTGTGGGCTGCGAAGGTTGTGGCTGCACTGTGGTGGTTTTCGGTTTCTCGTTTTTCTCCACAATCACTTGGATGCCATTCACTTCCATCGTGTCTGCCTTGGCAGTCTGTTTCGGAGTGTCAGCTGGTTTGGCAATGGCAGACTCGGTCTGTTTCACCTCCTCCTGCTTTGGGGAGGTGGCAACGGGAGTGTTCACCTCAGTCTGATTTTGCGCCACAGAGGGCTTCTGCTCCACTCCAGTGCGTTCCGGTTGTGGCTTTTGCATAGCATGGAGTGCTGTGGTGTCACCCAACTTTTGCGCCACTTTGCGGTCATAATGCATCAGATAATATTTCTCGATGATGGAAACAAGCGTGTCAGCATATTTTGGGTTGCCCGAAAAACCGGCTTCGAGAAGGCCGTTGGCCCACGACTTGTAATCCGTTATGGGATAATAAAACAATTTCACATAGCGGCTGCGGGTGGACAGAAACAGCGAGTGGTCACGGTAGGAGTCGGCATCCGTGGCGTATTTTCGGTAGCAATTTTCGTGATTCTTGTCGGCGGGACGGAAATAGGTTTCCCCCGTCCACTCCTGCGTGTGGCACATGATGGCAAAATGGTTGTGGCATTCGCGCACCAGGTCGTTGGTGCCGGCCTGTGACGCATAGATGGCCTGGGCCAGCGTGATGCTGGCGGGAACACCATACAATTCCATCTCTTGCATCGCAAGATCCTTGTAGTCATCAATATAGTCATAAATGCGGTCTTCCATCGTATATTGGGCGGATACGACGGTCATCAGGCACAAGCCTGTCAAAAAACAGAATATTTTTTTCATCGTTTCAAAATATTATCTTCTCAATAAAATCTGGTCTCCAGGGTGAATAACGGTATTCTCCTCCAACATATTGTATTTCAAAATATAACGAAGTTGCACGCCATACCGTTGTGAAATGTAACGGAGCGTTTCGCCTGCTTGGACAGTGTGGATGCGCATAGCGTTTGCACGACCCTTCGCCTCCACATACACGATCTCATTCTCCACAGGCTCGTCTTTAGGGCCTGCATCGTTGAACTTGCGCAAGTTGTCGGACATCACTAAAATGTCCTGCGCGATTTTCTCGTATGTGTCGCCTTTTTCCGCAATTACGAAGTAGGTGTTGTTGTTCTTGAATACCTTCCGGTAGGTGAAGGGGCTCTGGTCGGAAGGATATTCGCTGCCGAGGGCGGTGAAAACCTTCATCCCGTTCTTGTCCGTGTTGGATGGCTTGGGTGTGCTGGGCGATGTCCCTGCCGGTTTTGTGGTTTGTGTAATGACTTGATCGTTAGATGGTTTTGAGCTTCCTGAGCCGTATGTCTGCTGGTAAATCGTGTCCAGTGCAGCGATGTTGAACCGTTCGATGAGACTGATCAGCCTGTCCGCATACTGCGGGTTGGTGGCGTAGCCGTCCTGTTTCAACGTCCGCGCCCAAGCTTTGTAGTCCATGATGTCCAACTGGAAAAGATTGGCATATCGTTTGCGGTTGGTCAGGAAGAGGGAATGGTCGGTGTAAGACTCTTCGACAGAGGCATATTTTCGGAAACACTCCTGCAATTCGTCGTCGTCAATGAGGATGGTGTCACCCGTCCACTCGGTGTGGCACTTGATGCCGAAGTGGTTGTTTCCCTCCGTGGCCAGACGGCTCTTCCCGCAGGCGCTCTCGTAAATGCCCTGTGCAACTGTGATGCTAGCCGGAATCTTGTACTCGTGCATCTTCTTCACCGCCACATCGGCATACTGCACGATATAATCGCGGATGTCCTGCTCGTTGTACTGTGCATACCCCGCAAGTCCAGACATCAGCCCAAATAAAACAAACAATATCTTTTTCGCAAAATTATCCATTAACCATTATCAATTATCGATTATCAATTATCCATTATGCCCAATCCTTCTTCGACCAGCTTAGTGTAGAATTGTTTAACATCCAAGCCTTGACTCTTCAGCTGCGCCGGGATAATGCTCAGGGCAGTCTGTCCGGGTATTGTGTTAACTTCCAGGAAATAAGGCGTTTTTGTGGCTTCATCAAGGATGAAATCCACCCGGACAATGCCTTTGCAGTCGAGCTGGCGGAAGACCGTCTCTGCATATTGGCGCACTAGCTCCTGCATGTCGGGGGCGATATTGGCAGGAGTGATCAGTCTGTGCCCGACATCGGTGTATTTGGCGTCGTAGTCGTAGAACTCGTTGTTGGCGACGATCTCTGTGATGGCGACCATTTTCACGCCGCCGTAAGCGGTGGTGACGCCGCAAGCCAACTCGCGGCCGTGGATCATCTTCTCCACGATGAGCTGGTTGTCGTACTTCAAGGCCTCTGTGAACGCCGCTTCCAACTCCTCGCGGCCGTGCACCTTCGTCACGCCCACGCTGGAACCCGAGTTGCAGGACTTTACGAAGCAGGGGTAGCCGCAAACCTTCTCGATACGTTCCACATCCATGGGGTCGCCGGCGTAGTAGTGCAATGATGGTGCGATGGGCACTCCCAACTGTGCGACCGCCAAATTGCAATAGAACTTGTTGAATGTAAGCGCGGAGGGGAAAGCTCCACAGCCGGCATAGCGCTGCCCGACCATCTCGAAGTAACTCTGCAGCTTGCCGTTCTCGCCCGGCGTGCCGTGGATGGCAATGAACGCGAGATCGAAGGTGATCTTGCACCCGTCTATTGTCAGCGAAAAATCGTTCTTGTCAATCTGGAACACCCGTCCGTCAGCGGCCGTGTAGTGCCAGTCACTGCCTTTGAAATGAATCAAATAAGGCTCGAACAACGTCTTGTCCAACTGTTGGAAAATGTTGTCACCCGATCTCAACGAGACCTCGTATTCGCCAGAATCACCGCCTGCTATTACTGCAATTTTATACATATTATACCATATTATATACAAATTGCAAATATAGCCTTATTTCGGGTGAAATGCTGTGGGCGTAAAATTGTTTTTTAACAGCGGATTGTGTGTTATTCGGACAGACTTTGGGCGTTGTAGAACCGGAAATACTCCCCTCTTTTCGCCATCAACTCGTCGTGCGTGCCGCTCTCTTCAATACAACCGTTTTTAAGGAAAATAATTTTGTCAGCGAAACGTATCGTGCTGAGACGATGGGCGATGATGATGCCCGTGTGCTGTTTGATGTAAGGAAGCAGCGCCTCTTGGAAAAGGCGTTCGGATTCGTTGTCCAACGCGGAGGTGGCTTCATCGAGAATAAAGATCTGCGGGTTCTTCAGGAGGGCACGTGCGATGCTGATACGTTGCCGTTGCCCGCCGGAGAGCCGCATCCCGCGGTTGCCGATACGGGTGTGGTAACCGTTCTCCAGTTCCATGATGAAGTCATGCGCCTGCGCGATCTTTGCCGCGGCCTCCACCTGCTCCATGGTCGCATCCTCCATGCCGAGGGTAAGGTTGTTGTAAATTGTGTCATCGAAAAGGAAAACATCCTGATTTACAATGCCAAAAAGATTCCTCAAGTCAGATAGCGCATATTGGTTGTGAGGGATCCCGTCAATCGTGATTTCACCGAAACGGATGTCATAGAATCGACAAAGCAGATCCACGAGCGTGGACTTTCCGCTGCCTGACGGCCCCACGACCGCCAAGGTTTCACCCTTCTTCAACGAGAATGAAACGTGATGCAAAACATCGCAGTCTTCCACTTCAGCAATTTTTGTGTTGTAAGAAAAACTTACATCCCTGACTTCTATAACACTCTTGAAATCAGATATATGCTTGGGGTTGTCAATATCTTTGATTTCTTCCTCGGCATCCATCACTTCGTAGATGCGTGTTGCGGCGCTCAAACCTTTCCGGACTTGGTAATAGGTGGATGCCAGCGATTTGGCGGGCGGGATCATTCGAGCGAACACGACAAAATAGAGCATGAATAAAGGACCCTTGGCTGAAAAACTCTCCGGAAACGCCACAAGACCGATTAGGGAAATAGCCAATGCAGTGAATATGCATAGAAATTCTATCAATGGTGATCCTAATTCCTTGATTCTGAATATTTTCTTGTTCAAACGATAGAATTGGAAATTTTCTTTCCGAAATTGTTCCGACACGTAATCCTGGGCGTTATAACCTTTGATGATACGCAACCCATCGACTGCCTCTTCGAAATAAGAGGTCATTCTGCCGATCAATCCTTGAGACTTTAAGGAATAATTCCGGATGTTTTTTCCGATAATCGATAGTACGGTGGCCATCAGTGGCAAGATGACCAGCGTTACCAGACTGAGTTTCACACTGATGGCAAAAAGGGTGATCAGGTATGCTATCATTAGAAATGGATCGCGACAAAGAGTTAATAATGAGGAAATTATGGTCCATTCCACTTCCAGCACATCTGCGCCCATCCTGCTTACGATGTCCCCGGAACGTTGTTTGGAATAGAACGATAGTGGCAACCTGATCAGTTTGCGGTAAAAATCGTTGCGAATGTTGGAAAGGATGCCGGAACGGATATGGGACAGCCAATACATGCCTGCGTAGCGGCAGAGGTTGGAAAGCAGCGACAACAAGACCATGGTCCCGGCAATGAAAACCAAAGCCGACCCCTGACCGTGCCGATCAATTATAACCCCCATCCCATAGTAGAAGGAATCAATGAGATATTGAGCTGAAAAAGCGAATGCTGGTTTTACTGTCACGGGTTCCACCTGCTGGAAAAGCACCTGGAGGAAAGGTACGAGCAATGTGAGCGTGAAAATAGAAAAAAAGGCATACAGCAACTGCACGCAAAGAATGAGTGCTATTTGCAACTTGTAGTTTTTCAGATACTTAAGTATTCTACTAAGATAATTCATGCCTAATCTAAATCATCGGCAAAGTTACATTTTTTTGAGTATTCTAGGTGGATATCAGATGTGGGGGAGCCGACAAAATGTCCGTTAGACTTGCCCAAAGGGACAATCGAGCAATGCGTAGAACATTTTCGCGCCGGTTTCCACAATTTCGTCGGGGAAGTCGAAGTCGGGGTGGTGCAGGGGCGGTTGTGACGTGCCGGAGCCGAGGCCGAACAGCGCACCCGGATAGTGCTGTGTGAAGAGGCCGAAATCCTCGCCCCAGAAGAAGGGTATAGGTTTTTCTTGATAGGTAAGATTCAGATTGTCAGCGCATTCCTTGATGGCATTGACCGCCTTCTCCGCATTGTTGGAGGCGGCAAAGTACTCAATCCAGCGAATGTCACATTGCAGGTTTCCGGAGGCAGCTTCGGCTTTCGCCTTGCTTTCGATTTCGGAGATAATCTGCTGGAGATGAGCGTCTTCGCGAGTACGGATGGTGAAGCGGAGCACGCCGTCTCCGGCGGCCACCCCGTATGCCTGGCTGCCGACCCGGAACTCGATGAGCGTGGCCACGCAGAAGTCGTCGCGTTGCACATCCCGCTGGTTCAGCGAGAGCACGAAGTCGGTGAGCCGTTGCGCGGCAGGGAACGGCGACACTGCATTCCATGGTTCGGCGGCATGGGCGGTCTTGCCCGTCAGCACGATATCGCAGCTGATAACAGAACAGGTGAAACTGCCTGGCCGGCAGATGATTGTGCCAGCAGGTTCGGCGGGAATGTTGTGCAGGGCGTAAGCGCAATCGATGTTGTAAGATTGCAGGATCCCGCTGTCGAGAATCTGTTTCGCGCCCTCGCCAGTCTCTTCGGCCCCTTGGAAGAGAAGGAGCACCTTTCCCGACGGCAGCGGTTTCTCGTGCAGCATCTCCGCCACGCGCAGCATGATTGTGCTGTGTCCGTCGTGCCCGCACTTGTGTGAAACACCCTCGGTTTCAGACTTATACGGCAGATTAAGCGTTTCATTAACCCGCACCGCATCCATGTCGGCACGAAGCAGCACGGTCTTCTCGCCGCCCCCGAAATCGAACTCCGCCAGCAGGTGGTTTCCTTTAGGGAAGGTAACGATTTGGGTCGGCTGGAACTGCTCCAGTCGCTGACGGATGTATGCGGAAGTCTGAACTTCCTCGTAGGAAGCCTCAGCCATGCGATGTAATTGGTGACGTATCTCTTTGCAATCCATAATGTTACAATCTAAAATTGGAGGATGCAAAGGTATATTTTTTTGCAATTGGCTGTTGACCATTAGCTTTTGGCTTTTTCCACCAACTTCCAAGTGCACCCTTTCTTTTTTTCGCTGAATTCACTCAGTCCCTTGCCTCTCACGCACTTCACGTCATAAATATTGTCGGGGGATTCCCCACCGTAGCTTTCTTTTTCAAATTCCACCGTTTTCCCGAATAATTTATACAGCGATTTGATGCTGCCATATTGCTGATTCGTAAAACATTGAGCCCTTTTCCACCAGTCATATTCTGGCCCGGGAAGCACATCTTGTTGAAAATCAAAGCGTAATGAGTAAAGGAAACTGTACTTCTCTTTCTCGTAAGGGCTGCCAAACATATCAAAATAGAGTAGAATATCATCTTCTCCGTTGGCGAGTTTAACCGAAGAGCACGAATGACAATGCGGGGTTGGATGGGCGTCATCCGTGAAAGGTTCATATAAACCAAAATTCACATAGACATCTTCCACCACAAATGTTTTGGTTTCGTTGAATTCATTTTGAAAAACTATGGTATCTCCTGTTTCATACGGAAAATAATCGTTCCAGAAATCCTGGGGAACATTATAGCAGAACGGCACTCTGCGGCACTGACTGAAACAGAGGACCGCTATTCCCAAAAGCAATACTACATATAATTTCTTTTTCATAACCGAATTTATTTCATCTAAAATGCATTATTCATCCGATGTGACATTGACTTTATCTTTGACATTGACTATTAGCCGTTGGAAAATCCGCGCAGATCCGCGCGATACGCGGAGATAAATCATCAGAACTCGTACCCTACCCCCGCATTGACAAATCCTTTGATGCCGGCACCCGCTTCGAAACTGCCGAACCAATGTTTTGCGCCGGCCTTCACCCCGAAGGCGGTCAGCTGGAAGGCGGAACCGGCCGAGGTGTGATTAGGCAATTCCGCCGGCAAGAAACCCCACGCCGCCGGCACGAACTCCGGCAGTGTAGATAGATCGCCATAGTAACGGTTGCCTCGGTTGATGAGCACTCCCACGGCAACACCGGAATAGAGCGTCACGTGCGGACGGTTCAAGTAGGAGAATCGTAACGAAGGCATAATCAAGAAATGGTGTTCCTTACAATCCCAATGAAAAGCATCAGGAGAAACAGCATTCCCGACATAGAGTTTTTCTTTCATGAAACTGTAGCCAGTGGAAAGTCCCAACCAAAACCATTTGGCGGCGCGGTAGTGATAATCCAGCGAGACCACAGGCGTGAAGTGATAATCCGTAGAAGTGGTGCCAACCTGGTCCCCTCCATAATCGAGAGTGGTGTACTGGTGAGCCCACCGACCAAGAAAACCGAAATGGTCGCTCACCCCTAACCGAAACTCGTGACGACTCAATGTTTTGTCATCGTTCCAGTGCGGCTGCGCCTGCTTGAGAGCCCGCATCTTGCTGAAACCATGGAGATAGGCGATTTGGAAATAGAGGTAGTGGTTTCGCTGAAACATGTACTGCTTTCCGTCATACTGGTGATGGCTAACATATCCTTGAGCAAAATCTGTTGTGGCAACATCCAATCCAACCAAAAAACGAAGGTAATTCCGACTGGGTAATTGAAAATATACCCCAACATCGGTCATTATATCAGCATAAAAAACATTTCTGTTGTAAACAAAGTTTTGATAACCTATTTGCTGAAAATCATCTGAATAATCACTGGATTCATTACTCCCTCTCGAGGCATCAAAACCATAGAGAAAAGTTCTCCAAGGCATCCGAATCTGAGTACCAACGTTTGCCGTTATCCATAATTTGTCAGCGAGAGGATAATGAAATTCAAACTTAAGAGGCATTGAAACACCGAAATAATCTTTAAGGCCTACCATGGATAATCCTTGAATTCCTAAATCCAGAGCAGCGGATATCCCGAAATAATCCGCAAAGTGATAGGAGAATTCCAATCCAACGCGTCCTCCCAATCGGGGCTGAGTGTAGCTTTTTTTACCCGTAGTTACGTCAATCAACTCTATAGGATGTACAATCTCCGCCTCCGCCGTATAACCGAAGTGAAATCCGTTGAAAGGGCTGTCGCGAAGAACCGACTCTGTCTTGATGTGAGGCGAGCCCGCGGGTTGCGTTGTTTCCGTTTGTGCGGGCGCGAGGGAGTTCAACCCTAAAAGCATGAGCCCCGCTAATCCGTATTTTTTGATGCTGTCCATAGTAGAAACGTTTTGTTGTTCGTACTGTATGACGCGATTTTCCAAAAAGGTAACGGTCTGCGCCCACAATTTTTCCAACGAATCGGACGGCGTCTGCCCGTCAGCACCGCTCAACTCGTAAAACAGCTGCTTGAATTCCTCGCTGTGGATGTAATCGGCGATGATAATGGTGTCCTGCACGCGCACCGTGTCGCGCACATAGACGGTGTCGCGCACCACGTGCCGTTTCACCACATACATGGTGTCTGTGCTTTGTGCAGATAGGCACCCTATAGTACTGAATACTAAGATGATAAACGCAATAACTTTCTTCCCTTTCATGGCTTTTGCATTAAATAGACCGTGTCTTTCACTATTGCGGTGTCACGGACCACCACCGTGTCGTTCACCACAATCTCTTTGGTGACGACGATGATTTGGGGTTTGGTTGCCGACTCTTGTTGTTTCACTGGCGCAGTCGCTTCGGATAGCTTGGTTGTCAAGCTGGGCTCTGCTTGCAAACTGTTCTCGGTGATAGTGTCGGTTGGAAGGCTTACTGGTGATTCAGCGGGTGAGACAGGCTCTTGCAACGGATTGTTATCCAGCGCAGTACGACAAACCTGCCAGAGGCAGACTCCGCCGACAATCCCCGCGATGGTCGCGGTGGCTAATGCCGCGCGGTGCGTTGCCACAAAGACACCCGGACTGGATGGTGCCTCCGCGGCTGCCTGCCGTATCTGCGTGGTAGTGAGCGGCTTCGCAGGCACGTAGGTCAGTTCGGAAAGCCCGTTCCGGAACATCTGGTCGGTGCGGGCGGCCTCGGAATGCTGTAATAAGAATAGTAGTATCATGACAAAAACTCCCTTTTTGCGTTTTTCTTTCTCTTGAGCCTTTTGGGTGAGCAGCTGCCGCAGCCGTTTGCGGGCGCGGTAGAGCGTCTCCTTGGAGCTGGCGATGGAGATGTTCAGCAGGTCGGCAATGTAGGCATGCGACTGGTTGTCAATGGCATAGAGGTTGAAGACGGTACGCTGCGGAACCGGCAGCTGTTGCACGGCTTCGAGCAGTTCCTCCTGCGTGAAGTCTGTTTCCCAAATGGATGTCTCCTCGGGGGCGACATCGGGGGTCTCCTCCTCCACAATTGGCACGGTATCCATGCTTTGTCGCAGGTGCTGGATGGCGTGGTTCACGGTGATGCGCATCAGCCAGGCCTCGAAGTTGCCGGTGGCGCGGTAGGTGTCTGCGCGCTCCATCGCTTTGAGGAACGCCTCGTGCGCCAGATCCTCCGCCAACGCCAAGTCATTGACATAGCGGTGACAAGCGCCGATCATCCGTCCGATGTTGGCCGCATACATCCGTTCCCAAAATGCTACATTCTCCATTTTTTCGCCTTGTTCATGATGATGACGCAAAAATAGCAAAAGGTAACACTCGCGGAGAAAATTTTTTTTCGTTGCAGGTTGTGGGGATTAATCTCCGCAGATCGCGAGGTGGTTTTATTGGCTTGCCTCCTGCTTGCGTTCCAATTCCTCCAAACGTTCCTTCAACGCGCGGATTTCTTCGTCATTCTCCCGTTTCACCGTGTGCTTGAACTTGAACATAGCCAAGTTCAGCTCAAAAGAGGTCTCGCTGCTCTGGACCGGCATCACATCCGTCAGCAGGTCTTCCACCAACTGGCCACCGCGCTGCAGCAACGTCTTCTGCTCTACGGAGTTCTCCTCCTGCTGCGGAACCTGTATGATAACCCTCGACAGCTCCTTCATTTTTGCATACGCCTCCACAATGGCAATAGTAGTCTCCACCGCCTGCGGACTTTTCAGTATCGTGGCCAGCATGTAAAGACCCTTTTCGGTGAAGGCTTTGGGAGGATATTTTGAGTGTTGTCCTCGACCAAGATTCTTTAAGGTCAAAATTTTTGACCTTAAAGATTGTGTCTCTTCGGTTGACAGTTCCCAAATATATCCTATCGGAAATTTCTCGGGATTGTTCCTCACCGCTTGGTTGATTTCCTTTGTCTGTACACCGTACAATTCCGCCACATCGGAGTCCAATATCACCTGCTGGTCTCTGAGGGTGATAATCTTGTTTTCAACTTCTATAATGTTCGTCATAACACTTTATTTTGATGATTGAATAATGATATTTCCGTTTGCAAATATACAACGGAAACGAGCTTTTGTCAAGGGTTTTGTGAAATTTTTTTATCCTTGGAAATCAATAAATTGAAAAATAATTTTAACTATCCCATCTTGATTAGTTAATTTTTCAAGCCGGATTTCGCAGGATTTCGGGAAGAGATTGCGCTAAATCTCCGTGTCGTGAGCCAATGAACATAGGTTCATGAGCGGATGAACATAGGTTCGCGGGCCGATGCCTATATACGGCATCGAACTATTAATGATGATACGGTTCCCCGCGCAAAATCGTGCACGCCCGGTAGAGCTGCTCGGCGAAGATCAGGCGCACCATGATGTGCGGGAAGGTGAGCTTCGAAAGGGCTAACTGCGCGTTCTGTCGGGCATAGACGGCCTCAGAGAAACCGTACGCGCCGCCGATGACGAAGGTGAGCGTCTTCAATCCCGAATTGGCGCGCTGCTGGATGAACTCCGCGAACTGCACGGAGGTCTTCTCCTTGCCGCGCTCATCCCACAACACCACGTATTCGTCCGACTCTATCTTCTTGAGTATCAGCTCGCCCTCGCGTTTCTTCTGCTCCTCCACTGGCATGGACTTGGCGTTCTTTAGATACGGAATCGCTACCATCTCGTACGGGATGTAGGCCGCGATTTTGGCCGTGTACTGCCGGATGGCCTCGTCAAAAACGTCGCCATCGGGTTTGCCGATCCATATCAGTTTCACTTTCATACTTCGTGTTTTTTACTTCGTGTTGGTGACTTCGTGTTGGTGACTTCGTGTTGGTGACTTTGTGTTAGTGAGTAAATGTTAGTGAGTAAATGTTAACAGCCGAAGGCTAACTAACAGCGAAGCTCACTAACAGCCGAAGGCTCTCCAACAGCCGAAGGCTTACTCCTCCAGCGTTATCGGGAACACGATGTTGTTGTTCAGCATACATTGCGCGCAAACGTTCAATTCGCCGTGCAGACGGTGCTGGACCATGTTGCTGAGACGGTCGCGGAGGGCTTCGATGGTCACGTTCTGCACGATTTCGTTGGCGAAGGCGAACATGAGCAGACGGTTGGCCGCCGCTTCGCCGATGCCGCGGGTGCGCAGGTAGTACAACGCCTCCTCGTCCAACTGCCCCACCGTCGCGCCGTGACTGCACTGCACATCGTCGGCGTAGATCTCCAAGAACGGCTTCGTGGTGACGTGTGCCTTGTCGGTCAGCAACAGGTTCTTGTTGGTCTGGAAGGCCGCCGTGCGCTGCGAATCTTGCGCCACGAGAATGTGTCCGTGGAAGTTCGCCGATGCCTCATCGTCCATGATGCCCTTGTATAGCTGATAGCTCTTGCAGTCGGGCGCGGCATGGTTGATGAAGATGTGGTTGTCGCAAACCTGCTCTTTGTCAACGAGATACAATCCATACAACTTGGCTTCCGCCATCGGCTCGTTGAGGTTGACGTGGAAGGTATTGCAAATGTAGCCCGCGTTGAACGTGATGGCCGTGGAGGTGAAGGTCGAATAGCTCTTCTGATGTACGAAAACATGGTTCAGCAGCATGGAAGCGGCATCCTTGTTCTCGGTTTTGTAGTAATGCAGATGCGCGTTCTCGCCCAAGTAAATCTCCGAAACGATATTCGAGAAGGAAGATTCCTTTTGGATGGAGTCATCGCACTGAATAACAGAGAGTTCCGCATTCTTACCCAACGCGATAATGTGACGGTTGTTGACTAACAACGGATCAGAGGTGTTCATCAGCGAGACAATCTGCATCGGTTTCTCAACCTTCACATTGTCAGGAATATAGATAAAAGCTCCATCGTTGAAAAGCGCTTCGTTGAGGGCTACCAAGCCGTTCTCTTTCTCCAAGTTGGCATGTGCCAACAGAGGCAGCACCAAGTCGGGATATTGACGGATGGCCGCGAACAGACTGCCTGTGATCACGCCCTGTTCGTCAACAGTAACCTCCTGCTTCTCAGAAATATACCAACCGTTACTAACCGGCAGTACCGTGGGGTGCAGATCCTGCACGCGGCACTGGAAATACTCCGCCAACGGACGGTACGGGTCGGGCTGCAGCTTTTGGATGTAGTCGGTTTTCACCTTTTTGTTCAGCACCGACTGCTGCCAGCCTTGTAAACGCTTGTCGGGCAGCTCTTTCTGCAAGAAGAGGTCCATCGCTTTCCGACGGAGGTCGCGGATGGCCGCCTGCCCGCCGTCAGGATATTGCGCCTGGTTTTCGTTGAAAAGTCCCTGGATGAATTGTGTGAACGCTCTCATAACTTGCCCTGTTCGTATTCTTCCTTAATCCAGTCGTAACCGCGCTCTTCCAGTTCAAGAGCCAGCTCTTTCGGACCCGATTTCACGATTTTGCCATCGAAAAGCACATGTACCACATCGGGGACGATGTAGTCCAACAGTCTCTGATAGTGGGTGATGACGATGATGGCTTTGTCTGCGCCGCGCAGGTGGTTGATGCCGTTGGCGACCACACGAAGTGCGTCGATGTCGAGGCCGGAGTCGGTCTCGTCGAGGATGGCAAGGTAGGGGTCGAGGAGCGCCATCTGGAAGATCTCGTTGCGCTTTTTCTCGCCGCCGGAGAAGCCTTCGTTCACGGAGCGGTTGCTAAGCTTGTCGGTCAGCTCCACCACTTTCTGCTTCTCGGCCATCAATTTGAGGAACTGGGCGCCGTTGAGCGGGTCGAGGCCACGGTATTTGCGCACTTCGTTGAGGGCGGTGCGCATGAAGTTGGCGATGCTCACGCCGGGGATCTCCACCGGGTATTGGAAACCGATGAAGACGCCTTCGCGGGCGCGGTCCTCAATGGACAAATCCAGCAGGTTTTTGCCTTTGAACCAGACATTTCCCTGTGTCACTTCGTAGCCACTCTTGCCGGCGATGGCGGATGCCAACGTGCTTTTTCCGGTGCCGTTCGGGCCCATAATGGCGTGCACCTCCCCCGCTTTCACCTCCAAATTGACGCCTTTCAATATCTCTCTATCCTTGATGGATACGTGTAAATCTTCAATCTTAAGCATATTCAAAAATTAGGGCGCAAAGATACGATTTTTTAGAATGTAGAGACGCAACAGGGCACGTCTCTACGGGTGCACCAAAAATACGGATTTGAGCAGAATCCCGTCTGGTGCGACGATGCAAGTAGGGACTCCTGCAAATGGGAAATCGCGACTGCCTTTCGCGCCTGAAACGTTCATCATAACGGGATAGGAAGTCTGCTGGTTGGAAACAGCGAGAATGTCTTCCAACAAAAAGAAGTGGAATCCCGTCATAAGAGCGCCGGAAACAGGAACCTCCTTACCCGTGCGCACATCAACCTGATATAAACGAAGCAGTTGTATGTAATGACTCCTTCTTGTTACAATGTTTTGCAAATTGTCATCACATGCTTGCCTCAGAATGTACGCATATTTACAGCCCTGCCTCTTGGCCTCCTTGATGAGCAGTTGTTTCAATTTGGCATGTTGCACCGTTGTTTTGTGCTCGAAGTCAATGCGGGAGGCACCTTTAGTGCCAAAACAATGCTCATTCTGGATGGCCAACTGTTGGAAACCGTTGCTGTATGGTGTTGCTTTTGTGACGTTTCGATTGCCCATCAGTGTGATCAGTTCGCCGTTACGGATTATTTCCGTTTCTTGTCGCTCCACTCCTTCGGCATCTGTTTTTTCGTGGCGGACAAATGTGGCCTTATCGAACACATCGCCAGATTTGTAGGCTGTGACGGAAATCTTCTTTGATGTGACGACGTGATCCAATAATTCGACCATTGGATAAATAGGTGTTCCGTGATTGTATAAAATGGTCTGCCTGTTTGCCAAAAGTTTCTGATTGTTCAGTAGTGCCCCCACCAACAGCTGTCCTACCGCTTCGTCTTCTATCAACATGGGCGCGATTTCGAATTCCTCCAATAGGATATTCTTGGATTTCACACTTTTCAAGTGAGAAACAAGCGTATTGATCTCATTATTAGTATGTTGAACAGAAAGCAAGGAGTCTGTGCAGGGGAAGAAAATTGTTTTTCCGTCCACATATTCCTCTCCATTAGTCATTTTCACAGCTCCGTAGATCTGCATTCCGATGATTGAGATCGGGCGGCTGTAGCTCGTTTTCTCGCTGTTCCAGAAATAAGCATTGCCCATCATGATATATATATTGACACCGGAACGACTAAGGAAGTCATGCTTGGCGAGCGAAGAGGAAACCTCGCGGGCAAAATGCTCCAGATTGTTCATCGTCGGATAATCGAAGTTATGTTCGTCGTTCGTTTGGGTTGGTGGTGCGAAGGAACGGTCAGGCATGGCGCGTGACTCCGGATCGGGTTGCAACACTTGCTTATTTTTCCATTGTTTAAGGGTTTTCCGATATTCCGACTCCGTGGCTGCACGGAAGTCACGGGTAAACGATTCGTAGGCATTGTCTGAGGACATGTCGTAGGCAGCGGGCACGGAGTCTCCGTTCAAGTTCTCGTTGTTGAACAAGTCACTGCCTACCAGCACTTTCGGTACCAATTTGCGGACGTGTTTTTCGTTGGTGTAGTTGAGGCTCCCTTCCGAGGCTTCCACGGTGTAGATTTCAGCGTCGGTCATCAAGTAATCCTGGTAGTACGGGGCGCTCAGCTCGCCTATTGTGAGGAGATTTTCGTCTATATCTCGTTCATCCTGAGCCACTTGATAAAAAAGGGCGGACGGGTTTCCATCGTTTTCCGTCTGGGTGGTGCTGAGGTGCGCAATCATATGGTCGGCCTGTGATTTAGGTGCGCGGAGCACGGGCAGGCGGCGGAACAGCAAATCTGGCGCCACGCAATGCGTGGGCAGTTCGTCGCCACGGCTGTGGCAGGAAATGGCTGCGCTGTTGATGCCGTCCCCGCCAGCCATAAGATTGTCGAGCCACTGCTGCGGCGATGCAGAAACCCGAATATCCCGTATAATCTGCTCTGATCCGTCTGGAAAATGCTTAAAACAAACTGTTGGACAAATGGTTATAAGATTACGGGCGGTGTCGCAAATGATGTCCGCCTTAATGATGCGAATTCCGTATGGTACATTTTGCCGGCGAAGCTCTTCACGGATCCGATTGTTCAATTGCTCTCTATTCAGTGGATTGTCCGTTTTCACAATCAGGTTGGACTGCCTTGCGGAAGGCAGTCCAAGGTTCCCGCGCGCATGACCGTTGGGGGAATAAGCACTCGGACATTGCGTGCGTGTGGAGAGAAATTTCTCCAAAATCCCATGGTTAATTAGTGTGGTCTGCTGACTTTTAACACCTTCATTGTCAAAAATATAACCGCCATTCAGATATTTGTGCTTCAGACTCTTGATTGTTGGGTCACTGACGACTGAGAAGTCCTCTGGCAGGACCTTCTGCTGCAGTCGTCCGGCAAAAAGGCCATCAGAAGGGTTCTCCAAGGCATGACCGACGAGGTTGTGCATCAACGTTGTAACCGCTTGGTCTGAAAGCCAAAGCGGACAATCCACATATTCCTGGACGGGCGCATTGCAGACCTCATTTATCAGCACTTCCATGAGATGAAAATTATCCGACATCGCGTTGGCATCCGGTAGTTGTTCGGGAAGTGGTGCGAAGAACGGATAGTCGAGGTGCTCCAGCGTATTGTCCTTTGTGAGGCTCTCCATATGCAGGTTCAGCAGTGCTTCCGTATGATTCTGCACTGAAAAACTGTTTTCGCTGTTAACCAGGTAATTACGATTTACTTGATAGATGATTTCGGCGGAAGCATTCGTCGCATTGGGGGATAGCGTCGCATCCGACGTGCAATAGCGAAGCCTTTTTACCCAATCGTCGGCATCCCAATGGTCATCCGAAATGGGCGGCTCGTAATATTGGTCCATATCCATCGGCTGAAAATGGAAAACCTCTGTGCTGTCACTGCCATAGAGTGTCGCATTTAACAGATTGTCAGTATATTGCAGAATGGATTCTCGGTAGGCGCGTTCCGTTTCGCGCTGCAGGATCTTTCGTATCAACACTGGATTCTCATCCAATGGTAAAGCGACCCGTTTCACTGAATAGCTTTGTTGGTCAAGAAAATGGTAATTGTCCGTTTCCGATCTCCCGACACGCAATTCGATAGTCAGGAACACCGTTTTTGAACTGGAGTTGTTGTAAATGTGACCGAAATTGGCGGCCACACGGTGCGTTTCCGTCTTGTTGACCCGATAGGCCATAAAATACGGAGGGTTCGTTGTTGTTCGTAGGGAGTCAAAATTGTGTTTGAGCTCCGTGCGCAAAAGTTGCAGGAAATCATCCTCATCTGGCGTGTTTTGTGCAAACACAAACGTGCAACCCGCCAAAAGCAGTGCGCAACATATAATCCGCAATAGCCAAACTTTTGGACCGGAGGACATTAGACTTGAACTTTGAACTTTGAATTAAGTGGGGTTACCTGAATATTGTCCCCTCGCGGTCAGGACTCACCGACACAATGGAAACCTTCGTATGAGTCTTATTTTCAATGAATTGGATATAATCCTTGAACGTTTGCGGGAGTTCCTCGTAGGTTTTGCAGTTCGAGATGGCGGTCTTCCAACCGGGCAGGGTGGTATAGACCGGCTCTATCTCCACATCAGTGGCGGAGGGCATTCGGTCGGTGAGTTCGCCGTTGACACGGTAGGCGGTGCAGACCTTGATTTCGTCCAATTTGTCCAGCACGTCGGCCTTGGTGAGCGCGATGTCGGTCACGCCATTGATCATCAATGCGTATTGGAGCGCGACAAGGTCGAGCCATCCGCAACGTCTTGGTCTTCCGGTGGTTGCGCCGTACTCGTTGCCTTCCTTACGGAGAAATTCGCCCGTCTCGTCGAAGAGTTCGGTAGGGAAGGGACCGCTGCCCACGCGGGTGCAGTAGGCTTTCACGATTCCGAAGACGCGGCCGGCGTAGTGCGGGGCCAAACCCAAGCCAGTGAACGCGCCTGCGGCGATGGTGTTGGAGGAGGTCACGAACGGGTATGCGCCGAACTCCACGTCCAACAGCGTGCCTTGCGCACCTTCGGCCAGCACGGATTTCTCTTCCGTAAGATATTGGTGTACAACGTATTCGCTGTCGATAAACTGGAATTTGCGGATGGTCTCCAACGACTTGCGCCATTGGGCATCCAACTCAGCGAGCTTCGCTTCATAATCGAAGTGGAAATTCTGCAAAATCTCGATATGTTCATCGATTTTCTGACGGTATTTGGTCTCAAAATCAGGCGATTCGAGGTCGCAGACGCGCAGACCCGTGCGGGCGGTCTTGTCAGTGTAAGTCGGCCCGATGCCCTTCAGCGTGGAGCCGATTTTCATGTTACCCTTATGGGCCTCCTGCGCGGCATCGAGCAGTTTATGCGTGGGCAGGATCAGGTGCGCCTTGCGGGAGATATAGAGATTGTCAGTGGGTGTCAATCCCATGTCAATCAATGCATTAATCTCTTCCTCGAAGATAATTGGGTCTATGACAACACCATTGCCGATGATATTGGTCTTCTCCTTGTGGAAGATGCCTGACGGAATGATGTGCAACACGTGGCGGATGCCGTTGAATTCAAGGGAGTGGCCGGCATTGGGACCACCCTGGAAACGCGCGATCACATCATATTTGGGCGTGAGAACGTCCACAATTTTACCTTTTCCTTCATCGCCCCATTGCAGGCCGAGCAGAATATCCATTTTCATATTTCCGTTGTTTGAAAAACGGGGCAAAGATACGATTTTTTTTTGTTCAAGGTTCAAGGTTCAAAGATCAAGGTGCAATATAGAAATATCTTCAAGCTGCGCCCGTCTGGGGAAAGAGCTTGATAACAATTTTGGTTTCAATTAAATATTTATGGGCTATATATTCCCTCCTTAGGGAGTCGGGGGTGTTACGAAAGCCGATGTCGGATGAACAATTTGCGGGTGATGATGAAATACATCAGGCAGCCTGAAATATGCACTGCCACCACCGTCCAGAAAGCTGCTGTATATCCGAAATACTCGGATATGACCCCGCCGAGCACGATACCGAGACCCATGCCCAGGTCCCAACTGGTGAGCAGGGTGGAGTTGGCCGTGCCTCGCTCGTTGTGGTGCGCCACCGAGATGATCATGTTCTGAAAAGCAGGCCACATGTGACCATTACCCAATCCTACCAGTATGGCGGTGGCATAAAAGCAAATCGGATGTCGTGAGATGACAAACACGGTATATCCGATGGTCGAAATGAGAATTCCGATGCCGGCATGGCGTGTCAATTTCCCTTCTCTCAGCGACTTGCCGCCTTGTAGCCGCGATAGAATCAGTCCAAGGGAAAGCAAAAGGAAGAAGGTTCCCGAACCGCTGGTGATGCCCAACACCTCTTTGCCATAGATCGCCAAGTAATTGCTTAACACTCCATAACATAGAGCGAAAAACACCATGTTAACACCTATAAACCAGCCTCTTAACAGGAAGAAACGGTCGAGAGAGATTTTTTTCTTGTCTGCAAGAAGCGGTCGTTGCGGCAGTTTCACGGTGGACGAGACCACGGCGCTGATTAGCGCGAACAACAATGCGACAATGAAAAGGATATTGAAATTGTCGAAATACTTGTAGAGGGTGATGCCGATGGTCGGGGCGATGGCGGTGGCTATGTTGTTGCTAAGTCCGTAGTAGCCAATGCCTTCGTTGCGACGAGAGGAAGGTAATACATCAATGGCGACGGTAGAATTGGCCACTGTGCTTGCTCCGAATGGACCGCCATGGAGGGTGCGCACCAGTGCAAAAAGCAGTAGCGTTCCCGCCAAAAGGTACATGCCGTAGAAAGCGAAACTCAGAAACATGAAAAAAATCAGCACTTTCTTGCGGTTGAAAGAATCCACAATGTAGCCGCTGAACGGACGGAAGATCAGTGCGGCCACGGCATAACCCGACAGCACTAACCCGATGACATCCTTAGTGGCACCGAAATGCTCGCTCAGGTAGATGGGCAACAACGGGGTAAGGATATAAAAGGCGAAGAATAACGAAAAATTCGCCGTCATCACCTTGATGTACTCTCTGTTCCAAAGCGTCTCCTTTACGTCCTGCTCCATTTTATTCAGATTTGAGCCGGCAAAAGTGCGCTTTTTTTCAATACGGAGGTGGAGCCCGAAATGGAACAAGAAGAACTATGTCGCCACTTGTGCCGCCAAATCCTCCGAAATCCGTCATTTTATATTAACAAACAATACTTAATATTATGGTAAACAATTAGTTTCCAAGCAAATATTTTTGTGTTTTTGCGCTTGAAACGATTGAAAAAAAGCGTACCTTTGCCCCCTGAAATCATTAAACCTATCAAGAATGGAAAAAGAAGAAATCAAAAACAATGTGAACGCTGAGAAACTGAAAGTGCTCAACTCCACGCTCGAAAAACTCGAAAAAACCTTTGGCAAGGGCTCTATCATGCGCATGGGCGAGACGCACATCGAGGAGATGGACGTCATTTCTACCGGTTCTATAGGTCTGGACACGGCATTGGGTGTCGGCGGCTTCCCGAAAGGCAGAATTGTCGAAATCTACGGACCCGAGTCCTCCGGTAAGACCACGCTGGCCATCCACGCCATCGCGGAGGCGCAGAAACAGGGCGGTATCGCTGCCTTCATAGACGCTGAGCACGCTTTCGACCGCTTCTACGCCGAGAAACTGGGTGTGAATACCGCTGAACTGCTCATCTCGCAGCCCGACAACGGCGAACAGGCCCTCGAGATTGCCGACAACCTTATCCGCTCCGGTGCTATTGACATCATCGTCATCGACTCCGTGGCCGCCCTCACCCCGAAGAGCGAAATCGAAGGCGACATGGGCGACTCCAAGGTCGGTCTGCAGGCGCGCCTGATGTCTCAGGCATTGCGCAAACTGACCGCAACCATCAACAAAACAGGATGTTGCTGTATCTTTATCAACCAATTGCGTGAGAAGATCGGCATCATGTTCGGCAACCCGGAAACCACCACTGGCGGTAACGCTTTGAAGTTTTACGCCTCTGTGCGCCTCGACATCCGCCGCCAAACCCAGATTAAGGACGGCGACACCGCTATCGGTAACCACGTGAAAGTCAAGGTGGTGAAAAACAAAGTCGCGCCCCCGTTCCGTACTGCGGAGTTTGACATCATGTATGGTGAAGGCATCTCCAAGGCTGGGGAAATCGTCGATCTTGGTGTTGAATACAACATTATCAAGAAGTCTGGCTCCTGGTTTTCCTACGGTGATTCCAAACTCGCGCAGGGTCGCGACAGCGTGAAACAGCTCCTCAACGACAACCCCGAGCTCTCCGACGAGATCGAGGCCAAGATCCGCGAGGCCATCAAAGAAGGGATGAAGTAATGACTTTTGGTTTTTAGCTTTTGGCTGTTGGCATTTTTTACCGATAGCCAACAGCTAATAGCCAACAGCTAATAGCCAATAGCCAATAGCCAATAGCCAATAGCAAAAAGAAGAGAATGAAAAAAATTATCATCTATTTACTGGCAATGCTGATGCTCTTCGGTTACGGGTGCCGTAACAAGAGCAAATACGCCGATTTGCCACCGGAACTGGCCGAATTGTGTTTGAACATTGACAAACATCCGAAGAAAGCCGAGAACTACTACAAACGGGCGAATTATTATTATCTGAACAAGGAGATTGACAAAGGCGTTGCCGACATGCAGACGGCCATTAAACTTCAGCCTGACAGCAGCAAGTATTATGTCATGCTCTCTGATCTTTACTTTGCGCAGCATGAGACAGACTTGACGGAAGAGATGCTGCTAAAGGCCATTTCCAAGGACGAGGACAACAACGAAGCCCGTCTGAAACTGGCTGAGCTTCAATTCTATACCCGCCAGTTCGAGGATTGTGGCAAAACCATCGATGAAGCGGTTCACCGCCAGCCCCACAACCCGAAAGCGTATCTGATCAAAGCATTCATGCTCAAAGATATGCAGGATACAGTCGGCTATCTGCGTATGCTTCAACTTGTTATCGACCAAAACCCTCGTGAAGTCAAGGCTTACAGTGAACTCGGGCTGTACTACCAGAGAAAGAATGACCCTATCGCCATATCCTATTATCAGAACGGGTTGAAAGTCGATCCCAACAATGTGGAACTGCACTATAATTTGGGCAAGATGTTTCAGGATATGGGCAAGCAGGAGGAGGCGGAACAGGAGTACAAGACAGCTATTTCCATCGATTCCACGCACATTCCATCGCTTAACAACTTGGGATACTTGTATTTGGATGATAATTTAAGGAAGTATGATGAGGCGGTGCAACTGTTCACGCAGGTGTTGCGGATTAATCCGCAATTCGTCTATGCCGTGTGCAATCGCGGCGTCGCCTACGAATATTTGGGAAACTATGTGGCTGCTCGGAAGGACTACGAGGAAGCGCTGAAGCTTTCCACGAATTTCGAGCCCGCTATTTTGGGCCTCAACCGTTTGGACAAACTTCAACATTAGGACGTATGAACGAGAATCTGGATCCCACAAAACAGCATTTGTCGGCGTCGGACAAGGAGTTCGAGCGCGCGATACGTCCCGCGCAATTCACGGATTTTCAGGGACAGAAACAGGTCTTGGAGAATCTGATGGTCTTCGTGCACGCGGCGAAAGGGCGTGGAGAGGCGCTGGACCATGTCCTTCTGCACGGTCCCCCAGGTCTTGGCAAAACCACCCTTTCGCACATTATTGGCAACGAGATGGGGGTGAATGTGCGCGTCACTTCCGGACCTGTTATTGACAAGCCAGGAGATTTGGCAGGACTGCTCACTAATTTGGAACCGAATGATGTCCTGTTCATCGATGAAATCCATCGGTTGTCGCCCGTGGTGGAGGAGTACCTCTATTCGGCAATGGAGGACTACAAAATTGACATCATGATCGACAGCGGGCCGAGTGCGAGGAGCGTGCAAATCACCATCAACCCGTTCACGCTGGTGGGTGCCACCACGAGGTCGGGTCTTTTGACGGCGCCGTTGCGTTCGCGTTTCGGAATTAATCTACGTCTGCAATATTATGATGCTCAGACACTTGGAAATATCATCAAACGTTCGGCATCCATTTTAGATATACCTATTGAGGATGATGCCGCCTATGAAATTGCCAGTCGCAGCCGTGGCACGCCGCGAATTGCAAACCTTTTGTTGCGGCGAGTGCGTGACTTTGCCCAGATCAAGGGCGACGGCACCATCACGTTGCCTATCACACAGATCGCGCTTACGGCACTGAATGTGGACCAGCATGGTCTGGACGAGATGGATAATCGCATCTTGAGCACGATCATCGAGAAGTTCAAGGGCGGTCCGGTGGGGCTGAGCACTATCGCCACGGCTGTGGGCGAGGATTCCGGCACCATTGAGGAAGTCTATGAACCGTTTCTGATCCAGGAGGGCTACCTGATGCGCACCCCTCGCGGCCGTGAAGCCACCGACTTGGCGTTCACGCACCTTGGGAAGTCAAGGTATGTGTCGGGGCAGGGGGAGCTGTTTTGAATGTAGAATGTAGAATGATAAGTGTAGAATTAAGAATTAAAAATTAAGAATTAAGAATGGGGGAGAAGTAATTACTATCCCCATAATTTTCAATTTTTCAATTCTCAAGTATGTCTAAGTTTTTGTTTGTCAACTTGTTAATCCGATATAACAAAAAAAATCAACACCGCACGTTTGATATCAAAAAAAGTGTATTTTTGCCGTCCAATTTTAATGACAAAAAAAATATAAAATACTATGAAGAAAGACATCCATCCTAAGGAGTATAGAACCGTGGTTTTCAAGGACATGTCAAACGATTATGCCTTTCTGACCAAGTCAACGGTTAACACGAAAGATACGATTGTATGGGAAGACGGAAATGAATATCCGCTCGTGAAATTGGAGATTTCCAGCACATCTCACCCCTTCTTCACTGGTAAGATGAAGTTGGTGGACACCGCTGGTCGTGTGGATAAATTCCGCAACAAGTATGCCCGTCATTTTGAAGCTGGCAAATCCAAGTAATCCATATATTTTGTACTTTTGCTGACCTTTTTTGTAGCCCGAAAAAGGTCAGTTTTTGTATTGTACCCTATAGAAGATGATTAAAGATATTATTGCTGCCGGTGGTTTTTTGAATGGGGAGTCGAATGTCATACCTATTCTGTCGGTGGAGGACGAGATCAACCTGAGCGAGGAGCCGCTGCCCGAAGAGGTGCCCCTGCTCCCGCTGCGCAACACCGTGCTCTTCCCCGGAATGGTCATCCCCATCACCGTGGGACGTGAAAAATCGCTGCGACTGGCCCATGACTGCGCCAACTCCGACGAGCCCATCGGTGTGGTGGCCCAGCGAGACAACAGCGTGGAAGACCCCACCATCAAGGATATGTATCGGGTGGGCACCATCGCACGCATTCTCAAGACTCTCAACATCCCCGACGGGAACGTGATGATGGTTGTACAAGGCGTAAAAGCCTTCGAAATCGGACGCGTCGTCCACTCTCGTCCATACTATCGTTGCACTGTCCATCCTTACCCGAATAACGATCTAGATGCTGAAGTTACTGATACAGAGGAGTTCAAGGCCAAGATGATCATGATCCGGGAGACCATGGGCAATATCATGCAGCTGACCCCTGGCGCCCCCCGCGATGCCATCACCGCCGTCAACAACATCGAAAGCAACTCTTTTCTGCTTAATTTCATTGTTTCCAACCTTTCTCTTAGCGTAGAAGAGAAACAAGAAATACTTGAAACCCAGGATATTACAATTCGTGCCGACAAAGTGCTCTCTCACTTGTCACACGAGTTGCAGGTGATGGAAATCAAGCACCAGATCCACACCAAATCCCATAAGGAAATGGAGAAACAGCAGCGCGAGTACATCCTCAATCAGCAGATGAAGACCATCCAAGAGGAACTCGGAGGCCCGTCAACGGAAAAAGACTTTGACGAGTTGCGCGAGCGCGCTGCAAAGAAAAAGTGGAACCAAGAGACCGCAGACCTTTTCGAGAAAGAGTTCAAGAAACTGCAGCGTACCAACTACATGTCGCCGGATTACTCTGTGCAGCTCAACTACTTAGACTTGCTGTTGGACCTTCCGTGGAATGAATACAGTGAGGACAATTTCGACTTGAAGAAGACCCGCGAGATTCTCGACAAAGACCATTACGGTTTGGAGAAGGTCAAGGAGCGCATCCTCGAATATTTGGCCGTGCTGAAGTTGAAGGGCGACATGAAATCGCCGATTCTCTGTCTAGCAGGCCCTCCAGGCGTGGGCAAAACCTCCCTCGGCCGCTCCATTGCGGAGGCCATCGGACGCAAGTATGTCCGCATCTCCCTCGGCGGCGTGCATGACGAGTCCGAGATCCGTGGTCACCGCAAAACCTACATCGGCGCGATGCCCGGCCGCATCATCCAGAACATGCGCAAGGTCGGGTACGCCAACCCCGTGTTCGTGCTCGACGAAATCGACAAGGTGTCCGGTATGAGCGTCAACGGCGACCCGTCGGCGGCACTGCTGGAGGTCATGGACCCCGAGCAGAACAGCACCTTCAACGACAACTACCTCGAAACCCCGTTCGACCTCTCCAAAGTGCTCTTCATCGCCACTGCAAACAACCTCAACAGCATCCATCCGGCATTGTTGGACCGTATGGAAATCATCGACATTCCCGGCTATTTGGCGGAGGAGAAGTTGGCCATTGCCACACGGCATCTTATCCCGAAACAGCTGACAGCCAACGGTTTGACAGCTGAACAACTGACTATTCCCGAAGAAACGGTGAAGGCCGTCATCAGCGACTACACCCGTGAGGCGGGCGTGCGCGGACTGGAACGCACCCTCGCCAAGATCATCCGTAAACGCGCTGCGCAACTCGTACAGGATGGCACCATGCAACCCGACGTGAAGCCCGAAGACCTGAAAGAGATTTTGGGTTCGCCTATTTTCCAGTTGGAGAAGGCTTTGGACAAGGATGTTTATGGTGTGGCCACCGGTCTGGCTTGGACAGCCGTGGGCGGTGAGATCCTCTTCGTGGAGGCCCTTACCAGCGCGGGCAAAGGCGAGATGACCCTCACGGGTAACCTCGGCGACGTGATGAAGGAGTCGGCCACCATCGCCTACGAGTTTCTGAAGGCGCATGCCGAAGAGTACGGTGTCAACCCCGAAGATTTCAGCAGCAAGAAGGTGCACATCCATGTGCCCGAAGGCGCGACTCCGAAAGACGGTCCTTCAGCGGGCATCACCATCCTCACGGCGTTAGTCTCCGCATTCACGAAAAAACCTGTACGTGAGAAAGTTGCCATGACGGGCGAGATTACCCTGCGTGGAAAACTGCTCCCTGTTGGCGGCATCAAGGAGAAGATTCTGGCGGCCAAACGCTGCGGCATCTTCGACATCGTGATGTCCAAGGAGAACAAAAAAGACATCGACGACATCAAGGAGAATTTCATCGACGGGATGACTTTCCACTACTTCGAATACATGAAAGACGCTGTGAAATTCAACTTTAATCAGCAATAACCATGGCGAATCCCTATTACGAATCAGCATTGACCGAGCGTGCGGGCGTGGAACAGCCCATGCAGGTGAACCCGAATTTCAGACGGCACAAGAAATCGGAACTCACGGTGGATGATTACGTGAAAGGGATTTTAGAAGGGAACCGCACCATTCTCAGCCGGGCCATCACCATGATCGAGAGCGAGAATCCCACGCATATCGCAATGGCCCAGACGATTATCGAGCGTTGTCTGCCGCACTCCGGCAACTCGCTGCGTATCGGTATCACGGGCGTGCCAGGCGTGGGCAAGAGCACCTTCATCGAGTCGTTCGGCGGAATGCTGACCGCGCAAGGGCACAAACTGGCGGTGCTGGCCATCGACCCGTCGAGCGAACGCACCAAAGGCAGCATTTTGGGCGACAAAACCCGCATGGAGACGCTTTCCGTCGATCCGAACGCCTTCATCCGGCCTTCGCCCTCCGGTTCCGCATTGGGCGGCGTGGCCCGCAAAACTCGGGAATCCATCATCCTATGCGAGGCCGCCGGTTTCGACACCATCATTGTGGAGACCGTTGGGGTGGGACAGTCGGAAACCGTGGTGAAATCCATGGTCGATTTCTTCCTGTTGCTGATGTTGGCCGGTGCCGGCGACGAGCTGCAGGGCATCAAGCGCGGCATCATGGAAATGGCTGATGCGCTGGTTATTAACAAAGCCGACGGCGACAATCTGCCCAAGGCCAAGGGGGCAGCGTCGCAATATCGCGCCGCGTTGAAGCTCTTCCCCAAAAACGACAACGGCTGGGATGTGCCTGTGGAGGTCTGCTCCGCCCGGGAGTGTTTCGCGTTGGACAAAGTGTGGCAGATCATCCAGGATTTCGTCGCGCTGACCAAAGGAAACGGCAGCTTTGAAAAAACGCGTAACGAACAGTTGATCAATATATTCTACCATTGGATAGAATACACCTTGCACAACCGCTTCTACAACAACGAAGCCACGCAAGCCCGTATTGAGGAGTTGATTCCGATGATCCAGTCGAAGCAGATTTCTCCCTATAAGGCCGCGGCGGAGTTGGCGGAATGATTTTTTCTATCGGCATCCCGTCCTTTTGGATATCCAAAAGACGTTGTTCTGTTTTATCTCGTTCACCCTCAATCTCCAGGATTATTTGAATAACAGCATCGGCATGTTCGTTACTATGCAACTGTACGATTCTTATCGTGTCGGATTTGATGATTCTTTCTTTTTGAGACCATCCTTCAAACAACAATACGGATTCTAAAAAAAGAATTTGGTCTTCATGGTTAAATTGAGATTAATTTCCAGAAAATAGTACCGGCTCCTGCGGCTGGCAACTCTCCTGCCGCAGGTACTCCCGCAGCGACTGCAGGTTTTCGAGTTGGTCGTCTATCATAACGTCAAGATTTAGTGAATATTGGTTAGATTAACGCAATCATTCGGAGGTTTATTGTGCGATAAGCCATAGGAAGAACTACTGAGAAAGGTATTTTTCAAAGCTGTCCCGCAGTTCCTTGCGTTGATCCGTGTCGTTGTGCTTGTAATACCTGTAGTTGGACACCACTTTCTCATACCAATCCCGATTTGTACGCATGGTCTGAACACTCGTCAACTCCGCCTGTTTGTTCTTTCGCCGCTGCCATTGATTGTATTGCCGGCTGATTTCATAGAGTGCGTCGAAATCAAAAAAAACGTTCAGTCGACTGTCTTGCAGCTGCCGGTAGTATTGGTACAGAATTGCACGTGATTCCACGGGGTCTCGATGTCGTGTTGCACGACTGGCTCTCAGGAACTTGTTGAAGTCTTTCCATGTTTGCGGGTCTTGCATGAGTTTGGTCTTTACCTTTTTGAACCGTTCCACGAAGTCTATCGGCTCCTCCCATCCTTCCCAACCGTCAGCGAAGTAACAGACATCAATCAACCCCGTCTCCTTGTACATCAAGAACACTTCGTTATCAAACATCTCCATATTATGGGCATCTTGGATGAAGCAACAATAACTGTCTAATATGGTTTTCTTAACACTTTGTTCTTCTAATATGTTGCTCCTTTTCAAAAAGAAGCTGTCTTTGGCAACACCATGGAAGACAAGAGGACGAGTTGTCTTTAAAATGTTTTGAAGACAAGAATTTGCACTTTTCAACAGAACACGATAGGGGTAAAATCGACAAAGAGCATCTCCGGCATTGTATGAGACGATATAGTAATCCCATGTTAAACGATGAATGGAATCCGTTTCCAATTGGAAGCTGTTTTCATAATAGCAGATTAGCAGCAATTCCTTATAGGTGGAAAGAGCATCTTCGTCTCGTAGCAAACGGTCGATGGTTTCCTGTTGTTGGATGTGTAAACTATTTTCTTGTTGACAGCGCAAATTTCCAACAAACAGAATAACCGAAAAAAATAAGGCAATTGAACGGAAATAACGACTCATAATAGTTCCCAAAAATACAATTCACCAATAATATGAGCATAATGATGCCCTCCAACAACATTTCTGTTCTTACCAACCCACAACGTAGCATGTCCTGTAATATTTGACCAACCGAGACAGCCTGCATAAGGAATAACGATATAGATGCCGTTCCTGTTTCCGATTTCACTTCGCAAGGTTTCAAGTGTAATCATACCTTTCGAGCCATAATAGTCGCTTTGAGTATCATTTGTTTTGATTGAAATGTCAGGAGTTCCGAACAAAGAGGAACTCAAAAGATAGTTTTTTAAAACTTTTGCGGAGGTTATTACATTTTTCCCCTTGAAAGGCCCTTGTTGAACTTGAAATCCAACGCCATTTATTCTAAATCCTCCATTCAACAAACCTAGAGAAACTCTCGTTGCGCATGCATTATATAGGCTTATATTTGTATTTTTGATGACATTATTCGCACTATCATATTTATCCCCAAACACCTCGATAAAAACTTGAACATTATTGCGGTCATCTGTTCCATCTTCGTTTTTCGGGTAGCCTGCATACACGTCTTCCCATTTCGGTCTGTTGGGTTTTTGCCAAACACCCTTTATGTCCGCCACTTCACTCGTGTCGGCGACGGCTTCCCACTCGTTGCGCCAGAAGTCCATTATATTATTCATAATCGTACTGCTTTGGTATTACAAAGGCAGAGGCGCAGTGCATTGCGCCTCTACCGAATGACGGTTATCCATTGATGATTTGCGTTTGCGGGCAGCCGCAGCATTCGCCGAAGAGGATGAACGGCTCCTGCGGCCGGCAGCTCTCCTGCTGCAGGTATTCCCGCAACGACTGCAGGTTTTCGAGTTGGTTGTCTATCATAATGTTAAGATTTGGTGAATATTGGTTGATTTAACGCAATCATGCGAAGGTTTATTGTGTTTCAGATGACGCTGATGTTTTCATCCTGTTTTCCATTTGTTGGAGAATCCATCGTATTTTTTCTATAGCTTCTGATGAGACCGTATGATTTGCACCAAACCGCTCCACATATCCAGCTACCATAATAAGAGTTTGGGAAAGTGCTTCGATTTTAACAAAGTAGTCTGGGGATGGTGTGGTTAAAAAAAACTCTTCTGAAATTGCTATTCCCCGATATTTGCTTCTTAGCTCGAACAAATAGATTTGATAATTGCCGCCGTCTTTCTCTACACAAAACTTTTTATATTTTTTCCGAACAACAGACAGGTACTTGTTATCCAAATATAAAGCTATTTGCTCAGAAGAAAAGCCACAATCGTAGTACACTGTATCATCTTTGAATAGCGCAGAATCCACAACAAACTCCTTCCTGGATAACTTCTTTTGATGTCGGTTCGAAAGACTTGTCCGCTCTTGTCCGCATAAATTGTTAGTTATCAGAAAGATAAGAGACAACACAAAAAAATAGTTTTTTTTCATAATTCACTAGGATGAACTTCTCTTGTGAAACGACACCTGATATCCGGTGGCACGGCCGAATGATGATTTATCCGTGGATGATTTGCGTTTGTGGGCAGCCGCAGCATTCGCCGAAGGGGACGGGCGGCTCCTGCGGCCGGCAGCTCTCCTGCTGCAGGTATTC
>JBGUPL010000082.1:0-4670 GCA_045130275.1 Bacteroidales bacterium
CTTGTCCCACTGTCCCACGTGTCCCGGCTGGGACAACGGGACAATAACCCTCGAATCATAATGAAAACACCGGAGATCATCCCCTACGAATACGTTACCCGTTCCCTCTCTTTTTACCCGAAAAAGAGTTCTTTCACCACGTTTCTGGAAACTGTCCGGAACCCTATGGTGGTGGAAGGCCTCGTGGATCAATACCAGCTTGGCGTGACCAAGGCTGGCGACGTGATTTTCTTCCAGATTGACAGAGAATGCCGGTGCCGAACCGGAAAGGTCATGAAATATGATCCGGTCACGGGCCATCGGATTAAGGACGATTCTAGCAAGTGTCCCATCAACTGGATTCATGCGCTAATGAAAAGGAAAGGATTGCTACCGGAAGAATGGGCGCTGAGCCAATGCCTTTTCGGAGAGCATTTGCTTTCGATGTATCCGGACCGGACTGTCGCCCTTGTGGAATCAGAGAAGACTGCTGTTTTTTGCGCGGGGTTCATTCCGGAATACGTCTGGCTCGCCACCGGAGGTAAGACCAGCCTGGGCAATAAGTTGGATGTCCTGTCCGGGCGGAAGGTCGTGGCCTATCCCGACGTCGATGCTTACGGCCTCTGGTGCGAACGCTTGTCTGTCTATTCCAATATTAAAGTAAGTGATTATCTGCAACATATAGCTGGGGACAATCCCTCCTTCAGCCACATGGATCTGGCTGACCTTATCCTGGAAAGTCGGCTGCACCCTGACACATCGCAGAATCCAACTTTCCAACAAATCAAACGATATATCTCTCCGGAATACCATTCAGAAACCGAGGCTCTGATCGAAGACCTGGGCCTAGAGTTTCTAGGCGTCGATTATGCACCTAGCGATTAGAAACCTGCCGCCATCTCATCGCGAGACGACGGCAGTTCTTTAGCTCATCAAATGTTTAAGGAAATTACTTTCCCCTCACAAAATGCCGGTAATCAGAGCCCCACGTCCCGACAGAATAGGTCGTACCCTCTTTCTGCCATTCCATCTCCTTTGATGTCAGCTTCACGAGCTTGTATGTGACATTGCTGAAGTCCGACATCGACGGGTTGATGGTAATGGTACCCTTGTCAATAAGGTCGATGGCATACGTGCCGGTGTAGTGTTGCGATTCACAGCCCAGGACATAAACATGTTTCTGATAATTGCCGTTCCCATCAAAGGTGTACGTCACCGAACCATCCATCGCGAACACCGTGGGGTCATATTGCTCGGACCAGGTTCCTTCCAACATGTTCATATCAAGTTTCTCACAGCCGCAAAGCCCTGCCACCAGCATCGCCTCACAAATCATTGTTTTCAGAATCTTCATATCTTTTGTTTTCTTTCTCTTATTAAACACACACAAGGCCGAAATACTGCTTGCAAAAACAACCTTTTTTTCTCCTTCCACCAGGCAGGACCTTCCCAGGCCCCGCCTGGCATCGGGATAGAAAGTATTTATGTTTAACTGCCTATGAAAAGCCCACTTTATTCTTTCTTCAACTCCTCCGACGGATTCGTCTTCGCCATTATCATGATATCCCACAAAGCGGACTCAAAAGCCATGGCAAACCTGATTCACAAAGCCAGGAAATAAAACTAACGGTACAATATAAGTACATAGTGCAGCTTCAAAGAACCTTTATTTCTTTAGCGGGTCACGATAATGCCCGAAAAACATCACATACATTTATAGTCTATCCAGTTCGTCGCTTATCGAAGTCTTTCCACGATATTTCGTTGTAGTCGTATTCAGGCGATAAATCAGGCTGACAGAATAATTCCAGTAGCAATAGTCTTCCGTTTGCCGGAACCAGATGTTCTTGATTTGTTCGCTCTCCCTGTATTTCATCGTGTGGAAGATATCGCGAGCGTTCAAACTAATGCTGAGTTTTCCGTCAAAGAATGACTTTTGCAAACCAATGTTAAGCATTTGATATGGCTTCAATTCTACTGCCCCTTGATTCCCACCGCTGTTGAAATAGTAGTAAACTGAAAGCAGGTAGGATTTTGGCAGCGTAAAATACTGATTCGCCAAGATATAATACTGGGCTTTATTATATGACATCTTCTCCCCAAGGTATTCATAACTGAAGAAGGGCTGTATCAATCCCACCGTAAGAGTTGGCCTCCACCATGCGAAACTTTTTTGTAAGACCAAGTTCGCCTTGAGATATTGGATATTGTCAAAATTTGCATAACTGCTGACTATCTGCGTATTGTTATTATCTGGGACATAGAAGTCCGTGGAAATGTAGTCTTTCACGAATGTATAACTTGCTGAGAAATGGATGAACTTATAGCCGGTTTCCCATTGTGCAATGTACGAATTTGACGGTTTGAGCAAAGGGTTTCCGCGCTGATACATAAATCCATTGGAATAATAACTGGAATTACTCAGCTGTCTGAATGTTGGTCGGCTTGTGCGTGACGAGAATGACAGCGTATTGCTCCAGTCATTTGCCTTGTGACTCAACGACAATGATGGGTAGAACTTCCTATAGTGGCGATGCACGCTTCCTTCCTTGTTAATATGGTCGTCATAGTCAGATACAAGATCTTCATATCTTATCCCTCCATTTATGCCTATTTCACCGATCTTGGCGTTAAACTCTGCATACAGGGCAAATTTGTCTTCCGTATTGGCATAATCTGAAGATGGCACCGCTACTGAATTGGCGGTAAGATAGCCGTTGCCATTAATGTGGTTGTATTCAACTCCCCACGATAAATCCAGGTTGTTGCTCACCTCATAGTTGAATACAAGTTTCCCGGCAAGGATATCCAATCGGCTATTGCCTGTGCTCTGCGTTTGGGTCGTATGTGCTGCCGTCGTTTCACTGGTCTCCTGCCGATAATCGTTGTTGTTGCTTGCATAGTCCAGATTGAGCTCTGTAGCGAGTTTTTCGCTCCACTTGCCATTATGGAAAATGTTCACGTGGTTAAAATTGATGTCGTTTTGATAATCATTGGAAATGTCAGTGGATTGCATCTGCAGGCCATTTAGCGTGTAATCGAGCAAGGAAGCACGGTTTTCCCAATCTCTGTTGGAAGAGGCATCCCACTCCATTCCAATAATGTGCCTGTCGTTTATTTCATAGTCGGCATCGAGTTTCCACTCATGGCTGGTCAATTTACCATTTGCCTTTTGATCCTGAACAAAGGAATGTGTATCCTCTCCCAAAAACAGTGTCTTGGACTGTGGAAGATAGGATCTGTTTTTGCCGTCGTTGTAACCGTACGTCGCCGAAACGTTCAGCCCGTTTCGTTTATAACCGATTCTGAAATCACCGCCATAGCTTGTGACTTCATTCTGTTTTGCGTTGATTCCGACCTGTAAAGTCAAACCGTCTTCCTTCTTCAAAGTAATTATTCTTAACACCGCTTTCCCCTCTGCATCGTATTTTGCGCCCGGGTTGGTGATGAGCTCAATGTTTTTAATTTCTTTTGGAGAAAGCATTTTCAATTCATTGGAGTCCTGTATTCTCTTATTGTTGATGTAAACTACAGGGGCTCCAGAACCAAAAACCTCAAAACCGCCATTCGCAGTTCTCACAATACCAGGAATTTGTGCAACAAGATCCGTCATCTCGTGAGTCTGGCTCAGTACGGTACCCGCCACGTTGGTGATGAGAGATCCATTATTTGATTGAACTATCTGCGGACGCTCAGCTGTAACTGTCGTTCCTTGCAGTTCAAAAGATTCCGTCTCCATACGTATCGAGCCAGCATCCTCCGTTTCACACAGCATCCAGTGCTCTTTATAACCAATCATCGAGATCCGGGCAAGAACCGGTAGCTGTTCTACCGGAATGACAAATACTCCGCCATTATTGCTGACACCTCCATTAAGGAACGTTGAGTCCTTCGGCGTGTATAGCGCTATTGTTGCATATGCAAGCGATTCTCCGGATTCATCAAGCAGTCTCCCCGTCAGATGCCTTTCGGTCTTATGGGTACATTCCACAGTAATCAGGGAATCCGCCACACATATCCGCATAGGATAAAACCCGACCACCTGGCGAACGGCATCCGGAACGGTCTGCTCCTGAATGGTAGTCGATACGCGAAAGTCCTCCAGTTCGTTGTAAATGAAGTTCACTTCGTATCTTGAGGTGGCATTATTCAGTGTACGCAGTGCTTCCGAGAGTGATACATCATTGAAAGACAGGCTGATAGTTTGTGCTTCCGCATGAATCAAAGACCAGCAGAGAAGCACGAAAACAAATAGTTTTCTCATAGCTTACTCTACTATAATGTCTTGCCCGCTCAGTTTCACATTCAGGCGGTCAAACTGGTTCAACTTATTGATAACCTTTTCTATGGACTCCTGCGGATTCCATGTGAAGAAAAGCCGGAGTTCCTTGACTTCCTCTGAAAGAAAACGGACTTTCATGCCGTAATGCTCAGCGATTTCCGGTAGCATTTTCTCCAACGGCACATTGTCGAAGGTCTTTGGCTGCAACTGCACAGTGTCAACTGCTTCGACGGGTGTCTTGACCTGGCGTACTGTGGCCGGCTTACTATTCGTGGCGGCAGGTTGCTCCTTCCGGATTTCATTCCTATGCCGTATTTGAATGATGGCCGCGTAGGACAAACCGCTCATCATCAGGACGGTGACGCCGATCGCGGCATACTTTCTCGCACCTGTAAACCAACTGGTATAT
>JBGUPL010000083.1:0-20113 GCA_045130275.1 Bacteroidales bacterium
TACGGCGACAGCCATTATGCCCTCGGCAAACTCTACCTGATGATGGAGAAGCAGCACAACCGGGGCCAGGAAGGGGCCGGCGTCGCCTGCGTCAACATCCATCAGACCCCCGGCCACGAGTACATGTTCCGCGAAAAAGCGGAGGGCAAGGACGCCATCACCAAGGTGTTCGGCACCATCTACCGCCAGGCTTCCGCCCTCGACCCCGATGACCCATACGCAGGTCCCGCCTTCTCCGGCGAGCTGTATATGGGTCATCTTCGTTATTCCACCACAGGCAAAGGCGGACTGAAATACGTGCACCCGTTCCTCCGCCGCAACAACTGGCGGGCGAAGAACCTCTGTCTGTGCGGCAATTTCAACATGACCAACATCGAGGAGGTGTTCGACTACCTCACCTCCAAAGGGCAGTACCCCCGCGTCTATAGCGACACCTACATCCTGCTGGAACTGATGGGACACCGCCTCGACCGCGAGGTGGAGCGTTGCTACCAAGAGGGACTGGCGTTAGGGCTGGACGACCGGAAAGTGACCGAATACATTGACAATCACGTAGATATGGCCAACGTCCTGAAGTCCACGATGTCGCATTTCGACGGCGGCTATGTGATGTGCGGGATGACGGGCAGCGGCGAGATGTTCGCCATGCGCGACCCGTGGGGAATCCGTCCCGCTTTCTACTACAAAAACGACGAAATCTGCGCCATCACCAGCGAGCGCCCCGTCCTGCAGACCACCTTCAATCTGCAACAGCAAGACATTCAAGAACTTATGCCCGGACAGGCCATCATCATCAACCGCAAAGGGGAAATCCGTTTGGAACAAGTGCTGCCGGCGGAGAAGTTCTCTGCCTGCTCCTTCGAACGGATCTATTTCAGCCGGGGCAACGACAGCGACATCCATCGCGAGCGTAAGACCTTGGGCTTCCAACTTCGCGACTCCATCCTGAAAGCCATCGACGGCGATGTGGAGAACACCGTGTTTTCCTACATCCCCAACACAGCGGAAGTGGCCTACCACGGCATGGTGGAGGGCATCCGCAGCGTGGCGCCGAATGTCCGCGCTGAGAAGGTCGTGTGGAAAGACATCAAACTCCGCACCTTCATCACCGAGGGCAGCACCCGCAATGACCTGGCCGCGCACGTCTATGACATCACTTTCAACTCCATCCGCCCCGGCATCGACAATTTGGTGGTCATCGACGACAGCATCGTGCGGGGCACAACCATGCGCGAAAGCATCCTGAAGATCTTAGACAGACTGCATCCGAAGAAAATCGTGGTGGTCAGTTCGGCACCGCAAATCCGCTATCCCGACTTTTACGGCATCGATATGGGTCGCATCGGGGAGTTCATCGCCTTCCAAGCCTGCATTTCACTGCTGAAAGAGCGGAAGATGGAAGATTGGATAACCAAGGTGTATGAAAACTGCCGACAGAATCACGAGGAGGCGTTGCGGCAATTGTACGAACCGTTCACCGTGGAGGAACTGAACACGAAAATGGTCGAGCTGTTGAGACCCACCGACGTTCACTGCCCGATAGAGTTGGTCTTCCAGTCGTTGGAAGGCCTTCGCGAGGCCATCCCGGACCATCCCGGCGACTGGTACTTCTCCGGCCGCTACCCCACCACAGGCGGAGCCCGCCTCGCCTGCCGCAGCTTCGTAAACTGGTACGAAACCGTAAACATTAAACTCTAAACATTAAACTCTAAACCATTATGAAACGCTACATATTCGTAACCGGAGGCGTGGTCTCCTCCTTAGGCAAAGGCATCATCTCGGCCAGCATCGGAAAACTGCTGCAGGCGCGGGGATATACCATCACCATCCAGAAATTCGACCCCTACATCAACATCGACCCCGGCACGCTGAACCCTTATGAGCACGGCGAGTGCTACGTGACCGTCGATGGAATGGAAACCGACTTGGACTTAGGTCATTACGAACGATTCACGGGTATCCGCACCACCCGCGCCAACTCCGTGACCACTGGCAGAATCTATAAAACCGTCATCGACAAGGAGCGGCACGGCGACTATTTGGGCAAGACCATCCAAGTGGTGCCGCACATCACCGACGAAATCAAGCGCAGGATGCTGCGTGACGACGACGTTGACTTTGTCATCACAGAGATCGGCGGCACCATCGGCGACATCGAGTCGGCGCCGTTCTTGGAGGCCATCCGCCAGCTGAAGTGGGAGTTAGGCAACCGCGCCGTGAGCGTGCACCTCACGTATGTGCCCTATCTGCGGGCTGCTGACGAACTCAAGACCAAGCCTACCCAGCACTCCGTGAAGGAGATGCAGGGAGCCGGCATCCAACCCGACGTGCTCGTCCTGCGCACCGAAAAGCACCTCTCCGACGGCATCCGCCAGAAGGTGGCCTCCTTCTGCAATGTGGATTTGGAGTGCGTGGTGCAGAGTGAAGACCTGCCGAGCATCTACGAAGTGCCCGTCAATATGCAGAAACAGGGATTGGACGCGGCATTGTTGCGGAAGTTCGGTGTGCCCGTGGGCGAGACCCCCAAGATGGAAGGCTGGCACCGGTTCCTGGACCTCCAACGCACCGCCGAAAAGGAAGTCCGCGTGGGATTAGTAGGCAAATACGACCTGCAGGATGCCTACAAGAGCATCCGCGAAAGTCTCTCTTTGGCGGGCATTTACAACCATGTGAAAGTAAAAATCGAGTTCATCAACAGCGAGAATATCACCGAAGAGAATGTAGAGGCGAAACTTAAAGACGTGGCAGGAATCTTAGTGTGTCCCGGCTTCGGGCAGCGCGGCATCGAGGGTAAAATCATCGCCGTGGAATACGCCCGCACCCACAACATGCCGGCGTTCGGCATCTGCTTGGGTATGCAGATGATGGTGATCGAATTTGCCCGCAACGTGTTGAAATACAGCGATGCCAACTCCGCCGAAATGAATCCGGCCACCCCGCACAACGTCATAGACCTGATGGAGGAGCAAAAATCGGTGACCAACATGGGCGGCACCATGCGCTTGGGCGCCTACGACTGCGAGTTGCGTGAAGGCAGCCGCGTGGCGGAGATCTACGGAACCCTCCAGATCAGCGAGCGCCACCGCCACCGTTACGAGTTCAACAACCGGTACAAGGAGGAGTACGAGAAGAGCGGCATGCAATGCGTGGGCACGAATCCCGACAACGACTTGGTCGAAATCGTGGAGATTCCCGGCCACCGCTGGTTCATCGGCACACAGTTCCACCCCGAGTACTCCAGCACCGTGCTGCATCCGCACCCGTTGTTCATGAGTTTTGTGAGGGAGGTGGCGAGATAGGCACCGTGCCGTCTATCAGCCCGATGCGGGTGGATGCGATGTGGCGGTTGACGCTGGTATTGGCGAGGGAAGCGTCTTCGTAGCAGCGGAACTTTAAGATAATGTGGTTCATCCGAAAAAACAAATTATCGGCAATTATTTTAATTAATTGACGAAAATTTGTATATCTTTGCACCGACAAAAAAAGATAAGGATGTACGACACATTACATATAGATGAGTTATATAACACATTGGGTGACAGGGTGCAACTGACATCTAATGAGATTGCAAATTTCTATCGGGGTTATTCTCCTGACATTCCAATTTCAACAATTCGATGGAAAATCCACTCTCTTGTTAACAAGGGGGTGATATACTCTATTGGGCGTGGGCTTTACCGATTTGGAAGAAAGCCTATATTCAAACCAAACATTTACACAAGAACAGAAGTAATAGCAGACATTATGCGTCGCAGATTGCCATTTGCGAAATATTGTCAGTGGGATCTGCATGTGGCAAATGCATTTTCAACATACCTGATAAATACACAGCTGTTTTTTGTCGATGTCGAACGCGATGTTGTCGATGCGGCGTACCACGAAATAGCTAAAACATATCGTCGCACGGTCTTGTATCGTAATCTTAGTGAGGAATTGCCCTATTATGACGGATATATCGTGGTCCGCAACATGGCACTTGAAGCTCCAACCATTGAGGTTGAGGATATGCCCTTGGCGTCGTTGGAGAAAATTTTGGTGGATTTTGCACTTGACAGGATATTCCCTTTTTCAGATACTGAGATTGTTGACATCTATGCAAATGCAACTGCCGACTATTCCGTCAACACCAGCCGGATGCTCCGTTATGCTGGTCGTCGGGGCCGCCGTGACGTTATCGAAGAAATCTTGGACGAAATAAACCATTAAACTATGATTACGCAAAATTCATTCACTGCAGATTGGATAAACCAAGTATCGAAGAGACACAAAGCCGATATAATCCTGGTAGAGAAATCTATCCGGGCTCTATCCTTGCTGGAGGGCCTTTCTGAATCAACGCTTCCTTTTGTTTTCAAAGGAGGGACTGCACTGATGCTGATATTCAAGGAGCCGCACAGATTGTCCATCGACATTGACATCATCCTTCCGTTGAGTAACCAAAACCTTACTGCGACCCTTCAACAAATTGCCATTGACAAGGGTTTTTCTCGCATTGAAGAACATAGCAGAAAATCTGGTATAGTTCCAAAAACACATTATAAGTTTTTCTACACTTCTGCTGTTGAAAGCAAAGAATCATATATCTTGTTGGATATTCTTTTTGAGCAGATTCCATACAATCGAATCATTGAGTTGCCTATCACCAACATTTTTCTTGCGACAGAAGGTGAAGACAGGACGGTTCGTGTTCCCGATGCCAACAATCTTCTTGCAGACAAGCTGACGGCTTTTGCTCCGAGAACGGTTGGCGTGCCCTATCGGAAAGGTAATTCTGAATGCGGAATGGAGATTATGAAGCAGTTGTATGACATAGGTGCTCTGTTCGACAAAGCAGATGACATGGTGTCCCTCTCTGCAGTGTACCGAACGATTGCCGAACAAGAAGCAAGTTACCGAGACAAGCACTTTTCTGTGGATGACATTCTTCACGACACAATGGATCATGCTCTCTCCATCTGCTTCCGGAAAAGCCGAAACAATGTTGAGTATCAGGTGCTGGAACGAGGCATCAAACAAGTATCCAGCCACATCTTCTCTGAACCATTCCACATTGAGGAAGCCATTTTGTCCGCAGCCAAGGCGTATTATCTTGCATCACAGATCGAAACGGATGGCATCACAATCGAGAAATACAGCAGTCGGCAGCTGGAGCGCATGAGGAATTGGTTGTTCACAGACTACGAATACACAAAACTCAACAAGCTAAAGAAGTCTAATCCAGAGGCTTTCTTCTATTTGTATTTGGCAATACATAGATAGAGATTTGAAGTATGGAGGCGGTGATTGGTTTGTTCCTGCATCCCTCCCAAGCCCGTCAGGGCTTCCATATCTGTAGCACGAAGACGATCCCGACAGCGCCCCGAACCCCGTTAGGGGTTCCCTGTCTGTAGCCGTTGGCGATGCGGCAGCCCCCACAACCCCGTGAGGGGTTGCACATCGGGCACGACAATGTTTTGGCAATCCGTTGAATATGAATCCCCTCCGGGGATTTGAACCCGCACGTGGACATCCGCTACAGACAGGCATCCCCTAACGGGGATGAATAACCCCGCTCACCAACGTCTCCTCCTGCTCCGTGCCGTCTATCAGCCCGATGCGGGTGTCGGAGGCGTGGCGGCTGGAGGCGGTGTGGGACAGGGAGGCGCGTGACGGCGGTTACGGACGGAGCAGGCCACGGAAGGAGAGGTTGTGGACAAAGACGTTCCCGACCGCGCCCCGAACCCCGTTAGGGGTTCCCTCTCTGTAGCCGTTGGCGATGCGGAATTCCCCACAACCCCGTGAGGGGTTGCACAACGGGCACGACAATGTTTCGGCAACCCGTTGAACATGAATCCCCTCCGGGGATTTGAACCCGCGTGTGGGCATCCGCTACAGATAGGCATCCCCTAACGGGGATAAGTCACCTCGCTCACCAGCGCTTCTATCGGCACCGTGCTATCCATCAGTCCAATGCGGGTGTCGGAGGCGTGGCGGTTGACGCCGGTGTAGGCCAGGGAGGCGTCCTCGTAGCGGCGGAACTTCAGGATGGCATCGTTCATCTGGGCACGGTTGAAGACCCCGACACGCAACAATAGGTCGAAGTCGTCGATGGTCAGGCCGGTGACGCGTTCGAACAGCGAAGGCTCCAGTTTGCGGATGACATCCTCAAGACTCTCTTCCCGATAATCGGTAAGATACATAAAGATAGGAATTCGCGTGGCGAACTTCATCAGTTTCTCCTGCACCTCGCGCCGTTTGGAGCGGTATTCCTTCTCCTCTTGCGTCAGTTCCTTTTTCTTCTTGCTGTCGCCGCCTTCACCGGCTTCGCGTTTCAGTTTCTTTATCTTATCTGCACGATTGACGATGTTTTCGATGATGTCGCTGCCCAAAGCACGGAAGCCTTCAATCTTCATAATGGCAGCCATAGCTTCGGGATTATTCAGTACCCGTTGCAGCGTGGTGTTATCGACATTCACCAACTGGGCACTATTCCACCGGCGGGCCAATAGCGTGCCGCTGGTGCCATTGTCCACAAAGTCAAGGATTTCGGTGGCATCCACCCGCTTCATGGAACTGCCATCGAATTGCAGAATGGGCAGGAAGTTGATGAACTCATCCACCTTGTCGGTGATGCGGCGGTTGCTATCCACATCCAACTGGTTGGCGTAGGTCACCACCTCGCGCAGAGCTCGGTTGGGGGCGAAGTCGAAGACATAGCAGGTGGGCTTGAGGATGGTCCGTTTCGAGGGGTCTTCCTCGTCGGTGGCGGTCCACGGACTCTGCACCCGGAAAGCCGTCTGGAAGTAGGTCTCAGGACTGGAGCAGTTGCGCAGCATCAGCAGTCCGCCTAACGGTCGCAGGGTGACACCTGTGGTCAACTTGCCGCAAGTCAGCGTGATGGTGCGGGTCTTCAGCGGGTTGTCGCCCATGGCCTCGCGCACCGGACCGAGGGCATCGATTCCAATCCCGGCTTTCGTGCCGCTGCAGTTGATGATAGTGTAGTTCTGGTAGAAACCGTTGGCCGGACGGTGAAGAAGCGCTTCCATGGCATCGCACGCCGCCACGTTGGGCAGGAACCACATCGTGTGGGCGCAGAGGTCAAGCAAGCGCGTATCCTCGAAAGGCAAAGCCGGACGCACATTGAGCGGCGAGCTGCCGTCGCCGAAGATGGGGGCTTTGCCACGGATAATGTCGAGCCACTTCTGCACGGCCTTCTCATGGACGAAGGTCTTGCCCTCTGCGCGAAAAAACTCGTTGAGATCGAAGCCGTCCATGTCCCATTGCTCGATCATCGCCCCGAGGTCTTGCGGCATCTGGTAGGTCATCATCACCATGGTGGGCATCTCCAAATAGGGACCGCCGACAGACTCTTTTCGTGCCTGCTCGTCTTGATAGGTCCAGTTGAAGATCTGGCTTTCCATAAACTCGCCCGTGGCAAGGGCACGGAAAGGGGTGCCGCTGAGGTAGAGGTAGTGTTTGCCCGTGATGGGCACATCGCTGTCATCCCAAGCGCGCCCGCTCTCCACATCGATGCCGCTCTCGCTCATCACCGCGTCCTCTTCCGCCTGCCGTCGCTTGGCATCGGCATCCCCGAGGTCGAGCAGACTCTTGGCGTTGTCGTTCCAAGCCCCGAAATGGTATTCGTCCAGCACAATCAGATCCCAGTGGATGCTGTGTACCCACTCATTTTTCGTTTTGATGTTGCCGTATTTATCCCTGCCGAGGTAGTCCTGAAACGAACCGAATACCACCAAAGGAAATTGAGAATTGATAATGGATAATGGATAATTGTCGTCGGCGTTTTTGCTGCTATAATATCGCCAGCCCTCAAAGTCGCGGTGCCGCAGCAGGTCATCGCGCCAAGAGTCTTCCACTGCGGGCTTGAAGGTGAGCACCAGCACACGTTTCGCCCCCATGCGTTTAGCGAGCTGGTAGGTGGCGAAAGTCTTGCCGAAGCGCATCTTGGCGTTCCAGAGGTAGTGGCTGGGACGGTCGGGCTCCTCCTTATCCATTTTGGCGAAGTAGTCGGCGGTTTGCCTTACCGCCTGTTCCTGCTCCCCACGCATCTCGTAGTCGAGGTCGCGCACCGTTTCGATGTCCGTATCACGATGGCGCACGGCCACGTAGGCGGCTTTAGCCTCGCGCAAGGAACAGCGGCACCACTCGCCGATGAGTTCCTTGCCCATGCGGCGCAGGTAGTCGTGGAGGTCATGGTCGCCGAAGCTCTCGCCGCTGCCATCGGCATAGAAGGCGTTGTCATGCCACAGCAGGTGGTATGTCTTGTACGGTTCGGTGATGGGATGCTGCTCGTCGATGCGCTTCGTTACATCGGCGCGGCTCGTTTCCCCAATCTTGATCCATCCGGGGAAGGCAACGTCGTCGTACATGTAGATTTGCGGGACGGCACGCCGCATTTCGGGAAGAATTTGCTCTGTAGTCTGCATAATATGAAAGTTTGTTCGTTTACGTATCTGTAGGCGAACGTCCTCATGCAGAAATATTTAGAAAAAAAACTAATAGTAAAGGAAACTATGGACGGCATCGTGAACGACGATTACCGTTTCCCCATGAGCGTCAACCGTAATCTCATAAGCAAAATGGAAATCTTCGCAAATAAATTCCTGCCATCCCTTATTAATCCATTCTTTTTTTAGTCTGGCCTTGGGGAATATGGTCGCATAGTTGGCAAGCGATTCCAATCCGTCATAAAGACGGTTTTTCTTGCTTTCCACAGTATCAAAACTTAATGTATGCCAATGCTTCAATATGGCTGCATCATAGAACGATTCTATGGCTTGATGTACACGTTCTTCAACAACAATTCTCATGCCTCTGGATGATAGAACTTGTAAATCTTTTCGGTCATTCGACGACGAGACTCTTCAAGCGGAATACACCGTCCTATCTCCTCGTCGGAGATTACCCGATAAGTTGTTTTGGCAGGAACTCCATATTCTGCGACTGGTTCATTAACCATCGGATTTTCAGGTTCTTCTGTAGGATAATCTTTTGCCATATCAAAGTTTTTTTTTGCAAGGCAAAGATACATCTATTTTTAATACCTCGATAGTTTTTCTTCTAAAATTTCAAAGAACGTTCTGCTTTAACTATTCCATCGGCCGTATCATGCTCTCGATAAAGGCGATCTCGTCCTTGTCCAAGCCATACTTCTCGTACAGCATCTCGTCAGTCCAGGGGTGGGAGAAATCCACCAAAGGGATTAGCCCAAATACACTACGAGTGACGTGCATTGTGCCTTTACCAAAATAGAGCAAAACCTTGAAGAAATTGGTTTCCATAAAAGATTTACAATTCATTTGTTCCTCTTTGTTGCGGAATGGACCAATCACAATAAAAGTACCAGTACACACAACATTTGGACCTGCGAAGATTGGTTCAGGATAGTTTATTGCATTTGTTGAATATGTGCAGGAGAAAAACGTTTTATACTTATCAATCCATGCAACATTTTGAGATACCGTATTCTTTTTGATATAACCCACTTTCCGTTTCGCTCCTCCTTTTATCCCGTAAACGCCATGAACTTCAACAGAACCATTGTATGGCTTTTCTGACAATTGTGCTTCAGGCATTCGTTCGGGTTCGTTAAAAAGAAAGGTGTTTACTCCAAAAGGATTCATAGCGGATACTATGTCGCTAAACTTTTCCTTTTGGTTCACCTTATCAAGTAATGAAAGTATTCGCCCATCACGTATGATGTAATCAAAATGCTGATTTGTAAGATATCTGTAATCCGTATGCGTTGCCCCATCCTTTGAGTGAAACTCATACTTCGTTTTCCCATTGTATTTGTTTTCAATCAAGAAATAGCATACTCCACCGTCAATATGAACACCAGGAAAGCATGAGGCTGAGTCTTCAAAATCAACAATTACTTTTAAACGCCTCTCTTGCGACATTTGCTGTCTGAATTCTTTTAGGCCAAAACCTCCAACCATCCACTTTGATGGAATAATCATGCAAACGTAGTTGGCTTTGACCTTCAATGCTGTATTTACGAATTTGTTATAGACAGGAGTGGCTCTGTCCGTACTACCACCTCCGCCTATACTCATCTGGTACGGCGGGTTTCCAATAATTACGTCGAATTGCATATCTTTCTTGAATATTTCTTTGATTGGTTTGTGAATAAACGGATAGGCGTAGGTTTCGCGGGAGTCGGCGCGGAGATACTCGCCTTGGCTTGCGCCGCAGTGTTCGCAGCGGCCTTGCGCGTTCCACGTGTGGCGGCAGCGGTCGTAACGCAGATTACCCTGCACATCATGGAAAGCCGTACTGACACTGTATTTGCCGTTGGCCAGTTTGGTGCAGTAGAGGGTGCGGCGGCTCATCTCGGCGGTAAGGTCGGTGCAGGCGATGCCGAAGACCTGCTGGGTCATGATATGGTCAATGCGCTGCTGCAGGTCGGGGATCTGCTCTTCGAGACCCGCTAACAGCCGTTTGGCAATCTCGCGCAGGAAGACTCCGCTCTTGCTGCAGGGATCGAGGAAGCGCGTCTTGCTGGAGCGGAACAACTCCTGCGGCAGCAGGTCAAGCATACGGTTAGCCAATTCGGGCGAGGTGAAGACCTCGTCGCTGCTGAGGTTGGCCAAGCAGTTGAGGATGTCGGGGCTATAGTTCATAATTGATAATGGATAATTGATAATTGATAATTGATAATTATCAGGCACAGTCATCATTGCATGAAAAGTTGGGTGTAGTGAACAGGCGGATAGGATTTTACAGGCTCATCGAAACTCTGTACTTCGCCCTGCTCGTCGAAGAGGCTGTATTGGTGGCTCTGCGTGACGAGGAAATCAAACTGGAAGTCGCGGCGGGAGAACTGCATACTGCCGGCGATGGGTGTCCATTCGCAGAAGGTGATGGGCTTGTTCTCGGCGGTGCGGTAGGTGAGGGCGTCGCCGCAGACGATGTTTTTTCGGAGCATGTAGCGGAGCGAGAGGAGGTAGGGACTGTCCACGGGTAGCCTCTCCGGGGTGGGGTGTTGAGAGAGAACGTAGTGTTCCAATCTGCTGCGGCAGACCTCGGCGTTGTCGGGCAGGATGTCGATGCCGTAGCAGGAGCCGACGGCGATGAGGCTCTGGAACTCCCAGTCGGTCGGGGATTTGAGGTCTTGCAGGAGGGAGAGTTTGCGGCGGAGGATCTCGATGAGGAAGTTGCCGTCGCCGCAGGCGGGCTCGAGGAAGCGGCTGTCGAGCCGGAAAGACTCGTCGCGCACGAGGTCGAGCATAGCGTTCACCTCGCGTGGATTGGTGAACACCTCGCCGTGGTCAGCCACCCTTTGGCGGCTTTTGATTTGTTTTGTGTTTTCGTTACTTGGCATAAAAAATCGTGGAACTTTTCTTATGCCATCTTAGGTGTTCCACGACCTGCCAAGTATAAGTAAAGCCCACGATTACTCGTGAGCGTTTACCGCTGTACTAACTTGGCTTGATTTGTGGAACTTCAAGATGGCTAGATGGAGCGAAAACGCTTTATAATATGTTATTTGTCTTTTATTCTTCTATTGTTTCGGTATATTATTCGTTAAAGATTATATTTGTGATTGATTTGGGCGGCAAAGATAGGAATTTTTTGGGGTCATGAAAGTGTTTTGAGAAGATAGTTGGTAAGGGAAATATTGCAAGTAAATGTATATCGAAACCTTATCCTGCAACTGTTGTTAATTTGTTATGATTCAAAAATAACCCGAATTATTGCAGTTTATGTATAATTATCTACTACATTATGAGATTCTTCAATGTCAATTATCTCATGATTTAACTTTAGTTGTTTACAAGCTTTTTAGCCAACAACATAATGATTACTCTTTCAAAACTAAAGATAACTTGGTTTAATGCATCCTCATGTCCATCAAATATGTTATAGTTATGAAATATCTGATTTCGTAGTGTATAAAGTAACGAGTCTAAAGATTTTGATTTATCAGCAGTAGAATAGCCAATATCATTGAATAAACTTAATACATCATCTCTGTATTTAGTGCAAACTTCTTCATCATGGAGGCCTTTCACTAATTGTTCAATTTGATACGATTCTCTAGAAATCTTTTTTAATTCTTCGCTAAAATCATTTCTTGTTATTTCGTTTCTCTTATATTTATCTATGCTATCTTCTAATAGATTATGATGAATTTCTGAAATATATAATTCCACTATTTGATAAACCAAAATAAATCGAGTAAGAAAATCTGAAGTTAAACAAAGACGATTAAAGATTAGATTGTTTACATAACCATTATGAAAATTGTCGACATCAAACTTCTTCAAGCGTATAATTTGGGTTTGATCTTCTATACAGTTTAATCTGGGACATCTCGTGTCGATTTTCTCTCTGTATTTATAAAAACCATAGTGGGCTAAAGACAAAACATATTCTTTAAATTGGAAATCTGGTTTTGTTGGTTTATGAATTGCTAACACGAAAGCATCCGGAAAACTATCTGACAATACTCCAGTAGCTTCATTTTTAATTCTCAACAGCAACTGACGATATGCGACGAACATATATGATAACAAATACTTATCATCGATTTCTTCAGATTCTAACAATGAGATGGGGAAAAGAAAGCCAGCCCTTTCTTCAGAATCATCAAACTTTATCACAAATCGATTAATCTCTTTATGCAGAAACGGATTGTTCAGTAAAATAATATCAAACGATTCATCCTTTAGGTTTGGTAATATTTTTTTGTTATTAGGAATATACTGAAACGGTATATTATTGCCTCTTTTCGTAAGCTGAAAACAGGATTCTTCCTGAAAGAATTCAACCTTGCACATAACTACATGGTTTCTCTTTCGTATTGATTATAAGCATATTCCACAGCCGATTTTATGTTCATATATGAATCGCTACCTTTTGATAGCAATCCTCTATAAAAGTGGAAGAAAAAGAGCCTTTGGTCATTTCCTATCTTCTTGGCATTATTTCTCACATTCTCCAATTTGATTGTCAAGAGGTCCAATCCTTGTGTTACTTCTTCAAAATCATCTTGGTTCACTTCTGTCTTCAATGTCACAAGCTTATCTGTAATGCCTTTGTCAATCAACTTACCAACAGCCGCACCAAAACCAGTCAGCGATTGCGATTTGTTGAATATACCTACAACATTGGTGGCAAATACTCTTTCAACTTCAAGTTCTTCTTTGTTGGGACTCCAATCGGCCGCCTTTTCATTAATCTTTATGACAATACCATGGTAAAAATCTACAAATTCATCAAAAAGTTCTGCCTTTGGATCTTCTTTTGTCAGCTCTTGAAGGCTTTTTATACTGTTGAGAATGTCAATACGTTCAAGTGAAAGATAATCTCTTTCCAAATAAGAAGTGAAGCCGTCAACCACATCTTTAAATCGATATTCACCTAGCTTTCTTGGAGTTGTGTCATCGACTTCTCTGATGAATTTAATACCATTTATTACTTTATCAATGTAATCGGAGTATATGATCTCTATTTGATGTCGCGTTGACATTTGTGTTTGGCCAGTATTATATGTCAGCATACGATAAAGAATACCAAATTTGTTAATGCCCGTGTACAGTTCTATACGAATTAGGTGGCTTAACACGTTGTTCTCATCTGGACTCCCCTCTATTTCTTTAAGTAGATCCCTTATTGTATATGATCTTTGTAAACCGTCCAAAATGATGATACTCTCCTTGCTCTTTTTGATTTCTTCTAAAACGTCAACATCTGTTCCAATACTTTTTGATAAAGCCAGCACTATAGGTGGCATTATACACCCTTGTTTTAAATCGTCTTTCAACAAGCTGTAGATATTGGAAGAAGACTTCACCCTGCGCCTTTGATATTCATTGTTTTTGAGAATGTCTTTAGCAATGTCAAAATACTCTTGAATAGTCATTTCAATCATATAGTTTTGGCATTCTATACGATTATCATTTATTGCATCTCCTAATAAGTTCATGTCCTAATACTTTATAACTTGTTATTTATAATATTTCTAACGACTGAAACCTTAAAGGCAATATAGCAAATTCTATCGAATAAGTATATCAAACATAAGGCCTTAGCTCTCAGGTTAAACGCTGCAAAAATACATAATTTCCTCATTTGTCCATTATTGTGAGATCGGTTGAATCAAACACCAACAAACGTCAATTATACTTCCACTAATAAACCACTATTCTTATCCATCTTCATAGGAACATTGTCCTTTATGTATTCAAATCGACCATCTATATTTTCCGCGCCAAACGCTGGTCGTAGACTTATCTTTATGTTTTCCAACCTGAGGTCTGTGGAAAAAACAGCTTCGCATTTGGAGATATCAAAGATAGTCAAATTGAACCCACCTCTATGTAATGAACTGCTATACCGAATGCCTTCGAATCCTATGTGCCTACAATATTCGGAAATGATTTGAGATGGAATATAGTCGTCTGGGTTATTTGTCGGAGAAGAAAATGCCGATTGTAAAAAGCCCAACAACCAATCATCTACACTTTTCTCTTTTTCAGGATTTAAATCTATATCTGCCGCCAAATTCGTGATTTTAAGCATCTCCTTTACCTCAATTCCAGCCACATTAATCGCACTATACAAAAGGGGGCGAACCTCAAAAACGGCTGTTGTGGGACTCTCTGCCATATACAAGTATCGAATGAATTTAGGATTTGAGCGTCCTTCTCTTATCAATGCTGAATTCGGTGGAACATAAGAACCTTCTTTACACAATCCTCTGAACTTGTTCGCCTTGTTTCGATACCATTTATGATCTTCTTCTGTAGAATTTGGACCAAAACATTTTGCAACCATATGTTCTGTACGAGCAGCATCGTGGTCAATGATCCTTGCTCGATAAAAAATTGAACTTGGTTTTATCACCATTTCATTTTTTCTTGCAATATCGCCAATTTTGTCAAGAACTATATGAGACGGGAAAAATCTATGTTGGTACTTTACCTCATTGCAAAAAGAAGTCCATATTTCCTGAGCCTTATCGTAATTCGAAGATGACATTATCCTATTTATATTTTGATTTGAAGCTATTCTTATTTGATAACCTTACCTCCCATTCCCAATCTCCCTCATAAACTCATCCGCCACATACAAATCCCCATAAAGATAAAGCCCGGTGGATTTGTCGTGGAGGTCGGCGCAGGTTTGGCTTTCGTAGAATAGTTGCAACGCTTTCACGGGTTCAATGTTGAGCCGCTTGGCCAACTCTACCGAGATGGCGCCAATGCGGTTGCTCATGATAATCTCCTGTATGACAGGCGATTTGACGGGGTCATCAGATTGTTTCTGTTCCATCGAATATCAAGTATTTGTCTGTTAATTCCTGTGAAAGCAAACACATTTGGTTGTTGGGCTGGTGCTGCGACAGGCGAAGCAGGGCGGTGTCTTCGTCCATCAGACCTGCCATATAGAGGTTGACGGTGTCAACCACACGGTCGTTGGCCACACCGCCTTCGATGTAATCGTAGTTGTCGGCCACCGGCTCACCACGACGGCTGGCCACAATAAATTGCAACCAGTCTCTGTCGTATGCCGTGAAGACCTTGCAGCGGGCCTCTCCCAATATGGCATCGCGATTTAAACGGTATCTGTTTATGATAGGCGTTTCATTCCTGCGATCGGCCACCTGCGTTGCCCAATCAACCGCCTGCTGGCGCAAATCCGTAACATAAAAACCCTGGCCGAAATCCAAATTACGACGGCCGAATTTGCAGACAGGAAACTCTACCTTTCCCGTTCCCCCATGATAGACAATCACTTCACTCATTTTCTGTTCTCCCAATTGTTCATACATTCTATTAATACCTCCGCAAGATTTTCCCTGCTCTCACTGTGAAGCGTTTCGTAGTGAGGGAGTATAAACCGTTCTATCAGACCCACACGCTTCATCCGTTGGTAAACTTCTTTGTAGGAAGTATTAAGGAATCTAGCGGTGGTCTCAACGCAAGTGGCTATGAACGTCATGACTACTTGCGTCCTTGATATTTCAACAATATTTTTCATAACGCAACATTCAAGAGTGCAAAAATACAAATCTTCTTAATACCACTTCGTTTTTCAAACATCTTATGCGTTTTTAACCAATACTGTCGCTGGTATTCCCACTAAGGCAACTATTCTCATACTTTTCTATGTTCTTACTGGCAATAACATTAAGTTCTGCAGCATTTTCTCCGATACTCATTCCGGCTTTGAACATAGCCAAATCGCAATAGCCGATTTCCGCATTAAACCAACACATAAGATTTTGCTCCACGGGGTTTATTCCATCGTTTTTCTCCCGTAGCTCTTTTTGTAATTCATCCAATAAACCCCTGTATAGCTTTTTAATATCTGCAATTGTGATGACATCGCCAACATCAGATCCCAATAACAAAAAGCAAACACCAGCTTTTACGATTTCGTTTTTTACCAAATCCTTTGTTTTCGAAATAACATCCTTAGGCGACAACCCAACCAGTTTGCGACATGACGGGTAATCTTTTAAAGGAATAGCGCAACAGGTTCTGGCTCTCAATTCAGACAGCATCTGGCCAAGAATATAAAACGACATATCAACACGCTGAGGGTCGTCAACACAATTACACCTGCTGATTTTTTGCTTACATCTAGTAAAACCTAAAAGACTTGGTTCAAAGCATTCGTCTAACATACAATCAATTTCATGGCAACATTTTCTAAGGGTAGTTCTTCGTTGCACACTATTCGTCGCATTAGTCGTTTGGTATTTGCGAAATATCTCATCTATTTTACTTAAAACAAATTCTTTGTCTTTCTTTAATATAAAAATCTCATTCATATTTGTTATGTTTATCTGTATTTCAATCAGTCATTGTCCCAAACGCCTCAAACAGTAATCGCCTCACCAATAACTATAATCGAATCCTTAATTTTCTTTATCGTCTTCTAAATATAAAGGTGAACCTAATTGGGGAATGGCGCCTAACCGGCCGTTCCGATAGGACTTGTATAATGACAAATTCTTGTGCAGCCCGTATTCACCCGCACGTGTGTATTCGGAATAAGCACCGTCGCGGTTCTTCTCCGCAAAGAACACAAAATCACGATGTGTATTCAACAGGTCTTCGTTCAACAAGGAAGTTTCCTGGCTGGTGAAAATCAACTGCGACTCATTAGAATTCATGACGAATGTGTTGAGAAAATAAAGCAACAAATCATCGTGCAGTTCTGAGTCTATCTCATCTATGAAATATATATTGTGGCTTGAAATCGCATTGTAAAGCGTTGATAAATTGCTTAAAAACTTTTTAGTCCCTTGAGACTGCTCATCCAAACTGAGGGTAAAAGTTTTGCCACCAGCTTTGCAATCAAAGTAAACTTTTGTCGTAGAAATGTCCTCACGGAAGTCCACAATATTAAAATCGGCTTTTTCCAACATTTGGAGATAGAAGCGCTTGGCTGAAGCAACCCCCATCACCTGTCGAAGCGATTCTTCAAGAATGAAATTCGGATTGTCGAGCTGATATACATATTTAGATATCCAGTTATACAGATTGGCGATGGGTTTGGCATCGGCCTCAAATGCTCTCTTGCCGAAACAAGAAAGAACGGTATGGTTGTTTAAAGTGTTTTGCAGAAAAATGTCCTTTGTTTTGGCCGACAGACCCAAACTTTGACCGAATTTAATGTAGGCTTGCAAATCATCAGACTGGTATTTGCGTTCATAAAAAAGCGACTTAGAACCGTTCGGGAACCATTCCATCAGCTCTTCCATAATATGTTCCATCGTAAAAGAAACGGTGTAATCGTAACGAATATGGTTGGCATAGAACGAAACATACATCCGTGTAGGTTTATCCGAACATAAGGCAAAAGGTCGCCTCGTCTTAACTAACTCTGTTTTATTCTCCCGAGTATGAAACAGCAGTTCGAAAACATTTAGAAGGGCTAATAGCATATTTGATTTTCCAGATGCATTGGCACCATATATCACCGCCAGTTTGTTGACCCGCTTCTCGTTACCCATGTCCACCGAAGCCCAATCATCCTCCTTGGATTTCGTTTCAAAGTTTAACGTTTGACGCTCCTTTATCGAAAGATAATTCTCAACCCAAAATTCTCGTATCATAATATTCGTATTATATTTCCGCCGCAAAAATAACAAAAATATTGATACAATCAGTAAATAAATCTTGTATTTGTAAAAAAGTTACGAAATAGAAGCAAATTTCTTGCATATCTGTTTTTCTGATACTTTCATTCCTGGTTAGTTTTTATTGCCTTAGCATCATTAGTTTTTGCCGCTGAAAAAACACAAAAACATTCTCAAACATAACGAACCGCCCCCGCCAACTGCTAACTACCAACTACTAACTGCTAACCAACACAACGCAAAACGGCCCCGCATTCGCGAGGCCGTTTCCTTTCAGCCGGACAGGAGCCGCAGCTTCCTTTCTGCGTTAAATTCTTCCCGCCACAGGGATGCGGCGGCTCCTGCCGGCCGCTCATTAATATAAAAGGGTTATTTATTCAGGATCTTCTGAACGCCGTTGCCGACCTTCAGCAGATAAAGACCTGCAGGATAAGATTGCATGTTCAAGGTAACGTGCGTGTCACCGTTATCGACCACCTGCAGCAACTTGCCGTTCAGGTTGTAGAGCTCGACGCGCTCGGCATTCTCGTTGATGATATACAACGTGCCGGTGCAGGGATTCGGGTAGGCGAAGACCTGCGGCATCTCGTGGGTCTCGATGCCGACGGGCTTCTGGTGGATGACGCCCACGCCGGTGAGATCGAAACCGCAAGTGTTGAAGTCAGTAGGCCAGGGATCGTTGACGATGTGACCGAAAGCGTCGTAAGAAGCGTACTGCGGGTCAATATTGCCCACCACGTCGATAATCCGCACATAGACGATGCTATCGAGGTTGAGGTTCTCGCTGCCAGCCAACTCTTCGAGATCAAACGGAGTACCGTAGCCGATTTGGAACTTGCCGGCTAAGTTGTTGATGAAAGTGGGATCCATGAGACCGAAAGTGCCGACTTGTGTCTCCGTCTGGGTGAGACTGGTGGCCGGGAAGCGCACGAAATGCACGCCGTCGGAGCTCACCTCCACGAAAGCCAACTCTAGGAAACCACCGTTGATGTCGTTCTCAAAGACTGCAAAGTCAGGACCCTCGCCGTTGCGGATTGGACGCTCAAAGGTGATGAGCGCAGAACCGCCGTCACCAAGGCTGATGACATCCATGCTGTTATTCATTGTTGCTGGTCCGATTGCGTTGGTTTCCGTACCGAAGGAGGCCAACGGGCTGTCCGGGTTGGAGATGTTTTGCGGACCTCTGGTCACGACCACATTGGTGGCCCAAGCCACAAATTGGTTGTCATTCGCAGCGATGGCGTTACAGCCGTCCGTACCCACACCGCCGCAGAACGGACCGTGCTCGGGAATCGTGTCAGGACCGGAACCTCCCGTCGTGTCGGGAACCGTCACGGGATAGATAGTCATCGGATAGACATAGATGTAGTTCCAGTAGCCGCCGTATTCGTCAACCCAGACACTGTCAACGAGGATACCCGTGCTGCCATCCGCCCATTTCTCGAAATCACCGTTGGCGAGTGTTTGGCCCATACCCCAGTCCATCACACCGTTATTGGTGCTGCTCCAATAATAACCCGGCGTGATGCCCAGCGGAGTAGTCATTCCGGCAGCAGTGTCAATGTAGTTGATGTCGCTGACCATGCCCGTGCCCGTAAAGCTGAAGCGCGGGTCTGCAGCGGCGATATGGTTCATCATGTCAGCCACGGTGGCGGTGCCGTTCCAGCGGTAACCCCAAGCCAAAGCGGTGTCAGCCCAGTTCACGGCCATCACGGCTTCGTTGGAACCAGTGCCCACCCAGAAGAGAATATCGCTAAAGGCGATGGTCGCCTCCTCGGGAGTGGGATCGACAGGACCCGCAGGTGCGCTCACCGGCACGATCGGGGTTTGCCAAGCATAGCCCAACGTCGTCCAATCACTAGGATCACCCGTCATAGTAGCGCAATCAATGTTACCCACTTTAATCAGGTCGCCCTGAGAGACATACATCTCCGTATAGCCGAAGTTAGCCAAAGTACCGTTCACATTGTACATGACGAAACCGGTGCTGGGCTGTGTCATGGTAAGGTTATAGTT